>DFRY01000010.1 GCA_002378845.1 Ruminococcaceae bacterium UBA3451 | reverse complement strand
GCCAAATCTTTTTCCGCATCGCCAAGGTCAACTACTTCGGAAACCATCCCTTTCTTGTTGAATCTTGCCAAATCCAGTCCTTCCGCAATTTGCAAAGCGGTGGAAGACCAGTTCGGTGTATCGGCATTGTAACCGTTAAAGGTGTTATCCACAATATTGTAGTTTATATCACCGTCGCCAAGCGGCCATATTGTAACACCGTTGCCTACTCCGCCGTTATCCGCCAAATCGTCCGGATCCGGCAGTTCAAACGTGTTATTTGTAATTGTCACATTCTTTGCTATTACGTCGATTGCCGCTTTTAACGGGCCGTTTCCGCCGCCGCGGGTATACATTTTCAGTCCGTTGACCGTTACCCCGTCGGTCTTAATTTCAAAGGATCCATAAACTTCAGCATCGGGCAGACCAAGGATTGTAATTGGCTTGGTAATTTCATAAGCAGTATAGCTGTTCGGCCCGCCGATTGTACCGCTTACTAAAATTGTTGCGCCGTCCCCGGCATACTCTAAACTGCTGAGTTGATCGGACGTTGATGCTAAGACATATTTATATTCCATTCCATCTTCCCAATTACTGTGAACGTAATTGTTGGTACAGTCCGTATAAATATTGCCTGTCGCCAAATCTTTTTCCGCATCGCCAAGATCGACTGCTTCGGAAACTGTCCCCTTCATGTTGAATCTATCCAAATCCAACCCTTCTGCAATTTGCAGCGCGGTGGAAGACCAGTCCGGCGTGTCGGCTTTGTAGCCCTTAAAGGTGTTTCCAGCAATATTATAGTTTATATCACCGTCACCATGTGGCCATATTGTAACACCGTTGCCTACTCCGCCATTTGCTGCTAAATCATCAGGATTTGGCAATTCAAATGTGTTATCTGTAATTGTCACATTTTTTGCTATTACATCAATTGCCGCTTTTAACGGGCCGTTTCCCCCGCCGCGGGTGAACATCTTCAATCCCTTGACGGTCACATCATTGGTTTTAATTTCAAACGAACCGTATATAGCTGCTTCGGGCATTCCAATGATCGTAACCGGCTTGGTAATTTCATAAGCGGTATAGCTGTCGGGCCCGCCGATTGTACCGTTTACCAAAATCGTTGTTTCCGGCTGCGCGTTTTGGATTACTTCTTTTAAATCATTCGAACTTGATACGATTACATCTTCCGCGATTGAGGTCCCACAGTTGTCTTTCACTGTGATAACCACTCTCAATTTGGACAGGTAACCATCTGCCTGCCAGTCCAATTGGGATACAGAAGTGCTGATCGTTTTATCCTTCGGAAGAATTGCCAAATAATTCTGGTTGTTTTCTGCACCAGGGCCATACTTTGTCTCAACCCCGCCCTGAGAAGGCTCGCCGGGATACGTGTTTAAATAACCGCTCCAGGCTTTATCTTTTCTATAGACTTCTTTATATTCGCCATTGTCGTCTTTTAACTGATAGCTGATAATTACATCCGATGCGGGCTTAGTTAAGTCGATTTCCTTGCTGATACGGAAATCTACAAATAATTGCGGTTTTTCATTGCTCCTGAGCATGGCATTGGATATTTCGGGTTTTGGCCCCACTTTGATGTTACCATCAGCAGTTCCGGACGGTGTTACAACGCCGCTGCCGCCCACGTTAATGGAACTGTCCGAATTGTTGTTTTCAATTGCGATGTTCGCATCGGAATTTACAGCAGGAATGACACCGTTGTTAATGATTTTCGTCCCTTCTGCTGTTTCGCTGGCAGTAATACTGTTAACGGTTGCGCCGTTCTCAACGGTGATGGTAATCGGGCTGTTTGCAGTAATGCTGCCGCAAACCGCACCTTCATGAACGGTAATTGTAATTCCATTTGCATCTTCTCCGACTGTAATATCTTCCGGTTTTCCCTGAATGACAATGGACGCCCCGTTCGGGTCTGTTACCGTAATGGTATTTCCATCCGCATTTTCTACCCACGAATGATCTCCGACATCACTGACAGTAATGGTTCCGCCCACATTGATTCCGTTGTTCACTGTTGCTTTTGCCGCGGATACCGTAAGGCTCCCTGTAATTGCCGGAACCGCACTGCCAANNTGCCAACAAAAGTAATGCCTGTTACATCTGCGGCGGTAATATTCAGGTTGCCGGTTAAAGTAAATGAAGCAAAATCAACGGTAAAGTTCGTACTTCCTGTACGGATAACCGTAATGTCTCCTTCAATATTTGCACCTAGAGTGATGGCCGTCACACTCGGATTGTTCAACGCAGCTTGTAATTCATCTGCACTTGAAACCTCAGTTGAAGTAGACACAGTTACCACAGCTGCCGCGAATTTCGCGCTGTTTGAGGCGGACGTCGCGGTCATTGTTGCGGTTCCCGCTGCTAACGGGGTTACCACTCCGTTTGCGACCGTTGCCACAGCGGGATTACTGGATGACCAGATAATGCCCTTGTTGCTGGCATTGGAAGGACTGACCGTGGCCACAATTTTACCCGTCGAACCACCCGCAACCAATGTCATAGTGGTTGGGGTAACGCTGACCGAACTTACATGAACGGTCGAAGAATGGCTGCCCGAGCTGCCGCTTCCCGAACTACCGGGAAGAACGCTTCCTGTTGCTGAAGTAATCGTACCGACTGTACGCGGTGATTTTTCACCGTTTACATAAAAGCCGGCAGATTGACCGGCCTTTCCAATTGCGGTGGCTAAGAAAAAGTATTCATTGCCATTGGAACCGTTTTCGGTAATCTTAAACACGGAATCGGTTCCGCACACAAAAGTCGGTTTTACAGAAGAAGTCAGTTTGAACTGATATGCCGTTCCCTCCTGCACACTAATTTGGCTCCCTGTGTCAAGAGTAACCTCCGAAGATGCAATCGTACCGATTGTGCGCGGGGTTTTTTCACTGTTTACATAAAAGCCCGCGGACTGCCCCGGCTTTCCGACAGCGGTTACTTTGAAGAAATAATCATTGCCTGTAAAGCCGTTTTCCGCCACCTGAAATACGGAATTGGTTCCGCACACAAACGTGGGCCTTGTTGCGGAGGTAACTTTAAACTGATACGTTTTGCCGGGCTGAACAGTTAAACTTTTCCCGGTATCGAGTTTTACCGCCGACTGCAACGCGGAGCCTGCGTTATTTTCTGCCGCAAAAGCAACGGTGCTTGCAAAAGTACCGACTACCATGGTCAACGCCAAAACCATTGATAGTATTTTTTTACTGATTTTCATGCTACACACTCCTTTCAAAAATTACGGATACGCCGTCTAATATTTTTTAAAACCCCTCCTTTTAAACTGAGCCATATGGCTACCTTGAATTACCCAGACTTTCGATTGAGTCTCTACCAATAATTTCTTCCCGTATTATTCCTTATAAGATGGAACGTTAAACTAAACGGAGAACAAAATTGTACATTATATTCCTTATTTGTTATTTTTTACCATTTAAAATCAAAAAGAAAACCTAAACCATTACATAAACAGTAGACTTTTATTCCTACAAAATAAAAGCCCAAACTGTTTCATAAGTAGTTTAGGTCGGTTGCACCGTTGACTCCATATGCTCAAGGTGCCCACATAATGAACATACTTCACTGTCTCCTATTAAATTTTCAATTGCTATGATAATAGCATAAAATCTTGTAAAGATTTGTCACTATGAAGACGCGGATCACAAAATTTCAATAAATTTTTTAAGCACAGTCAAATAAGTAAGTTGGGCAATTCTCACCTCAGCTTTGCAGTCGCAAAATATATACTATTGAATATTAAATATAAAATTTCCGTTATTTCACCAGCTCAAGCTGTATTACTTCAATCTCGTTGTTTTCATTTACCATTAGAGTACTGGGAAAGCCATACGGGACAGGGTTTCCATGCCCGCCCAAGTCGAGTTTAAAATAATTTGTTTCACCAATTTTCACACGCCGCAGCAAGTTAGTATGTATAAAAGGACTTTCAAAAATATCTACAGGAATATAAAATGCACCTATTTCTTTTTGCACTCTTTCGATCAGGCAGATATTTGCGGGCAAATCGACTATTTTCTTTAACCGTTCAGAATCAAAGTTTACATAATCCAATAAATACACAGAAAGTAAACGGCCGCTCTTTTCAATTGAAAAACCATTTTGCTTTTTTATAAACAGTTTTTTTATTCGCCGAATAAATTTCAGGTTTAATTCGTTAAAGACAGCTAATAAAAACAAAAAAGCTGCTGTGAAATAATAAAAGGCATATGTTTTCGGATTATGTAAAATAGCAGTAGCACATTGACTTACTGTTTCCCAAAAGCCAACCAATTCCACATAATTTTTATTCAACCATATCAGTGAAGTAAGTGGAGCAAAAAAGACCGGAACCGAGCTAAAAATCCCCAGCAGAATTCGATTCAAAAAAGGAATGCGGCCATTTTCACAGTTTTTGTAATAAACCCAAACCACAGCCATTGCACCAAAAACCGTAATTACCGCAAAATAACCCTGGAACACAAGCGTTAACAAAATATTTAAGATACATAAAAGAACGGAGACCCCAAAAGCTTGCAACAATGCTGTTTGATTACTGTATACTTTCTCCTTACCTTCATTTATCATTTCTTGCCCTTCCCCTGTTCTATTGGGTTGGCAAGCAATTGACCGCTGCGGATCTTCTTTTTTAGGCACATTTGAAATTAAATAAGTTAACGTTGCGCACAATTTTTCGGTGTCTATTGTCGAAAATAGAGAAAGCGGAATGGATAAAGCATACTCACTTTGAAAAATGCGCGCGATAAAATTCCGGCTTCTCCGTACATTTTTGGGTATCAAACCAATGAACGAATTGTGGTTGACATTATAAATGTTCACAGTTTGAACATCACGCCATTCCACTCGCGTCTTCTTAAAATTCATGAACGTTATTCCCTGCTTGTCCAAATAGATAAAAGCTTTTTTCAAAAAGCCAGTATACAGCCATTGCGTAAGAAACAGTAGATCCATGAAAATTGATCCCGCCTTAATTAAAACAAGCTGAACATCCCCGTTTCCCGGCAGAAACAGTACGGAGGTAAAAATGATAAAAATCAACAAATAGAGTAATTGCATCGAGAGCCGCAAATGCGAGCGAACCTCAAACGGTATTGGGTAGTACCCTTCCTGATCCAGTCTGTTTTCCATTAAAATCCTCCTGCTCCTTGATGTAACTGATGTAACTATAGTAATCATAACAATTTAGAAAGAGAAATCAAATGTTATATATTCCCATATTAAGACAAACCCTTGTTTTGTCGCCAAAGGCCCGAAAGACTGCAGTCCTGCTGTCTTTCGGGCCTTTGGGTTGGTTTATACTTGACTATTCACATAAGGTGTAATACGGCAGTCGGTCAATTGGGGCAGTTATTTTCACCTTTGCCGGGCCAAAAACAATGCTTCCGTCATCCCCCGCCCATTTTCCGGCAGGGAAAGCAACCAATCTTTCTGTTGCACCTTTTTCCAGAACCGGCGCGACCAAAATTTTATTGCCGAACATAAATTGATCGTTTATTGTTTCAAAGCCGTTTCCGGGGAACAAATATTCCATATGCCGAATCATTGGCTCGCCGGTAACAGCAGCATGCCTGGCCAATGCAAGAATTTCAGGTACGAATTTTTGCCTTAACTTCAGCATTTTAAGGCAGTACCCAAAATATTCTTCATCCAGTACCCTCCAGGGGGCAATGGAAAACTGTATAATCGGGAAAAAAACAGAGCACTGCATATACCTGATGAAAAGTTCCTTATCCATTTCGAAGTCCGAGGAATTAATGTCCCCTTCCAACCCGCCGCCGATCATGTCGGGGCAATTAAACGGATACCCCATTAATCCCTGCAGGATTCCGTTTGGAATCAAGCTGTCCAACCCGTTTTCCGTCCATGCGGGTTTTTTGTCTTTCTGCCTTTGAATAAGATGTGTTCCTCCCATTTTCCAACAGGCACGATACTCACTCAAACTGTAATTCAGGCCAATTTTGGCATATGATTCACAATCATAATTATCGTAGGGGTAATGATTCCAAACATATTTGCCGCTCCACTCATTCTGGCCTGATGCACTGGGGTCGCCGGCATCAAATTTGAACCCGTCAATCCCGTACTTTTCCACAAGCGTATTCAGCTGTGCGCTGAACCACTCTACCGCATCATCGTTTGTGTAGTCCAGCACTGCACTGTACCCGTTCCACCACTTCCTTAATACAGGGCTGCCTTCGGAATCCCGCAATAACAGACCCTTTTTTTGCAGCTTTCGGAATACGGCACTGTCCGGACTTACATACGGACAAACCCACAGCATAACTTTAAATCCCATATCGTGCAGGCGGTCGATCATTCCTTTTGGATCGGGAAACGTTTCAAAATAAAAATTCCAGTTTCCGTAATCGACCATCCAGTTATCGTCAATAATTAAAACTCCCGCAGGAAGTCCATGTTTCAAAATAGAAGCAGCATATTCCAGTACCTTTTTCTCTGTGGGCTTATAAAACATTTCAATCCACGTGTTATACTGAGGCGATGAAAACGCCAGTTCGTCAGGAAGTTTTCCGCTGAACGGAAAATATTTCTTCGAAACATAGCCGTACACCTTTTGTAGATTTTCAAACCCTTCTTCAAAAATTACTTCTGAAGTTTGCGGATCTATGTTGAGGACACCGTCTTTAAACTCATAAGAAAAAGGGGCTTCGCACCAAACGTAACGGCCTTTATTGGAAAGTAAAAGCGGAGCCCCCTGATTTTCGTCCAGTTTACTTAAATTCCTTGCGGACGGGCTGTGCCCAAACGGAGTATTGATTCCATCGCTTATTGCGCCGCCCCACCAATATTCTTCGGGTAATAACGAGATTTGCAAGCGTTCACTTTTCATGTACTGTCCCTCTCAATAGTTATGATAGTATGTTTCCCGGCCACTCCAAGGGAAAACTCTGACGTTTTCAGCAATAATTTGCCAGAATCTTACGAAAAACAGAAGCAAATATTTGCACAAACATTTGCTTTATATTATATCTTAAACAAATTTTAAAGTCAATATAGACAATTTGCTGCATTTATTCTATATCTGTTTAGAATAAATCAATAGTTTTTATTTCTTATTTCGCAATTTTTAATAATATGAACGAAAATAAAAAGATTTTTTGTTTAAAAAAACTATTGCGCAAAAGTTTTATTAAATATAAAATTATTTCGAACTAAATCCACAGAGACAATAAATCGGAATCGCATTTCCCCTTGGCCCCACCGTGTTGCATAAATTCAGCTATTTTCCGATTAACTCTAACCCGGAAAATAGCTTGCATTGCTAAAAACCTGCAGTAAACACATCGCATGGGAAAATTTACATACTTTATGATAACTCAGCCGGGATAACAATTGAACCGGGCAAACCCATTTTTAAACAAGGAGCTTCTGCATACCTTTCCCAGTAAAATTCAATTCTTGGTATTTGCGCAGAAAAAGAAAAATTTTAGGAACAATCAGACGAATTTGCAAAAGCGAAGACAGAAATACCTTCAAATATTGACAAGCGCGCCATGGATAAGTATACTAATTTAAGTAAAACTTTTGCGCAAAATTAGTACAAGATGTTGACTAAAATGTTTTTTGGATTAATAAGTGCGGAAATTGCACTTTATTAATAAAGCTATTAATTATTTTAGGGAGGAATCGGTAATGAAAGGTAGAAAAATAATTGCATTATTGTTGAGCACCGTACTTATTGCTGCAACCGCGGCTGGCTGCGGAGGAGGAACCACCACCGCTGCAAGTTCAGGCAGCACAGCAGGCACGACCGTTTCAAAGGATGCCGGCGAAGCGGCGACACTGTCATTTGCAATCTGGGATAAAAACCAGCAGCCGGCAATGCAGGCAATGGCTGACGCTTTCACAAAAGAAAACCCCAATATCAAGATTAACGTGGAATGCACAAACTGGAACGATTATTGGACTAAAATGGACGCGGCCGCACAGGGCGGTACTCTTCCCGATATTTTCTGGATGCATATTGCACAGCTTTCCAAATACGTACAGGGCAACATGCTGGAACCGCTTGACGACCGGATTAAGCAGGATAATTTCGACCTTACACAATACCCTGACGCGTTGGTTCAGGGCGGTCAGCTGGACGGAAAGCAGTACGGCATTCCCAAGGATTTTGACACCATCGGCTTGGGGTACAACAAAGCAATCTTCGATTCCAAAAAGGTTCCTTACCCTACCGATGACTGGACTTGGGACGATATGGTCGCTGCTGCGAAAAAACTGACAGACGCCAAAGCCGGAATTTACGGCGTTGCCGGAAACTACGACAGTCAGCAAACAACCTACAACACCATTCCCATGGCCGGCGGATATGTGATTAGTCCGGACAAAAAACAGTCCGGGTACGCGTTGCCGGAAACAATCAAAGGCATGCAGTGCTGGATTGACCTGATTACAAAAGATAAAGTTTCCCCCACCCAGCAGCAGCTTACTGACACCAATCCGCAAACCTTGTTCGAATCCGGAAAGCTTGCCATGGTATTCCTCGGCTCCTGGATGGTTTCTGAAATGAAAACAAACGAATATACCAAAGACAAAGCAGACGTTGTGCGATTCCCGTCATTCAATAATTCCAAAAAATATGTAATCAACGGCTTAACATATGCCATGTCTTCCACCGGAAAGCAAAAAGACGCCGCATGGAAATTCCTTGAATACCTGGGCTCGAAAGATGCACAGTCCCTTTCGGCACAAATGGGAGCAGCGATTCCGGCTTATAACGGTACGCAGGACGCCTGGGTAAAAAATACCCCGAACATGCACCTGCAGTCTTTTATTGACGAAGTGAACGATTCCGTTCCGTATCCTTCCGACCCCACCATGCCGGTTTGGCAGCCTTCCGAAAATCAAATCTTCCCGAAAGCATGGGCCGGCCAAATGAAATTGGAGGATGCCTGTAAACAACTGTCAGACATAATGAATAAAGCAATTTCAGAAAACTAAAAGAGAAAAAATAAGAGCAAATCTATTTCTTACACAAGTACAAACGGGTTAGTCTTATTGAATAGAGCTAACCCGTTACATGCTTGTCAGGAGGAGAGAATGTGAGTACTAGGAATCAGGAGATCGGATCAATGAACGTGCAGCAAAATAAGAAAGTATTAACCAAGAGTTTAAAGTTGAAAAACTATTTTTGGGGTTACATCATGATTGCCCCGTTAATGATCGGGCTGTTTATTTTTAACGTGCTGCCGATTTTTGAAACAATATTTTACAGCTTTACCAAATATAAGGGATTTGCACCGCCGAAATGGATTGGCTTTGCAAATTTTATTGAACTGTTTCAGGACCCTACTTTATGGATATCCATTAAAAACACCCTATTGTTTGTTGTTTTAACAATTCCGGCGTGCATGTTTATATCAGTTATTGTCGCGGTACTGTTAAATAATAAAATTCGCGGAGTAAAGGTTTTTCGTACCTTATATTTTCTTCCTCAGGTCACATTGCCCGCCGCTATTGCCATGGGCTGGATGTGGCTGTTTAATTCGGATTACGGCCTGATTAACCAATTTCTTTCCGTATTCAACATACCCAAAATAGCCTGGATCAGTTCGCCGCAATACGCTTTGATCTCGTTAGCCATTGTCTCAATTTGGGGAACCATCGGCTACAATATGATCATCCTGCTCTCCGGCTTGAAAAATATTCCGAACGTATACTACGAAGCCTGTGAGATTGACGGGGCAGGCCCGCTCAGACAATTTACAAAAATTACATTGCCTTTACTTTCCCCTACCCTGTTTTTCTTACTGGTTACCTCACTCATCAACGCGATGGAAATATTTGACCTTATTTGGCTGATGATAGGTAAAACCAGCCCTGTAATCGATAATGTAAGATCTATGGTTTATACGTATTATGAAAATGCGTTTATTAAATACGATAAAGGATACGCGGCGGCCATAGCCATTGTTCTTTTTGCAATCATTTTGATTATTACAATTATTCAGCTGGTATTGCAAAAGAAGTGGGTTCACTATGATGATTAGCAGGAGGCAGCTTTTATGGATAAGAATATTAAACTAGGAAATAAAATCATTCTTTACTTTTTTCTGACATTAGGCGCCATTGTCATGATTATGCCGTTTATTTGGATGATACTGACATCCTTTAAAACAATTTCCGAATCAACGCAGGTGCCAATCGTAATATTGCCCAAAGCATTTAACTGGAACAACTACCGGGAAGTTACACAGGTTCTGCATTTTGAAACTTATTATAAAAATACGATTATTGTAGCGGTACTTCGGACTGCCGGCACATTGCTGCTAGCTTCTATGGCGGCGTATTCCTTTGCAAGAATCAAATTTCCGGGCAAAAATTTTCTCTTTATGGTTGTGCTTTCGGTATTTATGATTCCGTGGCAGTGCTTCATGATTCCTAATTTTGTTTTAATGACAAAACTGGGCTGGACCGACAGTATTCAAGGAATTGTCGTACCGGGGTTATTCAGCGCTTACGGCGTATTTTTGCTGAGGCAGGTTTTTATCTCCCTTCCCAATGAGCTGGAGGAAGCCGCCATTATCGACGGCTGTAATCCCTTTCTTGTTTACAGCCGTATTATGCTGCCCCTTGCGAAGTCCGGTATGGTTGCGCTTGGTACAGTAACTTTTTTATGGTCTTGGAACGACCTTCTGTGGCCTTTGGTTGTAAATCACTCAGACAGTAAACTGACTTTAGCGGTTGGTATTTCAAATATGGTGGGACAATTCATCACAAGGTATCCGATGCTTATGGCCGGCGCCCTTATGGCATGTATCCCCATGATCATTATATTTGTGATATTCCAGGACCAGTTTGTGGACGGTATTGCGTTTACCGGAATGAAAAATTAACAACAACCAATGTTAATCCCCTCGGCTTTGCCGGGGGATTGCTAGTTGTGCAAAGCCTGATGCCGCCTAAAAATAGTGTGGCATCTTACACTTACAAAGCGTGCTCGCAATCCCCCTGCCCTACACATAACAAGAAAACCGAAAATCAAAATCTAACACTTTAATATAGCTTTATTCCAAGAAAAACCAGCTGCGGGTGTTTACCCTGTAGCTGGTTTTTTGTTTGATTTAGTTTTAGCGGTTATTTCACCTTTTTACAGGAATCTCTGGCAATAAATTCGGTTTTAAAGCTGATTTTTATCTTTTCAATATTGTAAGATATAAGGTCGTTTAATAATTCAGCAATTAACTTGTAAAATGTTCCGTTGTATCTTCTTATCGTTGTAAGCGCCGGATTCGAGTAACGGGACATTTCAATGTCGTCGAATCCTATAATAGAAATATCATCCGGAACCCGATACCCCAGTTCATGAATGGCTTTCAGCGCACCGCAGGCGATAATGTCGTTGAAGGCAAAAAAAGCAGTGATGTCTTTATGCCTTTCAAGCAGTTCCTTTGCAGACGAATAACCATGGTCATAATTGAACGGGCCATAAATTATCTTGTCGTCAGAACAATCTATCCCCAGGTTGGCTAATGATTGAATGCAGCCGTCCATCCGGTTAACGGTAACCAAATGATTTTTGGGGCCGGCAATAATACCGATCTTTTTATGCCCCAGTCCGTACAGATATTCAATCGCTTCAGATGAGGCTGAAAAGTGATCGTAATCGACATAATTCCAATCCTGCGAATAGTCTACTCCGTTAGTAACGATATAGGGAATTCCGTATAAAATGAGAAGCTTTACAATTTCGTCGTCAACCAATGGTCCGTTTACAATTGCGCCGTCAATCTTTTTTTCTTCGATCATCCGGTACGACATGGAATTTCGATCAAGTTTTTCCGCATTTGCGGCTAAAACCACCATGTTTCCGCATCTTTCAAGTTCTTCCCTTAAATTAGGCAAATCACCGGAATAAGATGGATTATTTTCAATATAAGCATCCCTCTGCGGAAAAAATATTGCGATTGTATAGTTGTTGTTTATTATTTTTTCCACAACATTATTGGGCCTGTAGTTTAACGTATTTACCACGTCACGAATTTTCCGAACCGTTTCGTTGCTGAAGTTTCCTTTATTGTTTAAAACTCTTGAAACGGTGCTGATCGAATACCCTGTCATTTTTGCAATTTCCGAAACCTTTATCATTTTATCACCCAAATACAAATTTTATGCAAAAAGTTGTGAAAAACTTTGATTAACACAATTATACACAATAATCACGATTCTGTCAATTTAGCATAATCGCCAACACTGACAGACAAAACTTGCTCTGAATGCTGAAAAACACAGCAGCCGATAATCACCGCTTTTTCTGACAAACAATAAGTGATTTTATTGATTTACATTTAAAATTATTATATTCCCTGCTATAACCAATTACAACACAAATTGGTAAAACAATTTCGGCTTAAAAAAGGAAAAGGCAGAGCCGCCAATTTCGACAGCTCTGTTCGTATTACCGTTAAGAATTTTCAAATCTCTTAAAAACATTTAAGGTATATTATTGACTTGCTTTTTATTAGAAAACATTATTGTATGAGCAAGACAGGCATTTTTTTCTTCTGCTCTTAAAATATCAAAAAATTGATCCTTTGTTATTTCTCCAGATTTAATTTTATATGGGTAATAGTAGTACATAATGCCGGGAACAGAGATTTGAAGAAGGAGCATTACGTTCGGGCAGCCTTCTGAACCTAAAAATAATTTCATGATATTTCGTGAAAAAAGCGGATCAACCGTCATACCAATTAATTGAATAGCCATTTTTTCAATTAATTTGCAATCCGGCAAAGGGTATCGAGTAAACTCAATTTTTGCATCGACAATAACCAATCGATCCATATCAATTTCCAAAGTAACCGTAATATCATGCTGTTCCTCTGTCATATGTGATACGGCCACCCATATGTTTTTCCCTTCCTCCTTTTCATAATATTTAACTTGTAGATTTCGCTCCGCAGTTTGTTTCATAAGTCTCTCCTTTTAATTACTCAGTACTGAGTATATTGTTAAAAAGAAAAGGGATTAATCCCTTAACTCTTTTTCTTGCTCTTTTAGCCATTCCAATTCCGCTTGAAGATGGTAAATATGATGATTAAATATTGCTTGTGCATTTGATTTTCCTATATCTGGGATGACCTGTAAAGTGCTGTCCCGACGAGCTATCAAATTCTCTAACTTTGATTCTATTGTTAACTTAGCCTTTTTTATAGTTACAGAAAACTCATTCTTGTCTATTCGTTCCCGAAAAAACATAGCTCCGTCAAGAGGTAATTCTAAACTCAATTCTTCCCTTTGTATTTTTTTTAGAAGAAGGTAAAAGTATTTTTCACCATCTTCTGTTATTGAAAATACCGTTTTTTCCGGTCGATTTCCATCTTTATCAGAGGTTGCTGAGACATATCCGCTTTCTTTCAGCCTCTCAAGATGATAATAAATCGTTGGCAGTTTAATCTGTGCGAAGTCCGATATTTCCTCTTCCACTGTTTGCTTTAAACGGTAGCCGTGTTGTGGGCCATATCGCATCAGTAATCCCAAAATATAAAATTGTACCTTCATATTGCCTCCTATATACTCAGCACTGACTATTAAAATAATAAAACAAGTGCTGCTATTTGTCAAGAGAACTCGGTGCTAGTATTAACAGAGAGAAAAATGATATATATGATTTGAAGTTATTCCCATTTTGGAATGACCAGCTAAGGCCACCGATGATACGTGAAGAAAACCTGCTTACCGCAAGCAAATTAGTAAGCCCGGCGCGCATTGAGACCTCGTCTTCGTGACGGAGACCGGCTGCGAAGTCCTGAACCATTTTTCAAAGAAACTCAAAGTGACGTGCTAAACCACGCGGTGGTTTAGCACGTTTTTCACCCCGGCGGAAGAGCGCCCGTCCCTGCGCGTACAAAAGCCTTCCGCTGCAGGTCAGGCTGCAACGGAAGGCTTCTCCGGATCAAAATAAATTCTGCTTTAATACATCAGGACTACCGCAATCAATTCGAGATCGTCATTTCCTATGTTCTCAATTGCGTGGCTACACCCGCTGGCCGTTATCGTAACATCCCCGGGTCCCACCTCGCGCGGTTCGCCATTGTCGTCGACTCGTCCCTGTCCTTTGATAATGTAATACAGTTCTTCCTCTTCAAGATGACCGTGATTTCCAATTGAGCAGCCTTTGGGAATGATAAACTTGGCAAAAAGCCTGCAGTTTCCCTTCAACTCGCTTTTCTCGAACAGCTGCTTTACCTGAAGCGTACCTTTCCCGCCCCTGAGATTTTCTATACAATCGTACTGAATTTCACTCGAATGTTTCACCATAAGCCAGTCACCCTTCCTCAGAAATCAAACCGGAGGCACCCTCAAAAAACGCCTTGTTCAGAATCGGCTGCGCCCAAAGCATTGACCCATCAGGAGCTGTCGCTTCAACGCGGACGTATGCTTCGTCGCCTTTTATTTGGTATGTCCCTCTGGCTCCGAAGTCCTCACTCAGAATTTCGCCGTTTTTCCCAATAAACCGATACCGGATACGCTCGATGCGGTCGTACTTGAAATCCGCAACAATTTCGATCGTTTCACCGTCGAATCTGTATTCATGCAGATACAGCCCGTTAGAAGCGTAAAGGCTTCCTCTTTTTACGGCAGCCTTCACGTCCCCAAACTCATCGGAGCTCGCATAGATCTCGGTCCACCCAACGTTCATCTCAAACATCTCGTGGAAGTCGTCGTTTCCGAATCCCCATAACAATTCAGCATCCGACAGTCTCTCGTCCCAAAAATCCGTCCCCAGGCCAAAGCCAAGGCCGAACCCAAAAAAGTTGCGCCTTGATATACATCCGTTATAAATTTCAAGACCGACGGCATTTTTCAGCGTTCTGGACATTTCTTTCGTCAAAACCGGCGGAATCCCTTTTATATCGGCGGGCTTCTGNNACCGCAAATCCCCCCTCGCTTCTGCACTGGTCGATTACCTCCTGCGGAGTGCCTGAAAGGAATTTTTTGGTTCCTATCAGCAAAATGCCATCATACTGGACGTATTCCTGCCCATTAAAGGTTTTTACGCCCGCCTCGTCGCCCTCCGCCTCGGTGTCATAATAACTATTCTGGGCCGAATGCATGATGATATCGTACTCGGCTTCCTTATAGCACCTCAGGATATCCCTGAAGGCAAGGCCATTTCTTTCGGCGTGGACATGGAAATTGCATTTCAGCCATTTTCCACCATCTCTTTGCGCCAAAATTCCATAAGGATTATAGAATCTATCAACATTCATCTCCCGCGCCTCCCTAATATACATCATTCTTTTCACCTGCAAACGAAATCGTGCCCCAGCAGACCAATCTGTCTGCCCGGCGCCCCAACGGGACATTACCACCCGGAAAAACCCACTCCGGTAAAACAGCGGGGGCCTGCCTTTAAAGCGGGACCCTTTCCGCCAATTCTATCCGTTCATTGCTCGGCCCGTAGATAAAGCAGTGCCTTACCCCTCCCTCAAACGCAATGTCCTCCGGCTCTTCCGAAATTTCGATTCCCTGCGAGCGAAGAAATTCTATTGTCTCATTCATGTTCTGCACGCGTAGCGCAAAATGCTGCACCGGGCCCGCAAGCCGATTGACTTTACCCAAATCGGGAGGCACCACGAGCTCAAGAACGCAATCGCCCATTTTTACAACAGCTGCGTTGGCCATGCCGTTTCTGGTCATTACCATACCCTTCCAGGTATTCGTGAACTTCAGCCGGTTCACATAGAAGTCCATCGTCTCATCCATATTTTTGGTATAGACGGCAATGTGCATAAGACCTGTGATCATGTTAAAATCCTTTCCACGGGCACCCGGCGAATATTAAAGGACGGTTTCGTCAAGCTCCATATTCATTGAAAGATACAGCTTCTTACGGCCTTTTTTGTCGCTGTCGAGCTCCTGATGCGCATACTTGGCCACGTCAAAAGCAATCTTTCTGGGCACGATCACGACCCCGTCTCCGTCGGCGGCGACTACGTCCCCGGGATAGATAACGACTCCGCCGATGTGGATGGGCACCTGCTGTGCTTCATAAATGATACGTCCCTGCACCATTGGCTGACAAATCATCGAACCCCAGAAAGGAATTTTTTCGAGAATCATTTCGTCGGAGTCCCTCGTGCCGCCGTTGCACACAAAACCTACGGCTCCGTTTTTGACGGCCAGAAGCGCACTGTTGGAACCCATGACACCGACGTCCATGCTGCATTGGTCGAGGCAGATAAAATCTCCTTCCTCAATGCTGCCGAGGAATGGGAAGCTGAATGTTTTCTTGTCATATTCCTCTGACCACTTCGAGTATTCGTCGCCTGTAATGAACGGCATCGGGCCTTGGAACGGGAGACACTTAACCGTTCTGGCAATACCTATTTTGATAGTTCTGAACAGAGGCATAATACTGTGGTCAACGCTTCCGTAGTGCATCATCCCGCACCAGTCCATCCCATCCCGCACGTCCGCGACACGCAGGCCTTGAAACGCCTCCAGAATTTCCTTGTTTTCCTTTGTTATTGCATTCATTGCAAAACCCTCCATATATTTTTTATTATTAGATGAATCACAGTTTCAGTGCTGGGGCAGTCCCGCCCCGAGGATTACAGTTCATTTTCACTAATATGTGCAAGCTGCATTACGCCGTAATTATCCTTGATTCTGTGAAAATTACCGTCGGGAATTTCAGCGATAACAACCTCGCACAGGTATAAGACTGTGCACCCAGGCTCGCAATGGCCGGAATACGCAGCTTTTGTATCCGAAACCACAAGGTGTATATGCGGCTTTCCGTCCGCAATCACCCCCGAAACCGCGGACAGCTCCAGAGGCTTATTCTCCCATTTTTCAAAATGCTCTATGGGGGGATATGTCGTGGTCGTCACCATATGTAGAGTACAGCTACTGAAGGTAGCTATGCCGCTTACGATTACCCCGTAACGGATTCCGGTCTGCGCGATGAAATTTTCAATCTCATGAAGAAAATCCTCGCCCGGATTAATCCGAAGGGTATAAACCTTTCCCAATTTATCGCTTTCAAAATACTTCATACCAAATTCACTCCTAATTAAATGATGTTTATGCCTAAACCTGCATTTGATCGACACGCGCTTCGGTCAAAAGCCTGGCATTTACGATTTTCTTCCTTTTTCGAGCTTCCCTCGCGTCGAATATTTTTCCCTGATTTGTCGAGTACGCCAGAATCGCAATCAGGAAAACGCCTGTGAAAATTCCCTGCATATTGGCCTTCAGCCCAATCGACATCAGGCCGGTGCTCAGCATCTTCATAGTAAAGGAGCCGATGATGATGCCCACAGGCAAGCTGCAGTAGCGCGTCAGCGACATCCCAATAAACATTGCTATCATTGCGTCGAAGTTCATGGACATCGAGCTCATGTCCAACACGGAGCTGACACTTCCGATGTTGGAGAGATATATGACCGCTGCAATCCCAAGAAAAAGACCTTCCAGCATGAACGCTTTGAGCTGGACTTTTTTGAAACTGATGCCGATGCCTTCGCTGATTTCCTTATTCGACCCCAGCGCCCTGATATGGTGGGACACCGTTGTATATTTCCAGAGTCCTATGAAAAGCAGAAGCGAAACTCCGATCACAATGAAGCAGTATGGAGATTGACCCAGGAGCACCATATCACCCATCATATAAACCCCGCTGCCGCCGAAAACAAAGGTGGTCATCGCCTCATAAGCCAACATGAGCCCAAGCGTGATGATCATGGATGAAACGTCGAACAAAGAGCACACGGCGGCCGTGACCAACGACAGCAGCAGCGAAACAAATATCGAGACAGCAATCAAGCCGACCAAGCCCAGTGACGCGGTCTGTGCGACGTTGCCCGCCACAATGGCGGAAAACGTTACTACTGCCGCCGCGCTCATATCCCAGATTCCTGCACTAAAGACAAAGGATAGTCCCCATGCTATCAGGATAGAAGGAATCATGTTCACGGCATTATTTTTAATGGTCGCCCATGTCCCGAAAGTGCCTTGAGACGAGATAAAGAACAGCAAATATACAATAATGGGAAGCAACATCGCTTTCAAGAAGTTGATCGCCGCTTTTTGAGCCCTACTGTTTTGCACGAAAACCATCCTTTCCTTTAGGACGCACTTGCTTATTTGACAAGCGAAGCGTGTCTTTTCATTACGTTTTCCAGCGTAAACTCATCCTCTATGTATTTCACGTAATCCGCATCGGTCGCTTCCGGATTGTATTTTCGCATATACTTGCGAAGTTCATCCCCTGTAAAAGCCGGCACGGTTCCGTTAATATACTTCACAAAATCATTGTACTGGTCCATGTTCGTCACATTGATAAACTTTGGATACATGTAAACCGGCCCATTATAATTACCGGTGACAGCATTGTATGCCACGACCGTCATAACGCCGACATCGATATTATTGCCTCCCGCGTCAAAAAGCAACACACCGCTTTTAAAAGCGTCACCGCTACACGTGTCCATGTCGATGCAGCCAAGCTTAATATCCAGGCCGGAGGTTTTTATATCATTGATGCATCCCGCCAATCCGCCCTGGGAAGCTCCTGTTAACAGAGCGCCTTGAATTTTGTTTCCGTACAGCGATATGAGATTCGAAAGTCCCTGAGGTTTATTATCCCCCTGATACTCGCCGAGGCTTTTCATGTCCGGATGATCCGCAAGGAATTTCTTCATGCCTTGAAATCTCAGATCGGGCGACGGCTGACCGGGAGTCTGCGAAATCAGGACAACGCCCCGGATGCCCTCATTGTAAAGCTGCTGCGCGGCATCATAACCCGCCTGCTCATCCCCGCCGTGCGGGTTGACGCCCAGCCAATATTTGGATTTTTCCAGATATTTGAGAGTGCTGTCGTCGACGCTGTCGTCCGCGCCGCCAAGATATACATGGTATTTTTCGCAGACGTCCATCATGGCCGCGCTAGGCAAAAGGGTAATAATAGCGTTGACTCCACGTCTGCAGGCGGCCTCGGCCTCGGACACCATGGCGTCGCTACCTCTGACTATTGCATCGGAAAAGGTCCAGTTCACGTCCGGAAGTTCGGTATTCAATTGTTTGCAGTACTTTTCAAGGGACCCTCCAACATAATCGGTTCCGCCCCATCCGATCCATTCGAACTGGTAAGTTTTCTCTTGAGTACTTTTGGATTCAGATGAAGCTGTTGAAGCTTTGCAGGAAGTAAAAATAGGGATAAGAATGCAAATGACCAGCGCCAAAGAACACCACTTATGCTTCTTCATTTCTGTACCTCCATAAATTTTTATTCCTTATGAAGCCTTTCAAGCTACCCTGAGTTGTCAGGATAACTATGGCAATAAAGACAATGGCACGCACGACTTGAATGATATTGCCTGGAACGCCCCAGAGTGCAAAGCCGTTGTCCAGCACCGCAATGATGGCGCTCCCCACGATCGCGCAGCGGATGCTTGCTCGGGAACCACCCGAAAGCGGCATACCGCCTATGAGCAAGGCGATAAACACATCCATTTCGTACCCCTGGCCAACAGACGGCAAAACGAAATTGAAGCGCGGTGTGACAAAAAAGGAGCCTAGTCCAACACAAACGCCCAATATCACGTGGGACAGAATAATGTAACCTTTGGCGTTTATTCCAGACGCATCAACGACCTCGCGCCGGTTGCCAATCGCCTTTTGCATTTTCCCGATCTTTGTATAACCAAACAACAGGTAACAGACGACCGCAACGGCCACCAGCACTGCAATTTTCAGCGCGGTATTGTCATATTTTGCATATTCCGCGGGGAATATGACCCGGGTGCTGAGCAGAATCGTACTTACAATTCCTTTGATTATGTATGAGGCGGCAACTGTCACAATAAAGGCGGAAACGCCCAAAAATTCTCGTATAACGCCGATAAACAGCCCGGAAAAAACGCCGATTCCGATACAGACGAGAAAAGCCAGCCAAATATTGTTTATATCTTGAGAGATGATTATGCCCGACAGCACGACGCAGAGTCCCTCCTGCGCGCCGATCGAAAAATCCATTCCTCCATTCGAATATACAAATGTTGCGCCTATGGCCCCGATCATTACGAGGAAACAGCTGTTCATTAACGTGGAAAGATTGCCAAGCGACAGCAGTATCCCTTTCGTGACGATCGAAAAGAAAACGATAACGAATACAAGCCCCAAAAACGGAAGGATCTTGACCATTAGTTGCGTAATGTGCTTCTCCTTGGGTTGACTTTCCGGATTCATATAAAATCCCGCCTCCAACTCTTTTGTTTAGCCCGTTCAAACGACACTCAAACGGGATTGAACTTTAATAAAGCTTTTCAATTTCAATAAGGCATCGGTTTACCGTCGTTTTCAATAAAAATATGCCCGTCCGCCTGCAGCGGTTCAAAAACGGACTGGAAGATACGCTTAGCCGCATCGTCCGGTTCAAACGGCGCTTCCTTCATGCGCTCCAGGTCGTCCCCAAAAAGACGCGTGTGCATCCAGCCGGGGTGCACCGCCCTCACCTGCAGCCCCTGTTCATGAAAATGGTTATAGATGAGTTTGGATTGCATATTGATTGCCGCCTTACTCATCGTGTACCCGTACTGATTCGTACGGGTAACGGTACCTACGCTTCCCGCCGCGCTGGAAATGTTCACAAGCATCTTTTCCTCTGCCTTCAGCAAAAGTCCAATCACGGATTTCGTTACCCGCAGGGTGCCCAGCGCATTAATATCGTAAAGCTTCAGCATGTCGTCAAAAAACATCTCGTCCAATATCGTATTCGACCGGTCGGCCACGATGCCGGCGTTGTTTACCAGCAGGTTCAAAGAGTCCGTGTCCTTTGCGATCACGGCCGCCGCATCGTCGACGGATTGTTGATTTCCAACATTAAGCGGAACAATTGTAATATCGCCGGGGTGCTCTGCGGCGGCCTCCTTGAGCTCATGCCAATCCGGCATGAAAGAACCTGCATAAACCTTATAACCGTTCTCCACAAGAACCTTGACAAATCCCAGGCCCAAGCCTCTGTCCGCGCCGGTTACGTACGCTGTTTTTTTCATTTTTATCCGCCTTTCGTATCAGATCAGGTAATCGATCAGACTATGTTCCGTCAAATCCGTGCTTCTCTGCAACTCACATTGCTTTCTTCCATTCTTAAGGATCATGATCCTGTCACTCATGCCGATCAATTCCTGCAGTTCCTCAGAAATAAGAATGATTGATTTTCCGCTTTGCTTGAGCTTATACATCAATTGGTAGATGGATTCCTTTACTCCTATGTCAATCCCCCGCGTCGGGCAGTCCATGATGAATATGTCCGTTTCGTTGCCAATCCATTTACCAACCGCGACCTTTTGCTTGTTCCCGCCGCTGAGCTCCTTTACCAGCTGACTCGTGCTCCGGCATTTCACGTTCATCTCCTCTGAGATGGCCTCCGTAAGTTTATACTCTTTTTTGGGGCTTATGAAGCCAGCCCTCTTGATCAGGTCAAAACAGGACAGCATGATATTGTCTTTAATACTTGCCGTTAGCATCAGAGATTCCTGGTCGCGGTTTTTGGGGAGGTAGCCCACCTTGTTGCGCAGCGCCATCCGCGAGTTGTTGATTTTTCTGCACCCGGGCATTAGCTTTACAGAGNNCCCGCCAATCCCCAATATTTCGCCCTTATGCAGCTCAAAAGTGACATCCTCCAACAGTCTTCCCGCAGTGACGTTTTTCGCCTCCAAGACGACCTCGTCGCTGAGGCTGCTTTCGTAATCCGATCGGTAGTAATTTTCGGAAATCTCACGCCCGACCATCATCTTTCTAAGAGTGCCCGCATCAAAGCATCCCTTTTGTAAATTTCCAACTACTACCCCGTCCTTCAGTACCGTGATGCGGTCGCATTTTTCGATCAGCTCATCCAGGTCATGGGAAATAAACAGCACGGTTTTATTGTCGCTTTTTAGCTTTTGCATCATATCATAAATGATATTTCTTCCGCTTCGGGTCAACGCAGTGGTCGTTTCATCTACGATCAGGACTTCGGGGTTGTCGTTGATCGAACGCGCGATTTCAACGATTTTCCGTTCTTCAAACGTTAACGACTCAATCATCGCTGTAACGTCAATCGTATTGGCTCCTATTTTGGAGAGAGCCTCCTGTGCCGCCTTTTCCATAGATCTCACGCTTACAAGCTTATTTTTGACAAAAATATTTTCTTTCCCGAGGAAAATATTTGCAGCCACCGAAATTCCGGGTACCGTGCCCTGTTCCTGAACGATCATCGCCACCCCCGATTTTTGAGCGTCCAGAACGTTTTGGGGTTCATATTTCTCTCCTTTCAAAAGCATTTCCCCGCTGTCGTATTGCTGCAGCCCGGCAATAATAGAGGACCACGTGGATTTTCCCGACCCTTTTTCACCGATGAGTCCATGCACTTCACCGCGATAGAGTTCGATGGACGCATCGGCAAGGGCTCTTGTAGCGCCGAACGACTTATTGATAGTATTACAGGTAAGCACAATCTGCTGGCTCATGTCGCTAATACCCCGCTTTCATATACAATTATAAATTAGAAAAAATAAGGGAAAATTAGAAAACGTTTTCTTAAAGAAATGATATAAATTTACCGAACTATGAGAAATTATTGTGCATCGTTACCAGTATACTAGCATTGTTGTTAATAATTGTCAAGATATTTATCAATAAAATTAAAAATAAGTTGTGTTTATATCTTATTTAAGTAAATATTTTCTTAATTGTATCAATGAGGAATAAACGGAAATTTTGCATACTTCGCCCGGGCTGAAAGTCCGCCGTCTGCGGTTGTTGACATGCGTTTTCGGCGCGCGTCAACAGCCTACCGTCCCCAATGTCGGCCCGCTAAGGCAGCCCGGTTTCCCGTTCCCCCAGGCACAGCCCGCACCGGATACAAAAGAAAAAGCTGGGGCGGCCGCACAAAAAGCGTCGGCCGCCCCAGCTATTCTAAGGCATGCAATATCCTATAGGTCCTGCACTTCAATAAAGATAATTTTTTTCCTTGACAGGAAATTATTTTCGTGAGAAAATTATGTTAGTTGAAAAAATGAAAAAATAGGGGTTGATCAACATTAACAAGGCTGGCAAGCTTACAATCAACGAGGTAGCAAAAAAGGCGGGAGTGTCTACCGCTACCGTCTCAAGAGTGCTTAACGGGAACTATACAGTCTCCTTAAAATTAAAAAACGCTGTCTTGGAGGCCATCGATGAGCTGAATTTTATGCCCAATTCCATTGCGCGTTGGCTAAAAAGTGAGGCCACTCATCTGGTAGGATATATCGTCTCCGATATAAGCAACAGTTATTTCACCACTTTGGCCAGTTCTCTCGAAGATAAAATAAAAGATCTGAATTATAATATCATGATTTTTAATTCCAACAAAAGCAAGGAGAAGGAACTCTCGTATCTTAAGCTTCTTATGAATATCAATGCCGACGGCATTATCATTAACACCACCGGAGAAAACGACGATTACCTGGCCTATGCCAGCCAGACCATTCCAATCGTCTCCCTGAGCAGAAAGATCGGTTCTCAAACTTACACCGGTGATTTTATCGACAGCAATAATATAGAAGGCGGTTTTCTTCTTACGGATGCGCTCATAGCCAAAGGACATTCGAAAATTTCTGTTATTAACGGCAAAATGAACCTCAGTACCGGACAGGAGCGCTTTGAAGGGTTTAAATACGCCATGAAAAAAGCAAGCATCCCAATTGTTGACGACTACATTTACAACGGGGACTTTTCTGAGGAAAGCGGGTATGCAGGCGCTAAATATCTATGCTCTCTAGAGCAAAAGCCGACGGCCGTGATTACGATGAACAACTCCATGGCCATCGGGTCGATGAAATATTTCATTGATCATGACATCAGCATACCGGAAGAACTCTCGTTCGTGACTTACGGAAATATTGATGACATCGATTTAATGAGCATCAAGCCGACATATGTTACCCTGGACCCCGTAATGATCGGAAACAAAAGCGGAGAACTGCTGATCAACAGGATCAACAACCATCAGCTTCCGTCGCAGCAAATAATTTTTGAACCCAAACTGATCCACGCCGATCGGATCAGGCAAGTATTTTGATCCCTTCGGCCGCGCTCAAACTCTGGCCACATCGGAAGAAAATGCCGGAGCTTCACGAGTCCGGCGCGGGGGCTTCGACAGACGACAAGCAGGAAGGAAATCTCGTTTCCTTCCTGCTTGTGTTGTAAAAGGCCGTCTGCCGTGGCAAACGCGGACATTCTATTCCTCATCCGCTCCTAAATTGCATTTTTGCATGTTCAATGAATCTGGCAGCGGCCAGACTAAAGGGCTGGTCCCGCTTCCACGCAAATACCGTGGTTCCGGTGAGCTCCGGATACAGAGGCCGGCAGCAGATCTTTGATTTGTCCAAAAAAGGCAGCGAGCCTTCCACCACCAGCGCATAGCCAAACCCGCTTTGCACCATAATGGCCGCGTTGGTGCTCATATTGACAGTAAACAGGACATGAAGCTTTTTGAAACCGCTTCCGAACCAGTTTTCCAACGCGTTTTGCACGCCAGACCGCCTAGGTAATATAATCGGCGTTTTTTCCAAATCGACGGCCCTTACGCATTCCTTTTCTGCCAGCGGATCGTCCGGGCGCATAATTACAACCCACCGATCTTTTATATCCAGCCGGATAAAATCGTATTTATCCATCTCCACCGGTTCGAACAAGAGGCCGGCGTCAAGTAGGCCCCTGTCCATTCGCTCTTTCACCTCATCCGCGTTGGCGGTATATAAATCATAGTTGATGTGTGGATATTTTTTGCTAAAGGATGCGAACAGATCCGGTAAAAGGCGCACGGCCGCCAATTCACCGCAGCCCACCTCAATGGTTCCTTCTATCCCGTCCTCCCGCTCGGCCAACTCCCTCTGGGTCTTATCCACCAGCTCTATGATCTCTTCCGCACGGCGGCGCATCAAACGGCCCTCGTTCGTCAATGAGATTTTTCGCGTTCCCCTTGAAAACAATTTTACGCCGGCCTCCTCCTCCAATTGTGCCAGCTGCCTGCTTAAAGTCGGTTGAGTAATATGCAGCGCCTCGGCCGCCTTTGTGATACTCTCCTCTCTGGCGACCGTTAAAAAATAACGAAGAACTCGGGTTTCCATCGCATGGTCTCCTCCCTCCGGCAAAATGCCGCGCTTGGTTGTATTATACCGACTCGGTGCACAGATGGCAATATCGTGTTCTATCAGACTCCTTGTTTACTTCGGGAGAGCCCTCTGCAATCCATGCCTTTCAGGCATAACATAGTATAGAATATAAGCATTAGACATTATATATCGCGAATGCTACTATGGTTGCATATCACTACCGCATAACTTAAGGAGCAATCTTGGATCATGCGGCGGCAATTAAAAACGGCCGATTGAGGAGTGCTGATATGAAGAACCGAAAAACAATGGAGTCATTCGCGATTCTGTCCCCTTTCTTTTTAATTCCCGGCGTACTCATCGTGAACCCTGCTTTGCAGAGCATCTCGGAAGCTTTCCCACAGATTCCCTTTACGACAGTCACCATGCTGTCGACTCTGCCCGGTCTTTTCGTCGTTCCTTCCACGGTGATCGCCGGGGCAATCGCGGGCTCAAAATTCAAATACAAAACGCTCCTGGTTTTTGCAATTTTATTATTCATTGTCGGCGGCACAGTCCCCTTTTTCCTGAACGATTTCTATGCGATTCTCGCCGCCAGAATATTCTTCGGCATAGGGATGGGGCTTGCCGCGCCGCTCGGGAGCGCGCTTATTCTTCGGCTGTTCAGTGGCCGGAAGAGGGTCGACATGATGGGGACAGGCAGCGCGGTAATAAACGTAGCCGGCGTGTTTTTTACGCTGATTAGCGGGCTGGTGTGCTCCGTCAACGTAAAATATACGTGGCTGGTCCATTTATCGGCCGCCATCCCGTTGATTTTAGCGGCCGCATTTTTGCCCGAACCTGAACAGGAAGAAAAAAATTCGGGCCCGAAAATCAAAATTAAAATTCCAGTAAAAGTATATTTCGTTTCGGCGGCCTTTGGGCTCCTTTTTTTGCTCATCAATCCCTTACTGCTGAATATGTCGTCCATATTAATAAAAGAGAACATCGGAAACGCCGCTTCCGCAGGGACGTTGCTCGCCCTGTATTCGTCCGGAGGCATAATCGGTGGAGCCATTTTTGGCAAAGCGTCCAAAATAGCNNAATAGCGGGCAAACACGTCATTACGCTTTCGCTCGTGTTGTTGGCCGCGGGGCTGTTGATATGCAGCTTTTCTCATAGTTTTTCGACGCTGATCGTCGGTTGCATGCTGACGGGAATTTCCCTGTTCCTTTTAATGCCCGCAGTGAACATGATCGTTGGGCAAATGGTTGAGCCAAACGCTCTCGCGATGGCCTCCGGGCTGGTGATCGCAAGCATGAATATCGGCGGTTTCATCGCACCGTTTTACATCGGTCTCATAGCACAGGGCACCGGAAACTCCTCGCCGAGAACCCCCGTCCTTGTCAGCGCGGTATTGGCCACCGCCATAGCGGTGCTTTGGACGATCGTCATTTTCATAAAGAAAGAAAAGCCAAAGAACCGCTCCTGACCCGGAGGCAGGCGTATATGGATACCCTCGGCAACCTTTACCCTCAAGCACCATTGACGAATCAGGATATTCCACGAATATTTTACGAACTCGATTTCTTCGCCGGACTGCTTATCCATACCAGCAGTTCAACTGGTAGTTTTGATTTTATTACAGAACATCGATATTCTGAATTTCCTGGTGGATTCGAACTCTAATTCCTATAATTTTCATAACCAGTTGAGTTTTTAAAGCCAATGATACCACGCTTTTTATCATAAAAAGACATAACTTTCCCTTTGGCGGAAAGTTATGTCTTTCTTATGTCATTTACTCAATTTAGTTGCAGGCTTCTAGAGTAAAACCTTATTCCTACCCTAACGCCACCTCTTATTGCCGGTACGCTTCGTTTTTGCCCAACGTCATTTTACTGCCCGCCTTTATGAATAATATAACGGCTAGGACGATAAACGGAAGTCCGCCAATAAGGCCGGTGATTGCAGGGCCAAGCAGCGTATTATAGCTGCCTTTGAGCAAATAAATTGGCAACGCCGCACCCGCATTTACTGTCGAATGTATCATGGCGGCGGGAATGGCGCTTTCCAGTTTGATTGATATAAAGCCTTCGATAATTCCAAGCACGATGCAAAAAACAATCATGGCCAGAATGCCAAGCACTGGATAGCCCCAATAGCTGGTTCCGTAATTGTGACCCATCACAATAATGGGCAAGTGCCAGATTCCCCATATTGCTCCTGTAATAACTAACGCAGCCCTATCCGGTAAAAACATGCGCAGTTTGGGGAGCAGATATCCTCTCCAGCCAAGCTCTTCGCCCATGGTTGGTATGATATTTACAATCGGGCCAATGACAACAAAAATCAAAACCTGAACAATCAGCAGTGTGGACGCGGTAAGCCACGAGTTACTGCTTGAAGCAACCATCCCGTTTAAAGCCGTAAGCTCCGGGTCAAATGAACCAGGAAAAATAAGAAAATAAAACGCTCCGCTCAGAAGCAACAAGACTGTCGGGCCGAAGTACAAAAGCAGATACTCTTTCACCTGCCCCTTGATGTGCGGGCGAAGATACATGTTCCCAAATCCTTCTTTTGTTATCAGCCGTGTTAATACGCTGCTCAGCGCTGGGACAAACATCGCCGCCATAGTGATTACCACGGCCAAACCGCTTCCGTAGGTCAGTCCACAGATTGGTATCAACAAAAATACAGTCCAGGAAATAACAATTGTAAGCACAATAAATGTAATTAGGCGCTTTTTTGCCGCCAATTTTTTTTGTTCCATAATAACCTTGCCTTCTTATCTAATTGCAGTTGTTTTGAAGCTTTTCAGTAATACTCTGAAAACGCTGCTCATCTGAGAGAACCGAGAATACCGGATTATTAACAATGACATCAAACATACTTTTTCTGATCGTTTTTTCATCCCGTGGAAGAGCTGTTCCCAGATCAAGCTTATCCAGCCAGTCGTCCAGAAGGCTGAAAAAAGCATCGCCATGCAAGCATAAGGGATAAATATCGCTTTTTACGATCTCCGTGTATTTTTGCAACATGTCAAGAGCCTTGTCATGATTTTTCTGCGTAATATATCCCTGTGCGGCAGAAATATAAAGGCCGACCAGGACGCCGGGGTGCAAATGCCTCATGTCAAACGTCTCCGCTACGACAAGTGAGCGCCGCAGTACCTCTTCGAATGTGGACGGGTCATCCGCACATAGCATAAGGTAAGCGGGGAAGAAATTGAACAGAACAACGATATTCTGAAAAATTCCACCCTGCAAAACAGATTTTGCCTCCTCTGGGCGCCCCGTCATTTGGTAAGCGGAAGCCAAAAGCGATTCAGGGGGCAGCGCAGGCACGACTGATCCGTCAAGCAGCTCCAGAGCAGTATTGGGATCACCGGAAGCAAGGCTGCATAGGGCTTCCATATATAAAGCCTGTCTGGTAATTGATACATCGTCGCATTCTTCTCTGATTCGAGCAAAAAGAAGCCTTGCCTCTTCTGTCACGGACGCCGATTTCTGCGAATCCTGCAGCAATTCCAGGTGATTGATCATCAGCGTCCCCATTTGCAGCAGCAGCGGAAAGCACGAATAGTATTTTTTAATGATTGCCCGGCAGGCTTCCATCACTGAATCAAACGGTTTTGACGTGAAATCATCCGACAGGCTCCGGTACAGCTTACGAATATCCTCTTTTGTCATCTGCGGTTTATAATCTATCAATTCGTCAACGCTGATGTTAAAGTACGAGGCCAGCTGCGGGAGAAAGGCAATATCGGGATAACTTTGCCCCGTCTCCCATTTGGAAACCGACGCCTTGGACACCCCAATGTAATTAGCAAGCTCATCCTGGGTGATGCCCTTTTCCCTGCGTTTAGTGACAAGCACTTTTGCAATATTAATTTCCTTCATATGAATCACCTCTGACTATATTTTAGTTGCTAAGCAGAAAGAAATCAATGGATTTACAGTTGATATGGGTTGAACAAATCAACCCATGCGATACTTTGTCCCGTGCGAATGGACTTGTTAACAGATAACGACGCTTGATATTTATTGCCACACGTTTGAAGCGGTACAAGCACGAGCTGCGAGCGCAGTGGCAGATGCGCATTCATTTAAGACCATAAAAAAGGCATAAAAATAGCGGGTACCCAAAATTATGGGTATCCGCTGTTTACATCTATATCATTTTTTAATTATCGCTTCAACTAAAATCTTGATTTTATTAATCATCAAACCGAATGTTTTTTCGATAACCTCGACCTTTGATAAGAAAATATTGATTCATGTAAAGAATTCCTGCAATACCGGAAATCACAGCTAAAAGAAATAATAGTGACGGCATCATTGCATTAACTGCAGTTTCGCCATACGTTTCTTTGATAAAGATAGATAAAGCACGGCCAACTCCAACGCCAAAGATACCAGTAAATACCGACGAGCCGACTTTACTCCTATTCTTAAAGCTATAGAATCTGATAGCTTTAAAAACGCATCCTGTCACGATAAGCACTGCAGCGTAAACTACAGTAGCGAGAAAAACATTCATAAACTGCGATCCCCATAGTTGGAAAGCAAAAAGGATAAATAGCGTAATGCTAAGCACCAGAAAAGACAAACCAGCCCATAATGGAGCGATGAGTAATTTAGATTCTGTGTCGACAAGCAAATACAGGTTTCCGATAAAAACCAATGCGTATGCACTATATGTCAAAGCATACAGAACAATATTATCTTCTACGTCTAAATGGATGGACAACGTCAGAAAAAACAACATACTGATAACTAGCAGCAGCATGCCAATTGAAACCGATCTGATACGCCGTTCACCCATCAAATGAACCGTATCTGTAGCTTTACTGTACCGCATTTTCAGCCCTTTCTTGTTCAATAACGGCCAATACAATAATTTAGGATAAAGCAAAAGCCTTGAAACCCGCATAATTACTGAGTTTCAAGGCCTTAATTTTGGTGCGGGTGACAGGACTTGAACCTGCACGGTATTGCCACAAGAACCTAAATCTTGCGTGTCTGCCAATTCCACCACACCCGCGTGCAAAAGCTATTATATCGTAATAACAGCTTTTATGCAAGTATTTTATGAGCAAATTAAAATCGCATTTTAATATAACCGCGAAATCCTTTCGGCTCATTTCATCGAATTCTATTAAGCCTTCCCCAGAACGCCCTGTTCCAGCATGGACTGCGCCGCAAGCATGGCTCCGAGGCGGCCGCTGTGGTAGTTTAAGCCACCCTGCATCCATGCGGCAAAAGGCTCGCGCAGAGGGGCATCCGCGGAAAGTTCAATGGAAGCGCCCAGCGTAAACGCGCCCGCCGCCATAATGACCTTGCAGTCGTAGCCAGGCATATCCCACGGTTCCGGTGTAACAAACGAATCCACTGGGGCACCCTTTTGTACTCCCCTGCAGAACGAAATCAATGCCTCTTCCCTACGGAGTAGCACCGCCTGAATAATATCCGCGCGGGGTTCGTCACACTTCGGGGTCACCTCGTAGCCGAACAAGCTGAACAGCGCCGCGGTAAACGCTGCGGTTTTCAGCGCCTCGCCCGTAACGTGGGGCGCGTGGAACGCCCCCATAAACAGCTCCCGGTTATTCCCCAGTGTCGCGCCGATTTCGCGGCCGGTACCCGGCGTGGTAAGGCGATAAGAACAGCTTTCCACCAGATCTTTCCTCCCGGAAATGTAGCCGCCGGTAGGCGCTACTCCGCCGCCGGGATTTTTAATCAGGGAACCGGCCATCAAGTCCGCACCGCGGCTGACCGGCTCTTCCCGCTGAACAAACTCGCCGTAACAGTTGTCGACCATAACGATGCAGTCCGGCGCTTTCCGCTTCGCGATGTTCGCGTTTTTCTCAATATCCTCCACGAACAGGGACGGGCGCAGACTGTACCCGCGCGAACGCTGGACATAGACCATTTTCAAACCCGGATGTACCCGTTTTTCGATTTCTTCGTAATCGGGAGTACCGTCGCTTTTCAGCTCCAACTGCTCATATTTTACGCCGAATTCTTTCAGCGAACCGTTTCCATCGCCGGTAATACCGATTACTCCGCGCAGGGTATCGTAAGGGATTCCGGTTACACTGAGCATGGTATCGCCCGGGCGCAGCACGCCGAACAGGGCAACGGTAAGCGCGTGGGTTCCGCTCACAAAATTGTGGCGCACCAACGCATCTTCTGCACCAAACGCCTTGGCGTAAACCAAGTCAAGGGCATCGCGGCCACGGTCGCCGTAGCCATAACCGGTGGAAGCGGCAAAATGGCTTTCGCTGACCCCGGCCTCTGCGAATGCAGCCATCATTTTCTGCTGATTGTATTCGGTGGTTTCGTCAATTTGCTTCATGACCTGCTCGGTCATTTGCGCTGCCTTTTCGGCCGCTTCCTGTATTTTTGTATCAATTTTGAAATAAGGATAAAGCATGTTCGTTCCTCGGTGTCTCCTATAAATTTGTTTGTCCTATTACGGGTTTTCCTTCCCGGTCAAGCAGCACGGTTAAACCGCCCGCATAGCCCCACGATGTCTGTAAATAATGAACGCCGGTCTCTCGGTCTACAAGAACCCTCTGTACATCCATGGTTCCCTGAGAATAAACGACTTCAAACCTTTTTTCTTTCATAATTTACGCCCTCCATTTATAAACTCAGTTCCGCAAATTCCCCGCAGGGGGAAAAGCCAAACGAACGGTAAAAGGATTCGTTTTCGCCCTGTGCCCGGAAGATATAAATTTCTTTTTGAGGTAACTGGGAAATTAACGCATTGAGCGCCGCATGGCCAAAGCCCATGCGACGAAGCTCCGGTCTTGCCGCCACGGCGGATATAACCGCCTGGTTTTCCGTTTTGGAACTGCACACGGCGCAGGACACCAGCGTTTCCCCCTGCCGAACTCCGGCGGAGAGCGCGGCACCGTGCCGGATGCGATGTGACAAATCGAGATAAAACGGCTCAAATTCAGGCGGAAGAAACGTTTCCGTGGCACATTCACACAGAAGCGCATGAATTTCGCGCAGACTGGGGTTTAATTCGAACCCTGTCGGAACCTCCGGTGTTTCCGTGTTGCGGTACACCATAATTTCGCCGCGGCAAACCGCGGAAAGGCCGGTCTGCTTCGCAATTTCGGCGGAACAAAGTACTTTTTGCGCGCCGGTCATACGGATAAAGTCCGTAATTTCTGCAAAATCCGCATCCGATGCTGCTTCAAGAATCACGGCATCATCCAACTTGCACAGCGCCGCTTTGTCCTCCTGCGTCCAGAACTGGGCAAATGGCTCCTCAAAGCCGTACGCCGCGGCGGCCGATTGAATACGGCAGCCGAATACGCTCCGGAAAGGAAGCAGATCATCCATTATGATTGTTTTTTTAATCATGATATTCTTCGCCCGCAATCTCGCCGGCAAGCGTGGAAATCAGTTTCTGTGCGTCGGCAAGATCTTCCTGCGAAATCATTCCGACTGCGGAATGCAGGTACCGACAGGGCAGGGAAACGGCAATGGTACGCACTCCGCCGCGCGAAACATGAATGGCGCCCGCGTCGTTCCCGCCTGCAATCGCCTTCTTTGCCTGACATTTTACCCCGGCCTTTTCCGCCGCAGAAAACGCCATTCTATAATATTCTTTATCGTAAATAGTGTGCCTGTCCATAAAAGAAATAACCGGGCCCTGCCCAACACAGCAAACCTGTTTTTCTTTTGCGACCCCGGCAACGTCCGCCGCAGTGGTGCTTTCCACCACAATCGCCGCCTGCGGGGCTACGGTATACGCCGCGGTTCTGGAACCGTTCAGCCCTACTTCCTCCTGCACGGCGAAAACAAAGGTCATGTCGTATTCCAGGTCATGCTGTATCATATCAATCAGAATCGCGCAGCCTGCGCGGTCGTCCAGTGCGCGGCTTTTAATCATGCCGTGGGACAGGTCGAATATGGAATCGAAGGTGACCGCGTCGCCCAAGGTGACTGCCTGTTCGGCTTCTTCCCGGTCTTTTGCGCCGATGTCTATGTACAAATCCTTTAACGGAACGGATTTTCCCTTTTCGTCTTCCTCCAGAAGATGAATCGGTTTTGCACCGATTACGCCGGTCACGCCGCTGCCGACTGTAACCGCTTTACCGCAGAGCACGCGGCGGTCAATGCCGCCGACCGTACTGAAGCGAAGTAGTCCGTCTTCCCCAATATAGGTTACGATCATGCCGACTTCGTCCATATGGGCGTTCAACATCAGCTTTGTTCCGGGGCGTTTTGCTCCCTTTTTAAAGGCGATGATATTGCCGAGCGGAGTAACCTCCGCACTGTCAACATAGGATTTAATTTCTTCCAGAATGATGCCGCGCACCTCGTTTTCACTGCCGGAAATTCCGCGCGCGGTGCAGAGGCGCTGCAATAAAGATAAGTCGGCCATTACTCTGCCTCCTTTATGTATTCCGCCATAAGCCGTGCGGTGTTTTCCACGTCCTGCAGATCAATTACCTCAACCGGCGTGTGCATGTAGCGCAGCGGAATGGAAAGAAGTGAGGTCGAAACACCCGACCTTGTAACGGCAATTTCGTCGCCGTTGGTTCCGGTGGAACCGCCCATAATTTCCAGTTTGTACGGCATACCGTCCGCTTTGGCAAGGGCGATAAGCCTGTCCCCCATGGCACGGCTGAGGATCGGAGCAATTCCGATCATCGGCCCGGCTCCCAACTTGGAGCACTGTTCCGGGCGAACATCCGGCTGTTCGGCGAAGCTGACGTCTACCGCGATTGCATGGGTGGGGTGAACCGCGTAGGTTCCGGTGACGGCACCCTGCCCGCCGACTTCTTCGCGCGAACTGCACAGAACGGTCAGCTCACAGTTCAGCTCCGTTCCTTCCAACAACTGTACGCAGCGGATGAGGGACGCAACACCTGCGCGGTCGTCAAGACCGGCGGCGGTAATGCGGCTGCCAAGCAGGCTTTGCGGTACCGTATGGAAAACGATGCGGTCGCCGGGCTGCACCAACTTTTCCGCTTCCTCCTTGGTTAGGCCCGCGTCCACTGCCATTTTATCAACAGGGTCCACTTTATCTTCGCTGCCGTCCGACAAATGGGGCGGCGTGCAGCAAACAATTCCGCTCAGCACTTCCCGACCGAAAATCACAACCGGACTGCCGGGGAACACGCGGCGGTCCGCGCCGCCGCAGCGGTCAACCTTCAAAAAGCCGTTGTCGTCAATACCGGTTACAATCAGTCCGATTTGGTCAATGTGCGCGTCCAACATGATGTGGGTTTTTGCGCCGGGTTTGCCGAATTTGGCAACCACGTTGCCCAGTTTGTCCATGTGCGCTTCCCCATATTTGGAAAGCTCCTCCACGGCAACTTTCGCCGCGGCATTTTCGTCGCCCGGTGTGCCCGGTGCGGCACAAAGGCGAAAAACCAGTTCTTTTAATTCGTTCAATCTGTTCACTCCGTTGTTACTGAAATATAATGTAAGTCCGTTTCTGAATTCTTTATCAATCCGAATAGCCTATATCTTAAAGCATATTCACCAGCTTTTTGAATTCCTCGCCGCGGGTTTCGTAATTCGGGAACATGTCGAAGCTGGCACAGGCCGGGGACAGCGCAACAATGTCACCGGTAACGGCTTCGCGCCGACAGGCGTTGACTGCTTCGCCAAGGGAGCTGACCCGCAAAATTCTGGGGCTTCCGTCGCGGTATTGCGGCGCGGCTTTTACGCTTGCCTCTATCTGGTCTGCCGTCGCACCCATAAGCACAAGGGTTTTCACCTTATCCACCACGATGGGGCCAAAGGAATCAAACGGAATTTTCTTGTCGTAGCCCCCCGCAATCAGAATGATTTTCTGGTCAAACAGCGAAAGCATTCCGTTGGCGGTTCTGCTGGGCGTTGTGCCGATGGAATCGTTGAAATACCGCACACCGTCCAGTTCGCGCACCAGCTCGCTGCGGTGTTCCACCCCGCTGAAGCTTTTTGCCACCTGAACCATTATTTCCGGTTCCACGTAGCCCCACAGGGCGGAAATGGCCGCCATGTAATTTTCCACATTATGTCCTCCGGGAATTTTAATATCCTCCGCATTCATTACGGGGACGTCATGCTCCCCAAGGGACATGACGATTTGATTTTCTTCATTCAGCCATGCACCATAGTCGCATTTCTTCCGGCGGCTGAACAGCAGAGTTTCCCCGCGCACAGCATCCGCAAAGCCGGCGGTAACGCCGTTATCGGCGTTCAGCACTGCTCTGCCGAACGCGTTTTGATGCAGAAAGATATTTTTCTTCGCATCGATATACTCCTGCATATCTTTATGCATATCCAGATGATTGGGCGACACATTGGTCACAACCGCCACGTCGGGGCTGCGGCGCATAGAAATCAGCTGAAAGCTGGAAAGCTCCACCACCGCGTAGTCTTCCGGTTGAATAGATTCGATCTGCGGCAGCAGCGGCGTGCCAATATTGCCGCCCAGGTGCACGGTTTTCCCGGCCGCCCGCAGCATTTCCGCAAGAATGGTGGTCGTAGTGGTTTTTCCGTCGCTGCCGGTTACAGCAAATATTTTACAGGGGCACAGGTCGAAAAACACTTCCATTTCAGAAGTGACCGCTGCGCCGCGGCGGCGTGCTTCGTTCAGCTCCGGCAGATAATATTTCATACCCGGGGTACGGAATATGATTTCCTCGTTTAAATCGCCAAGGTAATCGTCCCCCAGCTTAAGCCGAACACCCAGCCGCTCCAATTCCTCTGCCGTTTCGCCCAGCTTTTCCCTGGCACGGCGGTCCCGCGCGGTCACATACGCTTCCTTCTGTGCAAATATTTTTACAAGCGGCAAATTGCTGCCGCCGATTCCGCAAAACGCCACTGTTTTCCCTTTGAGGGAGCGATAAAACTCCTGAGTATCCATATCTGCCTCCGCTGCCGTAATTTTGGATTAATATATTTATTATACGTTTCGGCACTAAAAATAGCAAGGGATGGAAAAGAAAAACGCCCCCGCGGCACCGGCTGCGGAGGCACATTCATTTCTTTAATTCCACGGGTCTGCGGCCCAGATATTCCGCCGCATTCTCCTTTGTCATGGGTTTGGCGTAACGGAAGCCCTGAATGCGGTCACAGCCGCAGGTACGCACGAAGCTGTCGTGTTCCTGCGTTTCCACCCCTTCCGCAGTCACCATCAGGTTCATGTTCTTAAAGGTTTTCGCTATATTGCTCACCATGATATAACACTTTTCATTCTGCATGGAATCCCAAATCAGGCTTTTATCAATTTTCACCACGTCAAACGGAAGATCAATGACATGGGTGAAATTTGAATACCCCGTTCCGAAATCATCCAGCGCAAAATGGATACCCGCTACGCTCAGACTGCGGATTTTTTCAGCGGCAACCGTGTAGTTGGAAACCAACGTGCTTTCCGTAATTTCAAAAATCAGGCGGTTAGGTGAAATGCCGCTGCCGCGTATGATTTGCAGAACACGGGGCACTACGTCCGCTTTCATAAGCTGAACAACGGAAAAATTTACGGAAACGGTTTCGATTTGAATTCCTTTCTGCAGCAGGTCACGAATATATTCGCAGACTTTTTGCAGCACCATATAACCAATGTAAACAATCAGGCCGGTTTCTTCGGCAATCGGAATAAATTCCTCCGGTGAAATGAACTGCCCGTTATCGTCCCGCAGGCGAAGAAGCGCCTCCAATTCGGTAAAACGGTCTTCCCCAATCGAATAAAGCGGCTGGTAATACACTTCAAAATCGTCGGTCTGCAGCGCGTTATACATGCGCTCTTCCAACATGTGCTTCCGGCGTACGCTCTCAATAATCTCGCGGTCACAGAACACAGGCTGCATGCTTCCGCTGGTTTTCGCGCGCTCCAGGGCAGATTCCAACATACTGACCAGTTCGCGGCAGTTGTCCGCCGAAGCGGGGTAATGCGCAACGCCGATGGAGGCTTCAATGCGGCAGGAGCAGCCCGGAATTTCCCACGGCTTTGCAAAACGTTCAGATATTTTGCAAATATCCGTTCCGGCCGACTCCATACGGTGGCTTTCAAATATAATGGAGAACTGGTCGCCGCCGAAGCGGTAAACACAGTTTGCGGGAACTATGGTCTTTAAAAAATGAGCAATGTTTTTTAAGAATAAATCGCCGTTCGCCTGGCCGTATTTGTCGTTGATAAATTTAAAATCATTCAGCGAAACCATCATAACCATAATGGTCTGTTTCTTATCAATAAGAAAATTCAGCATTTTCAGGTACGCGTAACGGTTTGGAAGGCCGGTCAGTTGGTCTTCGGAAATACGCTTGTTCTGCAGGTACAAATAGGCGATTAACAGTACGCCGACGGAAACAGAACCGCTGAGAAGTATATTTTCGAAGAACTGCTGAATAAACACCGCAACCGAAATAAAGATTGGAAACAGGTACAGCACTTTTTTTACATCGGGCGGAACAAAATGGCGGTGCATTTGGACTGTAACAAACATGAAAAGGGAATACAGGTAATAAAAAAGGTAAACGGATTGGAACAGCGGGCCGTTTGTGAACTCCCCTGCCGCATTAACGGTAAACAGCGCGCCTGTTTCCGGGTTGGACAGCACAATAATAAGAAAAATTCCGTATGGAATTAACGACAGCCACATGGCCTTTCTTGCATTTTTCCCAATTTCCTCAAATACCAGCGCCACCGTATAAAGTTGACACATTACGGTGGGAAGCGGTGTGACAACGTAATGCAAATCCCTTGCGGCAAGCAGTACAACGGGGCTTACCGCATTGGGGTACATGAGAAGTATCATACCCAGCAGATTCACTGAAATGGAAAAAAAGATCGAAAAAAAGCAACCCCGAAAAATCCAGTTTCGAAGGGTATAAATCATGTTATTTTCCTGTGAATAAATCCAAATAATACACAGAAATACGGCAGAAACTATTTCCGCTTCAAAATGCCAGCCCACATCATCACCGCACAGTAATCATTTATAAAATATACGAAAATTTTAGTCATAATATATCAGTTTTGCATATATAATAGCACATTAAAGAAACAAAGTATAGGGACAGATTAAGATTTGGAAGCGTTCACAAATGCGGTAAATATTTTTTGGTGAACCTGATGTTTCTGCCAAAGATATTCCGGGTGCCACTGTACGCCAAGAAAGAACTTTTTCCCCGGATAATAAACACATTCAACAAGCCCGTCCTTTGCCCTTGCGGCACAACGGAGCGGCGGCGCCAAGTCGCGCACCGCCTGATGATGCATGCTGTTTACCGTCAATTCCGTTTCACCCGTAATTCGGCTGAGCGGGCTTTCCGGCTCCACGCTTACTTTGTGAACGGGTACCGTATAAGGCCGCTGCTGGCTGTGTGCAATGGGAATCCCGTCCATTTGCGCAGGAATATCCTGATACAGAGTGCCGCCCAGCGCAACATTAAACAGCTGAATTCCGCGGCAAATGCCGAGCACCGGCTTGTCGAGCCGAACCGCTTCGTGCATCAGCTGAATTTCCAGCCGGTCGCGCCGCTCGTCAATGACGCCGCAGTATTGCATCGTTTCTTCCCCAAACAGGGACGGATGCACGTCGGGCCCGCCGGAAAACAAAAATCCGTCGCAGCGCTGCGCAAGCGTTTCAATGTCGGCATAATCCTCCAAAAGCGGGAGTACAAGCGGAATTCCGCCCGCGGCTTCCACTGCCTCCACATAGTTCGGGCGTATCCACAGCCGTTCCTGTTCCAGGTCGTACTGCGGCGTTACGCCAATCAGCGGTTTTCCCATTCCCCATCCCTCATTCCAAAACTGATTAAATCCACAGATAGTTCAATGCTTCGCCAAACAAATTAAATTTTATTGTTCCTATTTTAACACAGCAGCTTTAGAAAGTCAGCCCCTGATTTGCCGCTGTGTATAATTTTAACACCCTGGTAAAAAATACCCCTGGGGTGATTGTATGAACAGAAAAAGTATTGTTGCCATTGTCTGCGCTGCCGCCGTAATCCTTACGCTGGGCGGTACCACATACGCGGGTTATGCGGCGGCAAACAAATACCGCATGCAGTTGGATTATAATTACAAACGCTCGCTGAATGACCTGAGCGGCAGCGTTGACAATATTGAAACCACACTGAACAAAGCGGTTTACGCCAATACCGCAACCCAGCAGAACGGTCTGGCCGCAAAGCTGATGCGCGAAACCAGCATTGCCAAAAATTCCGTCGCGGTACTGCCGATTACCGGAAATTCACTGGACAAAGTAAATAAATTTATTACGCAGGTGGGCGACTTTGCCATGACGCTTTCCGCAAAGGTTTCCGCAAAGCAGAAAATAACGGATAAAGAGTACCAGACCATGCTGAATCTGGAAAAATCGGCAAAAACGCTGCAGGGAAGCCTGCAGGGGATTCAGCCTAATCTGGAGTCTACGGAATACACCGCCGCGCTGGAGAAAACCGCGAGCGATATAACAGATTTCCCCACGCTGATTTACGACGGGCCGTTTTCCGACCACATTAACCAGATGAAACCGAAGCTTACACAGGAAAAGACCGCCATTCTGCAGGGGAACGCGCAGAATATTGCGGCGGATTTTCTGGGTACCACACAGGACAAGCTAAGCCACACACAGGACACAGAGGGCAATTTCCCAACGTATAATTTTACCGGAAATTCCGATACTATCCGCATTTCCGTCACCAAAGCGGGCGGATATGTTTCCAGCATGGAGAACTCCCGCGATGTCACTGCGGAAAACCTGTCTTATGAGGACGCTTCCAAAAAGGCCCGCGCATTTTTAAACAGCAGGGACATTGTCAACATGAAAGAAAGCTATTATGTCATTAACGACGGCATTTGTATTATAAATTATGCGTATATGCTGGGCGATATTATCTGTTACCCCGATTTGGTCAAAGTTTCGGTCGCGCTGGACAACGGCGAAATTGTGGGGTTTGATTCCGTCGGATATATTATGAACCACACCAACCGCGACCTGCAGCCAAAACTGACTATGAGTCAGGCACAGGAAAACGTAAGCAGCCACCTGAAGGTGCAAAAACGGGGGCTGGCATTAATACCAACCCCCGGGCTGAACGAAGTGCTTTGCTATGAATTTCAGTGCACCGGGCAGGACAACGACCGTGTTTTAGTTTATATTAACGCCAACACCGGTTACGAAGAGCAGATTTTAATTATTCAAAGCTCCGACAACGGAGTTCTGACAAAATAGAACCCGGAATGCTTCCCGCAGGTTCCGGCAGACCAAATGGTTTGCCGGAACCTGTCTTTGTTTTTTCCTTTTATTTTCTGCCCAACAGCTTAACCAAAACCGCCTTCTGTGCGTGCAGACGGTTTTCGGCTTCGTCAAAAATTTCCGCCGCGTGTTTTTCGAACACTTCCGCGGTAATTTCTTCTCCGCGGTGGGCCGGCAGGCAATGCTGCACCATGGCGTCCGGCTTTGCGGCGGCCATAATCTCGTCGTTAATCTGGTAGCCTTTGAATGCATCCCTGCGTTTCTGCGCTTCTTCTTCCTGACCCATAGAAGCCCATACGTCGGTTATCACCACATCGGCGCCCTTTGCCGCTTCCNNGGGCGGTACCCGTTGGGGCACGCCACGGCAACCTCCATCTTCATTTTCAGGCAGGCGACAATCAGGGAATTCATCATGTTGTTGCCGTCGCCGATGAAGCACATTTTCAGGCCGTCCAGGCTGCCTTTGTATTCGCGGATGGTCATAAGGTCAGCCAGTACCTGGCACGGGTGGGCAAAGTCAGTCAGGCCGTTGATGATGGGAATGGAACCGTTCTGTGCCAGCGCTTCCACTTCCGACTGCTTAAAAGTACGAATCATGATGCCGTCCAAATAGCGGGAGAGCACACGGGCGGTATCCTGCACCGGTTCACCGCGCCCTATCTGCAGGTCGTTGGCGGAAAGGAAAATCGGCAGGCCGCCGAGCTGGTACATGCCCACTTCAAAGGACACACGGGTTCTGGTAGACGCCTTTTCAAAAATCATGCCCAGTGTTTTTCCCGCCAGAACACGGTGTTCAATGCCGTGTTTTTGCTCGTACTTGAGCTGGTCGGCAAGATTTAAAATTCCGGTGATGTCTTCACTTGTCAGATCAAGCATTTTCAGCAGATGTTTCATAGTTGCCCTCCTAAAAAATAGTATAAAAATTTATTTCGTAAATCCGTTTTGCACGCGCTCCTCGCGTGGAAACAGCCGGTTCCCTAATTAAGCGTTTCCTGAAGAATTGCAAGCCCCTGGTTTATTTCTTCATAGCTTATGGTAAGCGGCGGCAGCAGGCGAAGCATATNNGGCGACCTCTTTGGCGCTCCCGTTTTTCAGCTGTGCGCCGAGCATCAAACCCATTCCGCGTACCAGTGCGATTTGCTCCATAGCTTCCAGCTTTTCCGCAATATATTTTCCCTTTTCCTGTACCTGTGCAAGAAAGCCGTCGTTTCCAACGCGGTCAAGCACTGCCTGTGCGCCCGCGCACACAACCGGGTTCCCCCCGAAGGTGGAACCGTTCATTCCGGCTTTCAACACATTGCTAAGCGGTTCGGTGCACAAACATGCCCCGATGGGCAGCCCGCCGCCCAACCCCTTTGCGCTGGTAATCACATCCGGAGTTATGCCGTAATTCTGGTAACAGTACAGCGCGCCCGTACGGCCAACACCGGTCTGTACTTCGTCGACCATCAGAAGAATGTCGCGCGACTTACAAAGCGTTTCCAGTTCCTTTACAAATTCCGGCTGAAGTGGCAGTACGCCGCCTTCGCCCTGAATCAGTTCGATAAATACCGCACAGGTATTTTCATTGATCTGGGTGGTCACACTTTCCAAATTGGCTTCGGCGTAAGAAAATCCTGTTGTAAACGGAGTGAAATATTGGTGGAACCCGTCCTGCCCCGTTGCGGCCAGCGTGGTTACAGTGCGGCCGTGGAACGAGTTCTGCAGGGTAACAATTTCGTTGCGGTTTACCCCATATTTTTCCGTTCCGTATTTACGCGCCAGTTTAATGGCGCATTCGTTTGCTTCCGCACCCGAATTGCCGAAAAACACTTTGGAAAAGNNGCTTGGTCTGCACCGGCTGATAATATAAATTGGAAGTATGCTGCAGGGCAGCCGCCTGACCCGCAACGGCCTGCGCCCAGCCCGTGTCGCAGTAGCCCAGCGAATTCACGCCGATACCGCTGGTAAAATCGATGTATTCTTTGCCTGTGCAGTCCGCTGCCGTCGCACCGTGCCCCGAAACAAGCGCCACCGGAAACCGCCCGTAGGTATGCATAATGTTCTGTTCGTCCTGCTGTTTGATTTCTTCAAAGGTCATAACCGCCACCCCTGTCATTTCATAATATCATACTTACTTAATAGAGCATCGTACCGATGCCCTCGTCGGAAAACATTTCAATTAAAATAGAATGCGGAATTCGTCCGTCAATAATATGCGCCCTGCCTACCCCGCGGCGAACCGCTTCCACACAGCAGTCGATTTTCGGAATCATGCCGCCGGTAATAATGCCCTGGTTCTGCAGTTTCGGCACGTCGCTCACATTGACAACGGGAATAATTGTATCCTCATCGTCTTTGTCGCGCAGAAGGCCGCGGATGTCGGTCATAAGGATGATTTTTTCCGCACCCATTTCGGCTGCAATACGCGCCGCGGCAATGTCCGCGTTCACATTGAAGACTTCTCCGTTTTCGCCGCCCGCAACGGTCGCGATGATCGGAATGTACCCGTTGGACGTTGCGTTCGAAATAATTTCGGTGTTTACCTTTGTAATTTCGCCCACATAACCCAAATCATCCGACAATTTTTCGGCTTTCAGCATGCCGCCGTCCAGCCCGCAGAGGCCGACCGAACGCCCGCCGTAGCTTTCCAAAAGCTGTACCAGGTCTTTGTTGACCTTGCCGGCCAGTACCATCTGCACAACTTCAATGGTTTCGCCGTCCGTTACGCGCAGCCCGTCGACAAAACGGCTTTCTTTGCCGATTTTCTTCAGCATGCCGCTGATTTCGGGGCCGCCCCCGTGCACAAGCACCACGTTGATGCCCACCAGCTGCATTAGAACAATGTCGCTCATTACGGCATCCTTTAAGTCATTGTTTACCATGGCGTTCCCGCCGTATTTAACAACGATGGTTTTTCCGGCGTATTTTTGAATGTACGGCAGCGCCTGAACAAGTACCTTGGCCCTGTCGCTGTTGCTGATATCCATTTGCCTTTTCCCTGCTTCCCATATTCTGATTCAGACCCGGCACAAATTCCGCCTTAGCTGCGGTAATCCCCGTTGATCCGCACATAATCGTAAGTCAGATCACAGCCGAACGCAGTCGCCGCAAAGGTTCCGTCGTGCAGCGCCACATCCACATTAATTTCATCCTGCGTGAGAATTGATTTTGCCTTGTCCTCGTCAAAATCAATTCCCGCGCCGTTTTTGCAGACCTCGATGCGGCCGGCCTTGGATTCGAACGAAACGTCTACCGCGTTAATGTCGGTTTCCGCCTTGCTGTAACCAATCGCGCAAAGCACACGCCCCCAGTTGGCATCGGCACCGAACATAGCGGCTTTGAATAGGCTGGAGCAAATGACGCTTTTGGCAACCAGCCGGGCGTCTCCGTCGCTTTTTGCTCCGGTCACGTTACACACCAGCAGCTTAGTCGCCCCTTCGCCGTCCTTCGCTACTTTGCGCGAAAGCGCAACGCACAGTTCGGTCAATGCCGCGGTAAATACTTTGTAGTCTTCGGAATCGGGTTGAAGTTCCTCATTTTCCGCCAGACCGGAAGCAAGTATGGCGGTCGTGTCGTTGGTGGAAGTGTCGCCGTCTACACTCACCATATTAAAACTGACGTTTACGGCTTCCCGCAGGGCAGAGTCCAGTGTGCTTGGGGAGACAGCCGCGTCGGTGGTCAAAAAGCAAAGCATGGTCGCCATGTTTGGGTGAATCATACCGGAGCCTTTTGCAATGCCGCCAATATGCACCGTTTTTCCGCCCACCGTACATTCCACCGCCATATTTTTCACTTCGGTGTCCGTCGTCATAATTGCCTTGGCGGCTTCCAGCGAGCCGTCTGCTGAAAGCGCTTTTATCAGTTGAGGCGCCGCGTTTAGAATCGGTTCAATAGGAAGCATCTGACCGATTACTCCCGTGGAAGCCACGATTACGTCCTCGGGTTTAATGCCGAGTTCTTTTGCGGCGGCGTCGCACATCATCTGCGCTTTCTGCTCGCCGTCAGCGTTGCAGGTATTTGCGTTGCCGCTGTTACAGATGATGGCCTGCGCGGTTCCGTCCGCAATATGCCTGCGCGTGACCAGAATCGGCGCGCCTTTTACCAGGTTTTGTGTGTAAACCGCAGCGGCCGTGCATGGCACGCTGGAGAAAATCAGTGCTAAATCGGACTTCGACTTATTTCTGCGGATTCCGCAGTAAATTCCTGAAGCAGTAAACCCTTTTGCGGCAGTTACGCCGCCCTCAATAAAACCCATGCGTATCGCTCCCTCTTTCCGTAGTCCCCGGTTCTTTTTTCGATTTCAGTCTCTGTTTGTTCACCGGGTTATGTTTCATCCATTTTTAGAACGCCGGCGGAAACTGCCTTAATCCGGCGGTTTCGTCCAGACCGAACGCAAGGTTCATGTTCTGAATCGCCTGCCCGGCGGCACCTTTCACCATATTGTCAATGGCAGAAATTGCAATTAATGTATTCGTGCGGGAGTCCGCATGGAGCGAGATATCGCAGAAATTGGAATAGCGCACATTTTTAATATCGGCCTCAACTCCTTTGGGGAGGAGCCGGATAAAATATTCGTTTTGGTACTGGTTTTGATAAGCCGCGTAAAGCTGCTCCACCGTAACGCCGGACTTCAGTTTGGCGTAGCACGTAGCGAGAATCCCTCGGTTTACCGGAAGAAGGTGCGGGGTAAAGGTGACCTTCACGTTAGAACCCGCCACATGGGAAAGGCTCTGCTCAATTTCCGGCGTATGGCGGTGACTTGCCACCTTGTAAGCGCTCATGCCCTCGTTCAGTTCGGGGTAATGCGTATTCTGGGTAGGCTTTCGGCCCGCGCCCGTCACGCCGCTTTTGCAGTCGGCAACAATGCCGTCTTTTTCAATTAACCCGTTCTGTAAAGCCGGGGCAAGTGCCAGCGGTACCGCTGTGGTATAGCAGCCCGGATTAGCGATGATCTTTTTTCCGCGGATATTTTCGCGGAACAGCTCCGGCAGGGCGTAGACCGAAATTTCGTGAAGTTCCGGGTACAAGAAACTACCGCCGTACCATTCCTTATAATCTTCCTCGTTTTCCAAACGGAAATCCGCGCCCAGGTCAATAAACACTTTGCCTTTTTCATAACACTCCGCCGCTAAATCCTGTGAAAGGCCGTGCGGCAGAGCGGCAAAAATAACATCGGACTTTTCCACGACTTCGCTCTGCGTGCCACAGGCCATGTCGCAAAGGTGGTAATATGCGGAGTACACCTCGGAAAGGGACTTCCCTTCAAAGCTGACCGAACTGATGGCTGCCAGCTCCGCCTGCGGGTGGCCGCTTAAAAGCCGCACCAGCTCCGCACCGGCATATCCCGTTGCGCCTACCACACCTGCCTGAATCATTCCTTCGCCCCCAGTTTTTTCAGAACCCGCTCAGCCTGTGCCGCAACATTCTGCGGGGCGGGGCCGCCGGTTACCTTTCTGCCGTTGACGCAGGTTTCAAGGGAAATCGCGCCGTAAATATCCGTGTCAAAATTCTCGTTGTATTCTTTGTACTTTTCTATAGGAAGTGTTTCCAGCGTTAAGCCGCTTTCAATGCATTCCGCCACCAGTTCCCCGGTGATTTTATACGCGTCACGGAAGGGCAGACCCTTGCCGACCAGATAATCGGCGCAGTCCGTGGCATTGATAAAACCTTTTGCCGCTGCTTTGCGCATATTCTGCGGCAATACCTTCATGGTGTCGATCATGGGAATGAACGCGGTCAGGCACATGCGAAGCGTATCCACCGCGTCGAAAATCGCTTCTTTATCTTCCTGCATATCCTTCTTATAAGCAAGAGGAAGTCCCTTCATCATGGTGAGAAGCGTGGTCAGGTCGCCGATTGTGCGGCCGCTTTTGCCGCGAACCAGCTCCGCAATATCCGGGTTCTTTTTCTGCGGCATAATGCTGGAGCCGGTGGAAAACGCGTCGTCCAGCTCAATGAATTTGAATTCCCACGAGCACCACAGAATAATTTCTTCCGAAAAGCGGGAAAGGTGCACCATGGCAATTGCAATGTCAGCGGCAAGCTCCATGCAGAAGTCGCGGTCGGAAACGCCGTCCAAGCTGTTGTTTGTGGGGCCGGCAAACCCGAGCAGCGACGCCGTCAGGTCACGGTCGAGCGGATAGGTCGTTCCGGCCAGAGCGCCCGAGCCGAGCGGGCATTCATCCATGCGCTTTTTCGTGTCCGCAAGGCGGGAAAGGTCACGCTGGAACATTTCGGCGTATGCCAAAAGGTGATGCCCGAACGTGACGGGCTGTGCGCGCTGCATGTGCGTGTAACCCGGCATGACGGCATCCTTGTATAAAAGAGCTTTGTTACACAGCACGACAATCAGATCTTTCACTTGGTCGTACAGCGCGTCACACTGCTTCTTTAAATACAGCTTTACATCCACTGCGACCTGGTCGTTCCGGCTGCGCGCGGTATGGAGCCGTTTGCCCGCCGCACCCAGCCGCGCCGTCAGCTCACCTTCCACAAATGTGTGAATATCCTCCGCAGTGGGGTCAATGCTCAGCGCACCGCTTTCCAGTTCGGCTAAAATGGTCTGCAGCTCCGCGCAAATTTTTTCCGCTTCCGCCTGGTCAATCACGCCGCATGCGCCGAGCATGGTCGCGTGGGCAATGCTGCCCTCAATATCTTCCTTGGCCATACGGCTGTCGAAAGAAATAGACGAATTAAAATCATTGGTTTTCTGATCGAGTTCCTTATGGAATCTGCCTGCCCAAAGCTTCAAGCTACACACTCTCCATTATTGAAATCAGGGGCAGGCTTTCGCCCGCCCCAATCCGGCTTTCGGAATTATTTTTTCAGTTTTTTCATTGCCTGTACCTGAATCGGCAGACCGAACAGGTTAATGAATCCGGCGGAATCCGCCTGATTATAGACTTCGTCCTCGCTGAAGGTCGCAATATCCTCGTCGTACAGGGAATACGGGGAAGTAACGCCCGCGTCGATAATGTTGCCCTTGTACAGCTTCAGCTTTACTTCGCCGGTTACAGTCTGCTGGGTGCTTTCCACAAACGCGGTAAGCGCTTCGCGCAGCGGAGTGAACCACTGGCCGAAATACACCAGCTCGGCAAACTTAATCCCTACGCTTTGCTTGTAATGGTAGGTATCCCGGTCAAGGCAGAGCTCTTCCAGCTTGTTGTGCGCATGATAAAGGATTTCGCCGCCGGGGGTTTCGTAAACACCGCGGGACTTCATACCCACAAGACGGTTTTGTACAATATCCGCAATGCCAATGCCGTTTGCGCCGCCCAGCTCGTTCAGTTTGGCAATCATATCGACCGCGCAAAGCTTCTGGCTGTCCAGCGAAACAGGAACGCCCTTTTCGAATTTCAGGGTAATATAGGTCGGTTTGTCGGGAGCCTGTTCCGGGGAAACGCCCAGCTCCAAAAAGCCCGGTTTGTTATAAGTCGGCTCGTTTGCCGGGTCTTCCAAATCCATTCCCTCGTGGGAAAGGTGCCACAGGTTTTTATCTTTGGAATAGTTGGTTTCCCTTGTAATATTCAGCGGGATATTGTGGGCTTCCGCGTAGTCGATTTCTTCGTCGCGGGATTTGATGCTCCACTCCCTCCACGGTGCGATGATCTTCATAGTAGGTGCAAAGGCTTTAATGGCCAGTTCAAAACGCACCTGATCGTTCCCCTTGCCGGTGCAGCCGTGGCAGATTGCGTCCGCGCCCTCGGCCTGCGCAATTTCGACCAAACGTTTTGCAATGAGCGGCCGGGCAAACGAAGTTCCCAGAAGATATTTATTTTCGTATACGGCGCCTGCTTTCAGGGTCGGCCAAATGTAATCTTCCGCAAACGCCTTCTTCAGGTCGGCAATATAAAGCTTTGACGCTCCGGTCTTTTTTGCCTTTTCTTCCAGTCCGGTCAGTTCGGAGCCCTGCCCCACGTCTGCCGCAACGGCGATTACCTCGCAGTTATTGTAGTTTTCCTTTAACCACGGAATAATAATCGATGTATCCAATCCGCCTGAATAAGCAAGAACGACTTTTTTGATTTTAGTTTCTGTAGCCATTGTTAAGCCCCCCGTTTCTTTCTCTGTTGTTTTAATTATACACCGTTTATGCAGAAAATCAAGGGTAAAATGCATAAATATTCACTATATCTCAATTATATAAAATTGTTTGGCTGCAAATTGCGCGCATTGTGTGATATATCCAAAAGTGGTAAAATAAACATATTATTACAGAACGAAAGAATCACGAACGGAGGCTGGATAATGTTCCACGAAACAGATATTACAAAGCTCAGCTTCAATCCCTTTACTAAAATTGATAAGGAATGGATGCTGATTACCGCGGGCAGCGTGGAAAAGTGTAACACCATGACCGCAAGCTGGGGCGGCCTGGGCGAGCTTTGGAGGAAATACGTTTCCTTTATTTTTGTACGTCCTCAGCGTTACACCTTAAAATTTATTGAAAAAGAGCAGTTTTACTCCCTTTGTTTTTTTGACGAAAGCCAACGCAAAGCGCTCAGTTACTGCGGGAGCCATTCGGGCCGCGACGGCGACAAAATAAAAGAAGCGGGGCTAACCCCGGTTTACAATGAAATTGCCCCGTATTTCGAAGAAGCGGCCATGGTCTTTTTCTGCCGCAAGCTGTACGGTCAGCCGCTTGACCCTTCCGGTTTTCTGGACGGAACGGTTCTTACGGAATGTTACCCCCAGAAAGATTACCATAAAATATTTGTCGGCAGCATTGAAAAAGTACTGGTGAAGGAAAAAGAATAAAAAACAGCAAAAGCCGCGCTTTCGCGCGGCTTTTTTCTATTTGTAAATTTTTTTACCCGTTCTGTTTATTTCTCCAAATAATGCTATAATAAAAATAATAAACTAAGATGGAAAGGGGCTTTTTTATGTGGACTCGGGCTGAATTAAAAGAAAATGCCAAAGCGGCACTGCCGGGAAAAACGTACTGGAAAGCGCTCGTTGTAAGCATACTGGTGGAATTGTTCAGCATAAATTTTTCCTACGCCATGAATCTGGAACGCCTGCGCGACAGCTTCCTGAAAATTCCATCTCCGGTGATTCCTTGGGTTTGGCATCTATTCCCTTTTTTTGAACTTTTCATGCTTTTCGTCACCAACGTCGTTCTGATTGGGCTGTACTATTATTTTATTCGGAATCATTACGGTGAAGCAAACATTGCAAACCTGTTTCACGGCTTCCGCTCCGGCTACCTTCATATTGTCGGCGTGCAGTTTGTCACCGACCTTATTATTTTTCTGTGGTCGCTGTTATTTATCATTCCGGGTATTATGGCAGGCTACAAATACCGTTTTGTTCCGTACCTGCTGAGCGAAAACCCGTACCTGAACGGAAAAGAGGCACGGCAGCTCAGCGCGTTGATGACCGACGGGCAAAAGTGGGATATTTTTATTCTGGACTTGTCGTTCCTTGGATGGTACCTATTGGGTTTGATCTGCTTCCTTGTAGGGTATTTTCTAATACTTCCTTACCAACATGCCACCAATGCCGAGCTGTATCTGTTCCTGCGTGATTCAAATCATTTGAAATTTACATCTGATGTACAGGAAGGTGAACCAGATGCTTCCATGGAAACGTAAAGAGGTTTTTAACGGGTTTTCTTTTCAGAATTTTACCAAGGTACAGAAAATTTTAGAGGAAAACGGAATTTCTTTTCACACGCGCACGGTGGACTCCAGCCGCGCCAGAGGAATCTTTACGGAATCGCGGTACCCCGCACCTTTTGTAAACCGCGAAGTGGTTTGCCAGTACTATGTTTATGTTGCGCCGCAGGATTATGAATTCGCAAAGCATCTGCTGAACCGGTAGCCGGTTGTTACGCTTTCTCTTTTTTCAGTTTATTGGTCAGGAACAGTGCCGGCACAATGCCGACTACCATAAATACAAGACTTATGATAAACCCTGCATGGAAGGAGTCGCACACATTTGCGACAGTTTCCGCTTTTCCCGCCATAAAATTGCTGACTGCGGTCGCCAGAATTGCGGAACCGAACGCGGCGCCGATATTTTGAATAATCCGGGTGGAAACGCTGGCCTGCGCAATTTGTGTTTTTGCCAGCCCAACATACGAATCGCTCATTACTGGAATGGTCACGCCGCCAACCCCCATTCCGCGGATTAGCAGTACCGTCCAAATGGCCCACTGACTTGTGTTTGTATTGAAAAAGGCAAACGGAAGCGTACCCAGAATCGTAATGGCAATGGACGGCAGCACAACAAAACGCGCGCCGATTTTATCGGTCAGACTCCCCACCAGCGGCCGGGTAATCAACATGCCCGCGCCCTGCGGAATCAGCCATAGGGCGGCGGTAATTACATCCAGCCCGCGCACATTTTGGAAGAACATGGGAAACAAAAGCATGGGGCCGTTCGTGGCAAACCCGGCTAAAANNCTAAAAACAGGGAAATAAACGCAGCGCTGAAATTTCCGGACCGGAACAGGTGCAGGGGAATCAGCGCTTTTTCTTTTTTACTCCAGGCGTAAACTACATAAAGCAACAGGGAAACCGCGCCGACTGCCAATGTAATTGCACCGGTAACGCCGCCCCCGGCGCTTTTGACTTTTGTTACGCCGAAAATAAACATACCGGAAGTCAGCGCAAGCAGCAAAATCCCAAGCCAATCCATTTTTGCGCCGGTGTCGGTTGCTTCAAATTTTGGCAGCTTCCACTGCATCAACAGCAAAGCGGCAATACCAATCGGAATATTCACAAAAAACAGCCAGCGCCATGTGGTGTATTTTAAGATTAAACCGCCGATAACCGGGCCGACAATCGGGCCAAAAACAATGGGGATTCCTACAATGGACATTAACCGGCCAAGGTTTTCTGCGCCCGCCACCTGAACCACCATTGTGGTCAGTGTGGGAATCAGCAGACCGGAAGCAAAACCCTGAAGAACGCGGAATGCGATTAAGCTGTGCAAATCCCATGCAAAACCGGAAAGCATGGAAGAAACAAGAAAAAGTACCAGCGCGTTCATAAACAGCTTTTTCCCGTCAAATTTTTCAATCAGCCAGCCGGAAAACGGTACCGCTATGCCCAGTGCCAGCGTATAGCCCGTTACCACCCACTGTACGGCCGCAAACGAAGCGGAAAACAGCTTGGAAAGATCATTGACCGCAATATTGACAATGGTGGCGTCCAGCATGGGCGGAAGCGCACCCAGAACCAAAATCAGCGAAATTTCGAGAACCCCTTTGGGCAGTTTCTCTTTGCTCAAATATGACATCTCCTTACGATACACTTTGTATCTTATTTTGGCTTATTATATACCACTTTAAAATAAGAATCAATATGTACCTTATATTTTTCTATCATATATGCTATAATAAAAATAAATTTCATTAGAGTTCCGAGAACAGGAGATGTGGGGCATGAAAGAATCGGATAAAAATACGCGCAGGCGCGGGGATGCTTTACTGGAAAGTATTTACGACGCTACGGTGAAGATTATTCATGAGTACGGTTATGCCAACCTTTCCTTCCGGCAAATTGCGCAGGCAGCTAAAACGAGCCGTACTGTGCTGTACCGGCGTTGGGCCAATCCGTTTGACCTGATTTGGGAAATCCGCCAATTTCAAGCTTTTCAGGCTTTGGACGGCGAATATATTGATAAATTGCAGGATACAGGAAGCCTGCGCGGAAATCTGCTTCTGCTTGTGACACTGTACCAAAAAGTTTATACCAAGCTTGACCCGGAAATTTTAAATGCATTTTTATTTGAAATGAGCCGCAAAAACGAACGGATTGAGGAACTTAAAACAAACGTAGAACAAAAAAACATTCTTGCAATGAAAAAGCTTTTGGAATATTCCAAAGCGCGGGGCGAAAAAGTCAAAGAAGTCAGTGAAATGACATTAACCCTGCCATTTCATTTAATTCGTACAAGGCATTTCTTTCACAGTGGAAGTAGTTTTTTTAATGCGGAACAGCTGGAAAAGCTGGTGGATGAAGTTTTGATACCGGTCTTTAAAGGGTAATTCACTTGAATACACAGCAAAAGAACACCGCCGAATGAAAATTCGACGGTGTTCTTTTTTTGCCGTGCTTTTATTCGTGAATGTGTTTCCGTTAATCTATAACGTATTCCTTCACTTCATTATACAGTACCGGCGGCACTTGTGCGGTTAGCCGCAGCCCTGTTTCCGTGTACTCTTCGGTTTCCACAATGCCGTCACGGCGAACCTGAGCGGCCACGCCGCTTTTCGCGAACGGAAGCTGCAGTATTACGCGGCGGGTTTTAACCGGAAGATTTTCTTCTATTACACTGAGCAGACGGTCCACCCCCGCACCGCTGAGCGCGCTGATGCGCACCGAATTGCTCACGAACGGAAGAACGCTCATGGGCGGTACGGCGTCACACTTATTGAATACCGAAATAATCGGGCGATCCACGCAGCCAAGCTCCGCCAGCAGGGTGTTTGTCACATCCAGGTGAACCTGTGCCTCGGGGCTGGAAGCGTCGCAAACATTCAAAATAATGTCTGCCGTGGCAGCCTGTTCAAAGGTGGATTTAAATGCCTGCACCAACTGATGAGGTANNAGGCGGCGCACCAATCCGACCGTGTCAATGAGCATAACCGTCGTTCCGTTCGGCAGTTTCAAAGCTCTTGCCGTTGGGTCAAGGGTTGCAAACAGCATATCCTGCGCCAGAACACCCGCCTGAGTCAGGTAGTTCATTAAAGTGGACTTCCCCGCATTGGTGTAACCCACCAGCGCAACGGTAACAATACCGTCCTTCTGGCGGCGGCGGTTAATCTGTTCGCGGTGTTTTTCCACAGCCTCCAGCTGTTCCTTCAGCGTATCAATGCGCCTGCGGATATGCCGCCGGTCGGTTTCCAGCTTGGTTTCGCCCGGGCCGCGCGTACCAATGCCCGCGCCAAGGCGCGAAAGCGCGGTACCCTGCCCCATCAGACGGGGCATCATATATTTCAACTGGGCAAGTTCCACCTGNAGCTTGCCCTCTTTGCTTTTTGCACGGGATGCGAATATATCAAGAATCAGCATGGTACGGTCAACCACGCGCACCTTACTGATCTTTTCAATATTGCGGATTTGCGTGGGCGAAAGCTCGCAGTCAAACACCAGAAGATCAGCTTCGTATTTTTCACAAAAATCCGGAATTTGTTCCATCATACCCGAACCGACACAGGTTGCTTTGTCCTGTGTGGGCCGTTTTTGCGTCATGGCACCGCAGGGTTCGGCCCCGGCACTTCGCACCAGCTCATACAATTCCGCAAGAGAGGCTTCGGCGTCATAATCGCCGGTGTCTACCTCTACCAATAGTGCGCGCTCGGGTTTTACTTCATTTTCATGCAATTCCAGTCCGATCATTCCTTTCACCCTGTGGTTAATGCTGCTATTTTACCGCATTTCCCATAATATTGCAAATTTATCGGAACGCAATGTACCCGTAATCGTTCATTGCATTGTTCAGATTATTTAATGTGCCGCCCGCTGTAGGCGTGTTTACGGTTTGGCTGACCGTCAGCTTGGCTTTGTCCAAAAAAACACCCTGTGTAGAACCGATTTTGGTTGCGACTGCAAAATTGTTTTCGTTGTACCCCCCGCTGGTTCGGTAAAGGTTTGCGGGGCGGAGCAGCGCAAACACAAGAACAAACCGGGGTTCAAACGGCAGCGTAACATCCTGTGACGCCAAACCGTTTCCGGAATAGGTTCCCACAAGAAACCCCTGTGTCAGCAGAGTACGGTCCTGTGTGGAAAGATGCTTTGTCATGTCACCGAAGTGGCCGGTCAGCAGAGTATCCAAAAGGGTATTGTCGTTTACAAAATCGCTGCGCATTGGTTTGTCCGTGCCCAGCCAGCTGTTCAGGCCAAGGCTTGTTTTATTGTTTGTCGGCATAGTTCCTCCCTAAATCTGAATTAACGCATTTTCATAGCAGTCAATCGAATTCCAGGTAAGTTCTTTGCCGTCTTTTATGTCAAACGGTTCGTCTGCCTGATCGATATTGTTCCATGAAATGCTTCTAAAATCCAATTCCGCGTTCAAATGAGCCGGTAAGAATAATTTGGCAATTTTTGTTCCGTTAAGAAGAACCGACTCATCTGCACGTTGCATGAAACAGTTTACATAAATTTTTTGTTCCGTAGTTTTTTCAAGCAGCTCACAGGGCATCCCCGCCGCGCTCATTGCCCGCTGTACCGCATCCCGGCCGGAATCGAAAGGTGTTATTTCCAGCAGCCCGAGGATTGCGGCGCGCCGGTTCTGTATTTCCCCAACCGGTGCAATTCCCAGCTGCTGTTCGCGCTGGGAAAGGCCGTAACTGTTTGCGGTTTCAACATAGCTTTCGTTTTCCAATTCCGTCAGTGCGTCATAAACCATATTCAGCCCCGCGGCGTAAGCCTGCAGTTCCCAGTCCACACAGGTATTCCCACCCAGCGTGTACAGCCCGGTCTGCTTCATTGCCGCACACATCGAATCCAACGCCCGCATGGTCAGACCTCCATTCGGTACATAATGTTTTTCCCCGAACAAACCGCAAGCTGATTTGCTTCCAGTTTCCGGTCGGCCATGGTGGATTCAGAATAACTGTAATTTTTGATTTTTTCTGTGGAAAGAATCAAAACGCCCAGCGCCGCAAGAAGGAACGGTTCCCCGACGGACAGCGCGTCAAAATAGTCGTCGATTGCCTGTGCGCAGGCGGCTTTTGCATCGTCCGCATTGCTGTTGTCCGCCGGAACGACGGTAATGTCGATGCCGATTGGAACAGTCTGGGCGGGGGCGACCGTTACGGTCGCATTTATTTCGCGCAGTGCACTGATGCCGTTCTGTACCTGAGCAATTACATTCTGCGGCGGAACGCCGCCTCTGCCGCCAAGGTAAATACCGACTGTGCCCACCCCGTTTTCCCGCGGTATAATGCCGGCTGAGTACACCCCGTCGTAGTTCTGACAAAATTCGCGGTAAAACGCGGCGTTAATTCCGTTGGAAATTTCCGCGTAGCTCTGCATCAGGCGGGCGCGCAGTTCCCCGTCGCCCTCACTGTCTTCTCCCCCTGAAAAAGCCGCCGTATTCGTCACGCTTTCCAGTGCGGGCGGCGGGGTTATCATTACGGATACGGTACCCGGCTGTGTGTTTCCGGCACGGCCGCCCTGTTCTGCTTTAGCGGGTACCGTTACGGTCAGTTCCCCCTGGGGCAAAACCGCATCCTGTGTGGTAACGTAACGTACCGGAGTATCCCCGACTGTGGAGCATACGGTACCGGCGGGAACCCCGGCGCTGTACCAAAGGGGAGTACTGCGCCCGAAGGTCAGCAATCCCTCCGCCGCAGTTGGAGGCTTTCGGGTAATCCCGCGCTCCTGCGCCCGCAAATCCAATTGGCTGCTTTGCGCGGTCTGCGCGAAGGTTTGCGTTTTCAGCCAGTCCACTGCGCTGCAAAGGGAGTAAATTTCCCCCGCCAACACCTTAATGCGGATTCCGACATCGGAGGCATCGTCCGGGGCATAGCCCGCCAATTCCGTAAATTGATCCGTCATTCTTGCGACGATTTCGTCATAGCTGTTCATTCCGTTTCACCTCGATTTCCATACTTTCTCCCTGACAGGCTACCTGAACCATCAGTACCCCCGGTTCGGGGCGGCGGACTTCCTCCGCAGTAACCGCAGAAAGCGGCAAAAGCGCCTCCTGCGCTGCGGCAAGCGCTTTCCCCAGGTAATTCGGGTCGTCCTCCCGCAATGCGTGCAGCCGGCTGCCGAACTCCGCATCATATGCGAAACTGCCAAGCGGTACGTTCAGCCGGATCGCGGCGCGCTGAAAAAGCTCCTGTGTACCGCAGATTTGTTTCAGCCGCCCGTTGGAACCTAAAGCAAAGTCTCCGTTTTCCAATGCCGTATCCACGTTACCCCTCCTTTTTCGCGGCAAATATCTGCCCGTTAACAATCACTTCGCCGCTGTTCTTTAATATGATTTCCGCGCCGCCCGCGGAAAAAAGCTTGAGTTCCCCCGGTTCCAGCCCGCCGCAGTCGGTCAGGGTCCCCACACATGCCGGGCCGGAGCCGGTATTCACCAAAACGGCATACGCTGAGTTTGGCGGATGGCTGGCAACCCCCCACGGTGCCGCCGTTGGTACCCCTCGGTAAGCGTTAGCCCCCTGCATCGCCGCAGTTCCCGTTACCGCAGTCAGTTCCGCGGCCGGGCGCTGCTTCTGCGCGGCAATCATCTGTTGGGAAAGCCACATCATTCGTCCCTCCTTAAGGTGAATCGGGTAAGTTCCCCATTCTTACTCAGCGAATAGTCAATTTCCGACACCGCAAGCGAACCCATCTCCCCTAAAAGTTCATTCTGAACAAAAGCAGTCTGTAAAAGCTGTGACGGAACTTCGCCGGGGCAGGCCACCTTTACGGCAAATGCGTTTCGGTGCGCGGAAGAATAAACAGCTGCGGGATTTTGCCCTAAGGTCAGGCAGCGCCTGCGCCGAATTCCGAGTGAATCTGCGTATTCGTCGGGAAACCGTATGGTATAACCTCCGTTCGTTCCTANNTCGTTCCCTGCACCAACAACTCGGAATACAGCGCGCTGTACTTGTTTTCCGCTGTAATTTCCGAATAGCGCACCCCCGCCGTATTATCAAACCGGATTTCCCCCTCCGGCCTTTGGCCGGACGCGTCAAACACAGAACCGACAATTCTTGGTTTCACATTCAGAAACCGGGTGCAGAAGTCGGCGGCAACCTGCCATTCGCTCATCCCTTTGGAAACGGTGAATTCCCCGGTGAACCCTTTCGGGTCACCGAGGAACTTCTCAAAGCCATAGGGCTGCACATGCCTTGCAAAAATTGTAGTTAGTGACGGCATACCGTATGTTTGCGGAATTGCTTCGTTGTCAAGCAGCAGCGCGGCACGGCTGCGGGCAATTAATGTTAATTCCGCGGCTCCGCTCTCTTTCTGCGCATCTACAATACCGTCAAAGCAAAGGCTCCCCTTTTTGTCGTATAGATGAATTCCGGTCAGGTTCCCCACCCTGCCCGGCCTTGGAAAAGTCCCGGTAAATTCGTCTGCCGGGGCGTCTTCCGTACGGTTTAAGTGCGCCTGAATCGGAAAAGGAAGCTGTTTTTCCCTGCCGTCCGGCGTAACTCCAAAATATGTCACGGAAGCACCACCTTTTGCCCTGACTCCAGAAAATTCGGCCACTGAATCATGGGGTTCAGTGCTTTCAGCCGATCCACCGTTGTTTTAAAACTGTTCGCCACGCTCCACAAAGTTTCCCCGCCGGTACATACATAAACCGTTCCGGTGGTGTACCCTGATTCGGCGGTGTCTGCGGATTCTACAAACGTAAACTCGTAGGTAACGCAGTCCGGCTGTGCCTCCCCCACCATTTTCAGGGTTGAAAAGACGGCAGGGAAAGATTCTTCCTTTGTTAGCCTTAGCATACCAAAGTTACCCTCCGCAAACACATTGGATAACCTTGCAAATTCAGTCATGCAGTCTGAACCGACAAATTCGCCCCGCCCGGTTACAACACGCATTGCTCGGCCCAAATCCTGCAGCACACTGTTGGACTGCGGGATTCCGATTTCCCGAATGTTCCTTACGTAATTGACTTCCACTTTTTCCGGGTTAAACGGCCAGATATAGTTTTTATAGCTCATGGGCTGCAAACTCATTTGTCTTCCTCCGTATCGAGCGGATGGGGATACCTTCGGTAATCCCGCTCCATTTGTTCCGAAATTTCTTCCATCTGGTTACCCATTGCTTACCAACTCCTCCTGCCGTTTTGCCGCGGTGAGCTCCATGGTTTGGCACAGCTTACTCCCCGCGCCGCCCTGTGCGGAAATACGTTTCCACCTGCAGCCGGAATAAACGGTTCTGCCGCCCGGTTTTTCGGTTACCAGCGCAAAGTTAGCCATAGCATACAAATCGGTTCCCTCCGCGGGGCAAACGTTTTTCAGCGTCAGCTCGTAATACACCGCGCCGTCTGCCGTNNGGCGGCTGCCCTGCACCGTAACGGCGGTGTAGCTGTCCACCAGCGCGGCTTTCTTCCCGGCTGACTCAAGGTACACTTCCCGGTCTGCGTCGGGTGCGAGGGTCTTAAGCACAGCCCAGCCGTAAACTTCCTGCCCGCCCGAAGAAAACGTATCCGCACGCTTCACGGTATAGCTGCGCTGTTCGGTTACGACTCCGTCCCCGATTTGAAGTTTGTTTTCCGCCGGGCCGGTGTAAAGATAATGCAGATTATCATAATATTCGGTCGGCAGGTTTAGCACCGCACCCGAACTGTGCCGCATGGGCTGAATGATAGCGCAAACCGCATTCCCGTTCACTTGAACCGGCACGCCGTACCGTTCCAGAAGAATTTCAATCATCGTGCGCTGTGTCATGGCTGAATCCTCCGGAACAAAAATCCGTCGTCTTTCAGGTATGGTGCAGCGGCGGCGGCGGCTTCCTGCCATACCTGTTTTGCGGCAACCACATTCGCGCCGCTTTTTACCACCTTTACGTCACCCGCCGAAAAGCTGCCCAAATCACCGGAAGCGGAAAAAAGCGCCCACCGGTAAAGCACTAGTGCGGCAGCGGCGGCACATAGAACCCTCTGTGCCGCCGCGCCATTCTGTACCTGCTCTGACCTGCGGGTGATTTCTTCCGCCGCATCCTCGCAAAGCGGCAAATATTTTTCCGCTTGGTCTGCGCTTAAATCCGCCATCAGGGCAAATCGTTCCATTACATCCTCTGTATTCACAAAATCACCTTACGCTTTGTAGTTCAGCACTTTGACCGCGCTGTCAAAAATCTTTGTAAAGCCTGCAATGGTGCTGATTGCTGCGCGTTCCAGCTGACGGTCGATCAGCTTGTCATAATCTGTCAGCACGCCGCCCGCCTGAACCATTTCCAGTGCACAGGTTTTGTCCAGACCGATGATTTTGCTGTCCGCCAAATCCGGCACATGCAGAAGGTTTGCGCCAAGAGGCGCCTCAAGTTTGCCCGTACCCTGAAAGTTCAGCCCGGTNNTCGCGTCTTTAAATTCGGAAATACTCAGAATATCTTTCATCGTCGCGGTGGAAGCAAGCATGGTATTCAGCTGATACGGCGCAAGCGTGCCCCAAAGGGCAACCATGTCGTCATATGAGGGTTTTGCGCCCGCCGTAGTGATTGCACCGGCGGTGCTTTGCCCGTCATCCCCGTTCAGCAGCACGTCCACCGCGTCGCTCAGCTGTGCCCGCGCTATGTAAGCGCCAATCTGGCGCAGGGTTACGGTAAACAGGTCAAGCCTTTGAAAGCGAAGGGCTTCATAACTTGCTACAAGCATTCTGCCGCGCTTGTGGAGCTTCACCAGATGATCCTGTGTTTTTACAATGGTCTGCGGAATAACAGCGCCTTCGGCAACCGGTTTCAGCGACTTGTCCTCTTTACCCGGGTTCGACGTAATGGTGCGGTAGTCCATGGAGTTGATATTGGTTGTGGTCGCAACCAGATTCGGCAGAACGTTTGCCATTTCCATTCCCTGCCGCACAGCACGGGTAACGTACTCCGGGAAAAGCGCCGTAGAATCGCCGGTTTGAAAGAACTTTTCAATCCGGTCGGAATCGGCTCCGCCCACCTTAATATCGAAACGCTTCAACTGCCTTTGGTACGCGTCAAGTCCTTCCATTCCGGTTCCGGCATAATTCACGGAGGGATCAAGCTCCTCCAGAACTTCCGTAAAGCTTTTGTCCGTTGTGCCGTACATTCCTTTTTCCAGCTTGATTGATTCATAAAATGCCATGGTTTTATCCTCCTGTATTTTAAATCTGAATTAAAGTAGAATTCCGCAGCGCTTTGCCGCGGGGTCCACATCGGTAACGAGGATACTTCTGCCGGATTCCTCGGCCTGAACGGTACCGTCCCCCGCACCGGTTAAGGTTTGGTACCCCACCGCAGGGGCTGTTCCGGAATACGGCACCTGCACGTACCCGCCAAGCTGAACGGCGGCAAATCCCCCGCGCACGGAAAGTGCCACACCGCAGAAAACATCGCCCGCAAGACAGGGGCCGATCAGACCGTTGCCGGTCAGTTTCACCGGCATCCCCGGCAGCACACCAGCATCCGCTTCGAAAGTTGCTACGTTTTCCCCGCAGCCGTTTAATGAAATATTCATCTGTACTCCTCCAATATCAGTTTTCGTTATATTTTAAACTGGGCGTTTTCGCCCGGATGCTCCTGTTTTTGCATTGCTGCCAGTTGGGGCGTAAGCGGAAGAATTTCGTCCGCCTTTTGGCGGTATGCTTTTTCAAAGCACTTTAAATCCTCCATGCTCATGCTATCCGCCACCCGCTTCATGGCCTCCGGCGGAATTCCCGGCTGGGTGATGCCCGCGCACTTGACAAAGCTGTTCTGCAGTTCTTTGCGGTAAGCCTTACCATACTCCGCTTCGGCCTTCATGTTTTCCAGATAATTCAGAAGTGCCGCACCCTGCGCCCCGGTCAGCGTAATTTCGCCGCTGAAGTCCGTCAGGCTTTTTTCCAGTTCCGTCAGGCTGATTTCGCCGCCGGAAAAGCTTTTTATTACGCCCGCCTCCCGCTGTGCCGGAACCGCGACAAACGACCATTCATACGCGTCGGTTGGTTCGCTCAATACCGCGCAGCACGTTTTTCCGCCGTAGCTTTTCCCTTTGCTGTGTTCGCAGCCGCCCTTCTTCAAGTCAGCGCCGCAAATACTGCAGGTTACTTTTGCGACAGAACAGCCGACGCTGACCTCTTTTTTAATTCCGCTTTCCAGCTCCAGAATAAAATCCTGATTCTTCTCGCTTTTGGGCAGATACGCTTTTGCCACAAGGCGGCAGTACGGTTCGCCGCTTTGGGTCGCGCGTTCGGTGTCCCGCTCCACGGCGCAGTCGTAAATGCGCGCAGTCTGGTTCTGCGCCTGCATGCTGTGGTTGAAAATTCCCGTTTTCCCAAGAAACAGCACCGCAAGCTGCTTGAGCGCTTCCACGGTAAAACGTTCATTGTCCCGGTCGATTTCATTGTCACACAGTACTACGGAAAAGGTATAAATTTCGTCCGAACTGAATTCCCGCCGCGTGTAGCGGTTGATTTTTTTCAGCTCCTCCTGCCCCAGTTCCTGCATGCCTTTCAGTACAAATCCCTGTTTCAAAAAATCTCTCCTTTTTTCTCATTTTCTCTCATTCTTTCTTCAAAGCGGCCTCCATTTGAGCCGCCCTGGCGTTCATCAGCCGCGCGTTTGCCAGCTGCGTTTCGTCCTGCAGTGTAATGTTGTTCCATTCAATTTCAAACTGCCGGTCGAAACCGTTCAGCCGAAGCCACAGGGTACAGATTTTGTCAATCACCGGACTGAGCAGCCGTCGGTACGCTTCCAGTTCGCTGGTCAGAATATCTGCCTGCTGGCTCGACATCCGCTCGGTAGACGACCAGGAAAGCCCCAGTAAAAACGGAGGAAGGCCCAGTTTTGCAATAATCTGCTCCAACATTTGGCGCACGGGAATTTCACTGTCCAAAATCTGATTGTCCGCACCGATTGCCTTAATGCTTACGTCGCCTACGGCTACAAAATCGCTTACGCTGTCTTTCTGCATGGCGCGGCTCCACTCGCCCGCAATCTGCTGCGCGCGTTCCTTAGCATAGGCACGGTCGGCCGCGTCCCCGGTTGGCTTATAGGTGACCGCAAAGCGCACGTTGCCAAGGCGTTCCCAGTTTACTCCGATGGTATTATAAATCTGAATCAAAATACCGCTGACAAACGGCAGCCCGTGCAGAATGGAAACCCCCTGTGCGCTGCCGGCCGGTGGATTCAGCGCGGAACAGAATACCAGCTCGGGGTATTTTACCTTTGCGCTTCCGCCCGGTTCCCGGCGGTAAATATCAATTTGCAGGGGAGAAACGGCCCTTAGCTCCACATCGTCCAGCCCGGCATTGTAAAGGGCGGCAAAGCGCCCTCTGTCCAGCACCATTTCGCCCACTGCGTTGCCGTAAGTAAGCAGTTGGGACAAATAGCTGTTCAAAAAACTTTGTACCCCGGTTTCTGCCGCATTCACACGCACATTCCGCAAAAAAGTATTCAGCGCGTCCTGCGTATTGCGGTCATCGCATTTTACTGTAAAGCTGCCAACCAGACGAAGAATTTTATCGATTGCGGCGTCAATCACCGGAACCGCTTCGCGCAGCGCGGCATAAAGCCGGCGTTCCCCCACAGCGAGCGGCACATAACTGCTCAGCTCACGGAAAGGGGAGGCGGACGGCGCAGTCTGCACGGCCTGCGCCAAAGGCCGGGGTTCTTTCTTTTTCAGTAGCATGATTTTTTCATCCTCATTCTTCACGCGGTGCGGCAATAGCAAAGAAACCGTCTCCTTTCCGGAGGATTGTCGTTACAAAATACCGGATGTCGTCCATCGCGTGATCATTTTCTTTCAGCGGAACATCACGGCTGCGGTCGTCGTTCCATCGGTACAGCCCAAATTCCCGTACCGTGTCCGCACAGTTGCGGCAGATTTTGATTTCGCCCTGCTTCAGCGCCACACTGACGCGGCGAATTCCGTCCAGCACTTCGTTGTCAGCAGGCAGAACACGGTACTTCCCATGCCGTTTGATCACTTCAATAAAACTGGCAGCGGAAGGGTCGACCGTTATGCTGTCAATGGGGTGTGTACCGCACAAAGCTTCCAGTTCCGCGTAATGTTCTTCGTCCGTACGCTGTACCCCCACGCTGCGGGAATCAAAATAATACTCGTCCACACGGTACCATACCCCGTCTTTTCTGCCCCATAACCCGAAAGACGACGGATTCACCGTACCGTAATCGCACGAAACCGCATAACGGTCACAATCCTGCGGCACGCTGCAAAACATGGTGTCCGTCATAAACGGATACACCAGCCCCTGCGCCGCCACCCATTTCCCCAATATGAACCGCTCGTAAAACGTACCGGAATACAGCCCCCTGTAACGCGCCAGTATGGCGGGGCTGAGCGAGGGGTTGTCCTCCATGGTGAAATGCAGGTACAGCGCGTTTTTACGCTCCGTGTTCAAAATCCATTCCCGGTAAAACCAGTGCTGTGGATTTTCCGGGTTGCAGTTGAACCAGAACTTTGAACCTTCCACAGAACACCGCGCCAGCGCCTGTTCCACAAAGGAACGCGGCATGAGCGCGACTTCGTCGAACAGAACACCGGAAAGGGTAATGCCCTGAATTAAAGCCGACGAACCTTCGTCCCTCCCGCCGAACAGATAAAACCGGTTGCTGTATTTTCCGAAGGAAATATCGATCCGGTTTTCCGCAGCCAGAAAATTGCTATGGAACCCTGCTTCGTTCAGTGCGGGAAGCAAAGTGGTAATCAGGTTGCGTTTCAGCGAGCGAATGGTTTTTCCGCAGATTGCAAACGAGCGCCCCTGAAAGCAGCACAGCGCCCACGCCACAAACGAAATGCCAAGGCACAGGGTTTTCCCGCTGCGTACCGCTCCGTCGCAAATCACGGCGTCGCAGTTTTCATACGGGCTGCCCCGGCACCACCAGCTCAGTGCCTGAAGCTGCTTTTGGGAAAACCGCTTATACTCCATTGCCGTCCTCCCCAAACGACCGCGCGCACTCCTGCAGCGTGCGGTATAGCGGAAGTTGCTCTGTGCTGCCGTCGCTCAATGCTTCCAGGCATTGCAGCGCCTTAATGCGGTCGAAAAATTTAATTTCCATTCCCCCGCCTTTGGGGCGTTTGATCTCGGCAATGTTATATAAATCCATTTTCTCCAACGTGCTCAGGTCCGGTTCTTCGTTAAACAGCAGCCGAACCGCGTCCGCTATTCCGCCGTACGCCAGCTTTTCGTAGCCGCGGCGAATCCGCTTCCGAGCCTTTTCGTCAATCTTCGCATTTTCTTCCAAGGTCAAACCTCCTTTCACCCCCATAACCCTTTGCCCGCATAAATTGCCCGAAACAGTGCAATGAAAAGAAAAGAAAAAAATATTTTGGATTGACAGGCATTGATAAAGATGATATTGTATATACATAATATATACAATATTCCGCACCGGATATTGCAGCGAGGTGAAGATGTGGACATTATAATCAGCAATTCAAGCGGCAAACCGATTTATGAACAGATTACCGCTCAAATTAAAAACAGCATTATAACCGGTACGCTGCAGGAAGGCGACGCGCTGCCCTCCATGCGGCTTCTGGCAAAAGAACTGCACATCAGCGTAATTACGACCAAACGTGCCTATGAAGATTTGGAACGCGACGGCTTTATTGAAACGGTAACGGGCAAGGGTAGCTTTGTGGCACGCAAAAACGTAGAATTTATCCGTGAGGAACAGCTCCGCAAAGCAGAAGGCTTTTTACAGAATGCGGTTGAGGTAGCAAAATTAGGCGGCATTACGCGAAACGAACTGCGCGAACTGCTCGACCTTTTATACGAAGGCGAATAATATGCAATCGGAGGTAACCATGGAAAATATTCTTGAAATTAAAAATCTGAGCAAACGGTACCCGTCGTTTGCACTTCAGGATGTCAGCTTTACGGTACCCAGCGGCAGCATTGTGGGGTTGATTGGAGAAAACGGTGCGGGCAAAACCACCACCATTAAGCTGATTCTAAATGAAATGAAACGGGATTCCGGTTCTATCCGCATTTTCGGCATGGATAACATCCGCGACGAACGCAAAATTAAAGAACAAATCGGCGTAGTATTCGACGAAAGTTACTTTTACGGCGATTTTAAGGCAGTCGATATTGGCTCCATTTTAAAACGCATGTTCCTTACCTGGGACGACACCCTTTTCGAACAGTATCTTCGCCAGTTCAGTCTTCCGAAAGAGAAGCGGATTAAGGAATATTCCAAAGGAATGAAAATGAAGCTTTCTATTGCAAGCGCACTGGCACACAGGCCGCACCTGCTGATTCTGGATGAAGCAACCAGCGGACTGGACCCCATTATGCGCAGCGACATTCTCGACATTCTGCTCGAATTCATTCAGGATGAGTCCCACAGCATTCTGTTTTCGTCCCATATTACAAGCGACCTTGAAAAAATAGCCGATTATGTTACGTTTCTGCACAACGGTCAAGTCGTTTTTGACCGCTCTAAAGACGACCTGATTTACCGCTGCGGAATTTTAAAATGCGGCGCATCCGACTTCAGCCGCATCGACAAGCACGACCTTGCCCGCTGGCGAAAAAGTGAAATGGGTTATGAAGCGCTGGTTCTGGAAAAGGACGCGGCAAAGCGCAAATACCCAAACCTGGTCATTGACAACGCCACTATTGATGAAATTATGCTGTTATATGTAAGGGGGGAACAAAAATGACCGGACTTTTGTTAAAAGACATTCTTTATTTAAAAAATCAATTCCGCCTGCTGCTGATTCTTTTTGTGTTTTACGCCGTCATTCTGTTTACAACAAGCAGCCACATCGAACAGTTTAACGCTGTTTTTGACGCTTTGATTGTGATGTTTCCCATGATTATCATTACAAACGCTTTTGCCTATGATGAAACGTCAAAATGGAATACTTATTCCCTTTCTCTTCCCGTAGCCAAAAACGGAATTGTCCTTGCCAAATACCTTTTGCTTATAATTCTGATTTGCTCCGGAGCCATTTTACCCATTATTGAAAATATTGCAACTGGCAACTTAGTCGAAGAAACACTGGTTGGCATTTATGCTGCCTGCGCCATCGGCATTACTTTGTGCTCGATTTTGATTCCGCTGTTTTATCAATTCGGCACGCAAAAGGCACGTATTGTGCTCATGATATTTGTGATGATTCCAACAATCGGGTCGCTTCTTCTGAAAGACACGCAGCTTTCTGTACCCAGCGAAGCAACCATACTGTTTTGGCTTAAGCTTTCCCCTGTGATTCTGGTTCTGATTTTTTTGTGTTCCTATTTTCTTTCCTGCTATATCTTTGAAAAAAAGGATGTTTAATAAAAGGAAAAACTATTCCCCTTACAAAAACAAAGGAACGGTCTAAATGACCGTTCCTTTGTTTTTATCTGGTATTAAAAATTATGTCACGTTATCTAATATATTATAATTCAGGCGAACCTATTTACAAAAACGGCCAAAATGTGTTAAACTGAAAATAATTATAAATACTANNAATATTTTACAAATGAAAATAGAATAAAAGGAGACTGAATATGAGCAACTTTGCCGATTTTGCAATTGTTACCGATTCCTCATGCGACTTGCCCGCGAAAATGGCCGATGAGCTGGAACTTACGGTACTCCCCCTCGCCTTTAACCTGCAGGGGAAGGAATATTATAATTACCTGGACGGTCGTGAACTCTCCTTCCATGATTTTTACACCATTATCCGCAGCGGTGAAAACTGCACCCCTTCGGCTGTAAATATGGAAGCGTTTGCGTCTGCTATGGAACCGCTGCTGCAATCTGGAAAAGACGTGCTGTGCGTTGCGTTTTCCAGCGGGTTAAGCAACACCTGCAATGCCGCCAAGCTGGCCTGTGAGGAACTGGCACAGAAATACCCGGAACGTAAAATTTATGCAGTGGACACGCTGTGCGCCTCACTTGGCGAAGGCTTGCTGCTTTACCATGCCGTACAGGAAAAACGCAAAGGCAAAAGTATTGACGAAGTACGCAGCTGGCTGGAAGAAAACAAGCTGCACCTTTGTCACTGGTTCACAGTGGAAGACCTGAACCACCTGAAACGCGGCGGCAGGGTGTCTGCCACAACCGCCTTAATCGGTACCATGCTGAATATTAAACCGGTTCTCCATATGGACGATGAAGGTCACCTGATTAATATGGGCAAATCCAGAGGACGCCGTGCTTCCCTGACCGCGCTGGTGGATCACATGGAGGAAACCGCAATCGACCCCGCTTCTCAAGTTATCTTCATCAGTCACGGCGATTCACAGGAGGACGCGGATTTTGTGGCAGAGGAAGTCAAACGCCGTTTCGGGGTAAAAACCGTAGTAACCAATTTTGTCGGCCCGGTCATTGGGGCACACTCCGGCCCGGGCACCATTGCCCTGTTCTTCCTTGGCACANNTTGCGGTTTTATCACCGCACCCTTACGCTTTATCTTGCCTGTGTTTCGCCTTTATCTTCCAGCAGCTTTGTTTTTACCGAACGGGTACTTCCGTTGCCCGCGTTATTGCCCTGGCTGAAAATCGTCAGCGTAATGGTATCGCCCGCCTTATGCTTGTTCAGCACGGCGTACAAATCATCCAGACTGGTAATTTCCTGCCCGTCCGCCTTGGTAATGATGTCGCCGACCACTACATTTGAAGCTTTTAGGTCGCTTTCCGCACTGATTTCGCGAATCATTACGCCGGCCGGAAGACCGGTAAGCTGTGCCTGCGCGGCGGTAATGGTGCTGGCGGTAATTCCCAGACGGCTGCGTCCGCTTACATAACCGTGCATAATCAAATCATCAATAATCGTTTTTGCTTTGCTGACCGGAATGGCAAAACCCATGCCCTCGAACCCGGTAGCGACAATTTTATTGGAATTAATACCCACAACCTGGCCGTACATGTTTACAAGCGGGCCGCCGGAGTTACCGGGGTTAATGGCTGCGTCGGTTTGAATATAAGTCATGCCGTTGTCGCTGTGCGTTTCAATGGAACGGTCCAATGCGGAAACAAATCCGCCGGTGAGCGAGCTTGCGTAGCTTAACCCGCCCGGGGAGCCGATTGCAATCACCTGGTCGCCGACTTCCAGTTGGGAAGCGTCGCCGAAGGTGGCCGGAGTCAGGTTGGTCGCATTGATCTTCAATACGGCAATATCGGAAGTCTGGTCGTAACCCACTACAGTTGCTGTGTATTCCTTAGCATTGTGCAGAACGACCTTAACCTTGTTTCCTCTGGAATAGTTCACAACGTGCGCATTGGTCAAAATATAACCGTCTGACGTCGCTATGATTCCGGTGCCCTGACTGACTCCGTTTTGGCCGGTTGCGGCGTCGGTAATATCAGTTTCCACGCCGACTACGCTTTCAGCCACGTTTTTATAAACATCCTTCGCGCTCAATTCGCTTCCGTTCGGAATCTGGTTAATAACGATTCCGGTGGAATTTGGGTTCGTACCGTCACCGGTTACGCCGCCGATTGGCGCCTGGCCGGAGGACGGTTTGGAAGCGCTGCCGCTGTCATTGTTATTGCCGCCGTTGTTTCCGTTGTTGTTGTCCGGCTGGGAAACAGTTGTCTCCGGTCCCACGTTTTTCTGGTCAATGGCAGTATACACGCCAAAAATGCAGAAACCGAGCACGGAACCGGCTACTAAAATGCTGAGGATCCATAAAAACACCCTTAAGCCGGTATTTTTTCTTTTTGGCGGTTTCGGCTGCTGCGGGTTTTGCTGCTGGTACTGGCCGCCGTACTGCTGGTAAGTCCAGTACTGCCCTTGCTGCTGATTATTATATTGATTCGGCTGGTACTGATTTTGATTGTACTGATTCTGTCCGTACGAACCATAACCGTTATTGCCGTAAGAATTGCTGCCATAGGAATTATTATTGTAACCACCGTATGGATTTGTCTGGTTGGTAGGATTCGTATACTGCCCATAGGAGTTATTGTATTGGCCGTAGGGCGAATACGGAGCCTGTGGATTTTGTGTATTTTGGGTATTCTGGGGGTTTTGGGTATCCGAATTCTGTGCCTGCCCTTGATTTGGGTACTGATATGAATTATTTTGTTCCGCGGTTGGTTCCTCGGCCGAAACCGGCTGTTCTTCGGTTGGTTCTTCCGCTTTTCCGGATGAAACCTCCTGCCAGGTCTGTTCCAACTGCTCCGGCTGCTCCGGTGTTTCGTTTACCGGCTCTGAGGGAACTTCCTTCTTAACGTCTGCACTGTCGTCTTCAGATTTTTCCCACGGGTCTTTTTCGTGGTTGCTGTTATAATCGTTATCACTCATAATGAAACCCTTTCTCTATTCTTTCGACTGCTCCGGCGTATCTTCCGCTAATTTGGGCGGTTCGCTCTTTTTCGGAATCCAGAAATCAAACTGGCAGTATTCGTTTTGCACACTGCTTACGTTGATTTCGCCGCCGTGCAGCCTGATTATAGTTCTTACTATATAAAGTCCCAAACCCATTCCATTTTTGTCCTGGCTGCGGGACTTGTCGGTTTTATAAAACCGGTCAAAAATCAGCGACAGTTCGTCGGGCGCAATCCCCGAGCCGCTGTTTTTAATTGCCACAAGCGTTCTTGTGGGCTGGTCCGTAATGCGGATTTCAATATATCCGCCCTGATTTGTAAACTTCACTGCGTTCTCAATTAAATTATACACAACTTGGTGAAGCATATCCGGGTCACCGTCAACAAATAAACTTTCCGCGTTTTCCAGGCCGCGAATTTCGAGCTGTTTTTCTTCAATTGCTTTCTCAAACGAAAGCAGCGCAATCAGCACAGTGTTGGTCAGGTCAAACCGCGCAGGGCGCAGCCGGAGTTCCCCGCTGTCAATCCGGGACAAATCCAGCATGGTGCGCACCAAACGGGACAAACGCTTAACTTCCTGAGAAACAATGTTCAGGTAATAGCTTTGCTTTTCCTGCGGAATGGTTCCGTCCAGAATACCGTCGATAAAACCGGCGATCGTGGTCATGGGCGTTTTCAGCTCGTGGGAAACATTGGCGATAAAGTTGCGGCGCACGCTTTCCCCCGAAGAGAGCGAACTTGCCATATTGTTGAATGCAACTGCAAGCTCCCCAATTTCGTCCTGACTGGTTACCGGCACCCGAACGGCAAAGTTCCCGTCGCCGAACGAGCGGGCGGCGGCCGCCATGTTGCGGAGCGGACGAACCAGATTGTAAGAAAACAGCCAAACCGCGCAAAAGGCAACCATAAACGCCGCGATGGCGGCAAGCACGAAGACCCGAATAATTTCCCCGCGGAAGGCGTTGAACGAATGTACGTTGTAAGAGGTGAAAACGGCACCGATTGCCGCTTTGCTGCCGCCTACGCTGACAATAATCGGAACGCCGACGGAATAATAGGCCTCGTCGTAAATTCCGTCCATATCACCCTGGCTGCTGTAACGCCCGGAAAGCGCTTTCTGCATAATATCGCTGGAAACGCTTTTGGAGCTGTCCACCCTGCTGTCACTGGTATAACCCGCCAGTACAACCTGGCCGTTCAGCTTGGTGACAAAAATATCCGCGTCAATATTGTCGGAAAAAGCCGTAATAAACGCCTGCATGCGTTCGGTGTGTNNGTCCGCTGCAATTGCCGCTACGCTCTGCGCGTTTTTCATCAGCAAATTCCGTTTTTCCGTATTCCAGTATGTTGTGACAAATACCAGCATAACGACGCTGAGAATAAAGAAGCTGATCAGTATAATCATCGACGTAATACGCAGATATTTTTTAAACAGCGTTTTTGGCATTCTTGTTCTACACCCGCATCCTATTCCGGTCAAACTTTGACTTCAAATTTATAACCTACGCCCCATACGGTTTTCAGCGCCCACTTTTCCGAAACGCCTTCCAGCTTTTCGCGCAGACGTTTTACATGAACGTCAACCGTACGGCTGTCGCCGTAATAATCAAAACCCCAAACCTCGTCAAGCAGCTGGTCGCGTGTGAAAACACGGTTCGGGTTGCTTGCCAGGTGATAAATGAGTTCCATTTCCTTCGGCGGAGTATCAATTTGCTGGCCGTTCACGCGAAGCTCGTAATTGGTCAGGTTAATGGATAGCTTGTCATACTTGACTTCCTTCACCAGCTCGTCGTTGTTCTTGCCAAAGCGGCGCAGTACCGCTTTGATTCGTGCAACCACTTCTTTGGCTTCAAACGGCTTTACCACGTAATCATCGGCACCCAACTCAAGGCCGAGCACCTTGTCGAATACTTCTCCCTTTGCCGTCAGCATAATGATTGGGCATTGGGACTTTTTCCGAATTTCACGGCATACCTGCCAGCCGTCCAGCTCAGGCAGCATAATATCGAGCAATATCAAATCGGGATTTTCGGCATCGAAGGCATCCAGTGCTTTGCGGCCGTCATTGGCAATCGCCACCTCAAAGCCTTCTTTTTCTACATACAGTCTTAGCAGTTCACAAATGTTTTGGTCATCGTCAACTACTAAAATCTTTCCAACCGCCATTTTTTACATCCTCCTTGCACCCCAAACAGATTATCTTATGTCTTGATTATAAAATAAACCGATTCAAAAGTCATGAATTTTTTATAAAAGTTTTTTAATATTATATGAATAGTNNATTTCCGTTACGCCCGCCTTATTTCATAATGCTGTTCAACAGACCGCCCTTTTGAATAATATTCTGAATAAACGGCGGAAACGGCTGTGCCTGGTAGCTTTTCCCGCTGGTTTTGTTTAAAATAACGCCGGTGTCAAAATCCACTTCAATTTCGTCGCCGCTTTGAATTTCTTGTGAAGCCGCGTCGCATTCCATGATTGGAAGGCCAATATTAATCGCATTGCGGTAAAAAATACGGGCAAACGTACTTGCAATTACACAGGAAACGCCGCTTGCCTGAATCGCGATGGGCGCGTGCTCGCGGGAAGAGCCGCAGCCGAAGTTCTTTTCGGCTACAATAATATCACCCTGCTTTACCGTTTTGACAAAATCCTGATCAATATCCTCCATACAGTGAGCGGCAAGCTCCGCATGAGAGGCTGTGTTCAAATATCTTGCGGGAATAATAACGTCGGTGTCAACGTTGTCGCCGTACTTGTGTACGATTCCGTGTGCATTCATTGTTCTTCCTCCTCAGCTGATTTGATCGGGGTCGGTAATGTAACCCGTTACGGCGCTCGCCGCGGCAACAGCCGGGCTGGCCAGGTACACTTCCGATTCAATATGCCCCATGCGGCCGACAAAATTGCGGTTGGTGGTGGAAACGGCACGCTCCCCTTTGCCCAAAATACCCATGTGGCCGCCAAGGCAGGGGCCGCAGGTGGGGGTGCTAAACACGGCGCNNCCGCCAGCCCCTCGCGCAGCGCCTGCAGATAAATTGCCTGTGTGCCGGGTAAAATGATGCAGCGCACGTTTTTAGCCACTTTTCTTCCCTTTAAAATGGAGGCCGCAATTCGCAAATCTTCCATACGCCCGTTGGTACAGGAACCAATTACGCTCTGGTCAATTTTAATATTCCCAACACAGTCAATGGTCCTTGTGTTTTCGGGCAGGTGTGGGAACGCCACCGTAGGCCGCAGCTGAGAAAGGTCGATTTCATACGTTTCCTCGTAAACCGCGTCCGGATCGGCCGCGAAAACAACCGGCTCACGCTGAAAACGGTCCTTTTCGTACGCCATCGTCACTTCGTCTACCGGAAAAATTCCGTTTTTAGCACCAGCTTCAATCGCCATATTGGCAATGCAAAGGCGGTCGTCCATAGAAAGCTCCTTCACGCCTTCGCCGGTAAATTCCAACGAACGGTAAAGCGCCCCGTCTACGCCGATTTTGCCAATCAGGTATAAAATTACGTCTTTGCCGCTCACCCATTTGGCCGGTTTGTTTTTCAGCACAATCTGAATGGCGGAAGGAACCTTAAACCAGGCTTTTCCGGTAATCATACCCGCGGCCATGTCTGTGGAGCCAACCCCGGTGGAAAACGCGCCCAGCGCACCGTAGGTGCAGGTGTGCGAATCTGCGCCGATTACGCAGTCCCCCGGCCCGACCAATCCTTTTTCCGGCAAAAGCGCATGTTCAATACCCATTTGCCCCACGTCAAAGAAATTGGTAATTTCATACTTTTCCGCAAATTCACGAACCTGGCGGCACTGTTCCGCCGCCTTAATGTCTTTGTTCGGAGTGAAGTGGTCGAGCACCAAAGCAATTTTATCTTTGCTGAATACGGAGGAAGCTCCGCATTTTTCGAACTCGTTAATCGCAACCGGCGATGTAATATCGTTGCCAAGCACCATGTCCAGTTTTGCTTCAATCAACTGACCGGCTTCCACGTTCGGCAGGCCCGCGTGCGCGGCAAGAATTTTCTGTGTCATTGTCATTCCCATAAACATACCTCCCTGTTCTCGCTCTTTTAAACGGTAATTTTATTATCGCATGGAACTTGCGCAAAGAATGTATCACATGTTACAATTATAGCAAACTTTATTCAGGGGGAGTTACCAATGGATTCACCGAAAAAAATATGGGACGTGCTGGAAAAATCCCACACATCCCATAGTTATCCGAAAAATAAAATGATTTATTGGCAGGGCGCGGCCGCCGCGGAATTTTACTACCTGATAAACGGCAGCGTAAAAATCTTTCTCAGTTCCGAAAGCGGAATGGAAAAAACCCTTACCGTTCTGGAAAGCGGCAGCATTTTTGGCGAAGCCGCTTTTTTTGACGGACTGCCCCGCGTATCCTCTGCAAAAACACTGGAAAAATCCGAAATCATCACCGTAACCCGACAAAGCCTGATGGACTGCATCCGCCGCGAGCCACAGCTTGCCATGAATCTGCTGACGTACCTGTCACAGACCATTCGTATGCTTTCCGCGCAGGTAGACACCATGACGTTCCTGCAGGCAGACCAGCGGCTGGCGCGCCTGCTTCTAAATCTGGCGGCGGGTTCCGTTGTACATGCCACACACGAAGACCTGGCCGGTCTAGCGGGCGTTTCCCGCGTTACGGTAAGCCGGGTTCTGAATCAGTTCACCGAAAACGGCTGGACAGCCAACGGCTACCGCTCCGTGGTAATTCTGGACGAAGCGGGACTGAAGCAGTTTACTGACCGGCTATAATCTGATCGAACAGCTTTTTGGAAGCGTCGAAATACGCACTTTTCCCTTTGTCCTTTTCCAACTGTGTTCCCTGAAATACGCGCATGGACATGCTCAGCGTATTCAAAATATCTTTTCCCCCGCCCGGGGTTGTGTCCTCCCCCAGAGAGGCAAGCTTTTTACAGTCTTTCAGCGCCACACGCATACGGGAATAATCCGTTGCGTTTTCCGCCGGCATGGAACCGTCAAGGTACGCAAAAATCTGCGACTTTGTCTGCTGGTCTTGAAACGAAGCGTCATCGGTCAANNGCTTCACCACACCGGCCATTTGGGCATTCATGCCGCCGGCTGCGTCACTGGATATGACATAGGGGTCTACCTGTACGACCACTTTCCCGTCAGAGTTTAAATCCACGCCGCTTTGGGCCATCTGTGCCTCCAGCTCGTTGATTGCGTCTTCGGAATATGTGTTCTGGGTGACCAGAGCAATTTCATAGTCCGGGTGAACCACCGACAGTGCGTCGCGGATAAAAAACGCAGCCAGCAGCACCACTACAATACCAATCAGCACATGCCATTTGTGGTAGTACCAAAAATTCTGCCATTTGTCTCTTGGGGTGGCCGCTTTTATTTCGGCACCCTGCCGATTAATGGTTTCTTCCCCTGCGTGCAGGAGATATCTCTCCCTTGCCACTTAAATCACTCCCTGGGTTTCATTGTCGGGAACAACAGTACATCACGAATGGACACACTGTCGGTCAGCAGCATGACAAGGCGGTCAACGCCAAGGCCCATACCGCCGGTTGGGGGCATGCCGTACTCCAGTGCGGTCAAAAAGTCTTCGTCAATCATATTGGCTTCTTCGTCGCCCGCGGCACGCAGTTCCATTTGGCGCATAAAACGTCCGCGCTGGTCAATCGGGTCATTCAGCTCGGAATATGCGTTCGCCAGTTCGCGGCGGGTAATAAACAGTTCAAAGCGCTCCACCAATTCCGGGCAATCCTTTTTCCGCTTGGTAAGCGGGGAAACCTCGACCGGGTAATCATAAATAAAAGTTGGCTGCAGCAGCTTTTCTTCGACCTTTTCCTCAAAGGTAAGGGACATAATGTCACCCCAAAGGTCGGTTGTTTTTGGCACAAGGCCCAGTCCCTTCGCCNNGCCGGTGTATTCCTTAATGGCGTCGTTCATGGAAAGACGCTTAAACGGTACGGAAAGGTTCACTTCTTCGCCCTGATAGGTAATTTGGTCGGTACCGCACGCCTGCATGGCGCAGGAATGAATCATATTTTCGGTGACTTCCATCATGCCGTTGTAATCGGTATAAGCTTCGTATAATTCAATCGAAGTAAATTCCGGGTTATGCTTTACATCCATTCCCTCGTTGCGGAAAATACGGCCGATTTCATACACCCGTTCCATACCGCCGACAATCAGGCGCTTTAAGTGCAGTTCGGTGGCAATACGCAGGTACATGTCTATGTCGAGCGTATTATGGTGTGTAACAAACGGTCTTGCCGTTGCGCCGCCCGCAATGGTGTTCAGCACCGGGGTTTCCACTTCAATGTAACTGCGGTCGTCCAGAAAATCACGGATAGTCTTAATGATTTTGCTGCGCTTCACGAAAGTATCCTCNNTCCGGGTTTACAATCAGGTCCACATAACGCTGGCGGTAACGCAGATCCGTGTCCTTCAACCCGTGGAATTTTTCCGGCAGCGGCAGCAGCGACTTGGAAAGCAGGGAAATTTCCTTCGCGTGAACGGAAATTTCACCCCTGCGGGTACGGAACACGTAACCCTTTACGCTGATAATATCGCCCAAATCCCAGTAATTTTTTAAATCGTTATAGCTGTCTTCCCCAACCTGGTCTATTTTTAAATAAACCTGCATTCTTCCCGTGCGGTCGTAAATATCCATAAAGCTTGCTTTTCCCATGTCACGCCAGCTCATAACACGGCCGGCAATGCAAACATCCTGATTTTCAAGCTCTTCAAAACGGTCGCGGATTTCCTGTGTGGTCGTGTCGCGCGGGCAGGTGGTAATAAAGAACGGATCTTTCCCCGCCTGCTGCAATGCGCTCAGCTTGTCCCTGCGAATTTGCAGCAGCTCGCTCAGGTCCTGTTCCTGCTCTGCGGCCTCAATGGGTTGGTTTGTTGTGTCGCTCATTTTTAACTCTCCTAAACCTTAATGTTCAATTTTAAAAATAAAAAAGGGCAGGGTGACCCTGTCACACCCGCCCCTGCAATTTATTTGGATATGGTAAGAACCTCGTATTCCATGGCGCCGGCCGGAACTTCAACAATAATCTTATCGCCGATGCCGTGATTCAAAAGGGCTTTTCCCACAAGGGATTCATCCGAAATATTGCCGGTAAGCGGGTCGGCCTCGTTGGAACCGACAATTTTATAATTGACAACCGTGCTGCTCCCGGTGGCCGGATTGGTCACCCGAACTTCTATTTTAGAACCGATATGGATATTTTCACTGCTCAGTTCATCCTCGTCAATGACTTTCACATTTTTGAGCATGACCTCAATATCCGCAATACGTGCTTCTACAATTGCCTGGTCGTTTTTCGCTTCGTCATATTCGCTGTTTTCAGACAAGTCACCGAAAGACAGCGCCACTTTAATTTTTTCCGCTACTTCTTTACGTTTTACGCTTTTTAATTCCTCAAGCTCGTTCTCAAGCTTGTCAAGACCTTCTTTTGTCAAAATAACCTGTTTAACCATATAGAATCCCACCTTCTCAATGCAAATACTTGCAGAGTCTATAAAACAATAATAAATACATTATAGTGAACCATCTGCATTCTGTCAACAAAATGTATGACGCTGCACATAAATTTTATTTCCGAAAAGAATCAAAATAAAGATGCCTCAAAATACAAGGCCAAAAAGCGGTAAACCCGCAGGCGGCATGCATTTTGAGACAGCCTCTTTTATCAGTCCGCTGCAGTTCCGGTCGGTGCGGTGTTCTGCCCCGCTGTACCAGCGGCGGGATTGCTTCCCGGCGCCTGTTCCACCGGAGCGCCCTGACGAATCAGCGAGGAAACCGCTGCCTGAAGCTGCGGGTCCTGGTCGCCGACAAGCTGGTTTCTTACCAGCAGCGCTTCCTGAGAATCGGTCAGTTCCTTGTTGACATCCACGTCAATTCCTTTTCCGTTGAATATCGTACCGTTCAGCGTAAGGTAGTTAGCAACGGAAATCACCATGGCGGAACCGTCGGAAAGGGGAACCACTTCATCTTTCGTGCCGTCGCCCGCGGTCTTTTCCCCAACGAGCAGTCCCTTTTTATAATCCTTGATATTGGACGCGAAAATTTCGGCCGCCCCAAGAGTATTGTGATCCACTATTACAGCGATAGGCAGACTGACCGCGTTGGAATTCGAGGTGTATTCCACCGTGGTTTTACCCGACTTGTCTTTGTAGCTGACCGTATTGCCCGCCGGAAGCAGGGTGTCCAGCATCGAAGCCATCCCCTTCACGCTGCCGCCGGAATTGCTCCGTAGGTCTATTATAATTCCCACCGCGCCGGCCTTCATGCGCGCAGCCAGCGCAGAATTGAACTGTTCCGCATTGCTGTCGGTAAATTCGGATATTTTCAGGTAAGCTACGTTGCCGTTAATCATAGAGGAAGTAAGCGTCTGTTCCGCATACTCGGCGCGGGTTACCGTTACAGTAATATTCTCGGCTTTTTCCGCTGCGGATGAAGCGGAACTTGCCGCAGAGCTTGTTGCGGCGTTTTGAGCCGGTTTGCGCAGAATGCCGAGCTTTACTTTTGTGCCGGCGGCGCCGTCCAGCCGGTTCAGCGCATCGCCGTACGTGGTACGGATGATTTCCTTATCGTCCATACTTACAATGGTGTCGCCTTTTTTAATTCCGCTTTTTTCCGCAGGTGAATTGGGCAGCACCTGAATTACTTCCATATTGCCGTCGGAATCCTGCACTGTTTTGATTCCCACGCCGATATTTTTCGCATTGTTGCCGCTTAGATAAGCCTTATATTTTTCCGCAGACATATATTTTGCCTGCGAATCACCCAGCCCGGCTAAATACCCGGCGGAAATCGCATCGTTCAAAGCGGTCTCGTTAATTGTACCGATGTATTCCTGCCTGGCTTTCTGATCGATTTCGCTCAGTTTGGTATACATCGCCTGGCGCTCGTTTACATCCGCCATTTTGGCGTTGAAGTTCTTCATCGCATACGTATAAGTCAGCGACACGGTAACGGCAGCCGAAACGGCAACGAGGGCGACAGCCGCACCCAGAGAAAGCTTTTTGCTCATATTGAATCGATCATCCCTTATTGTTGGAATTCAGTCCGTTATTACTTGCTGAACCAGTTCATCGGATTTTTTGCAACGCCGTTTACACGGATTTCAAAATGACAGTGCGGCCCGGTTGAATCGCCCGTACTGCCGACATAAGCAATAACCTGTCCTTTTTTCACCGTCGCGCCGGTGCTTACAACGACCTTGCTGCAGTGACCGTAAAGGGTGGAGTACCCGCCGCCATGGTCAATGGCAACCACGTATCCATACCCGCCGTAGCCTGTACCGTAATTGCCCCAGCCAGCCATCATGACCCGACCGGAATCGGCCGCCACAATCGGCTTGCCGTAAACGCCGGCCGCAGAAATATCAATGCCCTTGTGCAGTTCGCCCCAACGATAGCCGTAGCCGCTGGTAACATTGTTTACGCCGGGAACAGGCCACATAAAGTTGCCCTTGCTTACATATCCGCCGCTCCCGGTGGAACCGCTGTGCGACGCGTAATAGTCTTTGTACCACTGGTCAATCGCCGCATCCGCTACTTTGCGCTGCGCAGCAAGCGCTTTGCTTTCCGTCTGCGCCGTGGATTCATCCGAAGAAATCTGAGCCAGTACCTTTTGGGACTCATTCACCAGTGAAGTCAATTCGCCGCGTTTTGTGTCCAGCGTTACTTTTGCCTGAGCCACGTTTTTCCGGTTTGTTTCAATGTCCGCTTTTTGTGCCTGAATGCTCTGCATATCTGTTTTCAGCGAATTGATCAAATCGGTGTCGTGCGTGGTAATCGCCTTGATTGCTTCGGATTTATCTGCCAAATCCATTACGCTTTTCGCGTTGAGGATAATTTCTAGGTTCGAAGCCTCGCCGGTCAGGTAAAGCGCGTGAAGGCGCTCTTTCAGCTTTTCATAATTGGAGTTAATTGTCTTCTGTTTATCGGCAATTTGGGCTTCTTTCTCGTTAATGTCCGCATCCAGTGCGGTAACCTGTTCGTTTAACACATCAATCTGGCTTTGCACGGTCTGTACCTGTGCGTCCAGTGCGTTTTTATAATCCTGCTGCTTGGCCTTATCTGCTTTCAGCGTTTTCAGCTTTGCCGCGTTTTCATCCTGCTTTTTCTTCAAATCAGCCTGCTGCTTCTGCAGCTGAGTGATACTGACCGCGGATGCGGGCGGTGTAAGACTGGGAGTAAACAGTACCGTCAGCGCCAAAACGGCGCAAAGCATGCACTTTACGATTTTTTTACCAGCCAACGATTTCTCCCCCTTCTTTTTTCAGGTATCTTCCGATTGAAATCATACCGCCGACTGCGCCGAACAGGCTGCCGGCAACAATAAACGCAAGCGTTAATTTCCATTCCATGGAACCGATGTTAATCGGCGTAAACAAGGTAATCGCCGTGACTGCCGAAATCATTCTGTTATAAGCCAGGTTCAACAGCAAACTTGCAATTGCACCGGAAAACAGCCCGATAATGACACCTTCCACAACAAACGGAATTCGCACGAACCAGTTTGTCGCGCCGACAGACTTCATAATACTGATTTCCAGCCTGCGGGAGAACATGGTGACGCGGATTGTATTGGAAATAATAAAGAGCGACACCAGACTGAGCAAAACAATAATCCAGGAACCGGCCGTGGTAACCATGCCGTCCAGATTCGTCAGCTTCTGCGCTATGTCGGAATAGTCGTTAATACTGCCCACGCCTTCAATTTTTTGAATTTCCGCCGCGGTTTGCTTGTACTTCGACAAATCCTTGAATGATACTTTGAACGCGTCGGGAAGGGGGTTGTCCTTGCCCGTCATACCTTCGAGCATGGTTCCGTCCTTGTCGCCCAAAATATCCATGTACTGTTGAATCGCCTCGTCTTTTGGAACAAATTCGCAGGTGGCGATGTTGTCCAGCTTTTTAATTTCCTCGCCGGCCTTTACCGCCGAAAGCGTAGGCATTCCCTGTTTCATATAAACGCGGACCGAGTTGTTTCCTTCAATGGACTTCATTGCGGTGTTAATATTCAGGGAAAAGAGCACCGCCGCGCCTGTCAGCAGCAGGCACGAAACCAATACGCCGATGGAAGCAAACGACATGGTTCGGTTGCTCCAAATATTTCGAATACCTTCTTTTCCAAGGTATTTCAAACTTCTAATCTTCATGCGGCGCCTCCCGTGAGGCGGTATCCGCCACAATTGCTCCGTCGTGGATTTCGACCACTCTGCGGTGAAAATGCTGTACCAGCGAATGTTCATGCGTTACCATAAGAATGGTGGTGCCGCGCCGGTTGATTTCACTGAGCAGATCGACAATTTCAAAGGACAAAGCCGGGTCCACGTTTCCGGTAGGCTCGTCCGCAATAATCAGCTTCGGGTTATTCACCAGCGCACGCGCAAGGCCCACACGCTGCTGCTCGCCGCCGGAAAGCTCGTTCGGTCGGCATTTTTCCTTATCCTGCAAATTTACCAAGCCAAGAATATATGGCACGCGCTTTCGAATGTCTTTTGTGGAAGCGCCAACCACATGCATGGCAAACGCAACATTTTCAAACACGGTCATATTGTCAATCAGGCGAAAATCCTGGAAAACAATGCCCATCGTACGACGGAAGTACGGCACGTCGTGCCGTTTCAGCTCGGTGAGCCTCAAATTGTTTACGATAATTTCCCCTTCATTTGGCTTTTCTTCGCACATAATCAGCTTTAAAAAAGTGCTTTTGCCCGCTCCGGATGAACCGACAATGAACACGAACTCCCCTTTNNCCCTTTGTCTACCTTTAGACTGACATCCTTTAATGCCTTCGTTCCGTTTGAGTAAGTTTTACTCACATTCTGAAATTCTATCATGCAATCGCTCCATCATTTCTAATCCCATTTTCCCATAAGCCAACAACCAAAATACAGGACTAAATCAAAGCCCATTGGCATGTTTACATAATACCAATGGGCATTGCATTTATTATTCCAAAACTGAAATAATTTGTAATATTTTTGTAATTAATTTATTCGTTTAAATAATATTTGTTAAAATTTAACCGGATTGGAAGAAAGATACTTCTTCACCATTAACGCTACCTTAAACACGATGGCATCTTCAAATTCGCGCAGGTCAAGTCCGGTAATCTTCTTGATTTTTTCAAGACGGTAAACCAGTGTGTTTCTGTGCACGAACAGTTTACGGGAAGTTTCGGAAACGTTCAGGTTGTTTTCGAAGAAACGCTGAATGGTAAACAGTGTTTCGTGGTCAAGGGATTCAATGGAGCCGCGCTTGAACACTTCCTTCAGGAACATTTCGCAAAGGGTGGTAGGCAGCTGATAAATCAGGCGGGCAATTCCCAGATTGTCGTAGCTGACAATCGGTCGTTCGGTGTCGAACACTTTGCCGACCTCCAGCGCAACCTGCGCTTCCTTAAAGGAACGCGCCAAATCCTTAATCCCGGTCACAATCGTACCGATACCGACAACACAGTGGGTATAGAACTCGCTGGAAAGCGTGTCCACAATGGAACCGGCCAGCTTATCCAGATCTTTCGGTTCAATACCGGTGCGGATTTCCTTTACCAGTGCAATATCCGTTTCATTAATATTAATGATAAAGTCCTTGTTTTTGTCCGGGAACAAATTCTGTATTACGTCGTAAGCAGAAATGTCGGATTTGTTGGTAATTTTAATCAGCATGCAAACGCGGCTTACATCCGCGTTAAAACGAAGTTCACGCGCTTTCAGGTAAATATCGCCCGGCAGAATGTTGTCAAGAATTACGTTCTTGATAAAGTTGCTGCGGTCGTATTTCTCATCGTAATATTGCTTGATGCTGCTCAGAGACACGGCAAGCAGTGTAGCATAGCGGCCTGCTTCCGGGTCGCTGCCGGAAACGAAAACGGCATATTCCGGGCGCGGGCGGCTACCGAAAGATTTGTATGTGTAACCGTTTACCACAAAAGTAGCGGGGGCCGCTAGAACTTCCGCGGTGATGCTGTCGTTCACTTCTCCGATTCTTCCAAGCTCGCTGCACGCTATAATAACCGATGTCTCATCAATAACGCCGATTGTACGGTCAATCGCGTCGCGCATTTGATGGATAACCCCTTGAAATAATCTGTTTGACATGGCTTTCCCTCACTTTATCTAATTTGTCTAATCTTAACGACTGACAATCATAGGCTACATACATTTTACATAAATTTCGTTTATTTTTCAACCTAGTATTAAAAAATTAATGCGAAAAAATAGATGGAAACATAGTATTTAACAAAATATTCACAATTTAAGGTAGCACAAAGCATCCATTCGACATTATTTTGGCAAAAAATGACCGCGCCGAAACGGCGCGGTCACACAGTTTACAAATAAATCAGTTAAGAATTGTCTTCTCTGTCTGCTTGTCAAACAAATGCATTTTGTCAAGGTCAAAGGCAATCTTAATCTTATCGCCTGTTTTTGCGGTAGAAGTCGGCTCAACTCTTGCGGTGATGGAGTTGCCCTCGCAGTTCAGGTACAGGTAGGTTTCCGCACCCATCAGCTCGGTCACTTCAACATCGGACTCTACAAGGCCGTCGGTAACCTTTGCAAGGAATTCAGGCTCGTCGTGTACGTTTTCCGGACGAATACCGAATACGACTTCTTTGCCGACATAGTCTTTCAGCACGTTGTCTTTATTCTTTGCAGCCGGAATGGCAATATCATACTTACCGAATTTAAGGGAGAAATTGTCGCCCTTCTGGTCTACGGTAGCATCGATGAAGTTCTCTTGCGGGGAACCCATAAATCCTGCAACAAATTCGTTTACCGGGAAGTCGTACAGGTTTTGCGGGGTGTCAACCTGCTGAATGAAACCGTCCTTCATAACCACGATACGGTCGCCCATTGTCATAGCTTCCGTCTGGTCATGGGTAACATAAATAAAGGTTGTTCCCAGTCTTTTATGCAGCTTGGAAATTTCGGTTCTCATCTGTGCACGCAGTTTTGCGTCCAAGTTGGAAAGCGGTTCGTCAAGCAGGAAGACCTTCGGGTCACGTACGATTGCACGACCCAAAGCAACACGCTGGCGCTGGCCGCCGGACAAAGCCTTCGGCTTGCGGTCGAGCAAATGGGAAATATCAAGAATTCTTGCAGCCTCTTCTACGCGGCGCTTAATTTCGTCCTTCGGTGTTTTACGCAGCTTCAGGCCGAATGCCATGTTGTCAAAAACAGTCATGTGCGGGTACAGAGCGTAGTTCTGGAACACCATTGCGATATCGCGGTCTTTCGGCGCAATGTCGTTTGCGAGGGTGTCACCAATGTAAAGTTCGCCTTTGCTGATTTCTTCCAGACCTGCGATCATACGAAGAGTAGTTGACTTTCCGCATCCGGAAGGACCGACAAGAATAATGAATTCCTTGTCCGCAATTTCAAGGTTAAAGTCAGTAACCGCGGTTACTCCGCCGTCATACACTTTGTAGACATTCTTTAAAATTACGTTTGCCATAATATTCCTCCTGTTGATAGAATTTTCATTCGTAACCGGAGAACCCCCATAAGAGTACTCCTTCTCTTTCATGGAACAATCATAGCAGAAGTACCCGGGCTTTAACAGCCTTTTTTTGCCTAAATATAAAAGTCCCCGTTTAGATAAATCTGATAAAACACAAAAACGTCCTCATAATTTCGTACAAATTTTACATTTGCCCCATACAAAACAAAGCGGCAGTTTTCGTATATTTTTGCTATTCTGCCGAAAGCGCTGCGTCGCGTTCCTGAGCGGTCAGCTCACGCACCGCGCCGGGCGCAAGCGTTTTATCCAAAGGCAGGGCGCCAACCTGCACCCGCTTCAAATGCAGCACCTCGTTGTTCAGCGCAAGGAACATACGCTTTACCTGGTGAAATTTCCCTTCGCGGATCTTTACCAGAACCAGAGGGTTCTCCCCCTCCTGCAGCACGCGCAGCCCCGCCGGAAGGCAGGTCATGTCGTTCAGTTCCAGCCCGTTTTCAAATTGCTCTATCTCTTCCGCAGAAAGCGGTGCGGCCAGAACGGCTTCATACAATTTATAAACATGGCTTTTGGGCGCAAGCATGCGGTGGGCAAAGGCGCCGTCGTTGGTAATCAGCAGCAAACCCTCGGTATCCTTGTCCAGCCGGCCGGCAGGGAACAGACCGCGCCGCTGCATTTCAGGCGGTAAAAGATCCACTACCGTCTGGGCCCTCGTATCCCGCGCGGCGGAAAGAACGCCGGCTGGCTTATTCATCATATAGTATACGAATTCCTTCACATTCAGCGGCTTCCCGTCCACCGAAATGGAATCTTCCAACGTGTCCGCCTTATAATCCGATTTTTTAATTACCTCGCCGTTCACCGCAACAACGCCGCGGCGAATCATCGCCCCGGCGTCTTTACGGCTGGCAATATTCTGCGAAGCTAATATCTTATCAAGCCGTTCCCTGCTCATTGTTTCACCTTTCCTGTCCGTTTCAGCATCCGCTGCGTTCTCTTTTCCAGTTGGTCCTATTCTAATTGATTCACCGGTGCAGGTCAACCGCCTATTTCAATCGGTGGGCCAGGCGTTGGTCGGAATTGCGGAAGAAGCCTTTGGCTTGGCTTCGTTCTCCTCGTTATCCGGATTATTTGGGTTATTGGGGTTGTTCGGATTTTCCTTTGGTGCGACGGAAGCCGATGGTGCCTTGGAAGCAGCCGGCGCAGCGGAAGATTCCGGTGCGGCCGAGGCGGCAGGCAGCGCAGAGGCCGGCGCAGAAGAAGTCCGTGTCTGCTGTAGCATATCGTCAGACATCTGTTCCCCGCGGAAGCCGGTCATAAAGCCGTCGAGCGCCACTGTGCTCAGGTCACCGCCGATTACCCGGTTGTCATACACAAGTATGGTTCCGCGCACATCGGGGGATTGCGGATAGTTCGTTACCGAATACACCCACTGCTTGCAGGTTTTTCCTGAATATGGGGTGAGGTCAAGGCCCTGATCCTTCTGAATCGCATTATAATTGGTATATACGTCATCAAACTTCTCCGGTATTACCACATCTTTTATTTCAATCGGCTCTGTTTCCACCTTCCAGCCGAACTGGCTGAAAAACGATACCCGTTCCTCGTTTGTGGCGGCGGAAAGGGTATACTTTACGCCCGCACACTCCGCGGTAGGGCTGGAATTATGGAGCTTTACCAAAACAACTGCCGAGGTCACAACAAGCAGAATCACCGCCAATATTACGCATATTTTCTTTTTGTCGGCCTTAACCGATACAATAAACATATCACCGCCCCCTTGTAAAAGATTAATATGCGCGGGAGCGGAAAAAAATGCAAAAAGCAGCCGCCTTTCGGCGGCTGCAGCAATGCAATCCATTCAGAAAAATGGGGTTAGGCCGTTAGGCCTGCTCCAAATTACCGGCGGCCTTTGCTTCTTCAATTACCTTCTGCGCAACCTGCGGCGGCGCTTCCTCATAACGGCAGAAATCAAAGGTGAAAACGCCCCTGCCCTGAGTTGCCTGACGTACAAAGGTGCTGAAATCGTACATTTCCGCCATAGGAACCTCGGCGTCAACCACCTGCTTGCCGTCGCCCGCCGGGTTCATGCCCAGCACGCGGCCGCGGCGCTTGTTGACCTCGCCCATTACATCGCCCATGTTGGCGTCCGGCACAGTACACTTCAACGTACCAATGGGTTCCAGCATTACGGGGTTTGCAATTGGCATACCGGCTTTATAAGCCAGATTTGCCGCCATTTTAAACGACATTTCGGAAGAATCCACCGGATGGTACGAACCGTCGTACAGCGTAGCGCGCAGGCCAACCACAGGGTAGCCCGCAAGCGGACCTTTCACAATGCATTCGCGCAGTCCTTTTTCAACTGCCGGGAAAAAGTTTTTCGGAACCGCGCCGCCGACCACGCGCTCCGCAAATTCCAAGCCCTCGCTGTCACAGGGTTCAAACTCCACCCATATATCGCCGAACTGACCGTGGCCGCCGGTCTGCTTTTTATATCTGCCCTGCACCTGCACCTTTTTGCGAATGGTTTCGCGGTAAGGTACGCGCGGCTTTTGCAGCGTGACTTCCACACCGAATTTATTTTTCAGCTTTGATACGATGACATCAAGATGCTGTTCGCCCAAACCGGAAAGTACCATTTGATGTGTTTCTGCGTTGGTGGTAAAACGGATGGTAGGGTCTTCTTCCTCCAAGCGGATAATTCCCTGCGCCACCTTGTCTTCTTCGCCTTTGTTCTTTGGCAGAACCGACATGGAAAGGGTTGGGTTGGGGTATACGATTCCGTCCAGCGTGACTTTACGCGCCGGGGAACAAAGCGTGTCGCCCGTGCCGGCTCCCTGCAGCTTCAGCACTGCGCCAATGTCGCCCGCGCCGATGTAAGCGGCATCCTCCTGCTTTTTGCCGTGCATTACCACTGTTTTGCCAATGCGTTCGGTGTTGCCGGTGCGCATATTAATTAACTGGGCGTCGGTAGAAACCTTGCCCGAAATTACTTTCAAATAAGAAAGTTTGCCAATAAACGGGTCGGCAATGGTCTTGAACACAATGGCCGCCGTTGCAGCGTCGTCGTTGACGGAAAGCTCCACCGGGTTGCCGTCCACATCCGCGCCGATTTCCCCGCTTTTATCCATGGCGGACGGAGCCAGCCAGGTAAGCCCGTTCAAGAACTGCTCCATGCCGCGCATCAGCAGCGCGTCACCGCAGAACACCGGGCTGATTGCGCCGGATTTTACGCCTTTGCTTACGCCGACAATGACTTCTTCCGGGGTAAACTGCTCGCCGGAGAAGTATTTTTCAAACATTTCATCGCTTGTTTCGGCAACCGCTTCATAAATGGCGGTGCGCAGGCCTTCCAGCCTTGTCCCCATATCCGGCATTTTCACCTCGACCGGTGCGCCGTTCTGGTAATCGTACGCTTTATATTCCAAAATATTAATATATATGTTCGCTTTGCCGTCCTCAATAAATGGAACTACCACAGGGCACACGCTCGGCCCGAAACTGGCCTTTAAATCCTCAAATACCCGATAAAACCGCGCGCTTTCATCGCAAAGACCGTTTACAAAAAATATTTTTGCCAGCCCGCGGGCATTTGCCGCTTCCACCGCTTTTTCGGTACCCACACTGACGCCGTTTTTGCCGGAAACCGCAATCAGAACAGAATCCGCCGCGCGAACCGCTTCGCACATGCCGCCTTCAAAATCGAAAAGGCCGGGAGCGTCTATCAGATTAATTTTTGTGTTCTTCCACTCCAAAGGAGCTACCGCTGTGGACACGGAGGTCTTTCTTCTGACTTCCTCGGGATCATAGTCGCATACGGTATTTCCTTCGCCGACTTTCCCCAGCCGGTCGGATGCGCCAGAAAGATACAGCATCGCCTCTGCTATGCTGGTCTTGCCCGAGCCGCTGTGTCCCGCAATTGCGATATTAAGAATATTTTTCGCATGATACTGTTTCATTATGGATACTCCTTTCGTGGGTTGATTGGTACATCAGTACAATTGTTCAACCAATTTTAGGATAATTATAGCGTATTCCTACAACAATTACAATGCCAAAATCGTGAATTTTGCTGTTCAATCGCCAATACTGAGAAGATTATTTTATACAAATTGCTATAATAAGACTCATTTCGCCGTTTCGTATTCAAACTCTTATTTTTTCGCACATTTTTTCTCATGCAATACGATTCATTTTAACAAAATCAGCAACATTTTTTCCATTTGGTTCTAACGCAAAAAAGCCCATCCGAAACCGGATGGGCTTTTCCCGTAAAACGAACGATTAAGCTTTGCCTGCGCAGCCGAGGACTGTGTTGATCTTATGAGCAACCATATCTTTAATGGCGGTACGCGCAGGAGCGAGGTATTGTCTTGGGTCAAAGTGGCTCGGATTCTCCGCAAAATACTTGCGGATGGAAGCGGTCATTGCAAGGCGCAGGTCAGAGTCGACGTTGATCTTGCAAACAGCCATCTTTGCTGCTTCGCGGAGCATTTCCTCGGGAATACCGATTGCGTCCGGCATTGCGCCGCCGAACTGGTTAATCTGCTGTACGAACTCCGGAATAACGGAAGACGCGCCGTGCAGAACAATCGGGAAGCCCGGCAGACGCTCGGAAACTTCTTTCAGAATGTCAAAGCGGAGCTGCGGCTTCTGGCCCGGCTTGAACTTGTAAGCACCGTGGCTTGTCCCGATTGCAATTGCAAGGGAGTCAACGCCGGTTCTTGTAACAAAGTCCTGAACCTGTGCAGGGTCGGTGAAGTGTGCTTTTTCCGCGTCAACGGAAACTTCGTCTTCAATGCCGGCGAGCTGGCCGAGTTCGGCTTCTACCGTAACATTGTATTTGTGTGCGTACTGAACCACTTTGCGTGCTTCTTCCACATTCTCTTCATAAGGCTTGGAAGAACCGTCGAACATAACGGAGGTAAAGCCGCCGTCAACGCAGTCTTTGCACAGTTCGTAGGAGGAACCGTGGTCAAGGTGAAGCGCAATCGGAATTTCCGGGTTTTCAATCACAGCTGCTTCCACCAATTTGGTGAGGTAAGTGTGGTTGGCATATTTGCGGGCACCGGCAGAAACCTGAAGAATAACAGGAGCTTTCAGTTCGCCGCAGGCCTCGGTAATGCCCTGAACGATTTCCATGTTGTTCACGTTGAAAGCGCCGATGGCGTATCCGCCGGCATATGCCTTCTTGAACATTTCGGTAGTATTAACTAATGGCATGAATGGTCACCTTCCTAATTTCTTGATGGTTTTATTATACCGCAAAACAGGAAAGAATAAAAGTGATTTTTCCCCAAGAAATGCAATAATCGGGTTTTTTGACAAAAAATTAACGTATTATGCTCCGCAGTGCATAAAATTTATGCCTCGCACTGAAAAAGCTGAGGATTCATTCTGCTGTAATGAAAAATATATTGCTGTGCAATCCCGGCGTAAGCCCCGAATGACTCCGGTTCCTTTCCCGGAAACAGCGAACCCATGGCGCGCTTCATCCAAACGTCCATAGGGAACGCTTCCAGCCGGTGCAGCCCGTACAGCAGAGCGCAGTCCGCAACCTTCGGCCCCACGCCCACAATCGTCATCAGCTTTGCCCTTGCTTCGGCAAGCGGAATCCGTTTCAGTTCATCAAAATCAATTTCGCCCCGCGCCGTTTTTTTCGCCGCGTCAATCAGGTAACGTGCGCGGAAGCCGCAGCGCACCTCGCCCAAATCCCCGTCGTCCAACACGGCAAGCGTTTGAGCGGCGGGAAAAGAATACTCCCCGCCAAGGTCTGTTCCGAATTCTTTGCAAAGCCGCGAAACAATCCCCTTAATACGGGGAATATTATTATTTTGGGAAATGATAAACGAACAAAGCGCTTCCCAGGGATCCTGATTTAAAATCCGGATTCCCGGTGCAAACTCCGCCGCGCTGGCCAGCACCGGGTCAGCTGCCGCCAGGTCTGCGCGTATTTTTCCGTAGTCAAGCCCAAAATCAAAGTAGTTTCGCCAAAAAGGGTCTTCCAAAACCTGCGGCAGGTTTTCCCCGGAAATATTGATCACCCGGTTTGAAGCAACGCCCGTGTACGAGCCGTCCTCCTGCCGGTTCCACCGAAAGCACTGGCCACATTCCAGTGTTTCTGCTAAATCAAAACAGTCTATGTGTCTTATTTGTTCCGCCATACGTATCTCCCTGTGAAAATGTGAAAGCCTACTAATTTAGTACATTTTTTCTTATTATAGCATAGAAAGTAAAGCTTAGAATACTGAAAGTTTTGAAAGTTTTTAACCCAAAGTTTACATAAAAGCTTATGCATCGGAAATGTATAAAAATGAAAACGGCATGTACATGGGAATTATCCACACTTTCCACAGAGTTTTCAACCGTCATATTTCAGTTATTCCACGGTGTTATGTCAACTCATGCAAATACTCACCGTATAAACGCCGTCAGACCGGCCTGAAACCGGTTGTATATTCTTTTATAGTATTATAATTTTCCACATTCCCCCTTGTTTTATTTTTCCTCAAATAAATATCCTACTTTTCAGCAACTTGTGTTATAATAAAAAAGTATATAGTTGGGGTATTAGTACCTTTTCGCAAAAACACCCGAAAAAAAGCAGCCTAAATACGAAAAGAGTCGGTTTTCTGTTGCCGTTTTTTGCGGTGGCAGTGAAAACCGCTGCTTTTTCAAATCGTAAAATTATTAAATGGAAAAGGGAGTTCATTCATAGATGGATACGGAAAGAAACGAGCGCGAACAGCGCGGGGAAGACATTATTGCGGGCAGAAACGCAGTCAGCGAAGCGCTGCGCGGCGGCCGAACCATTGACAGCCTTTACGTTGTGCGCGGCACACACACCGGCAGCCTGAGCGCTTTGATTGCCAAAGCAAAGGATAAGGGCATTAACATTAAAGAAGCCGATTCAAAAAAGTTGGATTTTATGTGCGGAAACGCGAACCATCAGGGTGTGGTCGCCGTTGCTGCGGTGAAGGAATACGCCACCATCGACGATATTTTTAAATTGGCGGAGGAACGCGGCGAAGCGCCATTCCTGATTGTTGCCGACGAACTGGAAGACCCGCATAATCTGGGCGCCATTTTGCGTGTAGCCGAATGCGCCGGGGCGCACGGCATCATCATTCCCAAGCGCCGCTCCGTCGGCCTGACCTACGCGGTGGGCAAAGCCAGCGCAGGCGCGGTGGAATACGTTCCTGTGGCGCGGGTAACCAACATTGCTTCGGCTATTGACGAGCTGAAGCAGCGCGGCGTTTGGATTTACGCCGCCGATATGGACGGCGAAAACTGGTGCAGCGTGGATTACGCCGGCCCGGCGGCAGTCGTAATCGGCTCCGAAGGGTTCGGGGTAAGCCGACTGGTAAAAGAAAAATGTGATTTTGTCATATCCCTGCCAATGAAGGGTAAAATAAATTCGCTTAATGCTTCTGTTGCGTGCGGCATTATCTGTTATGAAATCGCCCGACAGCGCAGCGGGATTAAGACAAAATAATACAGGAGCGGAATGATATGGCCGACAAGAACAAGACTCCGCCGGACGATCTTTCAATCGAAGAGATCCTTGCGGAGGCACGCACGCTGAACGGCAAAGACGAGCCGGAACCGGACAAGAAGCAAGCGGAACAAGGGAAGCCATCCGAATCTGAACCACAGCCCCGCCGGCCGCAGCCGGTCTCCGGGCCCGAAACGATTGTGAAGCAGGCGCAGCAAGCGCTGGAATCGAAAATCACGGAGCCTTCCCCGCTGCCCGGCAACCCCGGTAAAAAAGAAGAAAAAAAGAAACGGTCGCTTTTCGGCCGGCGAAAAAGAGAAATTCCCGAATTTGAAGATGAGGACGACATTTATTACGGTCTGCAGCTGAAATCACTGGAAGAATACCAGCGGGATTACGAAAAAACCATCCGGGTAGATTCCACGAAAATGCGGCAGGCGGAAAAAGACTCTTCGTTTTCCTATCTTTTCGACCAAAACAGCAATACAGAGCCCGACGCCGAACTGGACGCCCGGTTTGAGCAGCTGCACAGCGAACGCAGGAAGCGCATTGAACAGGCTTTGCGCAAAGCGGGGCTGGATCAGGACGAGATTTTTTCGCTGTACGAAAACGAAATTGCGGAGGCGCCAGAGCCTTCACCCGTACCGGAGCCTGTACCCACGGTAATGGCACAGGCCGTTTCGAACGAGCCGCAGCCACAGGAAGAACCGGCACCAAAGCCGGAACAGCCCCCTGTTCCGCCGCCGGCGGTTCCCACGCCAAGTCCTGCGCCGGCACCGAAACCGGAAATTCTGCCCGGCCCCCAACGGCAGACGGAAATTCCCATGCCGATTACCGAGCCAACCTTTCAGCCTGAACCGGAAAGGCCCTCTGCCCCAACGCAGCCGGGTTATCTGCCCGAAGTGCGTTACCCGGACTCTGAGGAGCCGGTAAAAGAGCCGGTTACGGCACCCCAGGTAAAAGAAGAAATTCCCCCTTCGCCCCCGGTGAAAGAACCGCCGATCAAACCAATTCCTTTTTCGGGCGCGAAGCCCGGCTACCGGTTTACCGCCGGCAAGCCGGTACATATGATCGATTTATCGGATTTTAACGCCGTACTGCTCGCGGAGGCAAAAAACTACCCCTTGCCGCAGCCAGAGCCTCCCCCAGCGCCGATTCCCATGCCGGAACGGAACAACAGAACGGAATTCAAAGCGCCGATTATCATTGAACAGACCTCTGAATTTGACGCGATTCAGCCGGAACAATCCGCGCAGGCGGAAGAACCCGCCTTAACGGAGAATCCTGTGTTTGAAGAGCGCCAGCCCATCCATTTTCCGGAGCCTCTTTCCGAACAAGAGGAATACGGCGAATTGGAGGATTTTGCACTGCAGGAAGAACCGGAGAAGCCGGGAAAGGAAACAAAAAAGAGAAAGACATTCAGCGTATTCGGGACGGAGGAAGAGGACAACGATTCGCAGGAAGAACCGCCCGCCGAACCGGATGAACTGGATGATTACTCCAGTCCGTCGGACGCGCCCTCCGTACTGCACGAGCTCGGCTCCAGCGTACGCAGACTTTCCCTTCGCCTTGCCGTCACCGGAATTTGCATGGTTTTGTTATTCGGCGCAGGATTTTTAGGGGAATACTCCGGAATATTGCCGCAGGCCGTTCAGGTCAGTCTGGGCATGCAGCCGTATCTTATTTTAAACTTGGTATTTCTGCTGATTGCAACCGTGTTTTGCATCGGGCCGATTTTAAACGGGATAAAAGGATTGTTTACCATTCAGGCGAATTCGGACAGCGCCATGGCACTTGCGGACATTGCGGCCATAATTCAAAGTGTAGCGCTGTTTTTTTCGCAGGATAAACTGCAAAACGGAGCCCTTCACCTGTACTCGTCACTTGTCGCTTTCATCCTGTTCCTGAACACTGCGGGTAAAATGAGCCTTGTTACCCGCATTAACAAAAACTTTAAGTTTGTCTCCGCACCGGAGCAAAAGCAGTCTGTGCAGCTGTTCGACGACCACAACACCGCGCTGCAAATGGCCAAAGGCTGCGTAATTGACGCCCCGGCCATTGCTTACCAGACAAAGACAAACTTTCTAAAGCATTTTCTCCGTCTTTCCTACGAGCCCGACCCAAGCGAGCAGGCTTCGCAGATTATGGCACCCATTGGCTTTATCGGTTCGCTGGTGCTTTGTATTGCAACTTTAATTCTTTCCAAAGACGTATTGCAGGCGCTTACCGCTTTTGCGGCGGCAACCTGCGTCAGCGTTCCGCTGGTCAACATGCTCAGTGTAAACCTTCCGCTGAACCGTCTGAGCAAAATCGCGTCCCGCTGCGGCGCAATGATTATCGGTTACCCTGCGGTGGAACAGTTCAGCAACACAAACGCCGTCATGCTTGACGCAAAAGAACTTTTTCCCAAAGGCACCGTACTTTTAAACGGCATTAAAACATTCGGCGGGCAGCGTATTGACGAGGCCATTGTAGACGCGACCGCGCTGATGTGCGCCATCGGCGGGCCGCTGAGCGACCTGTTCGACCAAATTATTAAAAGCCGCCGCGACATGCTCCCGAAAATTGATAACGTAACGTATGAGGATGACCGGGGCGTGACCGGCTGGGTTTCCGGCAGAAGAATTCTGGTCGGGAACCGCGAACTGATGGAGGCTCACGAAATTGAGCCGCCTTCCCGCGATTACGAAGAAAAATACATTCACGGCGGTAAGAAAATCGTCTACCTTGCCTCCGGCGGGGATCTGGTCGCCATGTTTATTGTTTCTTACAACTCCGACCGCCGCAGGGCGCTCGAACTTCGGCGCATGGAAGACAACGGCATCAGCCTGATTGTACGCACCTGCGACCCGAACATAACCCCTTTGCTTCTGGCCGAGTGCTTCGGCCTGGAAACACACGGCATACGCGTGCTGCCTGAACGGCTCGGCAGCATTTATACGGAACTGACCGGCGAACCGCAGGAACGAACCGCCGCTCTGCTTGCCACAAAAGGCCGCTCCACCGCAATGATGCGCATGCTGACCGCCTGCGTGCGCCAGCGCAGCAACATTTCCGCAGCGGTAATACTGCAAAATATTGCGGTTATTCTCGGCTTTCTTCTTGTGGCGTTTTTAACCTGCTATTCCGGTCTGCAGCAACTGAGCACCTCTGCCCTTCTGTTGTATGAACTGTTCTGGAGCGCAGCCATTCTGATTGTACCCCGACTGCGTAAGCCGTAATTTTTAGAATCGTGAGTTAACCTGAATGACACCTATTCGTAAAGACCTTACCCGGCGCGTTTTCATGGTATGCATCGGCGTATTTCTGCTCGGTTTTGCTATTTCCCTGCTTGTTTATTCCGCCCTCGGTTCCGACCCCTGCACCTGCATGAACCTTGGTATTTCCGGCCGCATCGGGCTAACGTTAGGCATGTGGCAGCTGACCTTAAATGCCATCATCCTTGTGTTCATGTTTTTGTTTTCCCGCCACTTAATCGGGATCGGTACGGTCATCAACATGGTATGCGTCGGCTTTCTGGTCGATTTTTTCCGGGGAATTTGGGCAGCGGTTCTCCCCGCGCAGCCGTCCTGGGCCGTGCGGATTGGATTCATGCTCGTCGCCGTGGTGCTGGTTGCGTTTTCCGCCGCGCTTTACATGGCGCCTAAGCTGGGTGTTTCACCCTACGACGGCCTTGCCATCCTCTTTTCTGAACATCTGAACGTACAGTTCCGCTGGTGCCGCATTGTTTGCGACATTATTGCCGTTCTCATTGGCTGGCTGTGCGGCAGTGTAGTTGGAGTCGGCACGCTTCTTACTGCCTTCTGCACCGGGCCGCTGATCAAACTGTTTGACGAATTTATTACGAAAAAATTTCTGCCTGCAAAGTAAAATCCGGCAGCAAAAAGGCACCGTGCCCGGTTAAAACCGGACGCGGTGCCTTTTCTCGTTTCGCGTTATTTTACTATCTCAAATTCCGGCATTCCCATTACGCCGGGGGCAATCTCGTATTTTGCAAACACAATTACGACGTTTCCCGCCGTGTTGATATAGAATTTCTGGTTATCCTTAATTCCGGAAAACCCTTCGTCCCCTGTAAAAAACATCTGGTTCGGGTCCTTCTGCACCCTTTCCCGGATTTGCTTTGTAACGCTTTCATCTACAATTTTTTTATAGTCCTTGCCGAGCAAATCCACAAGCGTCAGTTCCCTGCCGCTGTTCAGATCAATATTGTAATAGGTTTGGTCGGTAAAGGCATTTGCCCGCGTCCGCGTTGTATTCAGAACAAAGGACAGTATTTTTTCATTGCTGCATTTAATTTCATAATTCACGTCAACAATAGCGGGAATAAACTCTTTGGGGTCGCCGCCCGTTTCCACATACGCCTTTTTGTCCGCCGCCGTTTCTTCTTCCGCTTCCGCGATGGCTTTACTGACCTTTTCTTCAATTTCCTTGTTAATCCGTTCTTCCAGCTCCGCGTGCCCGGTGTTGGACACTACCGGTTCCTGTACATCAATTTTTCTGGTATCGTCCTCTATCTTATATTGTGTAAACGTAAAGACTCTGGCAACGTCGCCAAGTACCGGAATGGTACTTACCGTCTGGGCAAACGCGTGACTGCAGTTTAACAGCACGACAAACACCAAATACACCGAAGCCGCCGCACACAGAATGACTTTGCTGATCGTTCTCTTTTGCCTGGGCAGCCGGTTCAGACTGCGGTTCACCCGGTCGTTCAGCGCGGGGGGAATCGGAATTTCCTGATAAATCTTTTTTGCATTTTCTAACTGATTCATGGAATCACTCCTCCCCAATTGAAATCTTCAGCAGTTCCAAACCTTTATAAAGCCGCGATTTTACCGTGCTCAAATTTGTTTTCGTTACGCCGGCAATCTCCTCCAGCTTCATATCTTCGAAAAACCGCAGGATAATCACAGTGCGGATCTTCACTTCCAAATTCTGAACCGCACGGTACATGTCGATGGACTGTGCCAAATCTTCATCATGATCCTGTACCTGTTCCTCAAAATGCTCCACCGGTACCAGCCGCCGATTTCGCCGCAGGTACATTCGGCTTTCGTTAATCAAAATCCGGTAAAACCATGTTTTCAGGTACCCGGGCTCCCGCAGCGACCCGATTTTATCAATTGCCTTCACAATGGAATCCTGCACCACGTCAAGCGCCGCGTCGGGATTTTTAGTATAACTGTACGCCAGCCGGTAAAAGTCCTGCTGGTTTAACTTTACATAATCCTTTAAAGCCTCCAGTTTCTCCTGCACCGCAATCTTCCTTCCCCGTCTATCATATAATCACCGCTTCGCCGTGCGAGCGGCAATTTCCTTTTCTTTCTAATAATTAGATGCAGCACATACCGAAAAAGTTTGCATACCGGAAAAATTTTTTTCCGCAACAAAAAACGGACTGCGGCAAATACCGCAGTCCGTCTGATAAGCTTGCGCTAATTATTTGGATTCGTAAACCGCAACCGCACATGCAACGGTGGCACCGACCATCGGGTTGTTGCCCATGCCGATGAGACCCATCATTTCAACGTGTGCAGGAACGGAAGAAGAACCGGCAAACTGAGCGTCGCCGTGCATACGGCCCATGGAATCGGTCAAGCCGTAAGAAGCAGGGCCCGCCGCCATGTTGTCCGGATGCAGGGTACGGCCTGTGCCGCCGCCGCTTGCAACGGAGAAATACTTCTTGCCATGCTCCTGTGCCCACTTCTTGTAAGTGCCTGCAACAAGGTGCTGGAAGCGGGTCGGGTTGGTGGAGTTACCGGTGATGGAAACGTCAACGCCTTCCGCCTGCATAATAGCAACGCCTTCGCGAACGTCGTTTGCGCCGTAGCATTTTACTGCCGCGCGTTCGCCGTCGGAGAAAGCTTTTACTTCAACAACATTCAGTTCGTCGTTGAAGAAATCGAAATCGGTCTTTACATAGGTAAAGCCGTTAATTCTGGAAATGATATAAGCGGCATCCTTGCCAAGGCCGTTCAGGATAATGCGGAGCGGCTCTTTGCGGGCGCGGTTTGCCGTACGGGCAATACCGATTGCGCCTTCTGCAGCGGCAAAGGATTCGTGGCCGGCCAAAAATGCGAAGCACTTTGTCTCGTCACGAAGAAGCATTGCGCCGAGGTTGCCGTGGCCGAGGCCGACGTTTCTCTGTTCTGCAACAGAACCCGGGATGCAGAATGCTTCCAGGCCGAGGCCGATTTTTTCAGCGGCTTCCGCAGCGGATGCAACGCCTGTTTTCAGGCCGATTGCGCAGCCGAGGGTATAGGCCCAAGTTGCGTTTTCAAATGCGATGGGCTGTACGCCCTTTACAATTTTATCTACATCAATGCCCTTGGAAAGGCAAAGATCGCGAGCATCTTCGAGACTGGCAAGGCCATACTCGGCAAGACACTTTTCTATTTTGGCAATTCTTCTTTCTTTTCCTTCAAACTTTACATCGTTAGCCATATAGTTTAGTCCTCCTTTTATGGTCTTAATTATTCTTCACGCGGGTCAATGTATTTCGCCGCGTTGTCGAAGCGGCCGTATTGGCCGATATTTTTCTTGTAAGCTTCGTCCGGGCTCACGCCATGACGAATATCCTCGAGCATTTTTCCGAGTTTCACGAACTGGTAGCCGATAACTTCGTTATTCTCATCCAGAGCGGTCTTCAGAACATAGCCTTCTGCCATTTCCATAAAACGAACGCCCTTTGCGCCGGTGCTGTACATTGTTCCAACCTGGGAACGCAGGCCCTTGCCCAAATCTTCCAGTCCTGCGCCGATGGGCAGTCCGCCCTCGGAGAACGCGGTCTGGCTGCGGCCGTAAGCAAGCTGCTTAAAGATTTCTCTCATCGCAACGTTAATTGCGTCGCAAACAAGGTCGGTATTCAGGCATTCCAGAAGAGTCTTGCCCGGCAGAATTTCGGCAGCCATTGCTGCGGAATGAGTCATGCCGGAGCAGCCGATGGTCTCAACAAGCGCTTCCTGTACAATACCCTCTTTTACATTAAGGGTCAGTTTGCAGGCACCCTGCTGCGGAGCGCACCAGCCAATGCCGTGGCTCAGGCCGGAGATGTCTTTAATTTCATAAGCTTTAACCCATTTGCCCTCTTCCGGGATGGGTGCCGGGCCGTGCTTGGGGCCCTTTGTAACTGTACACATTCTTTCCACTTCTGGGGAATAATTCATATCGGTACTCCTTTCGGTTTCAGTATCCTGTGGTTTCACCAACATACTTGGTTTATTATAGAGCATTTTTTTCGGTTTAGCAATAGGATGAAACTTGATAAATAAAAATTTAACAGAGTGCGAAACCCCGTTACCACCTTGCTTCGTTCTCTTATTTCCACGATTTCCCATAAAGAATTTCTTGGAAAATTCTTGTCTGTCAAAACAGAACATGTTATGATTCTTTTAGAATAATTTTTTAACCTTTTGAGGAGGTATGTCAAAATGGAGGAGAACAACAACCAGTACCAGCCCCAGCCCGGTCAGGTGCCGCCCAACCCCGCACCGCCGTATTACCAGCCCCCGACCCAGCCTTACCCGGCTCCGACTTACGCAAATCCCATTACATACGAAAACAACGAGCCTCTCTCCGTCGGGAACTACATTGTTATGATGATCGTTTCCGCAATTCCGCTGGTCGGTCTCATCATGAACATCGTTTGGGCTTTCAGCGGCAACACCAATAAAAACCGCCAGAACTACGCCCGCGCCATGCTGATTTTAACACTTATCGGCATTGTGCTCAGCATCGTACTGTATGGAACTATTTTCGCATCCCTTATTTCATCGGGTGCATTTTCTTCCGGCAGCATGTATTAAGCAATATCACAAGAGAAAAGAAGGCCGGATATTCCGGCTGTGCAGGCGGCGGACGCAAGTTCGCCGCCTTTTTGTGTTTTGCACATTTTCCGCGCTTTTGCGGCGTGAATGTTCATGAATTATTCTTTCTTTTTAAGTGGCCGTATGATATAATATTCTTTGATTGTAAGTAAATTACTATTCATAACATTCATAAACGATATTTTGAGGTGACTTTTATGAGCAACATTCTGTCCGCGTTTTTCGGCAATTACAGCCGGCGGGAACTGAAACGGGTTCAGCCGCTGTGCAATGCCGTGCTCGCGCTGGAAGACAAATACAAAAACATGCCGGACGAGGAACTGAAGGAGCAAACCCCCGCGCTGAAGGAACGGCTTGCAAACGGGGAAACGCTTGACGACATCCTGCCCGACGCGTTTGCGGTCTGCCGCGAAGCTTCCAGCCGCGTGCTGGGAATGCGTCACTTCCCGGTTCAGATCATCGGCGGTATTGTGCTCCATCAGGGCCGTATTTCCGAAATGAAAACCGGTGAAGGCAAAACGCTTGTGGCAACGCTTCCCGCTTACCTGAATGCGCTGTCCGGCAAAGGAGTTCATGTGGTCACCGTCAACGATTACCTGGCGCGCCGCGACTCCGAGTGGATGGGCAAGGTTTACCGCTTCCTTGGACTGACAGTCGGCCTGATTGTTCACGACATGGAAAACGACGACCGCAAAAACGCCTATAATGCCGACATTACCTACGGCACCAACAACG
>DFRY01000032.1:6451-35049 GCA_002378845.1 Ruminococcaceae bacterium UBA3451 | reverse complement strand
CTGTGAAATTTCCGGGGTGGCCGCGTTGATAATACGGAGCACCAAAGTAACGCCCCGTACCTGACGGAAGGCGTTTACACGAAAACGCCCGCACCCGGCAATTTCCGCGGAGGAGTCCATGTCTCCGGTCACGAGGAATTCTTCGTACTTCTCGCGGGGCAGGCACTGGGCGATCATTTCATCCACCTCCTCCGCCGTGAGGGAAGGAAGGTTTAAAAACCGCATGGAACCGTTAATGCGAAACGCCGGCCTGTTGTTTGAAGCCAGGTGTATGTCGGAAGCGCGGCTTTCCACGCCGCTTTTCACTAACTGTAAAAAGTCCATAGCGCACATCCTTTACATTTGCAGGCTGTAAATATCGACCATTTCTTCCACGGAGGTTTTGCCCTCCATTACAATCTGCCGGATATTTTTGTCCAGGGTAATCATACCTTCCCGAATGGCAATTTCGCGAATATCATCCACGCTTTTTCCCAAATTAATGCAATGTTTAATAGCAGGCGTGACCTGCATAATTTCGTGAATTGCGGTTCGGCCGCGGTAGCCTTTCTGTGCACAGAAGCTGCAGCCCTTTGCGCGGTAAAGCTTCTGACGAGTACCTTTTTGCAGGCCGAGCAACTGCAGGTCGTCGTCGCTCGCCCAATATTCCTCTTTGCAATGCGGGCAAAGCGTGCGCACAAGCCGCTGCGCAATGACCCCAAGCATGGAGGACGACACCATGTACGGTTCCACTCCCATGTCCATCAGGCGAATGATGGAGCTCGGCGCGTCGTAGGTGTGCAGGGTGGAAAGCACCAGATGACCGGTAATGGCAACGCTGGTGGCGATTTGCGCGGTTTCGGTGTCTCGTATTTCACCAATCATTACCACATCGGGATCCTGCCGCAGAATGGAACGCAGAACGTTGGGAAAGCTGAGGCCTGCCTTTGCGTTGATGTCTACCTGTGTAATGTTTGGAATGATCATTTCCACCGGGTTTTCGACGGTAACAATATTAATGTCCTCGCGCATAATTTCTTTCAGCGCGGTGTAAAGCGTGGTGGATTTTCCGCTTCCGGTCGGGCCGACCAGCAGAATAATACCGTGGTTATTGCGGAGCAGTTCATTAAACTTTTGCAGGTTCGCGGGCAAAAAGCCGATTTCTTCCTTCACCAGCGAAAAGCTGAGCGCGGTGGTAATACGGATCACCACTTTTTCGCCGTAAACGCAGGGCAGTACGGAAATACGCATGTCGATTTCCCGGTCGCCGATTTTATAATTGATGCGGCCGTCCTGCGGGGTGCGCTTTTCGGCGATGTTCATGCCGCCGATGAATTTAATGCGCGACACCACGGAAGGAATCAGTTCCGCGCTGGTTTCCATGTAAAGGCTCAGCCGGCCGTCCACACGGAACCGGATGCGCATGGATTTTTCCTGCGGTTCAATATGAATATCGCTTGCTTTCAGCAAAACCGCCTGCTCAATCATGTTGTTTACAAACCGGATGATCGGCTGCTCCGACGTACCTTGTGCCGTTTCGGCAGGGGTTTCCTGCTGCATGGTGGAAAGCTCTTTTGCCGCGGCGAAAGCTTTTTGCGTGGTGTAAAGCTCGCGAATTTTCGTTTCAATTTTGTTGTGCTCCGCGATAACCGGGTTTATTTTTAATCTGGTATAAATACCAATGTCGTTGATCCCGTTATAATCCAACGGGTCTGCGGTTGCAACAGTCAACACGCTGCCCTCCCGCTTTACGGGAACAATCAGGTTGGAACGCGCCAGTTCTTCAGGAACCAGTGCGGAAAGCGTCGGGTCAATGCTGACGGCGGAAAGGTCAGCATAGGAAATAGAAAGCTGCTTTTCCAGCGAACGGATAATCTGCATTTCCGTTAGGAAGTGATTGTCGACCAAAATCTGGCCAAGGCGCTTGTTCGAGCCCTTCTGGCGCGCAAGGGCCTGTTCCAGCTGGGCTTCGGTCAGTACCCCGGAGTTTATCAAAATTTGTCCAAGTTTTAAATTGGTTATTTTCATTGTGTACCGTGTACTCCTTTACAGGCTCAGCAAGGATAAGTACCACCCCGCAAAGCCGACGATTTGACGGTGAAACGCCAAAAATAAAAGCAAGGCAAGGCAAATGTACGGTCCGAGCGGAAGGGTTAAGTCTTTCAAAATTTTCCCGCGCAGCAGTAAAAATAAAATATAAAATAAGGCCAGAAATATCGTCATGAAAAACAGAAGGAACACGTGCGGAAAACCGGCCAGAAGTCCGGCAGCCCCAAACAGCTTTACGTCGCCGAAACCGAGTGCTTCCTTCCGAAAAACCAGTTTGCCGCATAGGCTTAGCAGAAGCATCAGCCCCGCGCCGGAAAGCGCGCCCCAAATGGGGGAAAGCCAGTTCAAATGAAACTGTTCCGTTTCAAAAATCAGGTCGTACCCGTCAATCACCAGAATGGGAACAAGCAGCGCAAGAACAAATTCATCCGGAATAATGGTATACCTTGCGTCGGAAACGGCAATCAGCAAAAGGAAAACCGCCGCAATACAGCACGCGTAAAAAACGGTACCGGAATACGGAAACGACAGCGCATAAAACGAAAGGAAAAGAATCAATGCGAAAACGGCGCCGTGCGGCCAAATTGAAAGCCGTTTCCCGTAAAGCGCGGCATCGGGCTGCTCGTCATAATCACAAAGCCATTTGGCAGGCACCGCATTGAAAATGACAATGCCAATTCGGGCGCTCACAACCGCAAAAAGAAGACAGAGCAGAAATGGAAGTATCCAGCTCATTTTTTCGTTTCTCCGTTACCGAAGTAATACAGGGTTAATGACAGGTCGGCAGGCGCTGTAACTTGTCCCCCCGCATAGTTTACTGAATTCACGTAATAGGCGCCTTGTGATTTAGTTTCAAAATAATCCAAAAGCTGCTGCAGCTGTTCCTGACTGCAGTTGACCTGCAGGCTGATCGGCACACTGCAAACCGGCTCGCCGGTACCGGAGGTTTTGCTTTTGTCCACCGTTTCGTTGCCGATTTGAAGCTGAATGGGAACAACCCCGGTGTCGTTCATCGCTTTTCCAAGGTCATCCGCGGCGTTTTTTCCGCTGATGCTGGTTGTACTTTTCAGTTTGTCCAATTCGGCTTGCAGGGTGTTGATAGATTCGTTCAGCTGATCGGCCTGCAGCAGCTCTTTTTGGTACAGCTGCAGCTTAGCAGTGTTTTGCTCATGCTGTAAATTAAGCTGAGCCACCCGCGCGCTCATGGGAAGGAATATAAGGTAAAAGTAAAGGAGGAGAACCAGCACAAGGCCGAGTAAATAGAGCATTATGCCTGAAACCTTAAGGTTTTTCACTTTGTACACCCTCCTTGCTGTTGGTTTCCCACGGTGTAAACTGATTTACCTGCAGTATCAGATTACAGGAACAGGTGCCGTCAGGCTGGAAGGTGGCACTGAACGGACCGGAAATCACAAAATATCCATTTGACTCAATGTTGTGTTTCATCGTTAAAAACGTGTCGTAATTCGCAACGGTAAAGGAAACCGAAATACTTCCGGTATTGTTGTCAACCGCGATGGAGCTGACAGCCTTGGATTTCGAACCGATTTGTTCCGTAAGCTTTTCTGCAATTTCTTCAGTTTTGCTTTTGCCGAACGGGAGCTTGTCCCGGTCTTTTTTTGCGCTTGCTATGGCGTTGGTCAGTTCGGTCTGTTTGGTTATACTGTCTTTAATGCCGGTGGCCTCCGCGGCGGTAAGCGCAATGTGATCCAACTGAACCTGGGCTGTACTGACCGCTTCCCAAATCGGCTCCAGTGCCATAATGCCCATAGCGACCAGAGTAAGAACAACCATTACGGTGATGTTTGCCGCCTGTGCGCCGGATTTTGCCTTGACGGCTTTCAAAAAATCGATGTCGTCGGCTTTTCCGGCGGAAAGCAGCCCCGATGCCCCGAAAAAGGACGCGGGGCGCAGCCCGGCGGAACGCGCCGCAGGACGGACTTCCGGCAGTTTACGGGTAGCTGTGCCAATGTCAATGCTTTCCAACGGAACGTCCAGCCCAAGCTGGTTCCAAAAATCGATAAAGTTCGGCAGTGTGGACATGGCGCCGCAAAACACAATGCGGTTCAATTCCAGACGTTCGCTGGAAAGCACCATGCGAATATTGCGGACTACTTCGTTTGCGCTGGCGTCCAGTAAAGTAGAAATGCGTTTTGACGCTTCGCCGGACGGGTTGGATTCCCCGTAAACGCCCCAACTGTTCACCAGCCCGATTGCGTCACGAAAGGAAACCGACTGCTCTTCGCAGAGTATATTGAGTATATCTTCGTAAATACTTTCGAATGTTCGCTGGAATACCGGAAAGCCTTCATGCAGAACGAGCAGATGTGTTTTTTCAAACCCAAGGTCGAGCACCGCAACAGTTTGCCCACTGGAATTGATGGCGGTTTTTGCGGCGTACAGCAGCCCGCCGATTGGCGGTACTATTTTTACCACACGCAGTCCGCGCTGTGCGAAGCTTCTTCGGATTCCCGCAATCAGCTTGCTTTTGCTGGCGAACAGTACGCTGGTCAGCTTCCCGGTTATTTCATTGGTATGACCGTATTCATAATTCTGAATTAGGTAATCGTCAATATTGTCCGACAGAACAGCTTCTGCTTCCAGCCGGGCAAACGCCAGCAGATTTTTCCGTTTACTGGGTAAATGCTGGTATTCCTTGCTGACCAGTCCGTCGTCCTCAATACAGAATAATATATTTTTACAGTTCAGCTGTGCTTTTAAAATGCATTCTTTCGTAAACTTCGCCAAAAGCGGAATGTCGGTGTAACCACGGCCGTCCTTTAAATTTTCGGGAAGTTCAAAGCTTCGGGGCAGGTCGAACGCAGCCCTGCGCCCGCTTTTTACACAGGTCAGGGAAAGCACGCTGCGGGTTATTTGCAACAGGATCATTTTCAAATCGGCCGCCACCACACCTTCAAATTCGGTTCGTAAAATTCGGTAAATAATACAGGAATATTATAGCAAATTCCCCAAAGTACCGCAATATATTCTTAATTTCGGCAAAACTGCCTTAAGCGAAAACAAGCCCCGAAATTCGGGGCTTGTACATTACAAATCTTATAGATTACTCAAATTTATGAAGCTGAACCCGTTTCAACACCATTAATATAATTATCTAATGTTGTTCCCGCTTCCAATTTATCGGTGTCAGTAGCATTAGTAACATAAATCTTTCCGTGGTTACTAGTTCCGGTTCCGTAATAAAAATTTGTGCCCGTTTTAATGTTATCCTCCATTGTTTTCAAGTTCAGGCCTTCGTGAGCAAGAGCAGTCGCGACAGTATCATCAGCAGGAGTCCATGTTTTCGCGGCTTCTTCTGCAGATGCAGATTTTAATGCCAGCTCAAGTGTCTGGCAGTTTGAGGCGTCGGCGTTTTTATTTGCGGTATCAATGACATTGGTAACGGTCGGAATAGCGACCGCGGCTAAAATGGCAAGAATTGCGATTACAATGACCAGTTCCACAAGGGTAAAGCCTTTTTTGTTTCTCTTTTTTAAAGCGGTTTTCATGCTTGTTCTACCTCTCTCTTTTTTTATAATTCAGAATGGCCGAGCTGCCCAAAAATCGATTCTAAAATCGATTATAAGGCTATTGACACAGCGCTGTCAAGATTGTTCAGATTAATATAAAAAATTTATTTTTTTGACATAATATTTGGTCACATTAAATCAAAAATATGACATAGTATACGAAAATATCGAGTGAATTATGACTACAATCCCGATATGTGAAAAAGTTTCAACCGGAAACGGGAAATTTCCAATTTGAACGGTAAAATTCTTGCGAAAATACCAGTTTCCGGCTATAATCAAGGAAAAGGACGGAGGTGCTGTCGGATGAAACCGAATTCCAAACGGGGCGTTGCGCTGNNCAGATGAAGGGGAATCCGATTGGGAAGATGCTGATCTTTCGGTTGGATTTCAGCACGGGAACAATCAAATTTTTAATGGAAGTCCATCAAGATTTGATTGGAAAAATGGTACAGTCTATTATGCGATTTTAGCCAATCAAACTGTAAATTTATCTGGATCCCCGGGTACATTTTCCGCTCCACAAATGTACTATACAGGATCAAGTAACTCAAATGTTTGTTATAATCTATCTGCGGATAGAACATCTGGTACATTACAATCATCTTTTTTCTTTTTTCAAGGAGATATTATTGCTACAAGCCCAAATAGAAATATTCATTTATATCTTAAAAGTAACAGTAGTTCTGCAATCGTTTCCTTTAACCATGTCCGTATGGTAGTTAATGATAGCAGTGCGGTAGAGTTAAACGGATTTTATCAGTTTAGCGGGACGATTGACTTAATCAATGTTCAAGCAGAGATTAGTAGTGCTAAACTAAAAATGATAGATGCATCGAAAATTGATTCTCAGATACTAAACAATAACAACTTTGTTCTGAATAACTACAAAGATATAGTATCTGGTGAAGATGTTGATAATTTGCATGGAAATAATTATTGGGTAAAAAACGGGTATATCGATAATGGGAGACCGTCTGAAGTGCCGGGTAAAATTGTGTTTTTTTATATTAGCGATAGCCAAAATTGGCATTATTTCGCGAACAATCCTACTGATACAGCATTGTATGGAGCGAAAGAAATTCACTTTCAATATGTAAGCGGTCAAAATTTTATGGTTCCATCTGGTGATAAGGTCATTTTAAAATCTGATAAAATTTCTCTAAATACGCAATATAGTGATTCAAATGTTGGATCCGGGAGCAACAGACCGCAAATAACCCGCGATGGAAATACAGGTGGGTTTATTTTGGTTGCACCAAATAAAGAAAATAGTGTTGATCTTTATGTGCCAAATGCTTTGACGATTCAATACGCCGGAGGTTATACCATTAAGCCTGGAGCCTACAGTGTTAAAAATTTGAACCTGTTCAGTGATGATGCAAGGAGCCTATTTGCAAAGGGTCCCAATAGTGACGGTTCCGGCGGCACAGGCGGTTCCGGTGGCGGAACGGGCGGGGGCTCTTTGACCGGAGGGGTTTACACCAATGGGCAATAAATATTGGAAAAGCAAAAAAGGAACGACTATGGTCGAAGTGCTTGCGGCGGTGGTGATTCTGGCCATTGTGGTTACCGCGGTGGTTACCAGCATCAGCTTTTCACAGCGAACCATCCTTTCCGAAAGCACTCAAAGCGACGCGGCGGCACAGGCACAGAATATAGCAGACACGCTCATGGAAAAGCTGCACGGAGCCGATAAAATCAACCCGGACGACTTGGAAATGGACGGGGTACAACAGGTGGACTCGGGTGATTTCCCAAATCCGGAATATGACAGGCAGTTTACGGTCACCGCGGTAGACGATGAGCAAGGCGATGTCACGGTTTCGGGTTATCGGATTAAAACTGCGGTTTACTTTACCGACAGTACGGGGCGCAAATGTGTGCAGATGACCGCGTTTGCCGCAAAGGACGGTGACGCCGGATGAAGCCTCGCAGCAAAAGCGGTTTGACGCTGGTGGAGCTGATTATTGCGGTTGCGTTTACCGCAGTGATAATTGCCGCCGCCTGTATGGTGTTTTACTTTGGTTCGCACTCTTTTCAGAACGGAACGGTCAATGCCGCAAATCAGCAAAACGCAACGTTGGTGGAAAGTTACCTGCAGCAATACGCCTCCACCGCATTTACACTTTCCTCAACCGACGACAGGAGCACGCAAGGCGCAATCTTCCGCTTTTCGGACGGAACTTTGAATATTCAAAGCCGCACGACGGACGGCGGTACTGCTTCTCAGGTTGCATCGATTGATGGATTTTCAAAAATAGAATTAAAAATTCAGGATAAAGTATTAAACTACACTATAATTTCCGCCGACCAAACCTACCGCTTAAAAGGCGGAATTGTGCTGAATAATTACCAGAGCGGCGACGTGAATAACCTGATTCCTGGCGGAAGTTCCGTGCTTTTTCTCGCTGCTGTGCCACCGTCTGACGGTACCTGATTGGCCTAAAACAAATTAATTGGAATATTTTTCTAAAAATTATTAGTTATTTTTATCCCTTTTCGGACGATATTTAATTATGGATTAAAAAATCATAATTAAGCGGCTTTGCCGTTCGTGAAAAGGGCGATGAAAAATGAATGCAAAAAATGCCAAGAAGGCATTCTCGTTTAATGTGTTCCTGGCATCGATTGCAGGGGAACCGCTGGAAGTGAAATACTCGGAAATAGCAGATATTCTTGGCGTTTCCGAATCAACGCTTTCAAAACTCCGCCACGGACGAATGAAAAAAGTGCCGGCCAGCCTGCACCCCGGGTTAATGGCAGTTCGGTTTGCGGCTGAAATTGTAAAGCGGTTTGAGCCAAACCGTTCCACGGTTAAGCGTTTTTCACTGTATGCGCAAATGCTGAATGAGAAATATATTTTTTCGGATTCTCTTGTCCGTTTTGCGTCGCTGTTCAGTGCCGGAGGCCCTGCCGACGAAGAACGTGCAAAAAAATTCTTTTCCGGAATGATACCGGAACTGATCAAACGGTGCTACGAAGAAGCCTATTCTGTCAGCGAACAGGAATACGCGAACTGGGCGCTTGCTCACAGCAATGAACAGTCCGAGGCAATTTACCGTAAAATCTGCGATACCATTGAAGAAGATGTGCTCGACACGGAACAGCTTAAACAGCTGATGAACGTTGTGTACGCCGCCAGTCTGCGGCGGCAGGTCGCCAACTATTTCAGCGACCTTTCTTTTTTGGAAATGCTCAGTCAGTTTATTCGTTCGCAGGTAAATCAGCCTTTTTATAACCTTGTGCACCGTACGGAGCAGATTTCGATTTCACAGGATTCCACCGAAATGACGCGGAATGTGCAGGCGGATGAACAAATTGTTGCCCAGTCCCTTAACCCGGTGGAATTTACGCTGACGCAGAACTATTATCATAATATGGGTATGCCGGTCGAAGAAGTGGTGCGGCGTGCATTCTGCGGTTTTACCTGTACGGTAAACAAGCAGCCCCTTACCCGGTACATCAATGCGCATGAAAACTCAAGTTATTCTTCTCCGCTGCAGTTTATTACCGCGAAGGAACTGAAAGACGAAGTCAACGGCACGGTCAGTACACAGCTGGTGCTGCGGTTCAGCCTGTACCCCACGGAACCGGGGGAACCGATTTGCGTTGCCTACGAATATTTCAGTACCTCGCCGTTTATACAGAATATCTCTTGCAATTACAGCTATTCGCTGCATTATCCGTGTAAATCACTGGAACATGAATTTATAATGGACGCGCAGACCCGCAAGTACTGGGGCATGCGCGTGAAAATCTTTGCGCCATTGACCAACAGTGCCTACAGCGTAAAAGGGGACGGCTTGACCGGCTCGAAGCTTGTTACGTTTTACGACTGGGCGCTGCCCGGAACGGGCTATTACCGCAATGTGTACCAGCTGCAGCATGCGGAGCATCCGGGCAAATCCATTTCAACGAAGACTTAGCGGAAATTTCCCGAAGAAAACACGCTAAGAGAAACTTCTCTGAATTAAATTCCTATTGCGGCTTGTAACTTTGTCATGTAATCATATATAATATGATTTACATAAAGAAAGAAAGGGGGCTGTCGGAATGCTTCAGCAGAATGAAGTAAACAGTACGGTGCATCCGGCTTTTCTAACCGTTTGCTATTTGCCGTATGACGGCGGCACTCATAATCACTCTTTGCTTGCGAAAGTAAGGCGTGAATATTTTGCGGATTCCCGCGGCGGTTCGGGTAAAACACGCAGCCCGGCCACCGGGGTCGAGCTTTCCACACGCTACAAAATCGGGCGCGGCACGTTCCAATGGCAGAAAAGCAGCGGGAAAACCGTGTTGCAGCAGGCGTTTCCCCAGCCGGACGGCTACTACATTATTTCATGGAATTTGGCGGGGGAAATGGTGAGCAAATCGCGCTACGCCAGCGACCACGTCTGGATTCAGACCTCTTATTATTCCGGTGATACCGCAAGACCGGCGGCGCTGCTCAAACCGGGGCAGGGCGGCGGTCTTATTTTACTGCAATTTGATGCGGAAAAACAGAAATACAAGCAAACCGAGCTGGTTGCCTGCGCTTATGAAGCCGGAACAGCGGAACAAAGCCTTGTCAATGCCGTTGTCGGCGAGCCGCAGATTTTAGCGGAAACAACGGAAGGAATATTCTGTTACTGCACGCCTGCCGAAAAGGAAAGCCGGCTGACGGTGTTAAAAGATTTGGAATCCGGCGGGGTTCAGCCGGACTGGCCGGAGGAACCGGATGCGGAGTTAATTTTTGATTACATAGAAAACGATCCCTCCGTGGTGTTTGTACCGGAGCCGGAACCGCAGCCGCCGTTGCGGCAGCCCGGAAAGCAGGATTACGCCGTGAACCACGAGCTTTACAGCGTTGGCGAACCGGCGCCCGAACCCAAAAAGTACGCCGTGGCGGCAAAAGGGCTGGGCGGCGCAACACAGATCAGTGCGGCAATTGCTCCGCACATGGAGAGCGCCGCAAAACGGATCGTCATCAGTGCGGAAGAAAGCTACCTGTATTTCGGCAAGGTAATTGACGGCTTGCGCCAGGGGCGCGGCAGAACGCAAATGCAGGACGGCTGCACCGCTTACGAAGGCGGCTATATTAATGATAAACGCGACGGTTTTGGTACCTATTATTATAAATCCGGAAAAATCTGTTATGTCGGCGGCTGGAAGGCTAACCGGCGCGACGGCGTGGGCGTGGCGTTCAGTTCACGCGACGGTTCCCTTTTTGTCGGCAGATGGAAAAACAATATCCCAACCGGCTCCGGCGCCGCGTTTGACGCGGACGGCAACCTGATTTATACCGGCGAATGGAAAAACGGCCTGCGGCACGGCCACGGCACCGAATACAAAGACGGCGAAATTGTCTTTTCCGGCGAATTCCGGGAAGATGCCTATTATTCGGGGTATCAGCACGTAAAGGCCGAGGAAAGAACGGAGCAATAAGCAATTCAGCTTTATTGAATTCCCAGCGGAGGAGGGGCAGTCATGCAGTGGCTGGAAGTACATAATGTGGAATACGGCGAGTGTATTGTGCTGGGCGGAGGCCATAAGGATATTCTTATGGTGGACTGCGGCAGCATCAACCAGAAAATCCGCGAGGGCGACCTTGCGTTTTCCTCTTATGTAGACCCGTCGATTCTGCGGCGCTATTCCGACTGTACGTTCCGCAGCTTTCTTCTTACCCACTATCACCGCGACCATTTGTGCGGGTTCCGCCAAATGCTCGACGCAAACCCCAATTACTTTAACCGCATTTTTTTGCCCGCCGCCCCTTGCGACAAACGTGGGAATCCGCTGCTGCTGGAATTTGCTCTGTTCGTGTACGTATTTTTAAACCGGCAGACCGATTATTCGCAGGTAAACGTGAGCGCGTTAAAAATTTTTGATCGAACGGCGAAACTTGCCGGAGCCGGTCGCATTTTCACCCTGAAAGCGGGCGACAGCTTTGTATTCGACGGCGTAACGTACGACGTTTTGTGGCCTGTGGCGGAGGACTTTCCGTTTTCCGACCTTTTTGCGGGTACGGTAGAGGATATGAACGTGTGCCTTTCCTCGCCGTTTCTGCCCGATTTCGCGCGGCAGTTCATGCGCCTGAAAGAGCAGTTTTGCGAAGCATATGTGGCGTGCTGCAAAACCGTGCCTTTACAGCAGGAGAATATTGACCGGATTAACACGATATTCAGTGAGATTGAAGCGCTGGTTCCGCAGCTTTTGCTGCTGCCCGCGGCCGCGGATATTGCGGAAATTTTAAGCCGCCCCACCACGCGTTCGGCGTATTCCGACCAGCTGAATGCCGCCGGAGTTATTTTCCAGAACCGCCGCACCAAAGAAGCCAGTCTGGACGATATTTTAATGACGGGCGACGCGACCCCGGAAAGTATGGACGCGATTGCCGATCAACTGTACGACAGCTATTACATTATTAAGGCGCCGCACCACGGTACCGCCAGCGCGTGGAGCCATCTTCTGGCGGAAATCAGCGCATCTCATATTATTATTAGTAACGGGGAATACCAGCAGGGCGGTATGATTGCGGCAGAATACGTTGATTTGCCCGGCATAAAGCATTGCACCAACTGCGCCGCCTGTGCATGGTACCAGAACAGCGAATGTTCGTGCAACCGTTTGGCCTGCTGTTACGACCTTCCAAGCCGCCCCGGGCTAACAATTAAGTGCCCGTTCTGCCAAAGCCGCAAAGGCCCCGCGCCCTGCGGCATCAGCGTAATTTCCCCCGGCGGTCGCCGTGCCTGCCTGTGCGACGACAAACCCATGCAAATCAATCTTTAATTTATTTTGTAAATACACCGATACAAAAGACCGGTATGGAAATTTATTTTCCGTTCCGGTCTTTTTTCATGAATAATTAACATTTATAAGGTATAATAAATACCAAATTTATCTTTTGCGGAAACAGAGCTGAATTTATAAAAAATCAGCATGTTTCACAGAGAAACGCTGGGTTGTTTGGGACAATATTTCCATATGTTACATGTGTTGTTAACAATACATGTATGTTTCTTTTCCATAAATTACTTAACCTTACCATTGTTTGCCTATATAGTTAAAAAATATGGCTATAATGCTGGGAAAATAAACCTGATTCGTAAAATTTTATATAAAATAATATCCATTATATACTTGACATTGATTACCAAATATCTTATAATCCAATTAAACATATGAGCGGTATATGTGGCTGCGGCATTGCCGGCGCTCTTAGGGCAGGGCTTCAACACACAAACTGCTGCGAGTCAGGGGAGAAAATTTTAACACCCATGGCGAACATGTATGTTAACTTCTCATAGCACACGCAAATACGCAAAACGAACTATTTTAAGGAGGACAAAAAGGATGAAAAAAATCACAGGAAAAGTTGTTTCTCTTGTGCTCGCGCTCGCACTTGTAGTAACAAGCTTTTCGGCAAACTTCGCTTTTGCATCTACCAAAAGCGTAACCGGCCAGTTTAAAGACGGCGAGCCGGACACAACCTATTTGGTAAACGCAAAGGATACGCACTATGGCACTAATCCCACCGATGATAAGGTAGACCTCTACACACTTTGGCCGGATGCAGAAATTGAAACAACAGATCATCAGCATGTAATCGATGATCCGAAGGTCGTTTCTATTTCTCATGCTTCTGGTGACAAACTTGTGAAGTGGAGCGATCTTGACTCCGATGATACTTCACCGGTCGCAAACCTCACATTGCGGAATGATTCCGTTGAAGGTAAGGAAGTTCTTTCCGTACTTTACGAAGGTTCCTACTACGATGATGACGACAACGAAATCACCGTAAAAGCCAAAACAACTGTAACTGTATATGTAGTGGATGAAGACGCTGATTTCATTGGTCAGGCTCCTGACGCTGTCGCTGACATTACTGGTGATGCAGTTAAGGGTAGTTCTATTGACGATGACCCGATGGATGATTTTGCTGTAACACGTAACAGCGAAATTAAGCTTGGTATCTACAGAGCTACCTTGAATACTAGCGGTGATGCACGAGTAAATTGGACAGCAGTTAAGGCTCAGACAGCTGATGCTGATGCTGACAACGATCCTGTTGTTAATGCTGAGTATCAAGTTTCTGTAACAACAGGAACATCTGATGTTCACCTTGGTGGTAATGATGGTGTTGCTGTTGGCGGTGCTGAAGACTTTGAAGCTGTTGTAGGTAGAACATTTAAAGCCACTGCAGTAACAGGTGTTTCAAAGGCGAATTCCTACAGTGAAGATGGTAAAGTTGGTAATGTAGTTATTACTGCTAAGAAAATTAAGGCTGATGATGGTTCCTATGTTGTTTCAAACGATAGTGACGATAAATTGACCTTAAAGGGCAAAATTGCGAAAAAAATTGAAGCTGCAACCGAAGAGGATGACCGTGATTTAGCGACGGGTACCCATTATAACTATCTGCAAAAGGATGGTTCCACTTATCTGAGAATTGCTTCTGATGATGAAACAACTCAAGTGAAGGTTCCTTCCGGTTACGAAGTTAAATTTGGAAAGACATCTGTTGCTGGTGCATCTGTTGGTTCTGATGCTGAAACAGTTTCTGTAATTGACAATGCTTCCGTAACAAAGGTCAGCGGTAAAGTTACTGAACTGAAGGTTACAGAAGGCACAGTTTCCACTGTTGATTTGGACGCTGGTAATGTAACTGTAGATGATTCCAAGGCTGGTAATATCTCCACTGACGGTAGTGTTACAATTGATGGCTCCGATGCTAAAGTTGGTAACATAGATGCAGATACTTCTGCTGCTGTAGTTACTGTAAACGGTGGTACTACTGGTGACATCGCAACAGAGGGTACTATCGACATCGATGCAAAAGATGAAGAAGTCCCGGTTGTTGTTGGTGCAATTTCTGCTGATGTTGCTACCGAATCAATTAAAGTCGATTGTGAAGATTCTAAAGTAACAATCGGTTCCATTAAAGCTACTTCGGCTGGTTCTGAAATTCAGTTAACTGGCGATTCCGTAACAGTCGGTAAGGTTGATTTTGATCATTATGATGCTGCTTTAACTTTGGACACTTTCAACGGTAACATTACAACTGCAAATACCGAGAATGGTTCCATTACAACAAGCAACGATGATGATGACAATGATACCACTGCAACTGTTACAAACGCTGTTAAGTTTGACAGCATTTCCGTTGGTTCCGATACAAATCTTGTATTCGGTGACTCCGTACAGGTTGTTGACCTTGGCGGCGACGGCACAATTAAGTTTGCAGCTGGTAAACTTTATGTAACAGGCAGCGCAAGCGGCGTTTATGTAAAACTTTCCGATGCAACTCTTGCTGCTGGCACAACTGTTTTCAAGGCTGATTCCGACACCGTTGATGTCAACGATGTAACTCCTTATGGCTTTACACTTACAAAGTCCGAGGGTAGCGCAATTGATACCTTCAAAATTGATACACTTTCCTTTGCTGGCCTGCAGATTAACAAATCTGTTTCCAAGATTGCAAAGGGCTACAGCGAAACCTTCACAGTATCTGCTTATCCGGGCGGCACAGCAATTCCGGCCGGCGATGTAGTTGCTTGGGATTTCGACGGTAATGACGACGTATTCGAAGTAACAACTTCCGGCAATACTGCAACCATTAAGGTTAACAGTGTTGATCCTGACTTTGCTTCTGAAAACGAAGGCACTTTGACTGCAACACTGCAGGACGAAGATGGCTATGATCTTGAAGATTATGGCGCAGCTACCTGCGATGTAACAGCAATTGCTGTTCCGGAAGCTACTTCCGACACACACAATGATCTTTCTGTAGGCAAGGGCGCAAGCTANNTACACCTTCAAGATCACATCTGCAACAGCTCCGTCCTTCACAACCGGCACAGCTGGCGTCTTCACAGTAGCACTTGCTGCTCAGAACGGCAATGACTACTTCTACAAGATTACTGCTACCGGCAATGTTGGCGCTGCAACTGGCATTTACCTCAACGGCACAAAACTCCTTGTTGCTACTGTAAAGTCCGCTTTCACAGTTGACACAACAAAGGACATTACCGTTAAGGGCGCTTACACTTTGAAAGTTACTTCCACCACAACTCCGACCTTCGGTGTTGGCACAGCTGGTGTGTTTAAGGCAGAGTTCGTTTCCAAGACTGGTAACGACTACTTCTACAAACTCACATCTGTTGGCGCAGTTGGAACAAAAGCTGGCATCTATGTAGATGGCACTAAGGTATTTGTTGCTACTGTTGGCTAATTGTAACCACAAAGCATAGCAAAATCTTTAATCAAATTATTACTATCTCAACAAAATAAGTATAGTTGTATTTGCGTAGCAGCGGTTTGGGCGAAAGCCCGGGCCGCTGCTTTGTGCTTTTTTTCCATTTTTCTACAAAAGGAATCAAGCGGGGAAAAGGGTAAAAAACCTTGAAAATAAAAACGGATTTCATGTTGCACAGTAGGGTATTACGTCTTTGTTACTTGAAAAAGTGCCAATAATAACGTAAAATAGAATTATCAATAAAAAGCAGAGGAATTCCAACATGATTTTTAGCAGTTTGTTTTTTGTTTTTGTATTTCTGCCTCTGGTATTAATTGCGTATTACCTTGTACCGAGGAAATTGAAAAACCTGTGCCTGTTCCTGTTCAGCCTTGTTTTTTACGCGTGGGGGGAACCGGTGTCGGTTTTTATCATGCTGTTTACGACCCTGTTCGACTATGTTGCGGGCTTTCTTATTGACAAATACCGCGGGGAGCGGTCAAAAGCGCGCGTACTGCTGGTAATTAGCATTTGCGTGAATGTCGGCTTGCTCGGGTTTTTCAAATACTCCGGCTTGCTGGTTGACACCTTTAATACATTAACCGGGCTTGCAGTACCGGTTCCGCAGGTAATGCTGCCGATTGGCATTTCTTTTTACACGTTCGAAGCGCTTTCTTATTCTATTGACGTTTACCGTGGGGAAGCGCCGATTCAGCGCAATATAATCGATTTCGGCACCTATATTTCGTTTTTCCCGCACCTTGTGGCAGGCCCCATCGTTAAATACGAGTATTTGGCGGGGCAGCTGCATGACCGTCAGGAAACGCTGGAAAAGTTTACGACTGGTTCCCGCCGCTTCCTGGTGGGTATGTTTAAAAAGGTGCTTATTGCCAATAACCTTGCTCAGCTTGCGGACAAGGTGCAGTACCTTGGCAACCCCACCGCGCTGTCGGCGTGGCTGGGTATTCTGGCTTTTACCTTCCAAATCTATTTTGACTTTTCCGGCTACTCCGATATGGCCATCGGTCTGGGGCAGATGTTTGGGTTTACCCTTCCGGAAAACTTCAATTTCCCCTATATTTCGCGCAGCGTTTCCGAGTTCTGGCGCCGCTGGCACATGACGCTGGGTTCCTGGTTCCGCGAATATGTTTACATTCCCCTTGGCGGCAACCGCTGCTCGCTAATCAAGAATATCCGCAATCTTGCCATCGTTTGGGTACTCACCGGCATTTGGCACGGCGCAAGCTGGAACTTCGCAATGTGGGGTGCTTATTATGGGCTGCTCATTATTTGTGAGCGGCTGTTTCTGAAGAAATGGCTCGATAAAATTCCGCAGTTCTTTCAATGGCTTTATAGCTTTTTAGCGGCGGTAATCGGCTGGGTATTCTTCTCTTATCTTGATATTCACAAGGCATTCGGCATGCTCGGCGCGATGTTCGGCTTTGCTTCCGGTGCGGACAGCCTTGGCATTTATTCGCTGCTTACTTACGCTCCGCTGCTGATTGTAGCGGCGTTCTGCAGCACACCGTTGGTTGGTAATCTAACAGAAAAGCTGCGCAAAAGCGGCGTGGCAGGGCGTGTTGTTTGGAGCGCGGGTTTTGTCTGCCTGTTTGTGGTTTCTCTTTCTTTCCTTGTGGACAATTCGTATAATCCGTTTCTCTACTTCCGTTTTTAAGGTGACAATATGAAAAAATTTGAGACTATAAAACAGAATATAAAAACCTGTCAATCCGGACTGCTCGCCGTTACGGTTGTATTGTTTCTTACTATTGTGGTGGGTGTGCTGTTTCTTCTTTTCGCGCCAAAACAGACCTTTTCAGAAGATGAAAACCGTGTACTGGAATCCCCGCCGCAAATCAGCCTGCAATCGATTCGCGACGGCAGCTTTATGGACTCCATTGAAAGCTATGTCGGCGATCATTTTATGCTGCGCAAGGCTTTTATATCGCTGAATACCAGCGCGCAGCTGATGATGGGCAAGCGGGATTTGGGCAGTAATTACAGTACGATTCCTGCGGAAGGCGGAGTGTATTTCGGGAAAGACGATCATATTTATGAGGTTTTGCTGCCGAACCGAACCGATATTTTTAACAGGAATGCTACTGCGCTGAACATCTTTGCAAAGAATACCAAGATTCCGTTTTACGTGGTACCAGTCCCGTCTGGTTCACAGGAACAGCCGGACAAGCTGCCCCCTGCCGCGCCCAACCATGACCAACACGAGGAACTGAAGGCGATTCAGGAATCGGTTGGCAGCAACGCGAAAGTAATTGATCTTTTTGACACATTAAGTGATCAAACGGGCAAAGACTATTATTTTAAAACGGACCATCATTGGAACGCCTACGGTGCGTATGAAGGCTACAAGGCTCTTGTGGCAGCAATGGGATATAATTCTGCGCCCNNTCTGTATCTTCCGGTTTATAAAAAGCCCATGGCACTGACCCAAATAACCGGAAAACAGACACGCAACAATATTTACTGGAAAGAATTTTTGCAGCAAAAGGATAAGTATTCCACCTTTCTCGGGGGAAACCACAGTGTGGATGTAGTGAAAAATGCGGATGTTAATAATGGGAAAAAGCTGCTGATTATTAAGGATTCCTATGCGAACAGCATGGTTCCGTTTTTGGCGGTGAATTTTTCCGAAATTCATATTATCGACCCAAGATACTACAGTCAGGACATTTACGACTATATTCAACAAAACGGCATAACAGAATGTGCGGCAATCTACAGTATTAAGCAGCTTTGTGACGTATCTGTGGCGAATAAGTTGCTACCGCGCTGAAATTTAAAACGAAATCGGAATAATTCTTGATTTTATAGGCAATATAACAACACAAACTGTAAATATTATGAAAAAAATATTTTTTTTACAGGTGCAATTAGGAAAACTTGGTCGGTTGATTGTGCAGCATGCATAATTAATCGGCCAAAATTGTTTTAATTTAGCAAAAACATGTAAACTTTAATAATATATTGTGAACAGTCACGAAACATAATGTTGACAAATTACCAAAAATCGATATAATGGAAATGTAGCTATGAATNNATAAATTTTGACAACTTTTCAATATAAAGTTAACGATGCTTTAGGACTCCATGCCAGACCGGCGGGCTTACTTGTGAAATGCGCAGCCGCCTGCGATTCCGATATTATGATGGAGTTGAATGGAAAAACAGCAAATGCAAAACGTCTTTTTGCCGTGATGGGCCTTTGTGCAAAGCAGAACGACGAGGTGAAATTTACAATTACCGGCTCGAATGAAGAAGCCGATTGTGCAAAACTGAAAGAGTTTTGCGAGCAAAATTTCTAAGGTTGGTGCATTGAATGAAAAGAATAAGCGGAATCAGCGCTTCCAAAGGAATTGCAATAGGTAGTTTAACTCTTTGCGTCAACATTGACGACAAGGTGGCTAGAAAAGAAGTAACAGATGTTGAAGCAGAACTTACACGCCTGAACTCTGCGAAAGAAGCGGCGATTGATGCGCTTAATACAATTTATCTGAACGCATTGAAACGGGTCGGCGAAGAAAATTCTATGATATTTCAGATCCATATCATGATGCTTCAGGACGAAGACTTTTTTAACGCAATTCAGGACAGGATACGAAATGATAAAGTGAATGCCGAATATGCAGTTTGGGTAACGGGGCAGAAATTCTCCGAACAGTTTGCCCAAATGGAAGATGAATATATGCGTGGCAGAGCTGCGGATGTCATCGACATATCCAAACGGATGATTCGCAGTCTGGATCATACTCTGGCAAACGGGCTCGACAGTTTGACGGAGCGCACAATTGTGGGCGCAGTAGATTTGCTGCCGAGCGAAACCGTACAGATGGATTCTTCCAAAGTACTGGCATTTGTAACGCAGGAAGGTTCGAAAAGTTCTCACTCTGCTATTTTGGCCCGTACTATGGGAATTCCGGCCGTTGTTGGTCTTGCAGGCAGTTTTTCGGAATTGCAGGACGGCGGGGAAGTAATTGTGGACGGCTCGCAGGGCGAAGTAATTATCAATCCGGACGACGAAGTTCTGGCGCAATACAGGGAAAAACAGCTGGAATTTGAAAAACATCAGCAAGAATTGAAGCAGATTAAGGGAACCAAAGCCATTACGAAAAACGGCGTTGAAATTGAAATCAACGCAAACATCGGGCATCCGTCTGATGTGGAAATGGTATTGGAAAACGATGCGGACGGCATTGGCCTGTTCCGCAGTGAGTTTCTTTATATGGAAGGGAACTCCCTTCCGGATGAAGAAAAACAGTTTAAGGCATACGGAACCGTACTGGAAAAGATGAACGGCAAACGCGTCATTATTCGTACTCTTGATTTGGGTGCCGACAAGCAGGTGCCGTATTTGAATTTGCCGAAAGAAGAAAATCCGGCAATGGGTTACCGCGCAATTCGCATCTGCCTGGACCGCAGGGAGCTTTTTGTGACTCAGCTGCGCGCACTGTTCCGTGCTTCGGTGTTTGGGAAACTGGCGATTATGTTCCCCATGATCATCTCTGTAGAGGAAGTACGGGAAATTAAATCGATTGTTGAGCAGGTAAAGAAAGACCTGACTAACGAAAAGATTGCTTTTGCACCCGATGTGGAAATCGGCATTATGATCGAAACACCGGCTTCTGTTCTTCTGAGCGACGAGCTCGCGAAGGAAGTTGACTTTTTCAGTATTGGCACCAATGATCTTACGCAATACACCCTTGCGGTCGACCGTATGAATCATAAGATTGCCGATATGTTTAATTCGCGCCATCCGGCAGTTCTCCGCATGATTGAAATGACCGTGAAAAACGGTGCACAGGCGGGAATTTGGACGGGCATCTGCGGGGAATCTGCGGCCGATACCGAACTTACCGAATTTTATGTAAAAATCGGTGTAAAAGAGCTTTCGGTTACACCTTCCGCTGTTCTGGAACTGAAAAAGGCGGTTCAGCAAATTAATTTGTAGTCCATCGGGGGGAATCCCGATACCATAAGATCCAATTATAGTAGGAGGTAAAACAATGCAAAAGGTTTTAGCAGCACTTCAAAAGCTTGGCAAATCCCTGATGTTACCTATCGCATCCCTGCCTATCGCAGGTCTACTCCTCAGGTTTGGTCAGAGCGATATGCTCAATATCCCGCTTCTCGCCGATTCCGGCAACGCGTTGTTCAACAATTTACCATTACTGTTCGCAATCGGTATCGCAGTTGGTCTTGCAGAGGACAGCAACGGCGCAGCCGGTCTGGCTGGTGCAGTCGCTTATTTCGTACTTAACGCGGCTGGCCAGGCGGTCAACCATGCACTCCAAATCGGCAGCATGTTTATGCCGGCTGCCGGACTACCGGAAGGCATTACCGACATTAATATGGCGCATTTCGGCGGCATCATCGCCGGCGTTATTGCAGGACTTTGCTATAACAAATTCCACAGCGCCAAACTTCCGGATTGGCTCGCATTCTTTGGCGGCAGAAGATTTGTTCCTATCGTAACCGGCGGTGCTTCCCTTGTAATTGGCGGCCTGCTCGGTACTGTGTGGCCGACCTTCCAGAGAGGTCTGGACGCAGCTTCCAACTGGATGACAGGCAGCGGCGGAGCCGGCGAATTCATTTACGGCTTCCTGAACAGACTGCTCCTGCCCTTCGGCCTGCACCACATTGTTAATACAGCAGTATGGTTTAACTTTGGTACATACACCGGCCCGGACGGCAAGGCTGTTTCCGGTGACCTGTGGAGATTCTTTGCCGGCGACCCGCACGGCGGCGTATTTACGGCCGGTTTCTTCCCGATTATGATGTTTGCTCTTCCTGCAGCTGCACTTGCAATGTATGTTTGCGCGAAGAAAGAAAATAAAGCAATGGTCGGCGGCGCTTTGTTCTCCGTTGCTTTAACCGCATTCCTGACCGGTATTACAGAGCCGATCGAATTCATGTTCATGTTCCTTGCTCCTGTACTTTTCGTTTTGCATGCTGCACTGACAGGTCTTTCCCTGGTCGTTTGCAATATGCTCGGCATCCGTGACAGCTTTACTTTCTCCGCCGGTTTGGTTGACTATCTGCTGAACTGGACGAAAGCAGCAAATGGCTGGATGAGTATTCCGGTCGGTCTTGTATTTGGTGTTATTTATTTCTTCCTGTTCGTGTTCTTTATCAAGAAGTTTGATATTAAGACACCCGGACGTGAAGCAGATGAAGAAACCGCCAACTTCTCTAAGCTGGTTGACGATCAGGGCTTTGATGAGCTTGCAAAGAAGTACATTTCCGCACTTGGCGGCGCAAGCAACATTAAGGAAATTGAATCCTGCATTACACGCGTTCGCCTTGTACTTGTTGACAACAAGAATCTTAATGAAAAAGAGTTCAAGTCACTTGGCGCTTCCGGTTTGATGAAGGCTGGCACACAGGTAACTCAGGTTATTGTTGGCACAAAAGCGGAACTTTTGGTTGATGCGATGAAGAAATTTCTTCCCTCAGCGGATAAAGTGAAAGCATAAGTAAACCCTTTTAGTAACTGACAGTCCCTCCCCTGTTCAGGGGAGGGACTGTTTATCAATTAAAGTATTTTAAGTTTTTTGGAGGATACCAATGGGATTATTCAGTCGTAAAGATAACACGTTAAAAATTGTTGCTCAGCAGAGCGGAAAAGCTATTTCTATTGAAGAAGTACCGGATCCGGTATTTTCCGGCAAGGTGCTTGGCGACGGTGTTGGCATTGTTCCCAGCAGCGGCGAAGTTCTATCTCCTGTTTCCGGAACCGTTGCACAGGTTGCGCATACCATGCATGCGCTCGGCATTGAAAGTGATGACGGGCTTGAAATTTTGGTACATTTGGGAATTGATACCGTAAAACTGAACGGGGAAGGATTTACCTGCCACGTAGAAGTGGGCCAGCATGTAAATGCAGGGGACAAGCTGATGGATATGGATCTTGATTTTATACAGAGCAAAGGTCTTAGCACCATTTCGCCTTGTATTATTACAAACCTTGACGCCGTGAAAAATCTTGAGATATTTGCCGGCTCAGTAACCGCCGGGGAAACACCGGTAATGTCTTATAAAAAATAATATTTGGATTTAAATAAGTCTNNGAGCTCCAGTCGGAAGCTCTGTTTTTTTACATAGGTGGATTATAAGAAGAGCGATCTACCCCTGTTTGAAATGGGCAACAAAGAAAGCCTTCGGGATTTCCCGAAGGCTTTCTTTTTACATGCGCACCTTACGCACCGATTTATTTACTTATTATGAAACGTCAAAATTCTTGTGGCATTAATTACGGACAATATACATACGCCTACATCGGCGAATACGGCAAGCCACATGGGGGAATAGCCTAAGGCGGCCATTACAAGCACCAAGGCTTTTACAACCAGGGCAAATCCAATGTTGAACCGAATGACACCCATGGCGCGGCGTGCCAGACGAATCGCCGGGGCCAGCTTAGAGGGCTTATCTAAGGTAAGAACAACATCGGAAGCTTCAATTGCAGCGTCGGTACCCAAACCCATGGCAACACCGCAGTCTGAAGCAGCAAGCACCGGAGCGTCATTAATCCCGTCGCCGACAAATACGGTAGAACCGCTTTCGTGACGGATTTTCTCTAGAATGGAAACCTTGTCGCCCGGCAAAAGCCCGGCGTGGAACTCGGTGATTCCACATTTTTCAGCAGCTGCCGCGGCCGACTCTTCGTTATCCCCGGTTAGCATCACAATACGTTTAATGTTCTGCGAACGCAGCTTTTGAATTCCTTCCGGCGCATCGGGGCGGGGGATGTCGCTTAGTTCAATACTTCCCTGTAAAGTTCCGTCCACTGCAATATAGATTGAAGCTGGTTTTTCACCGGATAAATTCACCCCGTTGTTTTCCAATAAATCTTTTCGCCCGCAGAGAATCTGTTTCCCGTTTATCACCGCAGTAACGCCGTGACCCGGGGTTTCCTCCGCTTTTTCGGCGGAAAACAGTTCGGTCTCTCCCGCAGCGGCCAGTACCGCTTTTCCAGCAGGGTGTGTGCTGAACTGCTCGGCGGAGGCAGCGTACTGCATCAGTTCCTCCCGACTCATATTACCCAGAAGAGTTACATTGCTTACGCTAAGCTTTCCGCTTGTCAGCGTGCCGGTTTTATCAAATACAACCGCGTTTGTCTTACTGAGTGCTTCCAAAAATTTTCCGCCTTTTACCAGCACCCCGTTTTTGCTTTCCGCGCCGATTCCGGCATAGAAGCCGAGCGGAACGGAAATAACCAGTGCACAGGGGCAGGAAGCCACCAAAAATACAAGCGCGCGGTACAGCCATACACGGAATTCTCCAAGCCCAAGAAGGGGAGGGATGACAATTAAAAGCACAGCCATAATAATTACGATCGGAGTATAGACCGCGGCAAACCGTGAAATCAGCTTTTCTGCGTTTCCTTTGCGTGCGGAGGCAGACTCTACCATTTCAATAATTCTGGATGCGGCGGAGTTGTGAAAATCGTTTGTAACCTTTATAGTAAGCGGGCTTTGCTCGTTCATCATACCGGAGAGAACTTCGCTTCCGGGCGTAACGTCTAAAGGAGTGCTTTCTCCGGTCAGAGCGGAGGAATCCAGTGCGGAGCTGCCCGACAGTACGGTTCCGTCAAGAGGAACACGTTCAAAGGGATACACAAGAATGGTATCGCCGACCGCAATGGATTCTGCGGAAACGGACTCCTCCATACCGTTTACCAGGCGCCGTGCCGTGTCGGGGCGCAGGTCGGCAAGCTGTTCTATGTTTTTGCGGGAATTATCAACGGCTTTGTCTTCCAGCTTTTCCCCCAACTGAAAAAGAATGGCGACCATGGCAGCTTCAAAATACTGGCCAAGGCAAAACGCGGCAATTACTGCAATGGTCATCAAGGTGGTCTCGTCCAGCCTCAGCTTGCGCAGGGCGTGAAATCCGCTGACAGATACGCGCCAACCGGCCAATATAATAGAAAGGCCGTAACTGGCGGCGATTGCTGCCACCGGAGCGGGAAATACTTTATCAAGAAGAATACCGACAACAAAAAAGAAAATGGATCCTACTATTTCGAAAACAGATACTTCGGCTTCCTCTTCCCGTTCGCAGCACGCGCATTCGTGGCAGCTGCAATGCTCGTGTTCATGCATTATTTGTTCCCTCCGTTACATGATTCAGTCCCTGTTCAAATATCAGCCTTACATGTTCATCGTCCAATGAGTAGAATGAAGATTTTCCTTCGCGTCTGACCCGTACTAAATGAGAAGTACGCAAAAGGCGGAGCTGATGCGAAATGGCAGACTGTCCCATTCCTAAAATTTCGGCAATATCGCACACACACAGTTCATTTTCAAACAGTGCACACATAATGCGGATGCGGGTGGTGTCGCCAAACACCTTAAACAGTTCGGCTAATGAAAATAAGGTATCCAAGTCAGGCATGTGCTCCAAAGATTGCTTCACTAGACTGTCGTGAACACAGTCTTCATCACAGCGGTCGATTTCTTCGGTCATTATTACTTACCTCCTTGAACATATGAACATATATTCATATGATAATATTATTATATTCAATATCTATAAAATTAGCAACCCTGAATTTTCAGTAATTTGTTAGTTCGTGAAATATTGGCGGAAATGCACATTTCGACGGGCGAATAAGAAGAATATAGAGCGAAAATAACAATTGTTATTCGGTGTCGCAACATGTAAAATAAAAAGAAAAATTCGGAATAACAGGACGAAAGTATTTCATGTGTTTGGTCGGTCCGGTTTGGAAAAAATGAGAACATTTGCTCTTTGCCTTTCATTATTCTGAAAGTTTTTGGTTTTCGGGTGTTTGGAAAAAGTTTCTAATACACCAAAAAGTGCCCGTCACAGGCCGATAACGCTGAATGCACTTTACCTAATTAATTCATAAAAATAAAATAAAAGTGAATTTGTCGTTTATATATCTTGAAAAATGAATGAATTGTTGCTATAATATTTCAATAGTATAGTATTTATGTAGGACACGCTCAACGACGGGTGTGTCCTACACAACATTTTAGAGCATTTACTTTTCTATAGCACAGTGGAAAAGCCTTAAAGGCTTTGCATGACGCCAATAACACTTATGCAGGAAACTTCGCTGCCGGGGGATAGATGCAGTCTTTTGGTCGGCGTAAATAAAAAATGTGTTTGTCCTGTGGTATATAAAATGCAATGCGCGTTTTGTCGATTGAGCGAATCGGGAGTTGATGTTGTAAGCGACCAGCAGTTACCAAAGCAAAAATTTTTAAGGAGTGGCTATAGTGACAAACTATGTTATTAAGCGTATCGGTTATGCGCTTCTGACGATTTTCTTGATTTCTATTATCACGTTCGCCCTGATGAATATGATTCCGGGTGGCCCGTTTCTTAGTGAAAAGGCGGTTTCGCAGGCCACAACGGATGCATTAAACGCGAAATACGGTTTGGATAAGCCATTGCCAATGCAGTACATATCTTACATGGGTAAGCTGCTGCAGGGCGATTTGGGGCTTTCTTTAAAACAAAAGGGCAGAACTGCCAACGATATTATTTTCTCTACTTTCCCTGTGTCTGCCAGAGTAGGCGGACTTTCCATTCTGATTGCGCTGATACTAGGTATTACGATGGGATCAGTGGCTGCGCTGAACCGCGGGAAGTGGGGTGATAGTCTGCTGATGGTAATTTCCACGCTGGGAATTGCGGTGCCAAGCTTTGTTGTGGCCTCGTTCCTGCTGTTTACCTTCGGTGTAAATCTGCGAATCTTGCCGACAATCGGTCTGAAGACACCGCTGCATTACATTATGCCGGTAGCTACGCTGTCGTTTTACCCAATGGCGTATATTACGCGGTTAATGCGTTCCAGTATGCTTGACGTGCTGAATCAGGATTATATCCGTACCGCAAAAGCGAAGGGCGTAAGCAAATTTATTATGCTTTTTAAACACGCAATGAAAAATGCAATTATTCCGGTTATTACTTATGTCGGGCCGCTGCTTGCTTATACGGTCACCGGAAGCTTCGTTGTGGAAAAGATTTTCAATATTCCCGGCCTTGGCCGCGAGTTCATCAATTGCATTACCGGCCGTGACTATCCCATGGTTATGAGCACGACGATTTTCCTTGCGATTCTGCTCGTATTTATGAATGTTATTGTCGATATTTGCTATAAACTTGTTGACCCAAGAATTAAACTGAAATAGAAGGGCAGGGAAGAAATTTAATGAACGAGATCAAATTAAAAGCAAATCCTTTCAGCATGCAGTTGAATGCCGACGATTTTTTGCCTGCCAGTGAGGATGAGAAAAAAGAACTGGTTGTCATGCGTGAAAGCACAACCTATTGGAAAGACGCCTTACACCGTTTCCGTAAAAATAAGGTGGCAATGGTCGCTTTTGTAGTAATTCTTCTGGTTTTATTCGCGTCATTTATTGTACCAAGCTTTTATCCTTATCAGTATGACCAACAAATCCGCGGCAGCGAGGATCTGCGCCCTATGCAGTATTCGCAGACGGAGCAGAAAAAGATGGCTGCCGGCGAAAAAATATTCCCCCATATTTTTGGAACAGACCGTTCCGGCCGTGACCTTGGCATCCGTGTCATGATCGGTTCGAAAATATCCCTTCTGGTCGGATTGGTGGCCAGTGCGCTCGTACTTCTAATCGGCAGTATTTACGGTGCCATCGCCGGGTATTTCGGCGGAAAAGTCGATTTGGTTATGATGCGGCTTGTTGATATCATCTATTCCGTTCCGGATATGCTGATTATCATTCTATTACAGGTAACTTTGAAAACTCCGCTGACACAGCTGTTTGACAGCAATCCCGCGTTTGCAGGGCTGCGAAGCGTCGGCGTCGGCTTAATCAGTATTTTTATTACATTCAGTTTGCTCTATTGGGTTGGTATGGCGCGTATTGTTCGCGGCCAGATTATGACTTTGAAAGAGCAGGAATTTGTTACTGCGGCAAGGGCACTGGGTGCGCCAAACAGCAGAATTATTATGAAGCACTTGCTTCCAAACTGCATCGGAACCCTGATTGTTACCACAACACTTCAGATTCCGTCCGCAATTTTTACAGAAGCTTTCTTAAGCTTCCTCGGTTTGGGCGTTGCGGCCCCAATGGCCAGCCTTGGTTCGCTGGCATCCGATGCAATCGGTGGAATTACCTCCTACGCTTACCGTCTGGTCGTTCCGTCCGTTGCAATCAGTTTGATTATTCTTTCGTTCAACCTCTTCGGCGATGGCCTGAGAGATGCGTTTGATCCAAAGCTAAAGAAATAGGAGATTTAATGATGAGCTCGAATTGCTTACTTGATATAGAGAATCTTCAAGTTTCCTTTTTCACTCCCGCCGGTGAAGTGAAAGCGGTCAACGGCGTATCTTATACGCTTGACCACGGCGAAGTGCTTGGAATCGTTGGAGAATCTGGAAGCGGTAAAAGCGTTTCCGCTTACACCCTGATGGGTTTGATTGCCGACCCCGGCAGAGTCGTGGGCGGTACAGTCGATTTTAACGGTCATCAAATTGAAAAAATGACCGAAAAAGAATTCAGAAAAATGCGCGGCAGCGAAGTCAGTATTATTTTCCAGGATCCGATGACTTCCCTGAACCCGGTTTATACAATTGGGAATCAGCTGATGGAAATGCTGAAACTGCACACTAATAAAACACACGAAGAGCGCAAAGCCCGCGCGATTGAGCTGCTGGGCCTGGTTGGAATGAATGAACCGGAAAAGCGCATGAAACAATATCCGCATGAATTTTCCGGCGGTATGCGGCAAAGAGTAATGATTGCGTTGGCGCTTGCCTGCGAACCTAAGCTTTTGATCGCCGACGAACCGACCACCGC
>DFRY01000032.1:0-6426 GCA_002378845.1 Ruminococcaceae bacterium UBA3451 | reverse complement strand
CGCTTCCCGGTGCGACCAGTGCATGAAAATCTGCCTGACTAAAATGCCGGAATTTACCGATATTGGCCCGGGCCACAAAAGTGCCTGCTGGCTGCTGCAGAAGGAGCAGTTTGAAAATGCACAGGGAGGGAAAGAATCATGAGCGAAAAGCTGTTAGAAGTTCAACACCTCCAGCAATATTTTCCGGTAAAAGGCAAAATGTTTCAAAAATCTTATGTTCAGGCTGTTGATGACGTAAGTTTTTACATTAATAAAGGGGAAACCTTCGGTCTTGTCGGCGAAAGCGGCTGCGGTAAAACCACAACCGGAAGAACGATTTTAAGACTGTATGAACCGACAGACGGTAAAATNNACCCGCATGAGTTTTCCGGCGGTCAGCGCCAAAGAATCGGTATTGCCCGCGCATTGGCAGTAAACCCTGAGTTTATTGTATGCGACGAACCGATTTCCGCACTGGACGTTTCCATTCAGGCACAGGTTGTCAACATGTTTGAAGACCTGCAGCAGGAAATGGGATTAACCTATCTTTTTATTGCGCATGACCTCGCGATTGTAAAGCATATCAGTAACCGTATCGGCGTTATGTACCTTGGTAAACTGGTGGAGCTTGCCGACAGCAATACGCTTTACGCACATCCGATTCATCCATATACGCAGAGCCTGCTTTCCGCAATTCCGATTCCGGACCCGGAGGCGAGCCGAACAAAGAATCGCATTGTGCTGGAAGGCGATGTCCCAAGTCCTTTGAACCCGCCTTCGGGCTGCAGGTTCCGCACCCGCTGCCCGTACGCCAACGAACGCTGTGCCGCAGAAGTGCCGGAGTTTAAGGAGTACGAAACCGGTCATTTTGCAGCTTGCCACCGAATTGGTGAAATTTAGCGATTTTAGTTTGCTCCCGCAAATTAGAATAGAAGAGAAATCTAGAAAATAACTGGAGGGATTTTATTCATGAAAAAGAGAATCGTATCATTGGTACTTGCTCTTGCACTCATGTCTTCCGCCTTTGTCGGTTGCGGCAGCGGAAACGGTAGCACCAGCAGTGCTGCAGGAACTGAGTCAACCGCAGCCAGTACCCCAGCCGCTCCGAAGACACTCAGCGTTTGTGTTGGTCCGGAACCAGAGACTATTGACCCGGCTTTAAACCAGGCTGTTGACGTTACTACAGAAATTCAGCATATGTTTGAAGGCCTTACCAAGTACTCTTCCGACCGCAAGACGGTCAACGCAGAAGCGAAAGAAATTAAGGTCAGCGACGACCATTTGACTTATACCATCACAATTCGTGACGATGCAAAATGGTCTGACGGCAAACCGGTAACCGCTCAGGATTATGTTTATGCATGGCAGAGAGCAGTTGATCCGAAGACTGCTTCCCAGTATGCATACATCTTTGATCCGGTTCTCAATGCAAATGAAATCATTGCAGGAACCCAAAAAGATTTAACAACCCTCGGCGTAAAAGCAACCGACGATAAGACACTGGTTGTTACTCTGAGAGCACCGTGCGCTTATTTCAACGAACTGCTTTCTTTCACAGCTTACTATCCGGTTCGCAAAGATGTTGTTGACGGCAACGACAAGTGGACACAGGACCCGAAGACCTACATCTCCAACGGCCCTTACATGATGTCTGACTGGAGCCACAAAGACAGCATTACCGTAGTGAAGAATCCGAACTACTACGACAAAGATAAGATCACATTTGATTCCATTAAATTCGTACTTCTCGAAGACGATGCCGCTATTCTTGCAGCATATCAGAACAACGAAATCAGCTTTGCTTACCCGCTGTCCGTTGATGAAATCGACGCTTGGAAAGATAAGCCCGATTATCACAACGAAAACGAGGTTGGCCTGTCCTACTTTGAGTTCAACGTTAAGAAAGCTCCGTTTGACAACCCGAAGGTAAGACAGGCACTTTCTCTTGCAATTGACCGTAACTACATTGTTCAGCAGGTTACAAAGCTGAACCAGACCCCTGCTACCGGCTTTGTTCCGCTTGGTACAGGCGATGTTGATGCAACAAAGCAGTTCCGTCAGGTTGGCGGCGATTATTTCTCCACAAAGGCAGAGGATTACGACAAGAATGTAGCCCAGGCAAAGCAGCTGCTTGCTGAGGCTGGCTATCCGGACGGAAAGGGCTTCCCGTCCTTTGAGTATTCCTTCAACCCGAGCTCTGCAAACCAGGCAATTGCTGAAGCACTGCAGAACATGTGGAAGACAGAACTCAACATTAACTGCACACTTTCTTCCCAGGAATGGGCAGTATTCATCGATTCCCGTAACAAGGGTAACTTTGCTGCTGACCGCGGCGGCTGGAACGCAGACTTTAACGATCCGGTTACCTTCCTTGACCTGTTTGTAACAGGCGGCGGCAACAACGATCCGAAGTATTCCAACGCGGATTACGACAAACTCATCAACCAGGCGAAGTCTACCGACGACAATGCGGTCAGAATGCCTGCTCTGCATAAAGCAGAAGATATTCTGATGAAGGATATGCCTGTTGCACCGCTTTACTTTCAAACACGTTGTTTTCTGATTAACCCGAACATTAAGGGCTACTTCATGTCTCCTTACGGGTTTGACTACTTCATGTATGCAACCGTTGAGCAGTAATTTCTGAAATTTCTTAATTGGGCGCTTCCCGTTTGGGAGGCGCCCTTTTTCTTTGTATAATAATGAACAGTTTGGGCGCACAGAGGTTTTATACTGCAAAATAGTCAAATTTAATGGTTTAAAGTGATACATACCAAAGGGATTTGCAATTTTTGTTACTTAACATTTCATTTTTACTGGCGAAAAGCTTTAAAAACACAGTAAAACTGTTAAAACAGACGATATTTAAAAATAGCACGAATAATTCAAAAATCCGGTTGCAAATTTGAAAAATCAGTAGTATAATCAAAGCTATTAAAATATTTTGGTGCATGGAATGCAAAGCCGCGTGTCTTAAACCGACCCGGCTATTTTTATACACCAAAGCTTTTTAAAGACATTATTACTTGGGAGGTAACTATGATGAAAAAGCGTTTATTGGCAGCTGCTCTTGCAGCTGTAATGCTTACAGCCACTGCGACAGGCTGTGCGCAAAATGGAAACACAGGTGCAGCAGCCGGTGATACCGTTGTAATTGGCGGTCTGGCTCCTTTGACCGGAAATGTATCCGTTTATGGCATTGCTACCGACAACGGCGTTAAGCTGGCGGTTGATGCAATTAATGCCAAGGGCGGTATTTTGGGCGGCAAAAAGATTACCTATAAAGTATACGACGAAAAAGGCGACGCAACCGAAGCAGTAAACGCCTACAATAAGCTGGTTCAGAGCGATAAAATCGTTGCTTTGGTCGGCGACGTTACTTCCAAGCCTACTATAGCGGTTGCACAGAAGGCGGTCAAGGACGGAATTCCGATGATTACCGCAACCGGAACAGCGGCCGACATTACCAAAGCCGGCGACAATATTTTCCGCGCCTGCTTTATCGACCCGTTCCAGGGCGAACTGATGGCGGCTTATGCAGCACAAAAGCTCAACGCTAAATCTGCCGCAATCATTTATGACAACGGCGACGACTATTCCACCGGTGTGGCAAACGCATTTGAAGCTGCCGCTAAGGCCGCAGGCGTTACGATCACCAATAAGGAAGCTTACCAGTCCGGCAGCGTTGACTTTAAGTCTCAGCTCACAAAAATCAAGGCCGGCAACCCGGATGTTATCATGGTTCCGGTTTACTATTCCGACGTAGCTCTGATTGCCGTACAGGCAAAGGAAATCGGCCTCAGCGCAAAGCTGCTCGGTGCAGACGGCTGGGACGGCGTGCTTGAGAAGATTGACAAAAGCAACCTCGACGCACTGAAGGACAGCTATTTCTGCAGCCAGTATTCCGCAGAAAGCTCCGACCCGGATTTGCAGGCATTCCTTAAGAAATATAAGGAAACTTACAATACCGACGCCAACATGTTTGCTGTTCTGGGTTATGACGCAATGGGCATGATGGCCTCCGCAATCGACAAGGCCGGTTCCACGGATTCCGACAAGATCACCGCTGCACTTAAGGGAATTCAGTACAAGGGCCTTACCGGAAACACCGTATTTGACGAAGACCGCAACCCTGTCAGAGAAGCAGTTATTACCACAATTGCGGACGGTAAATATAAGTTTGTTGAAAACTTTAAAAAGTAATTTTGCCCGAAAACAAAATGTAATGTGGAAAAAGAGGGGGAAGCAATTCACCCTCTTTTCGGGCTTTTATCATTAAAAATAAGCGGCATTCCGATCAAATGCAGGAGGGTGCGATTTATGGATTTCTTTTCGCAGATAATCAACGGCTTGGGCATCGGCAGTATTTATGCTTTGGTTGCTCTGGGCTACAGCATGGTGTACGGTATTGTGCAATTAATTAACTTTGCGCACGGCGACATTATAATGGTAGGAGCCTACGTTGTATTTGTTATTTTAGTAATGCTGAATCTTCCGATTTGGCTGGCGGTTTTAGGTTCTATCCTATTTTGCGGCATTGCCGGCGTATTGATTGAGCGGATTGCTTACCGCAGGCTGCTGATACACGATGCGCCCAGAATTTCGTTGTTGATTACGGCGATTGGCGTCAGCATCTTTCTGCAGAATCTGTTCCAGCTTCTGTTTGGTTCCGATGCGAAATCTATGCCGAAAATGTTCTCTTTTAACCCAATCCAACTGGATGGTTTTCAGCTTACGTCGTCTACCATCCTGAATATTCTGGTTTCGGTCATCATGATGGCCGGCCTGCAGCTTTTGGTTGGCAAAACAAAAATCGGGAAAGCAATGCGCGCAACTTCCGAGGACGCCGGCGCAGCAAAGCTGATGGGAATTAACACGAATTCAACCATTGCTTTTACATTCGGCGTTGGCTCTGCGCTTGCTTCTGTCGGCGCGGTGCTTTACTGCAATACTTATCCCCAAATCAAGCCGGTCATGGGCGGCCTGCTTGGCTTAAAGGCTTTCGTTGCTGCGGTTCTCGGCGGAATCGGCAGTATTCCGGGTGCTATGCTCGGCGGCTATATTTTAGGCGTAGCTGAAAGCCTTACAAATGCTTACATCAGCAGCAGCCTGACCGACGCGGTCGTTTTCGGAATTTTGATCGTAGTTCTGCTGGTAAAACCGACCGGTCTGCTGGGCAAGAATACAAGGGAGAAGGTGTAACAAATGTCAGGTGTTTCAAAAAGAAAAAAGCTTTCCTACATTATTAATCTGGCAGTTGTTGTCGTGCTTTACCTTGTGGTGTCGCTGCTGATCAGTCAGCGCATCATCGACAGCTATTATTCCGACTTGATTACCATGGTGTGCATTAACGTAATATTGGCAGTCAGCCTGAACCTTGTGACCGGACTTTTGGGCCAGCTTGTTTTAGGCCATGCGGGTTTTATGCTGGTTGGTGCTTACGCTGCGGCTCTGTTTACACTGCATTCCGGTTTGCCACTTTCGGTTTCGTTCCCGATTGGTCTGCTTTTAGGCGGGGTGGTTGCCGCGCTTTCCGGTGTTATTATCGGTGTGCCGGCGCTGCGTCTCAAAGGCGACTATCTTGCCATTATCACACTTGGTTTCGGTGAAATAATCCGCGTTATCGCCAATAACCTTACCATTACAAACGGGGCCAAAGGCCTTTACGGTATTGAGTCGCTGAATTCCCGCCATAACTTAATCGCGATGTTCAGTTATGTGTTCTTCATTGCCGTTGTGGTTATTTTCCTCAGCTTTACGTTCGGAACTTCCCGACACGGCCGTGCGGTTATCGCAATTCGTGAAGATGAAATTGCGGCGGAAGCATCCGGTATCAATACAACCTATTACAAACTGCTCGCCTTTATTTTGGCAGCTTTTATCGCCGGTGTGGCAGGCGGTCTTTACGCGCATCAAATCGGAATTATCGATCCATCCAAATTTGACTTTAACCGTTCGGTAGAAATTTTGGTTATGGTGGTGCTGGGCGGTATGGGTTCCATTACCGGCTCCATTATTTCGGCCACCGTTCTTACACTTTTGCCGGAAGCGCTTCGTGACTTTGCCAGCTACCGCATGCTGCTTTACTCCATTATTTTAATCTGCGTCATGCTGTTCCGTCCCACGGGTCTGCTTGGAAGAAGCGAGTTCTCGCTGATTAATATCATTGAGAAAATCAAGAACAAGCAGAACAGCAAAACCGCGGGAAAGGAGGGCTGATCCATGTCAGTACTGGAAACAAAAAATCTTGGTATTACATTCGGCGGCCTTCAGGCACTGCAGGATGTGCACTTTTCAATTGATAAGGGCGAAATCATCGGATTAATCGGCCCGAACGGTGCCGGAAAAACCACTGTGTTTAACCTGCTGACCGATGTTTACATGCCGACTGAAGGTGTGATCGAGCTGGACGGCGACAATATTGTCGGGAAAAAAACGTATCAAATC
>DFRY01000053.1 GCA_002378845.1 Ruminococcaceae bacterium UBA3451 | reverse complement strand
GAAAATCGCCGGTAAAATGCAGATTAATATCCTCCATCGGTACAACCTGAGAATATCCGCCGCCGGCGGCACCGCCCTTTACGCCGAAGACTGGGCCTAATGATGGCTCCCTCAGCGCGATGATTGCTTTATTTCCCAGCTTTTTCAGCGCGTCGCCAAGCCCGATGGTCGTTGTGGTTTTTCCTTCTCCTGCAGGTGTCGGGGTAATAGCGGTTACGAGAATCAGCTTTCCATCCTGTTTCTGCTTAAAGTTTTCGAATATATTGTAGTTTACCTTTGCTTTGTAATTGCCATACAATTCAAGGTCTTTCTTTTCAATGCCGATAGATTCTGCAATCTGTTCAATTGGAAGCATTTCTGTTTCCTGCGCAATTTCGATGTCACTTTTGAAACTCATAATAATTCCCCTTATCATTTTATATTTTTTGTTTTATAACAAGCTGTATCATGCATCTTTCAAGGCCTTTTTTTCTGCCTGATTTGAAATGCCTGACAGCTTATTTTTCTTATGTAAATAAACAAACCAGTAAATCATCCCTACAAACAGCGCCCCGCCCACAATATTGCCCAGCGTCACGGGAATGAGGTTTTTCGTAATGAATGTGCCCCAGTTCAACGCGTCAATCTTTTCCGGAGAAACACCAAGGGAAACAGCGGCTTTCACCCAAACCGGATTGGCTTTTGCCAGTATTCCGGCAGGGATATAGTACATGTTTGCAACGCTGTGCTCAAATCCGGATGTTACGAACAGCCAGATTGGAAAAAAGATTGCCAGCAGCTTCCCTGTGATAAATNNGTGCACACAAGCCAATTGCAGAGAATGCCCATAACAAAGGCGTTTTGAAACGACAGCCCGGTCTTATTGACCGCAAGCTTGATTGTAAATCCACCCAACAGGCTTTTTGAAAAGTCCAGCTGGCCGGAGTGTATAATCAAAAATGCAACAATCAGCGCGCCTGTAAAATTTCCAAGATAGACAAAGAACCAGTTTTTAAGCATTGCTGCCAAAGAGGATTCGCGCTCGGCGCAAGAAATAACCATTAAGCAGTTTCCGGTAAACAATTCTGCGCCTGCCACGACCACCATCATTAATCCAGTGGCAAAGATGGCTCCCGCAAGCGCTTTTGAAAGTCCGACCGAGCTGATAGTATGAATTGCGGTATTTGAACCTTCGGCTGCGAAAGCGATAAAGGCACCCCCCAGAATACCAAGAATAAACTGCCTGATCGCCGGCAGATTTGCTTTCTTTCGTCCTGTTTCAATAAAGCTCTCCGCTATTTCCGCAGGGCTTAAAAAAGATTTTTCCATGTATTCAACTCCCCATTTTAAGATATAAAACTAAATAGATCGACAAAATTCGACCTGTAAAAGACTGCCGAATGTGCCCCGCGCATCAGTGCGGATAAAAACAAGACGCGGGGCGCCCCAGCAAAGAAGTGATTATCCGCTCCAACGATCCCGAATCTTAATTCTTTCAACAAGTTTCAGGATAGAATAAAGCAGAGACGTATTAATGGGCAGCATCACCAGATTTTTAATGATGCGCCCGGTAAAAAGCACAATAAAGGCATTGCCGTACATCATGCTGAGCCATAAAGGATTCAGCAGCATATTCACGATAATCGTAATCAGTACGGATACCAGTATCACCCGTTTCAATGTCACGGGCTTCTTATACAGGAAGCAACCATAGAGGGCTCCCGAGATCAGTGCGTTCAAGGTAAATCCCGGGAAAAACGGTCCATTTGGCCGGACAAAATAGCCAAGCACATCGCTCAATGCCCCCATGATTCCCCCGACAACAGGCCCGTACAGCATGCCGCCTGCTGCGAGCGGCAGAAACGAAAAGCTGATTTGCAGCACATTTGAAATTACCAAGTTGAAAAAAGACAATACAACGCTGATTGCAATCAGCATTCCGGTCACCGAGATCGTCGGAACCCTGTTCAGCTCTTTCGTAGATGCTTTCATCAGCCATATTAAATTATTCAATTAAAAAATCCTCCCTTTATGTGGTGTAATGCCACATAAAGAGAAGACTCTTTTGTGTGGCAACGGAATGCGGAATCAGCACCGTAAATTACTGGTTATAAGTATCTTTATTCCCAGAATTTTTCGTCCAGCGGCAACTTCCCGTCCGTCTGGCACTTGACGCGCTAATTCCTACTTTGCCTTGTTTTTTTAAATTTCATAAGGTTCCATACAAATATGCGTTCACTATCTAATGACACATAATCATTTCTCCTTTTTTCGTATGTTTATCATAGTTTAAGGATACCACTTTTGGAATGACCAATCATCGTTTGTTCGGCCTGAATCGGCCTTAAGAAGTTTGTGCTATCAGCACAACACCCTGTTACCTGAAAAGGAGTTCCTTTCTTAATTGAGTCAAGGATCGAAATGAATTCTGCTAATCCATTCTGCAAGCTTTTCCCGCTAATTGCCCAAGACCGTCGTTTTCCTACCAAAATACCAATAGGAACCAATCTGTAATTAGTTTTCAGCACCGAAATATTACTCAAATCAATCTGTCGCTGTTCGGCTGCCGATACTATGACTTTCAATATCCGCAAAGAGGTCGCGAACCGATTTCGGCTTTTTGCCGGTAAGCATTTCAAAATCTTTTGTACAGTTGCTCATCTGGCCGAGCCGGATTGCTCGACCGAATGTCACCATGCCATCGCTACAGAATGGGAATGCCGGGTCAGCCTTTGACCAGTCTCCTTCTGTCTTCCGAGGTATAAACTTCGAATCGAAAAACGCCCACATATCCTCGTCCGTGATATACTTGTACACGACCTTCTTGCCGGTGACCTCGGAGCCGATGGACACGAACTCCTCCATTGTATTGGCGGTGGGACCGGTAATGTAATAAATTGTATTGTTTTCACCGGCGCCTGCCGCCACACAGGCCGCTGCCTCGGCGCAGTCATCGCGGGAAACATGGGCAATCCGACCGTCACCCATATTGTTCGTTAGAATACCATCGGACGCCGCCGCCTGTTCAAAAGACGCCAGCATCGCTTCACTGTACTGAGCGTCTCGCAGAATGACATATTTCAGTCCCGTTTCGAAAATATAGGCTTCGGTGAATTTGTGGTCGGCAATTTCATAAGCATCGTTTTCGGGGATGCCCGCCCCCACAATGGAAGTATATATAATCTTTTTCACACCCGCCCCAACTGCGGCATCAATCGCATTTTTGTGCATCGTCCGACGCTTTTCACCTACCTGTGGCACTGAAATCAACAGGAGTGTCTCTCCACCCGCAAAGGCTTCCTTGAGCTGCTCTGGGTCAGTATAGTCGGCATAACGTGCGTCGATCTCTTCCTCCTGATACTGTGCAACTATATTTTTGTTCGGACTCGTAAATATGAGATCATTCTTGTCTTTTTTGTTTAGAATACTTCTGGCGGTAAATCCACCAAAATTACCATCTACACCTGTAATAATAATTTTTTCCATGTCTATACACCTTTCCTTTTTGCCTATTCGAAAACTTTGAGTTATGAAAAACCTATTAGTGTACGGAAGATAGGCAACACCGATGCACATCTTGCGTTAACAAGTTTTTTACCTCTGGACAGTTTGAAATCGTTGAGAGTATATTTTATATTTTCACCTGCCAGTAATTCCTCCTGAATTCCATTCATCATCTTCTTCTCCCTCATAATTTTATAGCAGGTGCAAGTATGAGCTATCAGGCAAGCCCTTTTTAGTTTCTACCCTTACCAAGTTCGGGTAAAGTGAATATAAGCAAGAATACCAAGGCCATACATACAGCGCCAAGGATGAAAAACAAATTCATATTTTTACCGGCGAGCGGTGCTATAATGTAAGTAGGAATCAAAACAGCGCCCAACAGTTGCAATGTTGCAGTTACTCCACCAGCTGTCCCTGCATAAACCGGACCTATCTCCTTAAGCTGTATGGGAATAGACATTAATAAGGGCATAAGTCCGCCCATCGCAATACCAGTAATACACAGGCATATGCTTAAAAGAACTCCGAAGGGTGCAAGCCAGCCAAAAGCAACGCCAATTACGGAAACAACAGCAAAAGCCAACATAACAGGCTTTGTTTTACCGATCTTTTCCGACAAAACCGGGGCAACCAGGCAGCCAATCAGTGAACCTATTGTAACCACAGCCGCATAAATACCTGCAGACACAGAACTCAAACCTCTCTGCCCAAGGGCAGTGGGCAAAAATGAACTTATCACAATATTACAGCCTAAAATAAACATAAGACAAAGGCCTGTCATCCATACAACGCGGGTTTTAAGTACTACCTTAAGGCTGTGTAAAATACTAATGGTGGGCTTTTCTTCCGGATGGTCATTCACGCGAGGCGGATTTTTCATAAAAAGAAACCATAGTATAACAAAAGCGACTGCAAGAGCTGCAGCAATCATATACACAGATTGGATGTTGGGAAGGAGTGCTGTGGTGCCGGTTCCGATAGTCATGCCCAACGTTGAGGCAGCCAAAAAGATTCCCATTCTGCTACCTATTTTTTCAGGTGGAAACCAACTGCCGATAACCTTAGCGCCATTTGCATTGAGGAACGTTATTCCAAACCCGACAAGTAGCATACTTGCAAAAAGTGTTATGTAACTGTGGGACCAGACACGACAGACTGTTCCTATAACCGTTATAATGTAGCCAATACCGATAATCTGCTTAATGCCGAATTTGTCCACCAGCAAGCCAGCAACAAGGCTTAAAAAAATTGCAGGTATCATCGTAGAAGAAAATACGCTGGCAAACTCTGATGTAGAAAGCCCGAGCGTTTTGATTAACTGAGGAGCCAGCGGTGAAAGCTGATACTGTGCATAGTTAGGAATAAATACACCTAAGCAAATAAGGATAAGGATTATCCAGGGATAAAAATTCTTCTTCCCATTCATAATAGCTCTCCGATTTAAGTTATTTAATTTTTAATTCTCCAAGTCTGTCCAGTGTTTCCAAAGTATTTTCACTGATACTAAATCTCATATCGTATAAGAGCCCACGGTCCGGATATAAAGAGGACTGTGGGCTCTTATACATATTAGGAATTGTGCTTGTTTGAGGCATCAGCTTCGTTGTTACGGTCTAAATCAAGATAAGGATAGCGTGACACAGTAGCACGGATTTCTTTTTGCGGATGCCCAACATCACCCCAAATGATTACGAGCTCTTTCCCAATCGCGGCATATTTGGGGTCAATAAATGCCATAGAAATCATTCTGCGGTAATAGTTGCTGACACCCCTACCAACACTAATACCAACCATTTTACCGTCTGCCAGGACTTTATCTGTCAAATAGGTAAACCGGTCTCCCTCGAAATAGAACACATCATTCGGACGATCCTCTATGTAATCATAAGGCTCTACATCTGTTCCGCGGAATTGCGAACCGTATACTTCCATGATATCATCCGCATTCCATTCCAAAGTTACCACAGTCCGGGGCGGGTTGGCAACTGCTTTTTCAAGGGCGGCCTTGCCTGTAAATTCATGGTCAAACTTAATCAGGCTAGCCCAACCCACATCGACAGGAGTAACAAAGCGCGTTTGAAGATCATCACCAAGGCTGCCTATAAGCCGGCGATTGTAATTATAGAACGCAAACCAGGGGCGTGAACTCAGATAATCCGGGAAGCCCTTAAATCCGAGATCTTCGCTTTCATACCAGGGAAGCGGATAATGAATGTTGATATTGGGAAAACCGCCTTCAGTATGGTTCATACAGTATGCAAGTTGTCCAAGTTTACGCATTCCCATATCTTTTCCGGCGTTCCAGATAGTGTTGTATATTTCCACAGCTTCTGCCATATCTCCATGAACCTCATAAGCAATATTGCCCGTCATACCGAGACGCAGTATGCGGACATTTTTACCATTGATTTTGATCACTTCGTGATGAGCAAATTTCAGATCTTTCAGATCTAAACCAGAAGCTTTTTCCATGATCTCAAGTGACCTCTTGCCTGCGATTTGAAAGAAATACTCCGTCCCTGAAAGATCTTTGCCCTCAATATTGTATTCATTGTTGAACTTCTGAAGCAAAAATTCAAGGCAGGGAGAAAGCCAGTATGTACGATATGTGTCTTCCGCTATTTTCATCACGACACCGTCGGTCATAATCTGGCCCTTTTCATTGCATATAACAGCATGCCTGATTCTTCCGACACTGAACTTCTCAAAGTTATTCACACAAATTCTATTGAAAAACTTTGCAACATCAGGGCCTTTGACTTCATAAACGGGTGAATTCATTAAAGCCGTACCAAGATAAGCTGTTTTCTTCCATGAATCAGTCTCGTCACGCCAACCGGTATAGGTATAAGCAAAATGACCAATTTCACCGTTGCCCATCAATAAGGAAGCACCATCGTTTATTGGATTGTAATCAGGTCTCGCATTGCTCATAATTAATCTCTCCCTGTTTAATTTATTTGTGACTTTCGCACAACTCCTTAGGTTGATTATATGGCCTACCGCATTGTAAAACAATGTATCCGCATCACAGAACGAAACAGAACAATGTGTGCGCGCAGCACAATGTTTAAATGAATTTAAAAGCCGCTTTGGGAATGTTAGTCCCATAGCGGCTTTTGAATCTCATTTATTTTTATTTTAATCAATAAACAGCCTCACCTAAAAAATGTTATCACAATTCAGGCCTTAGGTGCTGAAGAACTTGGTATGACCAAATCAGGTGTAACCGAACAGCACTGTCGTTGAGATCAATCAGGCAGAGGTCGGAAAGTTTTTCCAATCGATAAACCAGTGTATTTCTATGAATGTTTAGCTTTTTCGCGGCGACAGCTATATGTTTTTCTTCAACAATATAAAAATAAAGACTTTTAAGATATTCTGTGTTATGCTTTGCATCATATTGGTACAGTTTTATCGCCTCTGGGTGGCAGAGTGATACCACGTTGACAGACAGAGCACACATATCGATCATATGGGCAATAATAAAATCTTCATAATGATATAATACTTTTTTCTGCGCCAAGGCATTTCCTTTTTCAAGAGCGACATTTGCAAATTTATATGCGTCCGCAGAAAGAGAAAAATCATAATAACGCATACTGACCCCGGCTTTGCTTTTCTGCATTTTAAGAAATTCGCAAAATGCATTATCCACTATGTTATCTATATTATGGTTACCTATTCGGTGCACAACAAGTAGAAAAGCGTCTTGCAAATCAACGAGAATAGAATCAGGGAACAGCTTTTGAGCCGCTTGCTCTACGTATTTCGCTGTGCCATTGAAGACATGATTCTTGCTCATCTCAACCTTTATAAGTTGGTATTCGTCATCCATATTCCAGTGCACAGCTAAAAGATTACGCTGCAATACCCTCTCGTCAAGCATGATGCCGCCCAACATATCCAGAATGATTTTTTGAAGGTTTGTTGACTGCAGGTAATAAGCGTTCCCGGCTTTGTTTACTTCAGTTTTTAACAGTTCAACAATTCTGTCAACTACCGGCAAAAGCTTTGGGTCCAGAGCCTTTTCGTAACTCGATATTGTCATTGTTGCGATTCGTTTACCGTCTTCGATAAAATTTGCACAAAAGAATGGAGGAACTGGCGGCTGATCAATATATATTGCCTGATGTGCTGTATTGAGCAGATCAATAAGATTTGCTTCTTGCATAACACTCATAACTTCTTGACTTGAAACGCCATTTTTTAGGGCATCTTGCCATAAGCTATCGTTTACATTTTTACTGCTTTCGCTGGTGCTTAATAAACGTAAAGCAGCGTCAAAAATGAGAACCGGGTTATCAAATATCTTACTAACTATATTAACTACTGCTGAAAGCGAGTCATTCCTGATAATGGCATCTTTGATTTCCTGTTCATAGTTATTGTACATGAAAAAAATATCGCAAACTGCTTGATATAATAAGTTTTGATTAACGCAATCAGGGAAGACAAGTGCTTGGATTCCTTTGTCAGCAATAAAATTTTGGGCCTCATCAGCACCTCCNNTCTGCGGTAAAATTCTGCATACTTTCAAGTCATTCCAAAGTGCGAAATATAGAATATCATTGCCCAAGCAGTTATCACCAAGGTAATATATCCTGACCAGTGAACTTTTCTCATTTGCTGAGTACATCTCCACAAAGTTGTCATATTGAGCATACAAATGATAAGCAAGAACAGAAAGAGTCAACTTCATAACGCATCATCCTTTATATTATTTGGGAGATTCATTCCTTTATAGGAGTTTATAGAGATTTCTAAAATACTTTTATGCTATGATCTTTTAGCGGAACACCGTCAGCAAATCTAAATCATTCTTAGGGGAGCTTGTAGTGTGCACCTGGCCCGTATCTCCTGCAACTGGTGATTTGTTAATCTTTGTTTTATTTGCTTCACCTTTTATATTTGGATACTTTCATTATACAAGTGTTTCCCCATAACAGCAAGTTATTGCAAATCTAACTGAATCACTATCGGCTGAAGCCGATAGGTTCGATAGCGGCTAAAGCCGCCTAAAGCATGGGGTACACCACTCGCATTAAACTTTTACGAAAACTTTTTATGTCAACCCAGTAGGTTTATAGTTTTTCCGAAAAGGTGTTGACCGAAAGGTTTCGCCTTAAGGCGAGGGTTTTAACTCCATGTTACAGACAATAAAAATGAGTTTAAGCTTGTTCATTCTCACGGTTCCTAATGGGCATAACTCATCCTTTACAGCTTTCTCTGTTTTACAATGAAGTCTCTGCGCTGACCTCTTCCGGCGTATCGGCAGTAACAATGTTCATTACACCGATGGAACCAAGACGGTCAATATATCCGTTCGTATTCTCACAACCAGAAAGGATAACAATGATCCGCGCGGAAAAATCCCCCTGCAAACTAATTAAAGTTTACAGGGAGATTTGTTTACCGCTTGCTATGCGGCATTTTTACGATTAACGTGAACCAATTCGCCGTAAAGACGAAGTTCGGATACTCTTGCTTTTGTGGAGATAACCGCGATAAATCCGAACACGTTTATTTCATTACTGGAATGTTAGTGCTGCTTCTGAAGTCTAAATTGATACACACGGGAGGGAAATCGTGGTCTGCGTACTTCTCATTGAACTTCGTATCCGTGACATATCCACTAACCGCCCCCTTATTATGAGCATTCGATTTAGAAGGTTGAAACCATACGGCTTTCGTGTAACAAACCAATCTGAATGGTAATAAGCCAAGGGTGGACACCATGTAATCCAAAGGAGGAATTCTATGGATAGTGTTGGAGTTGATGTTTCTATTTAATATGCTTTTTACGGCGTTTGGAATAGCCCATGTTGTGTGTCAATCGCCACATATGCGAATGTTTTATCATTCTGAAAAGAGATAAGAACCTAAACTCCATTTAGTACAGAATTCAAGTTCCTTCAGTCTTACCTATTCAATCGTGTCTGACTTTATTATGATTATTTTATTGATCGTCGCTCTACCGTGTATTCAATGTGTTCAAAATACAGAGAAACTTTTACAGGCTGAATCGATAAACAGTGCGGTGGCTATATTGGGTGTCTTGATGCAGAATTACAGAAGGAAAATTTCCGCACGCGACGGCATTGGGGAAATATTGCGTTTCAAGACAAAGCCCACTGTGTTCAATATAGCTGGTGCCGCCTTTCCCTTTCCGGGGGGTTAATACATTTCCGCTGTAAAACTGAATGNNCGGTTTTCGGTGACCGGAGCACGCCAGCCTGCGTTAAACCCTGTTTATTTTCATTGTGCAGCCCGTCCAAAACAAAATTATGGTCGTATCCCTTTCCGTTTTTCAGCTGAATTTGGTTCTGTTCCATGTCACGACCGATCTGCTTTTGAGTCAGAAAATCAAACGGGGTATTCTGCACCGGCAATATTTTTCCGGTTGGCAGACAATGCTCATCGTTTTCTAAATAATTGGATGCGTTCAGCGTTAACAAATGTTCCAGAACAGTACCGCTGTCATGACCCGACAAATTAAAATAGGTATGATTGGTAAGATTGACAACGGTATCACAGTCACTTTGTGCCTCGTACTGAATTTCCAGCTCGTTTTCGTCTGTCAGGCAATAACTTACCCGAACCTTTAAATTGCCGGGGTAGCCCTCCTCCATATGAGGGGAAGTACGAAAGAACACAATACGGTCTTTTTCAAGCAAATGGCTCCAAACATACTTGTCGAACCCCCTGTTCCCGCCATGCAGATGGTTGGGAAAATCGTTTTCCGCAAGGCGGTACTCGGTTCCGTTTAATGAAAACCGTCCCTGTGCAATGCGGTTTGCGTGCCGGCCAACCGCAGCGCCGAGGTAGCCGTCGTTCTGTTCATATTCTTCCAAAGTATCATAACCAAGGCATACGTCNNGCGCAGTCACCGTGCAGCCGTAATCCATAACATCAACATACATTCCTCCGCTGTTTTGCAGTCGGAATTTTGTCACGGGTTCGTTCAAGCGGGTTACCCCAAAAGGTGCTTTTGTTATAGTCATATACGTTTCCTTCCATAACGATTGATAGGGGAAGGCCTTTTCTGTTAAAAAGGTCTTCCCCTGTTTGCAAAAATCCGCCAATTCGATAATCTTTTCTATAAATTATTCAGGGAGTTTAATGCGGCTGTAATACTGATCGACATTTTCCTTGGTTACCAGTTCAAACGGGATATTTGTGCGCTCAATTTTTTCGCCGTTTGCCGCTTTTACCGCCATGTCAAGCGCGCCCTTTCCTTGACCGATGGCATCCTGGAAACAGGTTGCGTTCAGTTCGCCCGCCTTAACGGAGTCGAGTGCGTCTTTAATAGCGTCAATACCGGCAATCACAACTTTACCTTCTTTGCCCGCCGCCTTGACTGCCTTCAACGCACCCAGTGCCATATCATCGTTTTGGCAGAGGATCGCATCGATTTGGGTTCCTGTTGTAAGAAGATTTTCTACAAGCGACATTGCTTCGTCGCGCTGCCAGTTTGCAGTCTGGTCAAATACAATTTTAATATCCGGATAGTTTTTGAATGCAGTCTCGTAGCCTTTAAAACGTCCCTGTTCTGCAAAAGCACCGAGCGGGCCTCTTAAAACAGCAACATTGCCTTTCCCGTTCAGTTTATCTGCGATGTATTTGGCTTCAATTTCGCCGCCGTTTTCATTTTCAGAACCGACCCAAATTTGGCCCATGTCGCCTGTAACGTCTGCGCTGCAGGTGATGCAGGGGATTCCGGCGTCAACAACTGACTTAACGGCAGGCGCAAGCGCGTCCGCGTCTACAGGGGAGATAATGACAGCATCAACCTTCTGAGCAATAAAGCTGTCCAGCTGGGAAGCCTGTTTGTCCGGTTTGCCTTCCGCGTTGTTGACAATCAGCTTCACGTTGTCATAATTTTTCAGTTCCAAATCCATTGCACCTTTGAGCATGGTCATGAATTCCTCGGAAAGATTCTGCAGTGTGCAGCCGATTACGATTTCCCTTTTTGCGGAAGACGCGGTATCGCCGGACTCAGCGGCGGGTTGAGCCGAGCTTGCCGCAGCCGGGGCGGATGTTTGCTGTGCGCACCCCGCAAACGAAAACACCGTCAACACCATTGCCATTACCAGCGATAAGATTTTGTACCTTTTCATCATTTTTCCTCCTAAAAATTTCTAATTATATGGAATCAGCGTTTCGGTATCACGCTGTTCATATCAGTCTTTTTTATCCAGAAGAACCGCAACCAAAATAATAATACCCTTGATGATTTGCTGCCAGTAAGCGGAAATATTCAAAATGTCCAACCCGTTGCTGATGGTTCCGATAATCAGCGCACCGATTAAGGTGCCAATTACCTTGCCCTTGCCGCCGTCCATACTCGTACCGCCGATTACCGCCGCCGCAATGGCGTCCAGCTCATAGCCNNCAATTCCAACCAGTGCGGACATCATGCCGGAAAATATGTAAACAAAAATCTTTACGCGCCCTACCTTAATGCCCGAAGCGCGTGCAGCCTGTTCGTTGCCGCCGACCGCGTAGATATAACGACCGATTTTAAGCCGGTTCAGAATGAAATAGGTTATCAGCACAACCAAAGCAAGAATGTAAATTGGAATCGGTATGCCCAAAAAGAAGCCGGCGCCCAAAAAGTCAAAGTCCGGCAGCAAGCCGGTAACCGGCCGCCCTGTAGTATAAAGCTGTGCCGCACCGCGTGCCATCGTCATCATAACCATGGTTACAATAAACGGAGCCAGCTTTCCTTTCGTAATCATATAACCGTTGAACAGGCCGCACGCCGCGCCGATTGCCAGCCCCACAATGACAGCCAGCGGAACCGACAGAACCGGAGCGGCTATTTTAATAAAGCTTGACGAAATGACCGCGGACAATGCCAAAACGGAGCCCACGGAAAGGTCAATTCCCGCGGTAATAATGACCATAGTCATTCCCATTGCCAGAATCGCGTTAAACGAAACCTGGCGAATAATGTTCAGCACATTTCCCGGCGTAATAAAGAGCGGATTTACCGCAGCAAAGAAAATACAAATAACGACAAACGCGATATAAATACCGTACCTGGAAATATTCCCCGTAATTTTACGGAACTGGGGTGCAAGTTTTTGTTGTATCAAAGCCATTTGACAGCCTCCTCAATGTGTTGCAGCCTGCTGAGTCGCATGCCTCATAATCGCCTGCTGACTGATTTCATCCTTTGTCAGTTCCCCCGTCAGCTTACCTTCGCAAAGTACAATGACGCGGTCGCTCATACCGATAATTTCAGGAAGTTCCGACGATACCATAATGACGGATTTCCCGTTTTGAACCAACTGGGTAATCAGCTTATAAATTTCCGTTTTTGCGCCGATGTCAATACCCCGGGTCGGTTCATCCATAATTAAGATGTCAGCTTCGGTCAGCAGCCATTTTGCAATGACCACCTTCTGCTGATTGCCGCCCGACAGGGATACGACCGGTGTTTTCCGGGAATTCACCTTTATGTTCAAATCGCGGATCATCCGCTCGATTGCTTCGTTTTCCGAGCTATTGTCCACCATGAACGCCTTGATGAAGTTTGAAATGCTGCAAATACTTACGTTAAAACCGGTACTGTCCTTCAGGTTCAAGCCGAGAATCTTCCGATCCTCCGGAATCAGGGCAATGCCGTGCTTTTGCGCGTCGCTCGGGCTGTTGATTTCCACCGGCTGACCGTGGATTCGGATTTCCCCCGAATCCGGACGAATCATCCCAAAAATCGTTTCCATTACTTCTGTGCGCCCCGCACCCATTAGCCCGGAAACACCCAGAATTTCATTTTTATGAAGCGTAAAGCTGATGTCATGAAACAGCCCGGCTTTGGAAAGGTTGCAAACCTCGAGCACCGGCTCGCCCAGCTGGGCGGGAACCTTATAATAAATATTGGTCAGGTCGCGCCCGATCATCATGGAGATCAGCAAATCCTTATTCAGTTCGCAGGCGTTTTTCGTGTCGACCAGAACCCCGTCGCGCAGCACCGTGATTTTGTCCGCCACGCGGAAAATTTCGTCCAGCTTGTGCGAAATAAATACAATGGCAACGCCGTCCGCTTTCAGCTTAAAAATCAGGTCATACAGTTTTTCTATTTCCTTATCGCTGATTGCCGAGGTCGGCTCATCCATAATCAGTATTTTTGACTGGAAGGAAACCGCCTTCGCGATTTCCACAAGCTGAACCTGTGCGGTGCTCAGGCTGCACATGAGCGCTTTGGGGTTAATGTCAACCCCGATCATCTCGAATAATTCTTTGGCCTTTTGATTCAGCGCGGCATGATCGAGCAAGCCTAACCGGTTAACCGGTTCCCTCCCCAAATAAATGTTCTGCGCTACCGTCAGGTGCGGAATCGGCATTAGCTCCTGATGAATCATTGAGATGTGATGCCCGATGGCGTCCAACGGATTCTGAAAAGACACCTCCTGTCCGTCCAGAATAATCTGTCCTTCTTCCGGCTTGAAAAAACCGGCTACGATTTTCATTAGGGTTGATTTTCCTGCGCCGTTTTCTCCGATTACTACATGGATTTCACCCTGCTCAAAATCAACGCTGACCTGATCCAAAACCTTTACATGATAAAAAAGCTTGGATATATTTTTCAGCTGCAAATATGCACCCATCGTTTTCCCCCCTTCTAATAATTCAGACCAACAGTTCCATTCGCTGAATGATGTGGTCCTGATACTCTTTATCGAGCTCCACAAAATACCCGCTCCAGCCCCAAACCCGAACAATCAGGTTACGGTACTTTTCCGGGTGCTTTTGGGCGTCAAGCATTGTATCGCGGTTTACGGAATTGAGCTGCAGCTGATGCCCGCCCATTTCCATAAAGCTCTTTACAAGCGTTGCCACTTTTTCAATTGCTTCGGGTGTGCGGAACACCGTGTCGTGCAGTTCCAGCGTGAGCGGCCCGCCGTTGATTACCCGTTCCAGATTTGGCTTTGAAAACGATTTGATGATGGAAACCGGACCCTTGCAGCGGCTGAACAGGCTTGGGGAATAGTTCGCCGCAATCCCCTCGCCTTTATGGCGGCCGTCGGGCGTTGCGGGAAGATCTTTGGAATGCCACACGTAATACATGGCGGAACCGGTGCCCGCGCGGAAGATTCCCCCGCGTTCGTTCTTTTTCCCCTCCACACTTTCCGCAAACTCCTCTAAAAGCTCCGCGGCAATTTGGTCGACATAATCGTCGTTGTTGCCCATTTTCGGCGCGTCGAACCGCAGCATATTGCAAAGCTGTTCCTTCTGCCGGAAGTCGCTTTTTAATGCCGATACCAGCTCTTTTTTATCAAATTTTTGTTCTTCAAACACGTATTTTTTAATGGCCGCCATAGAATCTGCTGCAGTCGCAATTCCGGTGCCGTGGAACCCGAAGTTGTTGTATTTGCAGCCCTGGCTGATATCACGAGCATTCTCGATGCATCCATCCATCATAACGGAAAGAAACGGCGCGGGGAATAAATACAGATTTTTTACTTTTTCGCACAATTCATCCGTCTGTTCCCTCATATTTTTATAAACCGCCTGTTGAAACCCGTTATAATCGCTGCAGTTCTCCAGCTGTTCAAAAACGGCCTGGTCTACCGCCGAAGCAAAGGAAAAAGCTTCAATATTCGGAATATCCATAGCCGCGCCCGGAATAATAAATTCCCAGCACGCCGCAACCACATAATTGTGCGCGTCTTTGCTGCTGTAACCCAGCTTCATCAGCCCCGGTATTACGACATCGTCATTGGAATATTGCGGGAACCCCAGCCCTTGCTTCGTCAGCTGAGTTCCTAAAACGTAGGTTTCCAGAGAAGTGTTTTTATGTACTCGCAGGTTAATTTTCGGGTCAATCAGCTTCAATTCCAGACTTGCCTTCAGGCAAAGCTCAGAAAGCACGTTATAGCTGTCGGTTCCGTCCTCGTTTCTTCCGCCGAGCACGATGCTTTGGCCGTTGTCCCCCTGCTGCATGCCGGGGTACAGGTCGCTGTCCCGGTTGAACGTGAGGAAAAATTCTTCCACAAGTTCCAGTGCGCTGTCGTAATCCAAGCGGCCTGCTTCCAAATCCGCTTTTAAGTAAGGGTACATATACTGGTCAAAGCGCCCCACCGTATTGTGATAATTGTGCCCGCACCACATGGTGTAATGAATTATACGGAACATTTGAAGCGCTTCCAGAAAGGTGCGGGGCGGATTTGCCGGAACCTGAGCCAGACTGGCGGCTACCGTTTCATTTCCGCACTCCACTGCCTTTTTCCGGTACCGCTCAGAAAGATTCTGTACGGCGTTCAGTATTTTCACGGTATTTTCCAAATATGTTATTTTTTCGGTTTCTCCCTGTTCCCGAAAGGTTTTGATGTAACCTTCAATTTCCTGTTTTTTTCGGTCGAATCCTGTATAAAGCAGTTTTGTATAATCTACGTTAATATTGCTGACATCACCCAGTTCATGAACCCAGTGCGCAGCTTTCAACTGTGCAAGCTCCGCTTCGGTAAACAGTTCAGGTACCGCGGGAATGGTGCGGGTCATTACAATTTTTTCCCCTTCAAATATTACCGGCTGCTCGTTTTTCAGCATATACAGCAGTCTTGAAACAGCGCGTTCCGCCGCCGGAGTCTTTTCTTTTTCAAACTGCTTCGCCAACAGATATGGATCCTCCGCGTTGCGGCGCACGTCCCAATGCCGCCTGTCAGCTATAAAAAATTGTTTCATCGATTTAATTCGTTCCGTCATAGCACACTGCTCCTTATCCCATATTCCTCAAAAATCCCCTTCGGAATGTGCACCGGCTGTTCAATGTTGAACATCGGCTTAAACTCTTTCCCCACCATCGCGTACTTAGCGCCCGCTGTTTTGTGGTAAGGCAGCAATTCTAATTTTTCCAGCATCTTCGCATTTTGAATCAGCCGTGCAGTCGCGCGAAAATTCTCTTCCTCGTCGTTAACCCCCGGAATGAGCGGAATCCGGATGACAAATGGTTTTTCACTGCCGCACAATATTTCAAGGTTTTTTAAAATGCGTTCATTACTGACACCGGTATATTTTTTATGGATTTCATCATTCACGACTTTTATGTCCATAATCACGTAGTCCACCGCCTGAATAACCTTCCGGAAAACCTCCGCATCTGCATAACCTGATGTTTCTATCGCGGTATGCAAATCCGGCAGTTTTTCCAAAACCTCCAGCAAAAAGTCCGCTTGAAGGAGCGGCTCGCCCCCGGTAAAGGTCACCCCGCCGCCATAAAGTGCATAATACGCGCTGTTTTCACGCAGCACATTTACCAGCTCGTCAGACGTCATCCGTGTTCCGCAAATTTTTCGAAGCCGCAGCGGACACACATCAATGCATTCCCCGCAGGCAATACAGGTATCATGGCGGCACACCTGTTCGCACTTGCCGCAATGAATGCACGATGCGGTGCTGACCATCAGTTCCGGCTTGGTACTCAGGCCTTCCGGATTATGGCACCAGTTGCAGCGCAGCGGACACCCTTTCAGGAATACCGTTTGCCTTAAACCGGGGCCGTCGTAAATTGCAAACTCCTTAATATCGAAAATGGTTCCCGTCTTCAAGTTGATTCTCTTTTCGTATGTAATTTACATTAACGTTAACGTTATCGTTAATGTAAATATACTACTGCCTTTGGTTATTGTCAATATAAATTCTTCGCCATAGGTAAAATTTAAAAAATCCGACAATTTACCTTCTTGTTTTTAGATAATATCACTAAATAATTATCTTCTTAAAGAACATTTACACAGAAAAAGTCTTCCCAGTTGTTGCATTTTAAGAATCTTGGATAAATCACAGATTTCACAAATGGGTTCTTGCGTAATACGCAATCTGAAAGAAAATTTTTTAGGATAAAATGCACGCGCCGTTAAACAGCCTTAAATTGAAAAAACCGGTTCCGAAAGGAACCGGTTTAAAATTTTCTATTTTATTGTGCCTTTAACGGCTTGTCCACCGTATCCCCATCAGCCAGTTTCGTATCAATGAAGACGGTAGAATAGGTATCCTCCTGTTCGCCCCGCATCTTCTGCTCCAGAATGTCAACCGCCGCAATGGACATTTGGGCTTTGTAGGAGCTGACGGAATTCAGCCGGAACGGCAGAGCAAGGCGGGACTGAATATTATCGAATCCAATCAACGATATTTCCTTTGGGACCTGAATATGGTGCTGATAAAATCCGGACCACATATCCCATGCGATCATGTCGCTGAACGCGAAAATCGCCGTACTGTTAATCCGCTTCTGCAGCAAATCGTTCAAAACGGAAGCACACCCGCCCGAGGTAATGCCAACTTCACGGATTAAGTCCTCGTTGACCGGCACACCGCAGTCTTTATGCGCTTTTCGGTAACCGAGCAGACGCTCTTCGGCACTGGAAATGTAGCTTGGGCCGTTCAGCATAAGAATATTGCGGTGCCCCTTTTCAAGCAGATACCGCGTTGCCTGGTAACCGCCCATTTCGTCATTGCATATGACGTAATCCGTTTTAACGCTTTTAAAATGCCGACCAATCAGTACAAAGGGAATGCCGGTTTCTTTCAAATACTGTATGTTCTTGTCGCTTTGCTGGGTAGGGCAAATGATAATTCCGTCTACGTTTTTATTCAGTGCGGACTGAATCGCTTCAAATTCTACTTTGTCATCCTCATTGGTATTAATTAAAAACGAAAAGTAACCAAGCTGACGGGCGTGTTCTTCAATTTCCTTCATCATAATCGCAAAATGAGGGTTCGATACATCGCCAAGAAGAACGGCGATTGTATTGGTATATCCCAGGCGAAGAGAGGACGCAATCATATTGTTGATGTAGCCCATCTGCTGCGCAATCTGTTTTATTTTTTCCCTTGTTTCCAAACCGATGTCATCTTTATCTCGCAAAGCGCGCGACACCGTGTTGATGCTGTACCCTGTCTTCTGCGCAATATCTTTCAGCGTTGCCGACTGCCTGTTATAATCCTTTTTCATCGTTCCACTTCCGTATTTTATCAAAATGTTATCGTTAATGTAATGTTATCTATATACTAACAACTTTCGGCGGATTTGTCCATGGGTACGATGCCATATTATTTGAGAAGAATAAAAAATTTTATGTTTTATAGCGCCCTTATAGGAAATAGTTTTAGATGCCACAGAGATGCTTGTAAATCATAGAGTAGTTACGCAGGATTTTTTCAAAAATGTTATTGATGGAATCTTTATGATAATTTTATGGAATTAAAATCGATGAACAAATTTGTAACTACTTTTTAAGTATAAATTTTGGTAAAAAAAGAACCGCATTTATTCAATGCAGCTCAAAGATAAATCAGAAGGAGTATTCGGGTACTGAGGTATTTATATGAATTTATTATATTCGATTAATTAGATTTATTCAGTGAAAACCATGAGTAAATTTATGCCACAAAATATTATCGAATCTCTTCGCGTCGATATTCGAACAGGACGGAGCAAAGGTATTTCATTTGGCTTATAGTATCGTACAGCAGTACGACGAGGGGTTAATTTTAGCCCCTGGCTATCAGCAATTACGAGCGCGAAGTTACACTGCCGCGAATTGACACAGCTGATCGCCTTGGCTAATTCCTTTGGGGTAAGCTTGGATTATTTGACAGGAAGAAGCAATGCACCGAAATAATGCAGGTTGATGATGCATAGATAGTTGACGAGGATTTATAAATTCAATGTAGGGATATTAAACTTGTGCATTATCTCATGAACACCATCGTCGATTTCCTGCCGAGAAAAGTTATGAGCTTCTAATTCATCATCCGTCATTCGGTTTAGTTTCTGGTAAAAATCCAAAGCCAACGCTAAACTTTGGTTGTCATCGACATCAAGATTATCAAACAATAAATCTTCAGCTTCACAAATCTCGTGTTTTGCAATCATTTCTCTTAATTTTTTATATAACAAATCTTCATCAGAGAGATTTGTTTCATCAATAATATCGTAGACTATTGAATCTTTATGAAATATCGTTCTTGCCACGAATTGAACCAGCATTTCTATCTGGCGCATAACCCAATCTTGCTGAAAAGCCATAAAATACCACCTTCTCAAATTATTATTTTTAATTATACCACGATTTCGGTATTTCGGCATCTGCAAAAAACAATTACGCAATTCACCGTAAAGATAAAGTTCAAATAATCTTGCTTGAGCAATGGTACAAAATCTTAAATAACATTTATTAATGGTCTGATCGAAAAGGGTATGGGAAAAGATGAATCTATTGCAAAATGGCGTAAACATTGGATTCGTTTAGGATGTAAATGGTTTTCAAGAAAAACACCGCCGCCCATTGGATGGAATGCAGAAGAACATTCTGGTCCCTCCAGCCTTGAGAGAAGCACAGGGGCGAGCATCAACAATTTTGTCAATTTGAAATATTAGTTGATCGTGGGCAACCACCAGCTCATTGCATAAAGACAGATATTGCCAAAGAGCGTCAAGTCCAATATTTTCAACATTTGCGCGTTTTGGGTTGAATTGTGATTCTGGGTAGGGTATAATTTTTGTTCCTTCACACGCCATCCAGGTTGTGATAAAATAAATAAAAGACGCTTTGAATATTGAAATTTGCAGGAAGGATATTTTATGGAAAAAACGGATAAAAAAATATTATCGAGATGCGCAAATTGTCAAAACTGTATTTTGTGCACTGCGGCTATCCCATTGTTCCGCGCACTTCCGGAAGATGTAAAGAAAAGTCTTACCGAGAATTCCATACCGACGACCAGAGCAAAAGGCAGCACGCTGTTCAGAGTAGGTGAGAAAGTCGATTCTGTTCTGATTATCCGAAAAGGAAGGATTAAGCTCTGTAAATATGATGCTGATGGAAATGAATACATCCTTGATATTATTCACGATGGAGACGCCATATGGGAAAATCTTTTTCTTGAAAATGCCGTTTTTCCGTATTCAGCAGTGTGCCTAACAAAGGTGGATTTGTGTGAGATCCGAAAAAGTGAATTTATACAGCTTCTGGCAGATCGCCCGGGTATTGCGATGAATCTTATTTCGCTTCTCTCCCTCCGGCTAAAGGATTCCAATGAAAAGGCGCTGCTGCTTTCCATCCGTGACCCGAAAGTGCGGCTGGCGGGATTTTTGCTGGACAGAGATATTCGGTGCGTTGGGCCGGAAATTAAGTTGAAACTGGAGGATATCGCTGCCAGCATCGGATTGCGCCCGGAGACTGTCAGCAGGATCCTGAGCCGATTTGAAAAAGCACATCTCATTAAAAGGCTTGGTCAGGGGAAGATTCTGGTTACGGATCGCAGTGGGCTGAAAAAAATATATGAAGCCAGTGAAGTAAGCCCAGTAATTAAATTTGAATAAAATAACCGAGAGGGCTTGTTATCTGCGATATGCAGGTGGCAAGCCCTTTTCGCTTTTGGTACACCATACTGCCTGACAGCTGGAAGGCGGTTCTTAGTTGAAAACTTGATCCTAATCAAAGAAAAAAAGTAAAAACGGGAGTATGCTGAAAGCACCAGAAAGGGAGAGATCATATGAATAAAGGAGCAATCCATTCAACAGAATCCTTCGGCTCCGTTGACGGCCCGGGTGTTCGATTCATAATCTTTTTGAAGGGATGCAAAATGCGCTGCCGCTATTGCCACAACGTTGATACGTGGGATCCGCATTCCAATGATTTACGCACGGCAGACGAATTGCTGGACCAGGCAGAACGTTACCGCGGATATTGGGGAAAAGACGGCGGAATTACGGTCAGCGGCGGGGAGCCCCTTTTGCAGATTGATTTTCTTCTCGATCTGTTTCAAAAGGCAAAAGCGCGTGGAATTCATACCGCGATTGATACGGCGGGACAACCTTTCACGAAGGAAGAACCTTTTTTTTCGAAATTTCAGAAACTGATACAGCACACGGATCTTCTTTTAATGGATATCAAGCACATTGACCCCGTGGAACACAAAAAGCTGACAGGCCAGCCAAATGAAAACATCATTGAAATGTTTCGGTATTTGTCCGACATTAACAAGCCCATTTGGATTCGGTACGTGCTTGTTCCCGGAATTACAGACGATGACGGTTACCTGCAAAAAACGCGTGATTTCATCGCTTCCCTGCGAAATGTGGAAAAGGTAGAAGTGCTTCCTTACCACCCCATCGGGGAGTACAAGTGGCAAAAGCTTGGCATTCCTTATACTCTTCAGGGAGTGGAATCCCCCAGTGCGGAGCGCGTGAAAAACGCGGAACGGATTTTGCGCGGAGCAAGCGTCGCCGCGCCCCAGGAAATCTTTGGCAGGTAAAAAGCTTCATTTATTGATTATAATCAAGGAATTAATACGCGAAATAAGTTAAGTTATAATTAAGTTTTGTTATTAGATTTCACAAACAAGACCTCGAACTGCAGCAGAGCACTGCAAAACATCTCAAGTAAGGAGCAGATTTTATGAAGCAGGAATGGAGAAGTTTCAAAGGGGCACATTGGCTGGACGACGTCAATGNNCAATGTGAGAGATTTCATTCAGAATAACTACACACAGTACGACGGGGATCAAAGCTTTTTGGAAGAGCCTACTGACGCGACAAACAAGCTTTGGGGAAAAGTGCAGGAACTGCAGAAGCAGGAAAGGACGAAAGACGGCGTGTTGGACATGGAGACTAAGGTTGTCTCCGGTATTACGGCTTACGAACCGGCTTATATTGACAGCGCCGACAAAGCCCTTGAAAAAGTGGTGGGCCTGCAAACGGACAAACCGCTGAAAAGAGCGTTCATGCCTTACGGCGGAATCCATATGGCGGAAGAAGCCTGCACTACATATGGCTATACTCCCGACCCGGAATTACATAAAATTTTTACAGAATACCATAAAACGCACAATCAGGCGGTTTTTGACGCGTATACCCCGGGGATGAAAAAGGCGCGCCACAATAAGATTATTACCGGTCTGCCGGATACGTACGGGCGCGGCCGCATTGTCGGCGATTATCGCAGGGTCGCCCTTTACGGCACCGACCACCTGATTGCAGAGAAAAAAGAGGATCTTGCGAATTGCGGTTCCGGCACCATGACCGATAATGTGATTCGTCTAAGAGAAGAAGTTGCCGATCAGATCAAAGCCTTACAGCAAATGCAGAATATGGCGGCAGGGTATGGGTTTGATATTTCAAAGCCGGCCAATAACGCAAAAGAGGCTGTTCAGTGGCTGTACTTTGGGTACCTTGCGGCAATCCGCAGCCAGAACGGCGCGGCGATGAGCGTGGGACGTGTATCAACTTTCCTTGATATTTATATTGACCGTGACTTAAAGGAAGGAACGCTGACCGAACAGGAAGCACAGGAATTAATTGACCATTTGGTTTTAAAACTCAGAATGGTAAAGTTTGCCCGTGTTCCTTCTTACAACCAACTGTTCTCCGGGGACCCCGTCTGGGCTACACTGGAAACAGCAGGCCTTGGAATGGATGGCCGCCATATGGTAACCAAAAACGACTACCGGTTTCTGCATACGCTGGAAAACATGGGGCCAGCGCCGGAACCGAACCTTACCGTGCTTTATTCTTCGAAGCTTCCGGAAAACTACAAGAAATATTCCGCTTATATTTCCGTGAAAACCAGTTCCATTCAATATGAAAACGACGACGTTATGCGCCCGGTTTGGGGCGACGACTATAGCATTTGCTGCTGTGTGTCCGCAACGCAGACCGGCAAGGAAATGCAGTTTTTCGGTGCCCGCGCAAATCTTGCGAAATGCCTGCTGTACGCAATCAACGGCGGCATTGATGAAAAGAGCGGTCAGCAGGTAGGGCCTGATTATAAACCCGTTACCTCTGCAGTCCTTGATTATGAGGACGTGATGGCGAAATACGATGTCATGATGGATTGGCTGGCAGGGCTGTATGTAAATATATTGAACCTCATTCAGTACATGCATGACAAGTATTACTACGAAGCGGCGGAAATGGCGCTGATTGATACCAATGTAAGAAGAACCTTTGCTACCGGTATTGCCGGATTTTCCCATGTGGTCGACTCTTTGTCCGCCATTAAATATGCAAAGGTGACCCCGGTTCGAAATGAAAACGGCGTAGCGGTGGACTTTAAAATCGACGGTGATTTTCCGCGGTACGGAAACGACGACGACCGTGCGGACGATATAGCTGTATGGCTTTTGAAAGCCTTTATGAAAAAGCTTCGTAAGTACCATACCTATCGTGATTCGGAGCCCACAACATCCGTACTTACGATTACATCCAACGTTGTTTACGGTAAAAATACCGGAACCCTCCCGGACGGAAGACCGGCGTGGGCCCCATTGGCACCGGGCGCAAATCCGTCCTACGGCGCAGAAAAGAACGGGCTTCTCGCCTCCCTGAACTCGGTTGCAAAACTGCCTTACGAGTATGCGCTTGACGGTATTTCCAATACCCAGACCATCAGCCCGGGCGCGCTTGGGCACACCGTAGAAGAACAAAGCGAAACGCTGGTACATGTTCTTGACGGATATTTTGATCACGGTGCTCATCACCTTAACGTGAATGTGTTCGGCGTTGAAAAGCTGAAGGACGCGATGGAACACCCCGAAAAACCGGAATACGCAAACTTTACAATTCGTGTGTCCGGCTACGCGGTAAAATTCATTGACCTGACAAAGGAACAGCAGCTCGATGTTATTGCGAGAACCTGCCACGACATGATGTAATTGAATCAAAAGCGTAAGCAGTCGCCGCCATCCGTTCAAACGGGTGGCGGCGACTGCCGTTATGATCTTAAAAGCTGTACGCAGAGGAAAACACAGTTGCTTTTGCAGCACACATATATGTCATTTGAATATAGCCTTTACCTTCGATCGTCTGGGCCTTGCAAACATTAAAGTTCGCAAGGATTTTCTTTGGTGGAGCATAGCGTGTTCAGGCTGCTGTGTGATATGTAAAAGTAGTAATACTATTGATTTCAGACCACCGGCATCAAAATCGTTTCTACAGGAAGTGAGAAATCATTCTGTAGAAACGATTTTTTGATTTATGACAGTGTTGTCGGCAAAGAGTGATATAATCAGGATATAACTTAATAGCGGAGGCATATTATGAGCAATAAAATCTCAAAAATCTATTTTTCACCTACCGGAAACACCAAAAAGAGTGTGGATGCTATGGCAGCTGCCCTCGAAAGCGTATGCCAGGATTATGACGTGACTGTTGAGGCAGCAATAACGCAATGTGTTTTTACTTCAGAGGATTTCGCGATTATAGGTATGCCTGTGTATGGTGGACGCATACCAAAGGTAGCTGCAGTTCGTTTGTCTCGGTTTAAAGGAAATCAGACCCCATGCATTATTGTGGTAACTTATGGTAACCGGCATTATGACGACGCGCTTCTGGAACTTGACGATCTAGCTGAAACACAGGGATTTATGGTCAAAGGCGCGGCCGCCTTAATCGGCCGCCATACGTTCGGCGAAATCCAGACCGACCGGCCCGACTCAAACGATTTGGCTGCAGATAAAGAATTTGCCCGCCGAGCCGCGGAAAACAAAAATACGAAGATACACATAAGTGGAAACCGACCGTACAGAGATGGCGGCAATGGCGGCTCTTTCCGGCCGCTTACCTCTAATACTTGTACTTCATGCGGCCTTTGCGCGAAAGATTGCCCGACACACTCCATCGGGGAAGATTTCAAAACCATCGACGATCACTGTATTTCTTGCTTCCGCTGTATTCGTAATTGTCCGGTGGGAGCCAAAAATATGAACGTCGAAAGTTACCTTGCATTTGCGTCAGACTTTTCAGGGAAACTGAAGAACAGACGTGAAAACGAGTATTTTCTGTAAATCCCCTACGTATAACCCATTGCCAGATTACTTTACGCATGGAGCGATATAACATTCGTTTNNTGTCGTTATGAACGCTCGTACTAAAATAGGGAATACCCGTTTTGGGTATTCCCTATTTTAGCGTTGATGACCCCATTTTTCGAATCACTGCGTAAATATTTCTACTGAAAAAAGTTCCTTTGTCGTCAAGAATGCTCCGAATACAAAAAGTATTTGTTTGATTTTTCTAGAAGTCCCACTATTCAGGGAAATATCCGTCGTTTTTTAAATTTGCATACACGCTCTAGTATTTCTGGAAAATAAATTGTGTTAAGATCGATATTTTAAGTCCCAGCGAACCTAAATTCCCCTGTGCCCAAGTGCATGGTTCTGCAGCGGCATAGACCGGCCCTTAAAAAAGATGCCCGATATTTAATTCGTTGATCAGTGTAACAATCTCCTTCGTTCGCCGACAGTGGAACTTTCGCAGCAGGCTTTTAATCTGGGTTTTCACCGTAACTTGCTCAACACTGCGTATCTTTGCAATTTCCCGCGTGCTCTTGTCCTGCAGAAGCAGCTTGATTAAATCACGCTCCGCAGCAGTGAGTTGTGAAATGTTATGGATGAAAAACAAAAGACTGTGTTCCGACTGGCGCAATCGTGAGTATTCATGGATGATTTTCTGTTGGATGTTGGCTTCCATCATCGGTTTGCCATTATATGCGGCGCGCACGTGATTCAAAATTTCATCATAACTGCGCCCCTTTACGACATAATCTACAGCGCCGGTCGCCATGGCCGTGAGGATCATGTCATCGGTCTCATGTGCGGTGAGAAAGATTAGCTTTTGATCGGGGCTTTGATCAAGGATCATCTCCGCCGCCTCGATGCCGGAGCACGCTGTCTCCATCTCGATATCCATCAGGATAATGTCGCACTCGGTGGACTCGGCAAGCTTCACGACTTCCGCCTTCGACTGCGCGGCACCCACCACCTGCATGTCGCTTTGCTCGTTGATATATTCGCATAGATCGTCGCAGAGAAGCTTGAAATCTTCCGCGACGATCACCCTGATTTTTTCCGCCATAATGCTCCCCCTTCTGATTTGCTAATTACTCTGCGGGATAGTGCCCCTCCTGCATATGTGGGTCGTAGCGCGGCAACGTCAGGAAAAAGCTTGTTCCCTCGCCCGGAGTGCTCTGGAACCGCAGATTACCGTAATGGCTTTTTGCAATGCGTTTGACGTAATGCAGCCCCATGCCCCAGTTAACATTCGTGTTTTTTGTCGTGTAAAGCGGGTCAAAAATCTTTTTCTGTTCGTTTTTCGAAATGCCGCCGCCGTTGTCGCTCACTTCAAAGAATGTATAGATCCGCCCGTTGTAAGTTTTTAACTCGATCCGACCCGTGTCGCTCCGGCCTGCGTAAAGAATCGCCTCCTGCGCGTTCGTAAGCAGATTATAGATCGCCTCGCTCAGACTTGCCTTGTCTGCAAGTACGCTCGCGTGGGTGCTGAGGGTTACGTCAACTTTACCCTCGGGGTATTTTTCGTGGAAATGTTGGATCGCAAGCTCCGCAATGTCATCAACCGAAACCGGCGTGAGTGAAATGGAATGGGACTTCGTGCTCACGTACAACCGGTTAATGTGGGCGAGCATGTTATTATTTAGTTCGGCGAGCAGGTTAATGTTCTCTTTCAGCGCCTCTAAATCCGGAGTCTCCTGCTCGAGCAGCCTGCTCGTGCGCTTGTAAACCACGCCGGAGGAAAGAAGCTGATTTTTAATGCTGTGCACGAACACCGAAACACCCGCACTGGTACTGTCAAATTTCCGCTGCAGCACAATCTCTTCCTGATTCGTCTGATAATTCACCTGTGTGTAGCGAATCAAATTCCACAGCCCCAGAACCGAAAACAGGATCATCAGCGCTGTGAGCGCTACCCAGCCGAACAGCGGCATGGCGGGATTTGCGTAAGAAAACCCGCTGACCCACAAGTACTGCGAACCGTAGAGTTGGTAGACCTGAATAGGGTCCTGAAAACAGTGAAGTACGTAAAGAACAGCAAGGCTGACATCCAAGAATAAAATATTTCGGAACTGTCTGCGAAAATACTTGACCGGAATCTCGAAATATTCCCGGATCATCAAAGCGACCGCCACCAAAAGGTAGACCAGAATCCAGACCGGCATCGCCGTCATCATCGCCCGCTGTAACGTAAAACGGTTGCGCACAATTACGTAGAATATCTGCGGATAATAGAGCACCAGCGAAACAACCGGCAGCAATGCCGTAAGATTCATCCACCGAATGTGCCGGAAAATGAACGGAATCGTCGAGTATTTAAACGCAATCATCAGAAGAAAATACGGGAACACGTAGCGTCCAATCGCAATCAGATACCCCAGCCGGTCCAACGTTATGATCATATCCTGAATATGCGTCTGGATATGCATGGAGAGAAACAGAAAAATATACTGCGCATCACTGAGGCCACCAATCTTCGCCGTATAAACGATAATACCGGTGAACATCACAATCAGGCTGGCACAAAGGCCGAATGACAGCAGGTAATTGGCGCTTTNNAGGATTGCAAGAATGATAATCAGCATGCGAGATTCCCCCTTTTTAGGCTTCTTTATCTTATCATACGCTCTTTTGGGGATTTAATCAAAGAGCGCAAAATAGGATAAAGCTTTCGCTTTACCCTATTCTGCGTTGTAGAGAATATTTGGGAGAACTCAGATTACTTCTGATTCGCTTCGTACGCCTTGACCATAATATCCGGTGAGAAATAGTTACCAACGTCGACCTTGTTGGTCAGAGAGCCGTTGGAGACGAAATTCGTCTGCTGAACTTCATACATCGTCTTAAAGCTCCCGTCTTTCGCCTTTTGGTAAATTTCATTGGCAGTCAACCACTCGCTGTCGAGTGTGGTCTTTTCAATGGTCTTCTTATCCTGCTGGACGAGTTCGGCGACCCAATCGGCTACCTGACTCAGATGGCTCGTACGGTAGTCCTGCGCTTTCAGCAGGGCCTTCGTAAAGCGGACGAGAGCATCCTGATTTTTCGCGTAATAATCGTTGGTGCAGATAAAGCTAGACGGCGAAGTCGTCTTACTCGCGAAAGTCTTGTTGTTTGCAAACATGATCACATTGTCTCCCATTTTATCCATAATGGTAATGGTGGAAGGAGACCATGTTGCGCAGGCGTCAACTTTTCCGCTAATCATGGCAGTCGCGGCTGCGGCGGAGTCCATCTGTACGAGGTTGATGTCTTTCTCAGTCAAGCCGACGGATTCCAGTGCCAGCTTCAGAATCTGCTCGCTGGAAGTACCGAGCGTGGCAGCGACAGTTTTGCCTTTTAAATCCGCAATTTTGGTGATGCCTTTTGCTTTGTTCGCCAGAACTTCGTCGTTAATGGAAGAATCATCATAGGCGAAGATTTTCGCCTGTCCCTGCGCACAGAGGACATGCGCACCAGTGCCTATCTGCGAAACATCTATGTTTCCGCTGCCCATAGCGGCGATTTCATCCGGGCCTTTCGAGAACTTCACAGTTTCGACGTCAATGCCCTCATCTTTAAAGTAACCCATCTGAATTGCGGTGACAATCGCACTGGCGCTGCTCATGTTCGGCATGTAGGCGACCCTCATCTTGATTGTGGGGAGCGCGCTCGACGCGGTCGACACACTGGAAGCCGCCCCAGTAGCGGCGGTGGAAGTAGCTGCTGTGCTGTTGCCGCTGCATCCTGTCAACATGGCGGCGACGGTAAGAACAGAAATGGCTGCACTGAGAATCCTTTTCATAAATAACCCTCCATTTTTAGATTATTAGTTTTTAGGCCCGAACCTCTAGGTATTCTTTGTAAACTCTCTCCCAAATATAATTCTTTAATTCAATGAACTCGGGGGTCAATTTTGTGCCCTGATTGCGCGGATACGGAATATCGATCTTGACACACTCCTTCACACGACCGGGGCGAGCACTCATGATGACAACTGTCTGTGCAAGCAGAATTGCTTCCTCGACATCATGCGTAATGAAGAAGCAGGTCTTGCGCTCCTTTTCCCATGTTTCAAGCAGGTCCTCCTGCAATTGGGCCCGAGTCTGCGCGTCCAGCGCACCGAACGGTTCGTCCATGAGCNNTGCTTCATTCCGCCGGAAAGCTCTTTAGGGAAGCTGTCTGCGAATTCCTTCAGATCAACCATCTCGAGATAATTGTTCACCACATCGTCCATTTCCGCCTTGCTCAAGCCCTTCAGCTTTAGACCGAACTCGACGTTTTTGCGCACGGTGAGCCACGGAAAAAGCGCGTACTGCTGGAACACAACGCCGCGCTCGGGGCCAGGACCTGAGATTTCTTTGCCGTCCAGGTATACAGTTCCGGAGGTCGGCTGCTGCAGCCCCGCGATAATATTCAGCAAAGTGGACTTTCCACAGCCGGAAGGACCCACCACACACACGAATTCATTTTCGGTGATATCCATACTCACGCCATTCAGAGCGACTGTCTCGCCCTTCGAGCCGTTAAATATTTTTTCTACGTTATCGATTCTTACTTTTACGTTGTCTGCGTTTCCTGCCATGAGGTTAACTTCCTTTCTAGGAATTTGACGATCTGCTCAAAGATCAGACCGATGATGCCAATAATAATGATGCCCATGACCACCGTGGACATATCGTAATATTCGCCCGCCGCAGTAATCATCATGCCGAGGCCACTGGAGGCGCCCGTCATTTCCGCCGCGATCAGTGTTGTCAGAGCGGTCGAAAGGCCAAGGCGCATGCCGACCAGAAGGAATGGAACCGATGCCGGAATAATTACTTTAATAAAAATAGCCCTATCGTTCGCGCCGAGGACGCGCGCCGCCTTAATAAGCGTTACATCTACGTCGCGAATGCCCTGGTAGATAGTGATGACATTGACAAGGAATGTCGCGACAAAGATCACGACGACCTTGGCCGATTCTCCAACACCCACACCCGCAATGACCAGCGGGATGTAAGCGAGCGGCGGAATGTTTCGTACAAACTGAATCCATGGCTCCACGAGGTTCCGGAAAACCTTATACCAGCTCATCAGGAACGCGACTGGAATCGCGATCACAAAGCCGAGTAAGAAACCGCATATCGCGCGGAACATACTCATGCCGATATTCGTCCAGATGGTGCCGTCCTGCGCCCTCGAGATGAAAGACTCTACAATCTGCACCGGGGACGAGAACACAATAGAGGTGGACGGAAGAACGGACAGAAGCTGCAGCAAAAGCAGGGCCAGCAGGAACGAGATTAGCACCCAGATGCGCCCTGAAAGAAAACCTTCCCCTTTCTTTTGCATCTTTTTTTCATTCATAAACATCTACTCCTGTTTCTATACTAGATTGTTGTTGCTTTCATTTCCGTGCCCGTTTTCAGGCTGCGGAGCATGATGGACTTATACGCTTCCACCCCGGGTTGGTCAAACGGGTTAATGCCGTTAAACATACCCGAAAGATAACAGGTGAATTCGAAGAAATAGAACATCTGCCCGAAATAGTAAGGCGTAAGCCGAGGGATGGAAAGAATGCTGACTGGGACGCCGCCCTCCGCATGCGCTTTGGCCGTTGCGGAAAACGCCGTGTCGTTGATGGAAGCAATATCCTTTTGGTCAAGGTACGAAAAGCCGTCTTCGATTTTCCGATCCTGCTGAACGGTGTAGCGGTATTCCGGCTCTTCTACATAAAGGAACAACTCTGCGAGGTTCCGCTTGCCGCTCTGGATATACTGCCCGACCGAATGCAGATCCTCCGAGAAGGAACACGCAACCGGGTACAGGCCGGAATGATCCTTGCCCTCGCTCTCTGCGAACAGCTGCACCCACCACTTTGCAAAATACTCAAGCGCGGGCTCAAACGAAGAGAGAAATTCCATCGCGAAGCCGTTCTGCTCGCACAAGTGGCGAACCGCCGCATAAAGCACCGCCGGATTCTGTTCCGGGGCTTCGGCTTTCAGGGCTTTCTCCATATCTGCCGCACCTTGGACAAGCGAGCGGATGTCAACGCCCGCAGCCGCCATTGGGAACAGCCCGACGGGAGAAATCACGGAGTACCGTCCGCCGATGTCCTCCGGGAAAGGCAGGAAAAGGTATCCGTTTTCCTGTGCAATAGTGTCGAGACGGCTTCCGGAAGTGCCGGTAACAATCACGCGTTCGGCAATCTTCTCACCGTAGTGTTCCCACATCCATTGGCGTAGAACCCGGAATGCAAGACCCGGCTCCAACGTTTCGAAATTTTTGGCGATTACATCTATGTAGACGGATTTCCCCTCGAGCCGATGCAGCAGGCGGTGAACCGCATTCGATGAAAGATTGTTCCCTGCGTACACAATCTCGACCCCCGGGTCGTCCTCTGCAAGCGCCTCCATCGCCTTGATAACGGCGCGGGCTCCGTTGTTAGAGCCGCCGACGCCTACCAGCACGAACACGTCTGCTTTTTCGCGAATTTCGCGGGCCTTAGCTTCCATTTTCGCAAGGAGTTCCGGCTCTGTCCATTTCGCTACTTCATACCAGCCGAAAACCTGTTCACGATCCTCTGTTTTATCGGAAAAGACATCTGCAACGACATCTTTCATTTCCCTGACACAACCCTCTACCTTCTCCTGGCCAAAGTAAAAAATGGCAGAATCCAGATTCAGAGTTAGCACCCTAATCTCCCCCTTTTCATAAAATTAACTTTTATAGTTTACAGTCATTTCGCGTATTCAATTTGCTCTTTCTGTATTAAGTATAAAGCAATTTCAAATTTTGACCAGTATGAACTTTTTTAATACCTTTCCCGGTATTGAAAAGGAGCCGGTCAGAACCCCTAATTACATTAAATCGCCGGCACCTGTACGGCACCGGCGATTTAATGTAATTAGGGCTAATTTTGCGTTTTCCCCATCTTTTTACAAACGTCCAAGATTGTTTCAGCCATTGTCTTTCGTGGAATACAAGCATTCCAAAGATGCAAGGAGATCAGTCGACTTTCGGGTAATGCTTCCGGCCAGTACCGACCCCCGACCGTTTCCACTTGTAACACTGGCAGAATGCAGATTCCCCCTTAGCCCGTTAAATGATGCCTTATCCCCAAATCAGCAAGTAGAGGCCGAACAGCAACATGAAGCCGTAGACCAGCCTGCGGATCCACAGGAGGGAAATTTTCTGAAACAAAGCATACCCGCCCAGCGTGCCTGCCGCCACGCCGACAAGCGACATGGCGCTGAACTGCATAATCTGCAGATCAATGTTCCCTGCCAGCAAGTGAAGCAGGATCACGATACTCCCGTTGATGGCAAAATAAAACTGCAGAGTGGCACTGTTTTCGTTCTTATCCGCAGCGGAGGAAAGGCAGTAGATAACCATAGGCGGGCCGCCGAGATTAAAAAGGCCGCTGCACAAGCCGCTGACGGCTCCGGCAATCAGGCCGTTTCTTGGCGTTTGGGCAATAGAGATGCGGCTGCCGTAAAAGATAAAATAGACAGAGAGCAGTACCAGCAGCAGACCGAGGGCACGCAGCATCACCGCATCGGAAGCCCTTACCATAACATAGACGCCGATAAGGCTCGTCACAGTGGAGGAGATGAGTGGGTAAAGCATCCCCTTGAAATTGATGTGCCTGCGCAGCTTCCATGTGATGAATAGGATCATAGTGACGGAGCTGAACGCCGTCACGGAGGCTGCGGTCTTATAGGGCATCACCAGCGGCCACAGGGACATGGCCAGAATGGAAAACCCAAAGCCGGTGCTGCTCTGCACCAGTGAAGCTGCCGCCGCAATCAGAACCAGCCAGAAGAAGCGCTGCAGTTCCATAGCATTCTCTTTTCAATTCAAAAATTTATAAAGATTATACGTGCTGATCGCGACAATAATCGCCATAAAACCGATAAACAGCCGGTTCACGGCAAACGAAGNNCTACCGCGCCAACATGGTTCTCGTTCTGGAACAATGATTTCAGTAGGTCAAACGCCAACTTTCCAACGATGCCACCCAGCACGGCGCCAACGGCGAGCGGCGTGCTGGTTTTGACATCGATGACGCCCTGGTTTTTGCGGCTGCGGAGTACCGAGATGATCGACATGGAGAGCACCGTACAGCCGGAAAGAAAACTCACGCCGCTGACGCTCATGGTGCCGGTCGCATCCAGCACCGGCTTAATTACCACCCCGCCGCCGATGCCGCAGATGCCCCCCAGCCCCGAGGCGAGCAGACTGATCAAAAAATATAGAAGGCTCATAGACCGACCTCCATTTTGCAGAAATGCAGTGTATTAATCATGGAAGCCGCAGTCCGAAAAACCGTTGGTTCCGTCATAGGGTTCGTCTTTCAAGCAAAGATGAACGGAAGCAAGTTTAAAGGTTTGAGGAAGCGCCAGAATATTCGGGTTTTCTCCGACAAATTTCTTTTTTGCGTCTTCCAGGGCTTCTTCAAACGTTGCTCTGGTCTTCAGTCCCATTCCTCTGGCAAAACCCGGGTCCTGCGCACCGACAATGTAAATAGCGGCGGTGTTGCGTTCCGCAATATGGCCGCAGCTCATCATAGAGAAGCCGTGGAATGGATGGAACGCGTTGCAGTAACGGTATTTGCGAATATATTCTTCATTTGTGGCAAAATATTCGCCGTAGCGGTTCATATCTGCCAGTGTGTTCATGTGGTCTTTCTGGAACAAATCGTAAAGTTCCGGAATATAAGGCCATAACTCCTCGTGAAAATAGCCGTTGCAGGTGGAAGCGCAAATGATAACACAGTTGTCTTTCATAACACGTTTGTGACGAATGACCTGTGCGGAAAGCGCCTGCATCAGCATGATGGGGTTTGTGCCCATTCCGTCGCCGTAATGGAAAAATTGCGGCATGCCGAATACCATAATGTCGTACTTCTTTTCCGCCCAGTTAACGTACGTGCGTTTGTCCGCTGTTTTCCAGGAAATCGGCTGCATTTCCGCCGCGTAGCCGCTGTTGATTTCAATCTGGCGGGAATAGGTGTCCAGTACCGCGTCGCAGCAGAAAAACTTTTTGCCCATACATTTTTCCATATGCATTCCAATTTCATCAAACTTGGAACGCATCAGGGAATGGCCGCTGACCGGGGTAAAGTCTTTGCGGTGCATTACTTCCGGTACATGGTGCGATGCAATGCTGCGCCAGTGGGTAATGCCCGTGGAACAATGTTTGTAACCGCCGGAATAACCGCCGTAGGGGTTGCCCTGTGTGTGGCCGATCAGAATGGCGACGTCAGAATCGTACACGTATTTATTCATCAGTACCGGATCGCCGCGCTCAGTGGTACCAAGGTCGACCAGATGATCATAGTCCTCGCTGTCGTGATTGATGATTTGATGGGAAAACCAGAACTCATGGAAAATTTCAGGCCCAAGCACGTTAAATATTTCCTGCTTGGTATTTTTACGGTGCAGACCGTTGGAGCAAATCAGAAGAATATCCTTCTTTTCCACTCCGGCTTTATAAAGTTCTTCCAGAATAATCGGAATCGCCACTTTACGGTGTGCGGTCGGCTGTTCGCCGCCCTTTACGCGGTCCGGAAATATGATGGTGACCTTCGAACCCTTTTTCGCCAGTTGGGAAAGCGGTTCCATCCCGATTGGGTGAAGAATGGATTCTCTGGTTGCATCGACCAGCTTATCTTCCGGAATATAGGGCGGATCCGGCACAGTCGTTCCGGGGATAAAAACATCCGTATTGTCGGGCAGATTCGCCGACATGGTACCTTGACCATATTCAAAATCCAGTTTCATTGTATTTTTCCTCCCGTGTTATTCAGCGTTATATTTTTCAATGATGCTCTTCAGTTCATCCACATAAAAGCCGATTTCGCCGGAAAAGCGCGTAAGGGCCACAAGGCCGCCGTCGATGGTGCCTATGCCCGCGATCATCGCCGCATTCTGCTCCTTCAGCCCGCCGCCGTAGACGACCGGAATCTCAAAGCCGTAGGTTTCGCGCACGATTTCCTTAATCATTGACGAAACGAAAGCGATATAATCGCCATCCGGTGGAGTCTTGCCGGGGCCGATGGCCCAAATCGGCTCGTAGCCGATCACGATTTTCCGCTCCGGCAGAAATTCTTTTACGCCCTGCAGGCCGCGCGTCAGCTGCGCGGAAAGTACACTGCGGATGCGCGCCTTCTGTTGTTCCCAGGTTCCCTCGCCACGTTCTTCGGCGGTTTCCCCCATGCAGAGCAACACGTCCATACCCTGCTCCAGCGCGGAAAACACTTCGCGGTTGATCAGTCCGTCCACCGCGCCGGCGCAACGTTCACGCAACGCTTCGCTCTGGTTCCAGTCCGCCTGGAACGAACCAATAATCTCCTGTTTGTCGCGGCGCTCCTCGGAGTGGCCGATGATTGACCAACGGCAGCCCATCTGGTATGCGCTCGCCGCGGGCATGTTCGATGTGAACGCGCCGAAGTTCCCGCCTTTTTTGATGTTGTCGCGGAACACACTCTGACAGCCTACGGCAAGACGGCCCCGCTGCTCCGCCGGAATACTATCGAGTGTCTCCTGCGCCCGGAGGATCAGCGCCTCCGGTACGAGATAAACGACATCGATGCCGGGGAATGTGCCAATGCCGAGCTCTACACTCTGGCGCACAACCTGCGCGATCCACTCGCCCGGATGCTCCGAGGGGCAGACGCCTCCTTTTTCGCGCGGAACATCAAACCGTTTGAGATTAATGAAAATATGTTTCACCGGATAGGCCTCCTTTTATTCACTCCGCCACAATGCGTTCGCGGCGGCAAAAACTTCTTATCATGCATTTCCATTTACGCGCCCTTTCATTCGCCGAACCAGGCGAATTCCAACAGCTCGCCGCCAATCAGCGGACGGCACCACTCGACAAATTTCTCCGTGACGCCGAGGCCGTCTTCGGAGAGGAACTCCTTCGGCATTGGGCGTTCGTGCATCATCACTTCGTCAATTGGAATTTCGACNNTATGGCGATTCGGAGACCCGCTCAAAGCCGATCATCACGCCGGTTTTGCCCTCGAGCGCCGCCTTGCACGCCGCACTGCCCGCAAGGATAGCTTCTTCCCGGTCAACCGAGGACTGGTTCAGCACGTCTGAGCGGCCGAGGATGCCCGGCTTCTCGCTCCGTGCCTTAATGCCGAGCCGCTTAATGACCAGTTCGGCGAGGTAGGCGCCGACATCCCCGAAATAGGTGTCGCGGCCGCGCTGCAGGATGGGCGGCACGATTGGCGAGCCATCCGCTTTTTTAAGACCCTCGCTCGCCACAATGACGGCGCATTCGTATTTTTCATAGATTGCCTTAACATCCGCAAGGAACTTTTCCTCGTCGAACGTAAACTCTGGCAAGTAAATCTTATGCGGTCCGGCCGCCTCGTCTTTTTTCGCCAGCGCGGATGCCGCGGTAATCCATCCTGCGTTGCGGCCCATAGCCTCGATGATACAGACGTGGATTGGCATGGAGCGGACGTCCTGCGAGATTTCCGCCGTCGCCTGCGCGAGGAAACGCGCGGCGCTGCCGTAGCCGGGGCAGTGGTCGGTGATGGCGATGTCGTTATCCACCGTCTTCGGAATGCCCACCACACGGATATCCTCGTCCCGCGCGGCGCGGTAGAGCTTGCCGCAGGTGTCCATGGTACCGTTGCCGCCGTTTAAAAGGACATATCGAATGTCATGCTTTTTCATCACGGCGACCATCTTTAGATAATCGTCCTCCTGCAGATGGGTACGCGAGGTACCGATGGCGGTGGCGGGGGTCTGCTTCAGCAACTCGAGCTTCTCCTGCGGAACCTGCTTGAAATCAATGAAATTTTCCGCAAGGACGCCTGCCGTACCTCCGATGGCGCCGTAGATAGCGCCGATTTCCTCATGCTTTTTCGCCTCCATCACGGAGCCGTAAAGTGACGCGTTGATGACGGCGGTCGGGCCGCCGCCATGAATGATCAGCAAATTTCCTTTCATTCTGTTTCCTCCCAAGATTTTAGCACTGGCCTTTTCTATATCTTTCCGCCATTTCATCCAAAGAAACGTGCTCCACGAGCGAAGCTTTGCCCACTGAGCCGAATTCCACGATCAGTGTGCCGATGACCTCTTTGACGCCGCGCTCCACGCAGTCAACAAGCGCCGCTACGTCCTCATCTGGAATCGTACCAAACATCACGGTGTCCATAATCGGCGGGAAGAACGCACGCGGGTCGAACTGGTCTTTTTTCGCTTCCATCAGCGCATACACCCCGCCGATAGATGTGCTCGTTTGCAGCTCCGACCGGTTGTAGAACAATTCCTTCATGTTCCGGGTTACGGCGAGGCGGATGTCCGTATCCACANNGCAGGGTATGGCTGCCTTGAGCTCTTCGAGCGGGATACCGTGCGCGTTCTTAATCTCCCCGCCGAGCGCATTGATCTCCTTCACGATGTACTGCGGCACCGTTGAGGAGCCATGGGAAACGAGCACGCCGAAAATATTCTCATGCATCAGGCACTCGTTCGCTGCGATGGCGATTTCCTTACGCAGCTTTACGTTTTCCCCTTTGACCGCGCCATGCATGGTGCCGTAGGAGATGGCGAGACAGTCGACGCCGGTCTTCTTAAAGAACTCGACCACCTTCGTTGGGTTCGTGTAAGTGGAATTCTGAGCGAATACGTGGTCTTCTACGCCCGCAAGAACGCCAAGCTCTCCTTCGACGGAAACACCCCGCTCGTGCGCGTATTTCACAACTTCGCGCGTAAGCTCGACATTTGTTTCAAACGGAAGGGAGGAACCATCGATCATGACGGAAGTGTAGCCATTGTCAATCGCAACCTTGCAGGAATCGAAATCCCTGCCGTGGTCCAGGTGCAGTACCACCGGAATCGGAGAAGTTTCCCCGTATTTTTTTACCGCGTCGGCGATGTTCTTCGCCCCGCGCTTTTTGTCCTCCAATGTTGCATTCATGAAATCGGTCCGACCGCCCATGAAGCCATTCGCGAGGTCTGCGCCCTGCAGAATCGCCGCCGAACGGAACATTTCGTGAACCTCGATGGCCGCCTTTGCCTGCGCGACCGCATTGACGTTGAACGCACCCTGTGCGAAGCCGTATTTTTTAGTTGCTTCCAGCACGGGTCTAAGTGGAATTAGTGCCATATTGCCACACCCTTTCTTATTTGCCTCAATTTTAGCACTGCAGAGATTAATTTACGCAAAATTCTACTCAAACGTTTGCACTCCGGGGGCTAAATGTGGTATGATAGGACACATCATAAGGAGGCTTAAAATTGACGCTGAAAGAATTGGCCCGACTTGCGGGCGTTTCCGTCTCCACCGTGTCGCGCGTGGTGAACAAAAACGATCCAAATGCCGCGAGCGAACTGGTTAGAAACCGCATCTGGGAGCTGGTACACCAGACCGGGTACCTCCCGAACCCTTCCGCGCAGAGCCTGAAGCTCGAAAGCCGCCAGCCCCAAACGGACAGGCGGAGAAATATCGCCTGCATTTTTGCAAGAACTCCCGACGGGAAAACCGACCCTTTTTTTTCGCAGATTTTTCGCTCTATCGAGCACGAATGCATCAAAAACGGCTTTGAAATGACGGGCGTTTACACCGCGCTGGATTTAAAGAACACCGCCCGGGACCTCGCCCGCGTCCACTACGACGGAGTGGTAGTATTGGGACGATATTCCCGTTCATTACTAAATCAAATAAAAAGCAGCTCGAAAAACATCGTCTACACCGGTCTTAATCCCATTGGCGACCCGTACGACCAGATTATCTGCAACGGGTACGAGGCGGCGAAGGCCGCCGTGCGTTACCTGAACATGCTGGGGCACAGTTCTATCGGCTACCTCGGCGAAAAGACCGACGAGGTGCGCTACCGTGGCTACTATGACGCGATTCAGGAGCTGCGACTGCCGTTACGGCGGGAGCATATCGTGGAAGCGGAGCAGTCGATGCAGGGTGGGTACAACGGCGGTAAGAAAATTCTTTCCGCCGTGCTCGGCTCATCCGAATCTGTGGCCACGCGGCCGACCGCCATTTTCTGCGCGAACGACAGCACCGCCGTCGGCGTAGTCAAGGCTTTTCATGAGGAAGGCGTTAAGATTCCAAAGGAGATTTCCATCATCAGCATTGACAACACCGATATCTGCCAGTTCTCCAGCCCCATGCTCACCAGTATCCATATTCCCAAAGAAGATCTGGGAAAAGTTGCTGTGAAAACGTTGATCGACCGTATTCATGGAGGGCACACACTGCCGATGAAGATTGAGATTCCGTTCACGCTGATCACCCGTGAAAGTTGTACAAAGCCGAATCTATAGTTAACCCTTCGGCTTAGCCGGAGCCATGATTAAGCCCTAGAAGGGCAGTACAAACAATACCCCCTAAGGGGCCCCGAAAAGGTCTGCCAACTGTGTTGCTTTTTCGGGCCACCCCTTAAGGGGTATTATATATGAAAAGCGCCCTGGGCACATATGTACTATCCGAGTCCGGTCACCGGCAGCAAAATAGCTCCATGGTCTTTGTCCATGGAGCTATTTTCTTATTTAGTTAGTGCAACAATCTTTCATATTAAAAAGCTGATATACGGAACTAAATAGGTGTATTAAGAAGATGCATTACATATTAAAAGAATTTCAGCCTGGAGTGGTATTTTTAATTTTTATCCCTATTTGTCAAAGTAGTGCCCCTGTTCAAGGTCCGAAATTAAAGAAGGATGCGCCGGTTTCCATCCTAAAAGCTCTTGGGTATGTACACTCGACCTTGGAATGTCAAGCGCCGCAATGGAACCAAGAAAACCAAAATGCGTTTCTGCCTTCTCTCGTGAAATGCTGACCACCGGCAGATTCAATTGGCGGCCAATTACGTTTGCGATATTTCGGAAGGGCACCTCCTCGTCGCCAACCCCGTCCAGTATTGAACCGGCAGGGGCGGACTCAAGTGCCAGGCGGAAAAGGCGCGCAGCATCAAGGCGATGAACAGCCGTCCAACAGTTGGCACCGTCTTCAATATAAGCAGAGAATCCTTTTTCACGGGCAATATTGATCAGTCTAGGAACAAACCCCTTATCACCCTCTCCGTGCACTGACGGTGCGAGTGACACAATTGAAGCGCGCACACCACGTTTTGCAAGAGCCATTGTAGCGTTATCCGAAGCGGTTCCATTTGCGTGTGCGGTAGTCAAAAACGGTTTGCCGGAGCCTTCAAGAACTTTCCCAATTGCCTCTATTACTTGAAAATCTGTAGCAAGGGAAGCGGCAAAGTTTGCGAAATCATGCTTAAATGCTAAATGGATTACACCGTCTGCAGCGTCTGCGCCGCTGCGAAGGCTTTCCAGATCATCCAATGACCCTTGGTGTACTTCGGCTCCGGCTTCTTTTAGTTTTACAGCACCCGTATCTGAGTGGGCAAGACCAATCACTTTATGTCCGGCATCGATAAGCTCCCGAACAACAGCAGAACCGATATAACCTGTTGCTCCTGTTACAAAAACGCGCATAATAAAAGCCTCCTTTTTAATTACAAGTTACATTTTTTAATAAAAGTAACTTGTGCTGTTGATTTTATCATATTCTGACGTAAATTACAATATATAAATTTTGTAACTTATTATTCAAACTACCGCTTTAAAGTTTTGCTTAATTATATTTAGAACGTAAAAACGCCCTCAATCGTTTCTTTTAACGATTGAGGGCTAAAATTTTATTTAGTAGTTTTCCCAGNNAAAGCGGTCTAATAAATACTCACCTGCCGAAGCCGTATAAAACTCAAATTTCTTGATTAGGGTTTTTAAGTCCTCTGATAAGAAGATTCACAACAGATTCTAAATTTTGCTTTCGGTCTGGATCTTCAAATGAATTCGGGTGGATAAAGGCACTGGTAGCAAGGTACACGCTTCTTGCTGCCTGTTTGGGGGATTCCGTAAAAAATATACCTTCCGCAACGCCCTGTACTATCGTCTCCTGAATACGGTTAATTCCCTCTTCAATACTTTTTTCTATTACTTCCATTGAATTTTGAGCCAGTTTAATGTAGTTCGCGAACATTTCCGGATCATTCGTGGAACTGCGGCGCTTCGCTTCCGCAAAATCTTCTAATAAAAGAATAAGTTTAATGTCTGCAGGATGCTCTTCCTTTAGAATCGCATTGGAAGGAGCATGCAAATTAGTAAGCCAACGCTCTGTAACCGCATTCCAAAGGGATGTCTTTCCATTATAATACCTATAAATAGCAGCATGGCTGACTTTTAAGGATTTTGCTACATCTGAAATATTCGCTTTATCCGGCCCATAACGGCGAATTACTTCTTCGGTTGCATTGAGTATTTTTTCTTTATCTAATGAGACCTTATCCAATTTATCACCCCTTGCAGAACACTGCAGTAGTTTTTACTGTCCCTCTCTAAGGACTATGTGAAATAAGTTTGAAAATTTTATGCTTTTATTTATTATGGTACATTATAGCACTGTTAACCTTTTGTATCAAGTTACAATAGCTGTTGATATTAATTTGAAAGCTAACGCTTCGCGGTGGTGAAGTTCAAAATTTGGAATGCGTTCTATGAATAAGCATAAAAATTATCAGCAGCATATAATGTCATATCACGAGAATTATTCTCATATTAGATAATTTCGAAAGAGAGTAATGAATATGACATATTTGGGAGTTGTTGTTGGAATCAATAAATATAATATTCTTGATGAAACGGAGTTTGCATTTAAAGCCGACCCGATTAAATCGCCGGAAATGCTACATGCAATCGACATGGCTCTGCGCAAGGATTTAAGACTTGCCTTTGGGCCGAATTATACCATTAGTTACGCTTTTATGCCGTATATAAAAAAATAGGTATTCTGCTTCAAAAGCGAAGCGAACGTCTAACGGCAATAAAAAGGCTCACGAACAGGTTCGTGAGCCTTTTTATATAAGATTAGAGGCCAGTTGTTTTAAGCGATCGTCTTAAAACAACGTAACAGTGTATTTTATAAACATCTAATTTCCCAACGATATACAGTAATTACCATTTCATTAATTCCTTAGACCGCCAAAAATCATTCACGCACTGCTATAATAATAGGAATGAGAGACAAGCTGAGCGCCGGATTAGTCTTCTTTTATAAAATTCAGCCCTCCCAGCCGCACCTGCGGCTGGGAGGGCTTTGTGTACTAGCTAATCCTTCTGAAACATGCCCACTGTTCAATGTCCAGAAGTTGAGAATGAGATCTAAGATAATTATTGAAGCTGATATTTGGGTGGGCCAGTTGATACCAGCGATCGCATAAATCGATAATTTGTTTAATCGCTTCCGGCTCACTCACCTCGCATTTAGTTAATTCACTGTAATAGCGCAATTTTTCTCACTCCTATATTCCATCGCTAATTGGGATATATTCGCTCCGCTACGCTACACTGCTCTGTTACTTTTATACTATAAAATGAATAAAAACGCAACGATTTAATGGTAAATTGAGGGAAATTTATCGAATTTTGATCCATCTTGTTATTTAAAATCCCAATGGCTGTATAAATTGTATCCACATTTTAGCGGGTATATTGGAAAGAAAACCTCGCAAAGTAAATTTTTACCGAAATTTTTGAAAGTATTTCGACAATACAATCGTATTTGTTGTGAAGGGAGGAAATGGAATGGAAAAAACATCGTCCGGTACCAACGATGTTGTGACAGAAGCTCTCGACAAATATTCCGATATGGTTCGAAGAATATGCTTTATGTATCTTAAGAGCGAAGCGGATGTGGAAGACATCTTTCAGAATGTCTTTTTAAAGCTATTGCAGCATAATAAATCGTTTGAAAACGAGGAACATGAAAAGGCATGGCTCTGCAGAGTAGCTATTAATGAATGCAAAGACTTTCACAAAAGCTTTTTTCGCAAGAATACTTGTTCCATCGACGACTTAGAAATTCCCATGGAGGATAAAACCGAAGAGGGCGTATTGCGCGAGGTGCTACTGCTTCCGCAAAAGTACCGAAACGTTATTTACCTCTATTATTTTGAAGGTTATTCGGTTCCTGAAATTGCAAATATTCTTGGCAGAAACCAAAATACCATTCACACCCATCTGCGAAGAGCAAAGGCAATTTTGAAGAACAAATTGAGAGGTTTTGAAGATGGAAACTATTTTTAGGGAAGCTATGAACCGTATCCATGCCAAAGAAGAGCTGAAAAGGAAAACAGAGGATTCCCTGATTGCATATTTAAATGCTTCTCCTGCCGTATCCCCGCGCGCGGCCAAGTACACAGTAAGGCAAAAAGCCGTCGCTGCAGCCTGCGCTTTGGTTTTTGTATGCGCAATGTCCGTTGCCGGAGCAACCTATTACAAGACCCCGGCTTCCTATTTAAGTCTTGATATTAACCCAAGCATTGAATTGGGTATAAACACGTTTGGAAGGATTGTATCGGCGACCGCTTACAACAGCGAAGGCTCGACTATTCTGAACGGACAGGACATTATGGATTCGGATGTAAAAAGCGCTGTACATAAGCTGGTAAAATCCGCTGCGCAAAAAGGCTACGTTGCGAAGGACGGGTCAACGGTAATTTCCGTTACTTCTGAAACGGACAACACCGCAACCGCTGCAGCACTGGAAGATGCCGCCGCACAGGGCGCGGACTCTGCGGTAAAAGCAGAAGGAAAAACTGCGACCATTAACAAGGACAATATTCCCCTTGAAAAACGCAGCGAGGCACAAAAGCTGGCGATTACACCGGGAAAACTGAGTTTAATTCGAAAACTGCAGGCGCTCGACCCTTCCATCACGGTAAACGAATACAAGGACTGCAAAGTAACGGATATTATAAAAAAGATTGACGAACTGAATACCGAAAAACCAACCAATGATGGCAAGAAAGATGACCCTGACCCGGAAAACCAGGAGGAGACACCCGGCAAAACCGTTGATTCGGCCGAGGAGAACTCTTCCGGCAGTACCGTGGACGAAAATTCAAAGGATCCCGCGGACGAAACGGTGAGCGAAGAGCCGCCGGATTCCTCCGGAAGCGAAGACAGCGGCAAACCGTCCGATTCCTCCGACAATGGGGAAACGGAAGAGTCACATGCCGCTTCCAGCAACACCGGCAGCAAAGGGAAACCATCCTCTCTGGCACAAAGCCACTCCAATAATTCCAAAGGTACAAAAAGCTCCAGCCATATTTCTTCCTCCCTTTCCAGTCAGCCCAGTTCCAATCCGGAGAAAACGAACTAGAAGTAAGAAATTCTTCGGAACAGACAATATACGCTGACACCTATGGCTGCAGCATCAATCCGCTACCGAAATTTTCATAGCACTTGATTCATTTGATATACCAAAACATTCGTTACATAAGGAGGATTTCCAGAATGAAAAACATCACGGCAAAAGTTCTTTCCCTGGTGCTTTCCTCAGCACTTGTGGTAAGCAGCTTTTCAACCAGCGTCGCCATGGCGTCGACAAGGACGATAAACGGCGCAATCAATGGAACCAACGCGGACTCGATTTATCTTGTCAACGGCGGTACGGAAAACACAGCAAGTCTTACCGATTTTCTGCTGAATAGCGGCAGTGATTTCCTTTTTGAAACCCCGGATCATCAGGAAGTCAACGATGAAAAGATCGACGCAATTTCCCACATTTCAGGCGACAGCCTTGTTTCGTTAAACGTGGACAGCTCCACCGACGAAGCAACCCTGAAGCTGAAAAGCAGCTCCGCTTCCGGTAAAGAAATTGTTTCTGTTCTGTATGAAGGCAGCTACACGGACGATGACGGAAACGACTATACAGTGAAAGCAAGAAACAATCTGACCGTATATGTTTACGACAAAGATCAGATCGTATTCGGTGAATACGACTCCGGCTATGCAACAAAAGATGCCGGAACCGGTTTTTCCGACTTTGAAACATTTGCACAGACTGCAAATTACGCTAAGACCTTAGGCATCTACAAGGCTGAGCCGAGCGCGAGCTCCGCACTGGCTACCTATGCGGCTGCTGACCTGACCACAGCCACAACCGACATTACAGACGGAAGCGCCTACAGCTTCAGCATGACAGGCGACGACGTACATACTCCGGTTGTTAACACAACTTCAGCATTTACCCAGTTCCCGGTTGCCACCGTGGGCAGAAATTTCTCCGGCGACCCCGGAGCATACACACTGGATGCCGGAACCATGAACGTAACGGTTACAGTAAAGAAACTGGTTGCAAACGGTTCCTCTTACAAAGCGTCTACCAGTTCCTCTGACTCTTACACACTGAAGACCAAAATCGAGAAAAAAACCGACGCGGCAACCTTACTGCCGGGCAGTAAAGTTTTTAACATTAAGAAAACCGACGGCAAAACCATGCTGACCGGTGATTCCAATTCCGCTACCGGCAATGTTACAGACAGCGAAGTGGTATTCCCGCAGGGCACCACAAACGTAACTGTTGATGAAAACACCAGCGTAAGTAAAATTTCCGGTTATGTCGGCGACCTTCAGATCGGTGACGCAAAAGTCGGTTCCGTTGACATAAAAGACGGTTCGGTGGAAGTTACCGACGGTACTGTCGGCGATATTAAAACAAGCGGCGCACCGGTAACCTCCGGCGAAAATGCGGTTCTTGTAAGCGGCGGCAAAACCGGAACCATTGACGTAACCGGCGAAGGCCTTGATTCCGACAGCAATGTGACGGTAACTGCCGGCANNGGCAAACGACTCGGACAGCCCTGTCGTTACAGGCAAAATTACCGCACCGGAGGTTTCCCTTTCCTCCAATGAATCCAAAATTACAACTGCAGGCATTAAGGCAAGCGCAGACGGTTCCATTACATTAACCGGTGACAGCACCACCGTCAACGCAATTGACCTGGATCATCGCGATACCACCGTTTATGTCGGCGACGACAGCAATGCCTTTACCGGCAAAGTTCCCGCTCCGACCGCTGCTGAAAACGGCAAAATCTACACCCAGAACGAAGACACCAACGCTACTGTAAGCGGTGCTGTCTCCATCGATACGATTTCCCTGGATTCCGACACCACCCTGACATTCGACGGAATGGTAACGGTAGATACGATTGACGGCGACGGTACCATGAAGATTGCAGCAGGGAATCTGTATGTAACCGACAGTGTTTCCGACATTACGCTGAAACTGACCGATACTACCTTTGCAGTCGGCACCACCGTGTTTAAAGCAGCTTCCGACACTGTTGATGTGGACGATTTAAACACATTTGGCTTTACCCTTACAAAGTCCGAGGGGACAACCGTTGACACATTCAAAATTGCATCCCTCGCTTTTGCCGGTATTGTCATTAACAAAGACTCTTCCAGCATTGCCAACGGTTATTCCGAAACCTTTACCGCAACCGCTTACCCGACCGGCACTTCCATTCCGGCCGGAACCCAGATTGTTTGGGATCTTGACGGCGGCAGCAGCGAAGTATTTAACCTTACTTCCTCCGGCACTTCCGCAACCGTAAAGGTAGTCAGCGTTGACCCGATTTTCGAATCCGAGAACAAAACAACACTGACAGCTACCCTGTATGACGCAGACGGTTACGAAATGGACGATTACGGCGTAGCAAAATGCGCGGTCACCGCTATTTCCACCCCGACTGCCGTTTCAGACACAAACGCGGCCCTTTCCGTACAGAAGGGTTCCAGCTACATTATGAAGGTCACTTCCGCAACCGCACCTTCTGTTGTAACCGGTACAAGCGGCGTATTTACGGTAACTCTCGTTTCCCAGAACGGCAACGAATATTTCTATAAGCTTTCCGCAACCGGCTCCATTGGCGCCGCTACAGGCGTGTACCTGAACGGCAACAAGATTTTTGTTGCTACTGTAAAAGGATACGCTTTCACAAGCGATACCACTGTGGACTTAACTGTGAAAGGTGCTTATACCTTTAAGATCACTTCCGCGGTTGCTCCGGCTGTTACAGTCGGCTCCCCCACATTCGGCCTTACCTTTGTTTCCAAATCCGGCGATGATTATTTCTACAAAATCACCTCTGCCAGCGCAGCAGGTTCTGCCGCCGGTATTTATGTAAACGGCACAAGAATTTTTGTTGCTACCGTAGGCTGATACCAGGCCATTCTCCATCCTTTCTTTAAAAACTCTTTATAGTCATTTTTCGTATTTGCGAGGCATCGGCCGGGGTGTAACCCGGGCCGATGCCTTACGTTTTTTACGGTTTATTTTCCTTCTTTCAGCCAATTCAGGCTGTTTTTTTCTGCATTTTGAAAATCGGGCAAAGAGGGCTTTGTTCCCCCGTATTTTTTGTACCAGCAGTCGGGGTATAAAACCTGATTGTTTTTTTCTGCCAGCGAAGAATCTATGTTCTGTTCTTCCCCGTCCCGAACTTTCCGCGCAAACACAACCGTANNGAATCCGTCAAATTCGTAAGAACAGGTGGAAAGAGTAAGAATTGAATCCGTCGGTTTCAAATCAACCGGCAGACGGAAAACGGAACGGATTTGCACTTCATACAGATAATTTAAAAAATCCTTTTCCGAAGCAAACGACCGCTTTTGATAGTCAAACGGTTTCCCCTGAACCGGGTCCGTATTCACTTTAATTACGGCGAATATTTTCCACGCCTCCTGTTTATCCTCCTACTGAAACTGAACCAATGGGTGTGAACGGTAAAAATCCAGACTGTCGTATTTCAGCAAAGCGGCAAACATGGTACCGTCCTTCATACTGTGTCCGTACAGGATCGTATTTTTTTGCGTTGTATTCTTCGGTACTTTTGCATCGGGGGAATACGCAAAAATACTTCCGTACTTTGAAGAATTGCACAGCCAGTCGTGGTTCAGGTAAAAATCCGGCGAGGAATCCGGAGCCTGCAGAACCGGGTAATCCAATTCGGTGCCGGGTATTGTTACCCAGCCTTCCACATCCGGGTTTTGCGCGCGAAGCTCTGAAAACGATAATTTCTCTTTCTCTTTGGTTTGCTCTTCCGCCGCACTGGTGTCAGAAGCTGCACTGTCCGCAGAACGGGTGGACGGGACATTTTGTACCGGGCCATGATACAAAGAACGCGCAGCCGCAATTCCCGATTTTGCCTGAGCAGGCTGAAAAACCAGCTGATAAAACAGCAAACCTGCACAGAGCAGGAACGCGGCCAGACTTCCCGCAAAAAGGACACGAACGGGATTTCGCCCTTTTAATGCAATGCCTTTTACCCATAAGGATTGAAAATTTCTCCATGTTAACCGCAATAACCGCATAGAATTACCCCGCATTACCGGAATCCGATAACTTCTTTCCGCTTTTCCAATATCCTAACACAACTAAAATAATGAAAACTTTATGCCGATATTACATTTTGGTTAAATGTGGATTATAAATTTCATTTTTATCAAAATCTAAAATAAATCTTAATCCAATTGTAACTTGCTTGCTTTTTGCTTGGAATATAATACCGTTGTTGGAAAAATTGAGATCAGGGTATTCTAAACCAAGGAGGAAAGCAATTATGAAAAACAGTAAAAATCGCGAAAACGGCAAAAAAGCACTCCGCTCCGCTGTTGCAACCTTATGCGCTGCGGCAATCATCGGCGTGGGAGGAATTGCCCCGAACGTAACCGCAATGGCGGCAACAACCGGCACCCCCTACAACATAACAATCGGTGTCGGCGGCAGCCAGTCAGAGGTTCGTTTCACCTGGACGAGTGACAGTTCCGTTGGCGGTCAGCTCCAAATAGCGAAAACAAGCGACATTCAGAATGGGAACTTCCCCGACAACACCACTAAGCTGGCAGCCAGCGAAAAAATGACGGCAACCGAAGGCGTTTTGGACAACCCGCAAAACAGCGACCATCCGGTCAGCTCATTTCTGGATGAAAACGGCGCGGCTCTGCAGGACGAATACGCAAATAAGGTAACAGTCGGCGGCCTTGCGGCAAACACTTCCTATACTTACCGCGTTGGCGACGGCGCAACCTGGAGCAAAAATTACACGTTTAAAACTGCCGCTTCCGCTAACAATTTCAGCTTTGCGGCGTTCGGCGACCCGCAGATTGGCGCGAGCGGGAACTTGGACAACGACAAAACAGGCTGGGACAACACACTGAAAAAAGTAAGCTCAAAATACCCTGATGTAAACTTTTTATTTTCCCTTGGCGACCAGGTGAACGATTACGACCACCTGTACACCCAGCAAAAAGAATATAACGCGTTTTTCAACCCGGATTCTGCCGTAGACTTCCTGCAAAACCACGCTCTGGCAGCTTTTTCCGGCAACCATGATTTCCAAATGGGCAAATATTACAGCTTCCANNCCTTTCCACACTGGGACAAACGAAAACCAACCAAATTGACGACAACAACGGCGATTACTGGTTCCGTTACGGCAATACCCTGTTTCTGGCACTAGAAGGCAACAATTTCTATGATGTATCTGCCCATGACGCGTTCCTGAATCAGGCAATCAGCGCCAATAAGGATGCAAAATGGAAGGTAGTCGCATTCCATCAGGCTCCGTACAGCGAAGCAAACCACGACGGTGCTTCCACCGCGGACGACGACGTAATGTTCATGCGCAAAAACTGGACCAAGTTAATGGATAAATATGATGTTGACCTTGTTCTGAACGGCCACGACCACTACTATACCCGGTCTTTCCAAATGTACGGCGGTGTTCCCGTTGACACAGTTAAAACACATCAGGTAACCAATCCGAAGGGAACCGTGTATTTTACACTTGACTCCGGCACCGGAAGCAAATATTATAAGTACAATACCACAGCAGACCATTCCTTCAGCGCGTTTGGCTGGCAGAACAACGTGCCGACCTACACTTACGCAAATGTTACCGACAACGCGTTTACCCTTACCACCTATGCCGTGAATTCAGACACACCAATTGACACTTACACGATTTCCAAAAATGCAGGAACCGCGGTTCCTGCGAAAAGCACAGCAGCCGCTCCAACCACGTCCAACCCGCGCACCGGCGACGAGGAAACCGGAACTTACCTCACCGCAATTTTCGCCGTCGCCGCACTCCTGATAGCTGCAGGATGCGCACTGGTTTTGAAAAAAAGAAAAGTAAACCAGTAACAAGCGTGTTCGGTTGGTCGAACATTTCATGTTCCAAAATTTTAACAGACAACCTTGTTTTACTTTTGTGAAACGGGGTTGTCTCGTTTACGTAGAGGCTGGGATAAAACTGTGCTGAAAGAATTTGTACAAAAAAATTGGAAGTCCGCAGTCATGCTGCTGCTGCTGTTAGCATACGCCGCGTTTGCTTACACAATCAGCCGGCATACCGCTTACTATAACCCTTACAGTCTGTCGGGAAACGACAGCATCGCCTTTGAAAAAGCAAAAGTCACCGCAATTGAGTCCGAGGACGTCAAGCCCGACCAAAAGCACCCCGACTTGCTGATCGGTTCGCAGAATGTAACCGTGCAGCTTCTTACTGGTCAACTTGCCGGCAAACGCTTTTCCATCGTGAATAATCTGAATTATGACACCAATTATTACGTAAAAATCGGCCAGACCGTGGTTACCTCGGTCAGTACGACCGGGGACGGGAACACGGTAAACATTAACATCAATTCGCCGGACAGAACCCCTTACCTATACCTGATGGCGGCGGTGTTCATTCTTCTTTTATGCCTGATCGGCGGAAAAAGCGGATTCCGGTCGGTGGTCGCAATCGGCTTTACTATAACCAGCGTTGTTTTCATCTTTGTTCCCCTGCTTTATAACGGCGTTCCCCCCGCGATTGCGGCGTGGATTCTTGCTGCCGCTACCGCCTGCGTAACGCTTTTCCTGATTGGCGGCATTGAACGGAAAAGCCTGGTCGCCATTCTGGGCACAATCGGCGGCGCGGCCGTTTCCACGGGAATCGAACTGATTTTCAGTGCGCTGACCCAAACCTCCGGCTATACATTTGCCGACACGGACTCTCTGCTGGCTATTTCGTCCCACAGCGGGCTAAAGGTGGGCAGTCTGTTTTTCGCAGCGGTGCTGATTGCTTCGCTGGGGGCAGTAATGGACATTGCCATATCCATTGCCACTTCGGTCAACGAGGTTTACCAAAGCAGCCCGGCCGCAGGAAAACGCACCCTGTTCGCATCGGGAATGAACGTTGGCAGAGACATGATGGGAACGATGGCCAACACGCTGATTCTCGCGTTTACCGGTTCTTCGCTTGTGGTACTCATTCAAATTTACACGTACAACATGCCGTATTTTCAGGTGATGAATTCCAACTCCATTGCAACGGAAATCATTCAGGCGCTGACCGGCAGCATTGCCGTTATTCTAACGGTACCGCTGGTGGCTTTCCTTTCGGCGGAACTGCTGCCCATGCTGGGCGCAGGAAACCGGGCAAGCCGGATAAGCCGGGGCGAACGGGAGGAGGCTGCGGAAAGCTTTCATACTTAACTTATATCAGAAAACGGAGGACTTCTTTATGACCAAAAGGAAGGTGAAAAAGGCGACGATTATTATCATCAGCATTGCCGCACTTTTAATTCTTGCATTTGCATCCCTGTTCATTATCAGCGGTATCTTTGTTACGCCAAAGTATTTGGAACCCTGGCAAAAAACATACTCTCAAAAATTCGACGACCCAAGGATTCGCCTTGCGGCAAACGGCCTGCTGGCCGCAAACGGGCATAACATGCAGCCGTGGAAAATTGAACTGGACCAAACGGATCCCACGGTATTTTATCTGTACGCCGACAGCGACCGGATGACCAAAGAGGTTGACCCGCCTTCCCGCCAAATGATGATTTCACAGGGCACTTTTTTGGACTATGTGAAAGTGGCCGGAAACGAAATCGGTTATAAAACCGCCATTGGCCTTTTCCCCGACGGAATTTACGATGAAAATAATCTGCCGGAAAGCATGAAAGCCAAACCGGCAGCGAAAATTACACTTACAAAAACAAATCCGCAGAACGATCCCTTGTACGATTACCTGTTTGTTCCTGACACTAACCGGGCACCGTATTTACCGGATAAACTAACATCGGCGGAAGTACAGCAGCTCGTATCGGCCAATACCGACCCCGGNNCAGGATGCCGAAAACCTGAGCCGGCTAAACAGCCTTGCCATGCAGAGCGCGACCATTGAGGCAGGCGTAGACCGCGTAATGGAGGAATCCAACAACGTTTTCCGCCCAAACGAATACCAGAAAAACCAGTATCGCTACGGTTTTTCCGTAGAAGGCCAGGGCACGACCGGTATTATGCTCCCCCTAATGCAGGGTTTGGTCACGTTGTTCCCCTCTTTCAATACCGGAAAGGCCGCTTCGGACTTGTTCATACAGTCAACTCAGACCTCGGTAGACGGCACACCGGCTTATGCCATGATTATGCCCAACGATAACAGCCGTTCCAGTCAGGTAAGCAGCGGCATGCTGTACAGCCAGCTGATTTTAAAGGCGCACCAAATGGGGTATGCGATGCAGCCGCTGAGTCAGGCCCTGGAGGAATACCATGAAATGAAAGCCCCTTACGACGCTATTCACCGTGCCTATGCCCCGAACGGCGGCACAATTCAAATGCTCGTCCGCATTGGGAAACCCACAAAGGGCGTATTGCTCAGCATGCGGCGCGATGTAACGGATTTGATTAGAAAAGATTAATTTCTATTGATACGAGGAAAAGGCCTGCACTGCGTGCAGAGNNCTTTTCCTAAATTGCTGCAATCGGAGCATTTGCTTATCAAAAGTAACCATCTGCCTTTGAATCAAACAGTTACCAGACACAGATAATGCCGGAAATCCCCGTGACCGTTCCGTTTTCGGCCAGCGCTTTCAGCTGAAAATACGGCCCAATAGAGCGGATTGAAATTTTTATTTCTTCGCCTTCTGCGGGTACGGTACCCAAGACCGCCAGCCTATCCCGTGCGGAGCCAGCGAAAACCTGCCAGGAATCGGCTTTGCAGAATGGATTATTTGCAAAAACCACAGCGCCGCCGCGGTTCCGGTTTACAGTAATATTGAGGTTTTCATTGATCGGCGCCGCTGTTCTCACGCTTCCCGTGTTCGTTTCCGCCGTTCTTTGCTGCCCGTAATGATTTTTTACATAACGGAACCCACGATATGCCNNCACAGCACCCGGGTATTTCGTGAAGGGTTCATCCATCCATTTTTTCGCTTCATCCGGCAGCGAAGTAACTTCCCGAATTCCTTGTATGCCCTGTGGGAACGAGAAAATGTTTTGTGGATCGTACTTTGTTTTAATCTGCTCCAGCCTACTCACATGCGCTCCATAATATTCTTCCAAATAATTCGGAAGTTCGCTGTACGGGAAGTTCACATAGGAACCTTTTGTAGCCGCTGCAAGAACCGGAAAACGTTCGCTGACCCATTCTCTGTTTCGGCGCGCAAATTGGTTTTCCTCCCAAACGGTTTCCAACCAAATAATAAAGTGTGCGTCCCGATAAAAGAAGGCGGTTTCATCTGTTCCGACTTCACGAACCCTGCCGCCCAACGCGTACATGGACAGGCCGGCAAAGACAGAACCGGCTGCCCGACGCTGAATCAACCCAACCAGCTTGGAAATTTCGTGTTCGCTGAAGTAACGGGGTACAAAACGGCTCGCGGACTGGAATATTTCAAAAGGCGGATAATTCCTTCCAATCACAGTGACCGCTTCCAAAAACGTTACATAACTAAGGCTGTACTCCGCCCCAAGAAGTGCAAGGAAAGACTTTAGAATTTGCTTTGCCTCATTCGGTTTTCCATAAAAGATTCCCCTTGCCAGCATAGCAAGACCGTCGTCCACAGAGTTGTAAATTCTTGCGATTAACGTCATTCGAGGGTCGGCGTTTTTCAGCCAGCTTTGCCAGACGCCAAGAAATTCTTCCTGCTCTTTTTCCGTTACATGCAGATAATCGATTTCGATTAAGGTCACCATCGCCACTTTTTCGGGGAGCCGGAATGTCATGGAAACAATAACCCCGAAGTTGCCTCCGCCCGCGCCGCGGCAGGCCCAGAAAAGGTCTTCGTTGCAGCTTCTGCTGGCTTTGATTATTTCCCCTTTGTAGTTTACAAGCTCAATTTCCTCCAGGCTATCGCACCCCAACCCCAGGTAACGGCAGGAAAGCCCCCACCCGCCGCCAAGGGCGTATCCGCCCACACCCACCGTTGGGCAAGTTCCGCCGGGGAACGGATACCCTTTGCCGGAAAGAAATTCGTATACCAGGCGGTTGGTTACACCACCCTGCACCGTAAACTGGGCATTTGCTTCATCCAGTTTTATGCCGGTCATTTCGCTTACGTCAATAATCAAGACGCCGGTGCCGTTTGAATAGCCTTCGTAATTATGGCCGCCGTTGCGAATTCGAAGCGGCACATGATTCGTTTCCGACCAGATTACCGCGTTGGAAACATCCTGTTTGCCCCCGCAGTAATCAATAATCATCGGAAACTGCTGAATAGCCCGGTTGTAATCCTGCCTTGCTTCGTTATAAAAAGGGTTCGACGGTATGACAATACGGCCGGTCAGGCCGCGTAAAGAATCATCCAATAATATGCCCCCTTAGGGCACAAAGTCCCTATTTTTTTCCGCCGCATNNCCGCGGCGGTACAATACAGAATATGAGCTTTGTCCCCCTTCGGTTCAGGGCGGGACTTAAAGTACTTAAAAGAAATAGAAACGGATATAAAAATAGGGGGTGTATTCATTACACTCCCTAAACTTCATCTGACATTTTTTAAAATTTGACCGCAGGCAATTTTAGTACCTGAATTTCCTGACGGCTGTGTGGTAAAGTCATCCGGCGATGCGTGAACGACTACGGTTCGGCCGACTACGTTATTTACGGTAAAGCGATCTGTGATAAAAGCCATGAAAGCGTATCCGTTGTTTCCAAACAGCGGAGGCATATCCCCCGCGTGCGCGGGATGCGGGCAATTTGTGGGATTATAATGCGGGCCGGAACTGAGGAACGGATACTCAGGAGTACCGCTGCAGGAACTTCCTTCGTGTATGTGGAATCCAAATACATTGGCAGAGCAATTTTCGGTTCCCTGCGGCAGACCGTTCATCTCTGCAATAACCATTACTACGCCTGCCAGCTGATAAAAGAAAACATAACCGTTAATATAGGGATACTCATCCCCGCCCTTTACCGCGGCATAGGCGGCCGGCGGAATTCTTAACAAATTTTCAAACTGTGTAAACTTCGGTTCTAAATACAAGGTAACACCTCCTGTGTCATTTTATGCCCTATACACATTTTCGGTTAATCCGAATAGCAAATGAAAAATTCCCTGGTCTTAGCCGGGCCAAGTACTTTTTGCTTTGAATTTGGACTGAAGGGAACAAAAAACTGCGCCTAACACAGCATTCTGCTGTCTAAGCGCAGTTCTTCGCAATAATGAAATTTTAGTACGGTTGTTTCGCAGAAGCTTATTCAATAATACAGTTCAATCCTACGGAACTGCAAAGACGCTGCATCTGCATTTTAAGGATTGCGTTTGTGCCGCCTTTTAAGGTAACCGATTTAAAGTTCAGGCTTTTGTAAAGCTCCAGGCAGCCTTTCAGCAGCTGCTGCATTTCCGCCGGAGAAATGGAAAGCTTTGTGCAATCCAAAATCAGCTCGTAGTCCAGTGGATTGATCACCGATACCGCCTTATTAAAATCCTTTAAATAGGATTGTGCATCGTCCGGATTAAACAATCCCTCCACCATAATGTCTATTGTTTGTTTCCCGGTTGAAATTTTGTAACTACCCATAATCCCTCTCCTAATACGTTATTCCGGGTGATTATACCATAAAATTTGGAAATTGAAAGGTTTTAAATGAATAATTCAAAAAGTCAATCCGACTCTTCGTATCGCTTCGAAACTAACGAATCAAAAAAGCTCTGTTCTATTGAACAGAGCTTTTGCACTTATTAAGCCAGTTTTATTCCTTTGAAGACAGGGGTTTTAAACAATGTTTAAAATGCTTCGACCGTCATTTATACCGTACCGAATTTCTTACTGCGTCAGTATCCGTAATCCTGCACATCATAAGGCTGGGTAAGATACGCACGCAACCTTTTTGTCATGCTTAATTCCTCCGCCTTATCGCAAAGCACATGGTACTGATAGTCGAAAAAGTCGTTTCGCAAAGTCTTTTCCTGCGGGTCATGCTCCGCAGGACATACGCTGAATTGAAAATCGTCTATAAAATACAAAGCAATTCCTTCCTTTGATTCTTTTCTAAGCCTAGCTTATAATATGAGTCCATAAAGAAAACGGACATATATTCGTTTTCTTTTCCTTTAAAAACACGTAAAAATCCGCAGTTTACCTGAAATGCAACCGTAGGTTTACAAAAAGACAGCCTTGCTTGCTGGTGTAAAAAACAGTATTATAATAAAATAGAGGCGGGGTGATAAGATGACTTTCGGAGAAAAATTGCAGTCATTACGAAAAAGCAGAGGTATGTCACAGGAGGCCCTTGCGGAGGCGGTCGGAGTATCCCGGCAGGCCATTTCAAAATGGGAATCCGGTCAGTCCTTTCCCGAAACAGATAAATTGATTTCGCTGAGCGAACTGTTTCATACAACCATAGACAGTCTTTTAAAAGACGCTGCGCCGAAACCGGCAGAAGAAAGCGAGGAACAAGCGGCGGGGCGGAATACACAACAGGAAGCGTATTCGTACTGCCGATACAGCAGGCATTATGAATACAAAAGCAGCCGTACCCTGTTTCACATTCCGCTGGTGCATGTCAATGTCGGCCGCGGAATCCATGTTGCCAAAGGAATTGTCGCCATTGGAAATATTTCCGTAGGGGTGCTTTCCATCGGCGGGATTGCCATTGGGGGGCTCGCTCTGGGCGGCCTTTCCCTCGGGCTGATTGCTTTGGCCGGAATCGCGCTGGGGCTTCTGCTTGCCGCAGGCGGGCTGGCAGTCGGTACCGTTGCGTTGGGCGGAGGAGCTGTCGGAATTTTCGCAATAGGCGGTATGGCAGTGGGACTGTATTCCATGGGCGGGTGCGCCATTGCATCCCATATTGCAATCGGCGGTTATGCAAGCGGGCACATTGCAATTGGCGACGCAGTCGATGGAGTCAAAACCATTGCCATTGGGCGCGGCCATTTTGACCGTGTCAGTGCAGAGCAGGTTCGCGCATTAATTCAGCAGGAATACCCCAACTTATGGCCTGCGGTCACCGCAATGCTTACCTCTTNNAATTTGTTTCCTTCAGCTCGACCGAAAACGGCCGGGCTGTTTTTATGGGCAGACTGTTCTCCATTTTTTATACAAAAATTCGTTGTGAATTTGCACACCGAATCTAATTCATATTTCCCTAGAAAGATTGACAATTTTTTATCAATATGTTAAGATATGGCGTAAAATTTTAGTTAGCTAAATGAGGGTAATTGGTATGTTTGAAAGGAGCGGCATGAATGAACGAAACATGTGACTTTAAACGGCTGGATGAGATTTTGGAACGACACCAGTACAACTCCGGCAATATCATTGCGATTTTGCAGGAAACACAGGAAGTGTACCGGTATCTTCCGCGGGAGATTTTTGACTACTACTCCAATAAATTGAGTATGAGTAGGGCAAGAATTTTCAGTATTGCAACATTCTATGAAAATTTTTCTTTGGAACCCAAAGGGAAATATGTCATAAAGGTTTGCAACGGAACTGCCTGCCATGTTCGGAAATCGGCGCCGATTTTGGAGCAGCTTCGCAAAGACCTTGGTCTGTCCGACCAAAAGGCTACCACGAATGATTTGCTGTTCACCGTAGAAACGGTTTCCTGTCTTGGTGCTTGCGGTTTAGCACCGGCATTAACTGTGAACGATGAAGTAATCGGCATGATGACTCCGGAGAAGGCGACCGAACTGATCCAACAGCTGAAGGAGGAAAATGCACATGCTGAAAACTAGAGAAGACCTGCAGAAAATCAGGGAAGTTTACAAAAAACGGCTGGACCAGCAGAAGAAAAAAATTCTAATCTGCGCCGGTACCGCCTGTGTTGCAAGCGGCTCGCTGGACATATACGATGAATTCATTCGATTGACTCAGGAAAAAGGAATCGATTGTTCCGTCGATTTGGAACACGAAACAGACGGGGAACAAATTGGCATTAAAAAAAGCGGATGCCATGGCTTTTGTGAAATGGGCCCTCTGGTTCGCATAGAACCTCAGGGTTATTTATATGTTAAGGTGAAACCGGCGGACTGCGCGGAAATTCTGGAGGAAAGCATTGTAAACGACAACTGCGTGAAACGTCTGGTTTACCAGAAGGCGGGCGAAATTCATCAGCACCAGGATTCCATTCCATTCTATAAGCTGCAAAAGCGTGTTGTACTGGAAAACTGCGGTAAACTTGACGCCACCTCCATCGGCGAATATATCGCTATGGACGGTTACTCCGCTTTGGAACAGGCTTTGTTTGAAATGAAGCCGGAAGAAGTCCTGAACGAAGTGGAAATTTCCAATCTGCGCGGCCGCGGCGGCGGCGGATTCCCCGCTGCACGCAAATGGGCGCAGGTACGCCGCCAGAAAGTCGAAAAGAAATGCGTCGTGTGCAACGGCGATGAAGGCGACCCGGGCGCATTTATGGACCGCAGCGTAATGGAAAGCGATCCGCACAGAATGCTGGAAGGAATGATTCTTGCGGCATACGCCTGCGGCGCAGACGAAGGTTACATATATGTTCGTGCGGAATACCCGCTGGCCGTAAAGCGCCTTGGCATTGCTATTGACCAGGCCAGAGAACACGGTTTGCTCGGAAACCGTATTTTAGGAACAAATTTCAGCTTCGATATAAAAATCAGCCGCGGCGCGGGTGCGTTTGTGTGCGGAGAAGGCAGCGCGCTGACCGCTTCCATTGAAGGCAAGCGAGGCATGCCGCGAGTAAAACCGCCCCGCACCGTGGAACAGGGTCTGTTCGGCAGACCAACCGTTCTGAACAACGTGGAAACCTTTGCCAACGTACCTTCCATTGTTGCCAACGGCGGGCAGTGGTTCCGCTCCATCGGGCCGGAAAACAGCCCGGGAACCAAGGCCTTTGCATTGACCGGCAACATTATGAACACCGGTCTGATTGAAGTGCCCATGGGCACCACCCTGCGCGAAATTATTTACGACATTGGCGGCGGAATGCGCGGCGGCGCGGAGTTTAAGGCCGTGCAGATCGGCGGCCCCTCCGGCGGATGCCTGACAAAAGACCATTTAGACCTTCCCCTTGACTTCGACAGCTTGAAAAAAGTCGGCGCAATGATCGGTTCCGGCGGGCTGGTGGTAATGGACGAGCACACCTGCATGGTGGAAGTAGCAAGATTCTTTATGAGCTTTACACAGAATGAATCCTGCGGAAAATGCGTTCCCTGCCGCGAAGGCACAAAACGCATGCTCGAAATTCTGGAACGGATTACCGCGGGCAACGGCGAACCCGACGATATTGACATGCTGCAGGAACTGTCGGAAACAATTTCCGCAACCGCGCTGTGCGGGCTGGGGAAATCGGCGGCATTCCCTGTTTTAAGCACGCTGAAATATTTCCGGGAGGAATACGAAGCGCATATCAATGAAAAGCGCTGCCCAACCAAGAGCTGCCAAAAGCTGAGAACCATTTTCATTGACGCAAGCCTGTGCAAAGGCTGCTCCAAGTGCGCGCGCAGCTGCCCGGTGAACGCCATTTCCGGCAAGGTAAAAGAACCGTTTGTCATTGACAGCAGTAAATGTATTAAGTGCGGCGCATGCGTGGACGCCTGTGCGTTCAAGGCAGTAAAGGAGGACTAACGAATGAGCGGCGAATTTATGTTAATTGATAATATTCCAGTTGAAATCGACGGCGAAAAGAACCTGCTTAGCCTGATTCGCAAGGCGGGGATTGACCTTCCTACTTTCTGCTATTATTCCGAGCTATCCGTTTACGGCGCCTGCCGAATGTGCATGGTTGAAAATAAATGGGGCGGTATGGAAGCCGCCTGTTCCACACCGCCGAAAGCCGGCATGGAAATTTACACTAACACACCGAAGCTGAGAAGATACCGCAAAATGATTTTGGAGCTGCTGCTTTCCAACCATTGCCGTGACTGTACCACCTGCGGCAAAAACGGTGCCTGTAAGCTGCAGGAGCTGGCACAGCGTTTTGGAATTAACCGCGTCCGTTTTGAAAACACCGCGGAGAAGCCGAATCTTGATACTTCTTCCCTCTGCATTGAACGCGACACCAATAAATGCATTCTTTGCGGGGACTGTGTAAGAATGTGCGACGAAGTACAGCATGTCGGTGCAATTGACTTTATGTACCGGGGGTCGAAAATGACGGTCGGTACGACCTTTAATGTCCCCATTGCGGAAACCAGATGCGTGGGCTGCGGCCAATGCGCGGCCGTCTGCCCGACCGGAGCCGTCGTGGTGAAAAACGATACCGGAAAGATTTGGAAAGTGCTGAACGACCCGGCAATTAAAGTCGTTGTACAAATCGCCCCCGCTGTGCGTGTGGGAATCGGCGACCAGCTGGGGCAAAAAGACGGCGAAAACCTGATGGGTAAAATCGTTGCCGCTTTGAAACGCCTTGGCGTAGACGAGGTGTTCGACACCGCAACCGGCGCGGATTTAACCGTTATGGAAGAAGCAAACGAACTGTTGAGCCGTTTGGAGCTGGGGGAAAATCTGCCCCTGTTTACCTCCTGCTGCCCGGCATGGGTACAGTACGCGGAGAAAAGCCACCCGGAACTGCTGAAGCATATTTCAACCTGCCGTTCCCCAATGGAAATGTTCGGTTCCGTGCTAAAGGAAGAATACAAGCAGACCGACCGCCGCGTTGTGGTAGTCGGCGTTATGCCCTGCACCGCGAAAAAATATGAAGCAGCAAGGGACGAGTTTAAAGAAAACGGCGTACCCTACATCGATTACGTCATTACCACACAGGAATTGATTCAAATGATTAAAGAGGCCGGAATCGTATTTTCTGAACTGGAACCGGAAGCAATCGACATGCCATTCGGCACACAAAGCGGCGCGGGCGTAATTTTCGGCGTTACCGGCGGCGTTACCGAAGCGGTTCTGCGCCGTTTGTCGGACAACAAATCGGTTTCCGCCCTTCGCTCCATTGCCTTTAACGGGGTAAGAGGAATGCAGGGTATCAAAGAAACTTCCATAACTTACGGCGAACGCGAAGTAAAAATTGCCGTAGTAAGCGGTTTGGGCAATGCCGAAGAATTGATTAAGCGGATGCAAAGCGGCGAAGCCCATTATGACTTTGTGGAAATTATGGCCTGCCCCGGCGGCTGCGTATGCGGCGCCGGACAGCCGATTGCAAGCCCGGAAGGCAAAAAGAAACGCAGTGCCGGTATTTATGCGACGGACAAAATGTGCAGCATAAAGCGTTCCGAAGAAAATCCGGTCATTACGGCTTTGTATTCCGGACTGCTCAAAGGCAAGGTTCACAAGCTGCTGCATGTAAAATATCAAAGCGCGACATGCGCAACATGCGCAGCAAATGAAGCATCGGAACAGCAATAAGTTCGGCCACCAAAAGCAAACCGAAAAAAACGGGCTATCTGAAACAATTCAGATAGCCCGTTTGTGTTATACAAACATAATGGATAAGGATGCAGCCCGTTCCCAGTCCTTTTCATTTGGCCGAGCCGTTCCAACGGCAAAGGCGGTCGGATAGAACGTCTACCGCAACGAACAGCGCAAAGCCGATTACCGAAATCACAATAATTCCCATGTACATGTCAATATAATTGATGCGCGACCACGCGTCCACAATATAGTAACCCATTCCGTATTTTGTACCATAACCCTCGACGAAGAACAAAATCGACACCGCGGTACCCAGCGATACCCGAATACTGGTAAGCAGTTCCGGCAAAATAGCCGGCAGCGTAACATGCCGTATAATCTGCCCCCGGCTTGCGCCCACGCTGACTGTCACGCCGTAAAGCGCCGGGTCAATATTTTTCACACTGTCCCGAACGGACACGATAACCTGAAACACAATGATTAAAAAAATAATGGCTATTTTGGAACCGTCACGCATACCCCAAACCAACATGGCAATGGGAAGCAGCGCCGTTTTGGGAATGGGGTAGCTGAAATAAATAAGCGGATACAGAATTTTATTTGCCCGCTGCGAATAAGCCATCACAATTCCAACCGGAACACCCACACCCAGCGACAGCGCAAGACCGATTGCGATTCTTCGTAGGCTGTAAAGAATATGCAGAAGCATATCGCCGGTAAACACATCGCCGAAATTTTGGTACACCAGTAGTGGATTTGGAATAACCGGCGTATGCATCAGCAGAAATGCGACCAGCCAAAGCAGATTAATCAGCAAAAAACCCTGCAGAAACATAACAAGCCGTTTCAGCTTACCCATTCGCGTCTGCCTCCCCGTTATTCCGTTTCAGCATATTTCGCAGATGCTGCTTGACTTCGAGATATTCCATGCTGTCCGGGTACAGTTTTCCGAAATAAGGATTTTCCATGCGGTATGGAATATTCCCTTCGTCGGTACCCATCACGACAATGGTATTGCCCAAATAAAGCGCTTCTTCTATGCTGTGTGTGACCAGAATTGTTGTAGCGCGGTGCTTTTCCCAAATGCGGAGGAACAGTTCCCGCGCTTCGTCCCGGGTAATCGCGTCCAGCGCGGAAAAGGGTTCGTCCATTAAAAGCAGATCGGGGCGCAGGATAAAGGCCCGCGCAATCGCCACACGCTGCAGCTGCCCGCCGCTGATTTCTTTCGGGTAACGCGCAAGCAGGCTGTCCACATTCAGCGATTCATAAATCTGCTGAATTTCCTGCTCCCGTTCGGCTGAAATAGATTCATGCCGTATTTTCAGCGGCATAAGGCAGTTTGCCCGAACGGTTTTCCACGGCAGCAGCCCGCAGTTCTGCGGAATCATGCCGATTTTATGGGTTTTCGGGTTCAACGGACTGCGGCTGCCGTCTTTTATGTAATCCATCACACCGCTGTCAACCGGAAGTATGCCGGCCAGCGCATTAATCAGCGTTGACTTTCCACACCCGGACGGGCCCAAAATGGCCAAAGCCTCCCCCTGCTCAATGCGCAGAGAGAGGTTTTGAATAACCGGAACGGTTTCTTTTTTATTTTTATAGCCGACGGACAGATTCTCCATTACAAGCATGTTGTTCACCACTCCGCGTTGTTTCTTGCATTACGAATATACGTCATAAACAAGCTGGTCGTATTTCAGGTCCGGTTTGCACAGGCCTTTCTGGCTTGCCCACTTGATGGCGTCCTCCACATCCTTTTGCGGCGGCAGCGCGCTGGTTCGGAATTTTTTGACCGTAATTTTGCCGATCATCTCTTCGGGGTACCCTACCGCCTTAATGACGGTTTTTTCGTATTTGCTGATGTCGGTGTTGTTCATATAATCGACGGCCTCATTATAAGCCTTGTACAAATCATGTATTGCTTTTGTTTTGCTGTCCAGCGCAGCCTTTGAAAACGCGGAAACCGCGGGGTAAAGCCCGAACTGATTTGCGCTGCCAAGGTTGACCGCGCCGTCGTTCAGCGCAAGGGTCGCAAAAGGCTCCGGCAGCAGACCAAGGTCAATTTTATTGTTGCGAAGCAGCTCGAGACGGTCGGGAATTCTGGGTACAACTTCTTTTTGCACGTCGTTGCTTGCCATATTGTTATTCGCCAGAATATTGTCCAGCGTATAGTCGATTAAGGTCTTTTCGGAAATGGCAATGCTTTTGCCCTTAATCTGGCTGATGTTTTTAATTCCGGTATCTTTTCCGGCAACCAGAATGTAGTCCCCATCGGTAATTCCGGTGATTTTTACATCAAATCCGGCGTTCTGATACATGCAGATTCCGATATAGTCCGTCAGCACACCGTCCAGCTCGCCAGCTTGGAATGCTGCGTCTCGGTCTTTGGCAGAGGTAAAAACCTGCAAATCCAGTTTAAAATTGTATTTGTCCGCAAGGCCGTTTTCGTTAATCAGGACAAAGGGGATCACGTCCGACGAGGACATCATGCCGATGCGAATCGTCGGTTTGTCCGCGCTGGAGGCAGTACTGCCGGAGGATGCAGCCGGAGCACCCGACGCATTGGCTGTACCGGATGCGACGCTTTGGTTTGCGCAGCCGCCAAACGAAAATACAACGGTAAACAACAAAGCAACCATTGCAACAATCGAAAGTATTCTAGTTTTCATATTTGCCTTCCCATCTTTCATAACAGTTATTCTCAATTTCAAGGCTGTCCAATACCTTGCCGGCTACGAAATTCACCATATCGTCCAAAGTTTGCGGATGATTGTAAAACCCCGGCATAGCGGGCAGGATTGTTACACCCAGTTTTGAAAGCTCATACATATTTTTTAAATGAATCGGTGAAAGCGGTGTTTCCCGCGGAACAAGCACCAGCTTGCGGTGCTCTTTAATCATTACATCCGCGGCACGGGTTAAAAGCGTTTTTGTCACGCCGGTTGCAATTTCCGCCGCGGTAGACATGGAACACGGTACTACCGCCATAGCGTCACACCGATAGGAACCGCTTGCAATTGGGGAAAACAAATTTTCGTTGTCCTCCAAAATGACCTTGGCCGCATTTTTGCTCCACAGCTTACTTTGTTCTTCCAGTTCCATTCCGGTTTCGTACAGCAGCACCTTTCGCCCCTGTTCCGACGCGACCAGATGCAGCTCCAATTCCTTTTTGCTCAGAATTTCGACCAGACGGAGAAAATAAACGCTGCCGCTTGCTCCGGTTAACGCCACTATCACTTTTTTCATGGCTTTCCTCGTTTTCTTGTCTATGTAATGGACTTAAATTATATAAATGCATCCAGCAAACCAAATACGAGCAACACAATGCTCACAAGCTGGTTTACACTGTACGATGCAATATTGACGTTCGTTAAATTCGTGGGCGATACCATGCGGTACTCCACCACAAACAGAACCGCGATTGCGGCAACCCCAATAAAGTAAATCATGCCGAGCTGGGGTTCCAGCAGCCCGATTGCCACCAGACAAAGAAGCGTAATAATATGAAATGCCATGGCGATGTGCAACGCGTTTTTTACCCCGAATTTTACGGGAACGGAATGCAGTCCGTTTGCCTTGTCAAAGTCATAGTCCTGAGAACCGTAAATAATATCAAATCCGGCTACCCACAATGTATTGGCCGCACCCATAACCAGCGGCGTAAGCGCAAACTTTCCGGTTACCGCCAACCATGCCCCAACCGGAGCACAGGCACAGGTAACACCCAGCACCAAATGGCACAGGAACGTAAACCGTTTGCAGTAGGAATAAATAATCAGCAGAAAAAGAGCGACCGGGGAAAGCGCAAGACAAACCCAGTTCAGCTTGTATGCACCGAACAGCATCACCAGAAAACAGATTGCCGTAAGCGCAATGACTTCACCCTTTTTAATTTCTCCTTTGGGAATCTGCCGGTTGGCGGTACGTGGGTTGCGCGCGTCGATGTTTGCATCGATTACCCGGTTAATTGCGTTTGCTCCCGTGCGCGCACCCATAAAGCAAACCACAATCCAAATAAGGGTAGAAATTTTTGGCAGCCCCTTTGCTGCCAGTACCATGGAAACAAGGGCAAAACTGAAGGAAAAAATGGTATGGGAAAACATGACGAGTTTTCCGTATTCTTTTAATTTATGAATTAATTTCACCAATACCATATTCATTCCACCTTTCCTCAACATATGTTTTTACCGCATCTGTCATTACAATATCGTTCGGCCAGTCGCGGGTCAGCCCCTCTTCCCGGAGCTTTTTGGTTGCGTCGATGCCGATTCGGCTGCCGAGCAGGACGATGTCCCGTTTCGCGTCGATATTATTAAACACCTTCCACATTACGGTGGACAGGTCGCCTGGGTTTATGTCGGAATCGACCGCAATGGTAAATTTGTCAAAGTGCTGCTTCATAAACTCCTTTAATTCTTCCCTGCCCTGAAAGGGCTGGCTTTTTTCCACAGGAAGAATTTGAAATGTATTGGTGACATTCTCCTCTGAAGCAGGCCAGGGCACAGGGGTCGCATCCACACCCAGACGGCTGCCGTAAAGCGCGCGGTCAGAGGAATGGTCCAGCGCGTCAAGCGGCCCTTCCGAGAGATACAGACTTGCCATGCCGTTCACGTTTTTTAAAACCGCGTCGCGCACCGCCGCCAAATTCTGCACGTCTACCGTTTCCTCCACCGCGACAATCAGCTTTGTGTACATCATTTGCCCCATGCCCCACATGGCGTTCATTACTTTTCGCGCACTGCCGGGGTAATTGCCGCGAACCGAAACGATGGCGCAGTTGTGGAACACGCCTTCCAGCGGAAGATTCAAGTCCACCAGTTCCGGTATCTGCATTTTTAAAAGGGGTAAGAAAATCCGTTCCGTCGCTTTCGCCATGTAGCAATCCTCCATAGGAGGCTTGCCCACCACCGTCGCGGGATAAATCGCATTTTTTTTATGCGTAATGCAGGTAACGTGGAAACGGGGATAATAATCCGCAAGCGAATAATAACCGGTATGGTCACCAAAGGGCCCTTCCAGCACCAGTTCCTCTGCCGGGTCAACATAGCCTTCCAATACAATTTCCGCGTTGGCGGGAACGTAAATATCATTGGTAATGCTTTTGACCATTTTCACCCGCGACTTTCTGAGCCAACCCGCCATCATCATTTCATCAATCATTTTCGGCAGCGGCGCGGTCGCGGAATAGGTGATTGCCGGGTCGCAGCCCAGCGCAACGGAAATCGGCATTTTTTGTTTTGCTTCGGCATAGCCGCGGTAAATTTCGGAACCGTCCTTGTGCTTGTGCCAGTGCATGCCCGTGCTGGTTTTATCGAGAACCTGCAAACGGTACATTCCGACATTCTGCTGTTTAGTACGGATATCTTTGGTAAAAACGAGGGGCAGGGTGAAAAAACGCCCGGCGTCCTCCGGCCAGCATTGCAAAACCGGAAGCGTGGAAAGGTCGACATCCCTTTCAATGACTTTCTGGCACGCGCCGCGAAAATGGCTTCGCTTTGGAAATACGTGAAGCAGACGAAACAGACGCGGAATGCTTTGAATTAGTTTAGAAATAGAAAGGTAATTTTTCAGATCGATATACTGTTCGATTTCCGCGGCAATATCGTCCAGATTTTCCGCGCCAAGCCCCAGGTTCATCCTTTTATAGCTGCCCATCGCGTTCATCAGCACAGGGTACCGGGAACCGGTCACATTGCGGAACAAAAGCGCAGGGCCGTTCGCTTTCGAAACACGATCGGTAATTTCCGTAATTTCCAGTTCTGGGGAAACTTCGGCATCAATCTGTTTCAATTCCCCTTCGGACTCCAGCTTTTTCACAAAGTCCTGCAAATCATGTAACATCCGCATCCCCCATTAATCCCATTTTGTTTACAAATCCGTACTCTATTTTTTAATATAGTTCTGAAAATTCTTGCTGTAATGAATGGAACCGTCCGGAAAAACCCACATAGCATCGGTATCCGGCTGGCTTTCAATAAACTTCAGGCCCTGGTCAAACGGCATGTTGAAAACCGCGGTAGAAAGCGCGTCCGCCTTGCCGGAATCTTTGCACAGGATGGTAACCTGCTTAAAATAGGTGGATGGCATGAGTGTTTTTTGATCGATAATATGATGATAATTCTTACCGTTCACCGTATAATACCGTTCATAAATACCGCTGGAAACAAGAGCCTCGTTCGTTAAAAGAACCGTGTTTAACGACTTTTGGCTGCTGCTGAGGTCCGGGTTCTGAATCCCGACATTCCACTGCTCATTGTTAACCCCTTTGTTCCCAATTGCCCGAACATTTCCGCCCACGCTGATCAGACCGGAGTTGTAGCCGCTTTTCATCGCAATTTGACAAACCTGTTCCGTAGCATAGCCTTTTGCAATCGCGCCTACGTCAAGGCTCATTTTCGGGTCGGAAAGATAAACGGTAGAAGCTTTTTCATCAATAATGACATCGTTAATATCGGTATGCTCCGCAGCTGCTTTTAAGTCGCTCATTGGCGGCAGCTCGGCATGATCCGGGTCGTCAATTCCAGCTTCCCGATACTTATGCCAAATAGAAAGCACGGAACCCAAAGCCACGTTGCAGGCACCGCCCGTTGCTTTGTCTTCCTGTTTTGCCAGAAGGAGCAGATCAATAATTTTTTGATCGACCTTCACCGGTTTTTTCCCCGCGTTGTCGTTAATCGTTTTTATATTATTGATGTCGGGATACGTGTCATAAATATCGTAAAGTTCATGATAAACTTTCAGATTATTATAAATCAGGTTAGAAAAGTTTGTGAACTCTTCTTTGGTTTCCGTGTAACCAACAATTTCAGTTTCCGTATCAAAAAGCTGCAAAAACTGCGCTTCATAACGCGTCTTTGTGTTTGCACTGCCTGTACCGCATGCAGAAAGCTGCAGAACAAGCGCCAAAGTCAGGAGAATCGCAAGAGATTTCTTAACCAATTTTCCACCTCAAAAAATGGAGAGGTAGACATAAATCTACCTCTCGTGAATCAGTCGTGAATTAAATTCAGCTTATTTCGCGCTGGCAACTGCCTTGTCGATGATTGTCATAAAGTCACCGATGGAAATTGTAACAGAAGCGGTCAGATCTTTGTCTGTAGTTTCGCCCTTGTCGTTTACAGCAATGCCCTTCACTTCGTCAGCGGTCTTGCCAATAACATATTTTGCGAAAGCAGCAGCTTCTTCGTTCCACTCTTTGCCGATTTTGGAAGCGGACTTCATGCCGTATGCCGGGCCGAGTTCGTCCTTTGTCTTAATTTCAGCCTTCAGGTCGGAAGTGATTTTGCCGGTTTTGTCGAAGGTGATCTTCGGCTGTACTGCGTCGATTACGCAGCTTGTGATTTTGCCGTCTGCGCCGACTGTAGTAGCGGTGAAGTAAGAATCTGCTTCTACAACGCCGTCTTTGTCGCCAACTTCATCGGATTTTGCAACGCTGGTGTCAATGCCGAGGCCCAGCTTATCGTCTGCGCCTGCGCCAAGATCCTGTGCGTTAGCAACAGCCTTCTGAACTGCGCTGATGAAATCGCCAACATGGATTGTAACGGATGCAGTGAGTTCAGCATCGGTTGCTTTGCCTTCAGAGCTAACAGCAATGCCCTTTACTTCGTCTGCAGTTTTGCCGACAACATACTTTGCGAAAGCGTCAGCCTGTTCATTCCATTCCTTCTTGATGCCGGAAGCTTTGCCGAGGCCGTAGTCCGGGCCGAGTTCCTGCTTGGACTTCACAACGGTGTCAAGCGGGGTGAGGAGCTTGCCTGCGTCAGAGAAGTTAACCTTCGCCTGAACAGCATCGATAACGCATTTTACGATTTTGCCGTCTTTGTCAACTGTAACAGCAACAACGGTGGAGTCAGCTTCTGCAAGGCCTTTTCCGTCCTTAACCGGAGTGGAGCTGGCAGCGGAAGTGATGACTGCAAGACCGGTTTTTACACCGGAAGTTGTGCCGGCAGCTGCGGAAGATGCTTCTGCAGCGGAGCTTGCCGGAGCCTGAGAGGCCGGAGCAGCACTGCTAGCGGTGGACTGGGAGCCGCAGCCAGCCATTGTGAAAACGGAAATAGCTGCCGCGAGTACGAGTGCAAGTGTCTTTTTCATATTGATCCTCCAAATTTCTTTAGAATATGTTCCTCTATTGCTTAAAGCCGAGCCTTTTTAAGGCCGGAAGAGTAACCTTGAGAAGAGTTGATGTTGCAACGCCCGCAATAATGCCCGAAATGAGCAGCACCGGGAAATATGCCCATACAAATATGTTCGTGTAGATAAAGGAAATAGCGATGATCTGCCCCACATTATGCGAAACCGCGCCTAAAATGCTGATCATCAGGTATGAAATTTTTTCCTTAAAAATCAGGAGAAAAATAATCATAACCGAAACGGAAAGCAAGCCGCCGCACAAGCTGAGCAAAGCTGCCACCGCGCCCCTTGTTAAAAAAACAAACAGCGCTTTCAGCACCGCCAAAAGCAGCGCCTCCTTCTTTTCTACAAAGAACAGGGAATACATTACAACAATGTTGGATAACCCGAGCTTAATGCCCGGAACGGGAACGGGAATTTGCAATTCATTTTCCACAACGGCAAGAACCAAAACAACCGCAAAAAGCAGCCCTGTTAAAACCATGCGTTTAATTCTGATCGAGTTAATGGTTCGATCTGGTAACTTTTTTTCAGCCATAATACGCCTTTCCTAACCGACCACAAGATCCAGATCATCCGCACTGCGCTGACCCTTTGCAACAATTTTCAACACGATGCCGTTTGGAAGGCAGGCGGCACTTTCCCCAATGGTATGAAGCTTTCCTGCCTTAATGCATATTTTATCCGGGCAATCGGATTCTTCAAAATCGATACTTCCATCTTTAAACACATGAAAAACCACGTTTTTATTTTGCTCAATGGAAAATCTTCTATCCACCCCGGCGGTTAAATCTACCGTTTGTACTAATTTTGAGTTATAATAAATCTCCGCCTGAGCGGGCCGCTTCCCAAAAATATTCTGGTAAGAGTACCACGCCACCGAGCAGACAACCAGTACAACCGCTAAAATAATAAGGTCTGATTTTTTTATAAATTTCATTGATAAGGCTCCGTTTTAGCCCAGAAGGCCGCTGACGAATATCAGGAAACTGTTTGCCCCCATGATAATCATAAAATTTTTCACCGAAATCACAAAGGTTTCCGCTTTCACCTGCTTTTTCATAAACCGGCCGATGTTTTTTTGAACCGGAACAATCGTAAGAAGGGAAAGCAGACATACCGGCGACAGGATTTTCAAAATCACCATAAGAACCGTTGCGGCATACGTGGCGTAATAAAGCCCCGCAAATACAGCAAGCGATTTTTTCCCAAGGTAATACGGCAATGTGAAGCGATTTACAAGAATGTCCTTTTCCACATCGCAAATATTATTGGCAAGCATGATATTTGCCGTTGCACAGACCGGAATAACCGAAAGGAGCAGCACCGTCAGCATCGGGAAAATATGCACATTCAGGGTTATGGCTCCGCTGGCAAACTGCAGCGAAAAATAAGTTCCCGCCGGCGTGTTAATATACAGCAGGATAAACGGCAGCAGCAGCCCATAAAACAGCCCGGAGAAAATTTCACCGAGCGGCTGCCGCGAAATAGGCAGCGGCCCGTACGTGTAAAATACACCGCACAGAAAACAAAGGCCGCCAAGGAGCAAAACAACCACGTCTGTAAGGTATGCAAGGCACAGGCCGAGCAATGTGCTCAGAACAAAAAGCGCCCAAATAATCCGCAGGGCAGTTTGCCGCTGAAACGGAAGAATCTGACCGTTTGTCTTGGTATCAACGTAATTGTTAATTGCCGTAGTTGTTAAATCGAACAGGAACATGGAGGCGAAAAAAATCAGGGTCAGTGTTCCGTTAATCGGCTGCTTGCGGTAAAACAGATAAGCAACCGTCATAAGAAATGTAAAGACACTGGTGATTTTGGTTCGAATTTCAACAAATTCGATAAAATTTTTTACCATTTGAATCACTTAAAGCCCTTTGTAAGCTTTATCTAAAATAGATTTCAGCCTTTCCTTTTTCCCTTCTGCCGCGTTCAGTTCCTGAATAATGTGTAAAGCTTTATCGTAATATTTTTTTGACACCATCCGAGTGTAGCTCAACCCGCCGGTTTCAAAAACCGCGGTGTTAATTTCACTCCTTGAAACTTCAGAAGCCCTTGCTTTCTCTTTGAACTCGTTTTGTTTTTGAAACGCATAAATCAAAGGAAGCGTAATGACTCCTTGTTCAAAGTCGGACTGAACCGGCTTTTTTGCCAACTGCTGCGGCGCTTCAAAATCGATGCAGTCATCAGTCAGCTGAAAAATCATGCCGATGTAATGGCCGAGACGAACATACCGGTTAATTTCCTCTTTTGTTTCCTCGCAGAGAACCGCCCCCGCGTAAAAAGAAGCTTCAAACAGCGCCGCCGTTTTCCCCGATATGATTTTCAGGTAATTGAAAACAGAAAGATCCATATTAAAGTTGTTCTGATTCTGCTTCAATTCGCCAAGACATATTCTTCCCATATAGTCCGGCATGTCAAAATCAACATAGTCCTTCCGGTTTGGTACGGAAGACGCCTGCTGAAGCGCCAGACAAAAAAGATAATCGCCGCAGATTACCGCCGTTTTACGGCCGAATTTTTTATGCAGTGTAATAACGCCCCTGCGCAGCTTGGCATTGTCAATCACGTCGTCATGCACAAGTGTGGCAAGGTGAAGAATTTCAATTGCAGATGCAAATTTTATCGCATTGGGATGAATGCGGCCCTCTTTATCCTCTGCACAGGCAAAAAGCGAAAATGCACGGATAAACTTGCCCCAAGAAAGTGTTAAATGCTGCGTATAGATGCGAACCGTTTTGGGTGAGGCGGACAGCAGTCTGCCCACCTCATCCTTCACCAGTTCCGTTGCCTGTGAAAACGATATAAAATTGTCTACAGTGGTTTCTGTAACATTTTCATTAATCATTGTATAAATATGACTTTCTTGCAAATTTTACATTTTTCCAGTGTTTTTTCAGGAACGGCATTGCGTAGTAATCAAGGCCCAGGGTTCTGCCGCCGCCGATTAAGAGCGCAATCGCCGCAAAGACCATCCAGAATGTGTTCAGGTACAGGCCGGTTGTGCAAACAAACATAACNNGGAGGAAAGCGTGGTGAACAAACCGCCGATCAGCGACAGGCCGATCAGAATTTCCGCCGTAACAATAAAGATTTGCATAATCATCTGAACCGTCTGATTCGGAAGAATAAAGGTGTTAACGAACCAGTTCATAAGCGGAACGTCAAGTTTAAAGGCAATATCGTTTAATGTGGATTTTGCAAGGTCTTTTCCGCTGACTAAGATTACCTGGAACCAGCCGAGGAAGCTGAAGTTCATCAGCACATGGCCAACTGCAGCAGCTGCCGCGCTGGCAGCGGAACCTGCGGCACTTGCAGCAGAGCCTGCCGCGTCTGCCGCGCCGGTTGTTGCAGAGGAAATAGCGTCAACCGTTGCGGAAGCTGCGCCGGCAACCAGATTAATAACTGTGGCAGCACCGTGCGCCGCAGTCGTGGTCGCGCTGCTTGTTGCGTCGGGAGTAGCGGGAGTTGCTGCCGGATTGAGAATGCTGTTGTACCAGGTTGCCGCGCCGCCGAAGAAACCGTTCAGCTGAGCCGTTGTGTACCAGCCTTCCACAATCTTCATAACACCTTCATACAGCCAGACCAAACCGAGCCATACGCGAAGTGCAACTAACAGGAAACTTGGCGTTTTATTGGAGAAGTGACCGCCGACAAAGCTTCTGTCGTGGCGGACCGTGAAAAATTCATGTTTCATGTAGCTGAAAATCTTATTCCAGCCGAGAACCTGAACAAAATATACAATATTAATGAAATGCTTTGCAAACATGGCAAGGAACGAAGGAAGATTGAACATGTGGTTCGGCAAACCGACTCTTGCCACACCGTAACGGCCGCCCACACAAACCATAACGCCGTGAAGCTGCGGTTTGTAAGCTTCCATTTCCCCGTTTCCGGTCACTGCACAGATAATATTTTTCGCGGCTACGTCGGCACTCTGCTCGCAGTTTTCAACCAACTGCGGAACCGGTGCCTGCTCGCCTTCCGGAGTATACAGAATATCGTCGCCAACAACGAATACGCTGCTGTTATCAACAGAACGAAGGTACGCATCGGTCTGGATGCGGCCGCGTCTTGCAGACTGAAGCACTTTGCCCGCTTTACCGGCAATTTCAGAACTTTCAATGCCTGCGGTCCAAATAACGGTTCCGCAGCTTTCATGGGAAACGGTTTCGCCGTTTTTAATTTCGATGAAATCTTTGCCGATGCTGACAACGCCCGCATTCAGCTTAATGCCGACGCCCATTTTATGCAGGCGATTTTCAATTTTGACGGAAAGCTTTTCCGGCAGAATCGGCACAATGCGCGGCAGAATATCGACGTCAAATATGGTAACCATAGAACGGTCGATTTCAAATTTATCACAGAGGATAGGAACATATTCGGCAAGCTCGCCGACCATTTCAATTCCGGTAAAACCCGCACCGACAACATAAAAAGTCAGCATGCGTCTTTTTTCATCCAGATTGGTTTCGCGGGAAGCTTTTCGGAACGTATTTTCAATATGTTCTTTTAAAAGCACTGCGTCGTCATAGGACCACAGTTTGTATGCAAACTCGTCCGCGCCCGCAACGCCAAAGAAGGTCGGCTGGGAACCGGCTGCCAACACAACATAATCGTAGCTATAGTTTTCATTGGTGCCGACTACAACCTTATTTTCAAAATCGATGGACTGAACCGTATCAAGCTTTACGTCTACTTTTCTTCCTGCAAATACTTTGCGCAGGCTGATCTTAATGCTGTCTTCATCCACACGGTTTGCAGCAACTTCGTGAAGCTCGGTAAGCATGGTGTGGAAGGGATTTTTGTCAATGATTGTAACACTGACTTCTTCGCTCATTTTCAGCTTCTTCAGCTTCTTGGCCAGCTTTTTTGCTGTTAATAACCCGGAGTAACCGGCGCCGATAATAACTATTCTCTTCTCCATAAGCTATCCTCTTTTATAAATTTTTATTTACGGCCTACCTGCAATCCGTTGCCGGAAACAGTACCGTAAAAGTCAGTCGAATCTGAATATCTCATATTTATTTTTTGATGAAATATGATGTTTTAGATACGTCGAAAAATTGATTCAATATTAGAACAAACTGCTTCGATAATATTATAACAATCCATCGAATATAAGTCAAGATGATTAAATTGATTGCATTTTGTTAAAATTTTATCTTAGAAAATGTAAACTGTAACAATGAGACATTTCTTTTTTTATCTAAAATAACAGGATTCGCCACATGTCACATATTGGTTTAGTTTTTACCGTTTCGTGCTGTTTTATAGCGTTTGGAATAGAGAAAATTTTGTTTTCCAGTCACATTTTTCAATGCATTTTTACTTCAAATTAGAAATAAAAAATCATTTCGCTGTATGCCTGATTTTACTGTGTCCTTATGATTTATCACATTTAATCTCGAATTTTACTCTTAATAAACTCTTAAATCAAGTGGTTCCCTGTTTGCCTTTTTATTTTATATATAGATTTATGTTCATCGAATTTCTAAAAACAATAAAACGTTCGGTGCAATTTTGATTTTAACAGTTTTATACTTTAAATTAAAAATAATGAGACAAAATAAATTTATGAACTTTTTTTGAAAATCGGTGTTTAATGTTCTGTCTGATAATTATATTTTGCAAATATCATTCCCGTTGAAGAATGTGACATGGAACAGGCATGTTACCATACACACCAATGGCGGTTTAAGTCTGCGCAGCGGAATAAATATGCCTTAATTCGGGAAAATAGAAAACAGAATGATCGTATTGGAGTAGATATATTGAAAAAGGGATTCAACAGAAATCATTTGATTATGATGTCGCTGGGCAACATTATTGGGTCCGGTATTTTTCTGGGAAGTTCAACGGTTATCACCGTTGCCGGGCCGGGCGCAATACTGGCTTACCTGCTGGGCGGGTTTATGATGGCGCTGGAAGTCATGTTTATTACGGAAATGTCGGTGATTAACCCTGTGCCGGGGTCGTTTCGGGTACATGCTTCGGAAATATTCGGGCCATGGATCGGCTTTGTAAACGGCTGGATGTTCTGGTGCAGCGGCATGCTCGGCATGGCCAGCGAAGTCGCCGCCGCCGCGATTTTTACCCGTTTTTGGTTCCCGCGGATTCCGCTTTGGGTCTTTTGCATTATTTACGCAGTGGTTATGGCGGTCATTAATTTGAATGATTTAAAGGGACTAAGCCGCATTGAAGGGGCGCTTGCCTCTATTAAAGTGGTATCCCTTATCATCTTTATCGGTTTTGGGCTGCTTACGCTTCTGGGTGTGATTCATTTCGGTTCGTATCAAATCAACAATCCGTTTACATCCATGCAAAGCTTCCTGCCGAATGGTTGGAAGGGGATTTTCGCCGCGATGATTATGGTGATGTTTTCCTACACCGGCACCGGAATTATCGGCCTTGCAATTGCCGACACGGAAGATCCGGAAAAAAACGCGCCTTCCGCCATTTCCATCATCACAATTGCCGTACTGCTTCTATACGGACTTTCTATCCTTTTTATCGTTTTGCTTACGCCGGGGAATAGTTTCACCGAATCGGAAAGCCCGTTCGTATCGCTGCTGAACCGATTGCGAATCCCGTTTTCCGACAGTATTCTGAACTTTGTTGTCCTTTCTGCTGCACTGTCCGGCATTAATTCTTCCATGTACAGTTCTTCCCGAATGCTGAATTCACTGAGCCGTGACAAACAGGCGCCGAAAANNTATTTTTAAAGGACAATAAAAACGGCGTTCCTGTTTACGCTGTAGCAGCCAGCAGTGCGGCTCTGCTGTTGACTTCTATTCTGTCCTATCTTCTTCCCGAAAAAATATTTGTCATTCTTGCAACGGCCAGCGGTTTTCTGGCGATGTTCAACTGGCTGACCATTTCCGTTACCCATTATTTTTACCGGAAGAAAACACTGCGGGAACGGCCGGAAAAACTAAAATTCAAAGTTCCGTTCTATCCCTTTGTTTCGTGGTTCGAAGCGGCGCTTATTCTTGCCGTATTCTGCACTTCTCCCCTTTACCCCGGTCAGGTTTCGGGGCTTGTAGGCGGCGTTGTACTGTTCCTCAGTTTATTGGCCACTTACTTTGTTCTGAAAAAATCCCGAGTAATGAAATAGGAAGAAAATAAATTGCTTTCTTTACAAATATTCTTTTTCCGTGTAAACTGAGGAAAAGCGTTCCCAAACGGAACAAACAGGAGGTAATTGCCATGCCCTGCATCCAGACAAAAGTAAACGTACCCATTTCAAAGGAAAAAGAAGAAATCATTAAAAGTAAGTTTGGAAAAGCCATTGAGCTGATTCCCGGAAAATCGGAAAACTGGCTGATGCTCTCTTTTGAAGATAACTGCAGCATGTACTTTAAAGGAGCCGGTACCGAAGGAATTGCCTTTGTAGAAGTTAAGCTGTTCGGCAAAGCAAGCGGCGATGCATATAATCAGCTTACTGCGGCAATTACGGAAATTCTGAACCGGGAACTGGGCATCAGCTCGTCCCAAATCTATGTAAAATATGAAGAAGCCGCACATTGGGGATGGAACGGAAGCAATTTTTAATTTTATTTTCGCTGCACACAAAAAAGCCTGCCGGGAATACGGCAGGCTTTTTATATGGAAAGCTATTTATGTATTTAATTCGCGCTTAATGATGAAAAATTAAGAGCATGCTGCAGGCCATAACCAGCCCGAATAAAGTACCCGCCAATACGTCGCTTGGATAATGCACAAAAAGATACAGGCGAGAAAACGCAATCAGCGCAGCCAAAAGAAATGCAAGAACCCCAAAGGTGGGATTGATGGTTGCGATAATCAATGCCGCGGCGAAAGATGACATGGTGTGGCCGGACGGAAAAGAGTAATCCATGGGGCACGGTATTAAAAGCGGAATTTCAGGAGATATATGGCAGGGCCGCGGCCTGGCAACAAGCGGTTTCAGTACAAGATTGGTAATCAGCGCACACAGCAGCAGGGTAACAAACATAATTAGCCCGACTCTGCGGTAACTGCGCATCCTCAATAAAACGAGCATCACAACACCCCAAATAACGCCGCAGGTCCCCAGTGAAGTTATAATCGGCATGGCTTTGTCCAATACGGAACACCGAAGGCGCCTTTGAATGAGTGATAATACTTTATTATCCATAGCAAAGATGGAACCAATCATCAATACATCTCCTTATACGATCAGAAGCATTGCTTAATATGTTTAGATTATCAGACTTTTGTTAGCGTCTAGTAATGTTATACCTAAATTATATTTAAAATGCAACAGAAAATTTATACAAAAAACTGGTGTTCAAGGCTTAAACAGACCCGCCGCACCGTAACCGGCCAGAAAACATGCAAGTCCCGCCGCAACCGAAAGGAACACAAAAAGCGCGGCTTTTTTTCGGGCTTTGCCATGTACCAGCTGCACCGTCTCCACCGAAAAAGTGGAAAAGGTGGTAAATGCGCCGCAAAAACCGTCGCCCAGCAAAAGGTACGGATTGCCGCTTACACCAAACCCAACAAGCAAGCCGAGCAGCAGCGCGCCGAACAGGTTAATGAGAAACGTTCCGAACGGGAACGTATGCGGTTCATGGCGAAGCAAGATCGCTCCAAACTTATACCGCGCAATTGCCCCGCAGGCACCCCCCAGAGCAAGCAGTAGAACCGTCATGACGCATGCCTCCGTTCAAGGCGTTTTGCCGTATGAATTCCAAGCCATGCGGCGGCAAGCCCCAAAAGAACGGTGAAAGCAACATAAAGCGCGGAAAATATGGCATGCCCGGAAAAGAGAAGCAGAACGGACTCTTTGCAAAGGGTGGAAAAGGTAGTGTAGCCGCCCATAAAGCCGGTGGTTACCGCCAAACGGAGTTCCGCCGTAACCGGTACGAGCTTAACAAATAAAATAATGAAAAACCCAAGTAAAAAGCTGCCGCTTACATTGACCAGCATGGTGAGCAGCGGCCGATAGACCGAATCGAACGGCAGCGGAATCAACTGAACAAAATGTCTAACAATTGCCCCTGCCGCTCCCCCAATTCCAACAGCGAAATACTTCTTCATTTTTACCCCCGGAAATCTTCCCGAAAACAGCAGCTGCCCATACAAAGAAAAAAGCCGACCAGCTCCTGCAAAAACACAGGCGTTATCAGCTTCTCATTTCGTAAAGCCAACGGTTTCGATGATTGAATTCATAGAAGTCATCAGCTGTTACAGCGGTTTAGCAAGACTGCTGGGGAGAACTTCATTCCCGGTTTTTGTATTATAGCATATGGAGCTGAATTTATCAATATCCGCGCCGTTTTGAAACAAGGCAAAACCACAGGCACCCCTTCGCTTACTTGCACAGGGAAATAAAAATGCCCCTCTTTTAAGAGGAGCACAAGGGCGGCAAAAACTTGCCGGTGCCGGAAAATCGCGCAGGGTAAGACCAGTTACATTCCTTTATCGCCGGATGCCCCTTTGGGAAGGGGCATCTATTGTGTTCATTAGCACCTTTTCTCCGCTTCAAGCAAAGCGACAAAACGTACCGTGGCTTCACACTCGCATACATCGATTTCAACCGGATTGGGAAGCCAAACCGTGAAGTTCCCTTTTAGGACATCGGCGGGCAGTTTAAAAAACAGGACGGAGCCTTCCACCGGTTTGCTTTTTTCTTTTCCGTCGCAATCCTCATACTCAATCGTCACACCGTAACCGGCCTTCACAAATTTGCTGCCGCAGGTTTCCAGCACTTTTGTTCCCATGTGATATAATGTGCTGCCTGTAATGCATTTCAGCCCCGGCAATTCTATTTTTTCAGTTACACACTTTGCTTCACTGAATTTCTGCTTTTTCTCCGGTGCACGCTCCGGTATTACGTGCGGAGCTTTTCCCATGCCGGGCCTTGGAGCCGCATTTGCCTGTGCCGGTATCCGCATTGATACCGCGCGCTCCGTCGGTACCGAACCGCTGTTCACTCCGCCACGGCGCACCGGGATGGAAAGCGGAACCTCCTGTTTGCCGATAAGAATGTTTTTGCTTTCAATCTGGTAAGAGCCCTTTCCGTCCGGGCTGCTGATAAATTCTTTCAAATCGGATCACCATTTCTCCGCGCAGTCTGATGTTTAAAACAGCCGGCCGAATTCCGCGCGGGAAAACCGGCGGCTTCTTGCCATATTTCAGAAAATAATTATGTTTTCAAACACAGTTTATTTTATGATATGCTATATAGAAATGTTCCTTGCCCATAATAACCTTGACGAATGATTCGGGCCGTCCTAAGACACGATGTGTGCCGAATTTACTTTGCCGCGGCTTTGTGTTAAAATAAGGCGAATAATCAGAAAAGACAAGAGGAATTGAATAGCAATGCCCAAAATAGGAATGCGAATTATAAAATCTTCTGTTGCGGTATTTCTTTGCTTCGCGATTTATTTGATTCGAGGCGACGGAATCCCGTTTTATTCGGCCATAGCAGCTGTACTCTGTATGCAGCCCGATGTGCCCAACAGCCTGCGTGTTGCGCTGAACCGTACCGCCGGCACGTTGATCGGCGGTTTTTTCGGAATGGTGGTTATGCTGATTGAAGCGCAGTTTTTGCCGCCGGAGCTGCCGATTTTCAAGTACCTGCTGATTTCAGTCGTCATTATTCCGCTTATCTATATTACCGTACTGCTGAAAAAGCCGTCTGCCGCTTATATTACCTGTGTGGTATTCATGAGCATTACCGTATCCCACGGGCTTGACGCAAACCCATATCTGTTTGCGCTGAACCGTATTCTCGACACCCTGATCGGCATTTTTGTTTCCCTTGGGGTTAACGCGTTTCATCTTCCAAAGCGGAAAAACGAAAAACTGCTTTTTGTAAGCGACTTAAGCGGCACCCTGACAAACCGGGACGGGCAAATCAGCAGTTATTCCAAAATAAAACTGAACAGCTTAATTCAGAAGGGGGCGCTGGTCTCTGTAGCAAGCCGCCGCTCTGCGGCCTCTATCGCGCCGATTCTGGAAGGCCTGGAACTAAACCTTCCGGTAATTACTTTAAACGGCGCGGCGCTTTATGACCTGAAACAGCAAACCTACCTGTACTGCAAAACCATTCCTTACTCCGCAGCAAAAGAAATTCTCGGCGTATTCGAAAAATACGGGCTGAACTGTTTTGTGCACACCATTATAAACGACGTGCTTCACATTTATTACGGTGATTTTACCAACGCGGCGGAGGAACGGTTGTACCATACAAGCAAACTTCACCCGCTGAAAAATTATATTTACGGCCCCCTTCCGGAGGAACGCGGCGTTGTATTTTTCCGTGCGATTGACAGACCCGACCTGATTCAAAAACTGCACGGCTACGTGCTTCGCCTGCACTGCGGCGATCAAATTAACGCCGATTATTACCCGGATGAATCGAACGAGGGCTATTACTTTCTGGAAATTTACAGCACGGAGGCTTCGAAGGCCAACGCGGTGTTTGAACTGAGAAAGCGCCTTTCCATTGACCGGGTGGCCGCTTTCGGCAATGACAAAAGCGATATTACCATGCTAGCGGACGCGGACTACGGCTATGCCGTAGAAGATTCCACCGAAGACCTGAAGGCGGTGGCCGCAAACTTTATTGGGCAAAGCACCGGGGATTCCGTAGTAAAAACGATGGAAAAGCTGTTCCATTCTAAAAAGCTGGTCTAAAAAACAACCCTGTTCCTGAATTGGAGCGGGGTTGTTTTTTTATCTTTATCCGGACATTTCCTTTCTATATTATAATAGATACTTTGAAAAGCAATGCCAAGTCAGTCGCAGGATTCATTTTTCACCGTATTCAGCAAAGCGTTCACCGTTTTGTTCCGAAGTTCCTCCGGCGCTACATTCGCAATCAGGCGATCCAGGTACCCACACAGCGTACAGCACTCTTCTTCTGTAAAGCCTTCGAACATCCGCCCGTCCACCACATTAAACCCCGCGCGGCACTTTTGCGCCAAGGCAAGCCCTTTTTCCGTAATAGAAATACGGTTGCAGCGAAGGTCTTCCGCGTCGGCTGCTTTTTGCAGCAGCCCCGCTTTCTGCATGCGTTTCACCGAAGTCGCAACCGACGGCGCGGAAACCTGCAACGCTTCGGCAAGCTGCGCCTGTGTACACCGGTCGTGTTCTATGACATATTCCAAAACCGGAAGCTGGCCGAAATAGCTGCCGCACTGCAAAGCGGCACGCTGAATAGAAATACGGTGCAGAAGGTTCAATTGCCGCAAACGTTCGATGATTACAAAAAAATCCATTGCCATTGTTATTCCCTCTTCTTGAGCTCGAATTTAAGTTTGATAATTAATTAACCGATTTATTTTATTAGTCTAATTCAAATAAGTTGCAAAATCAAGCAAAAGCAGATTAGCCTGATGCGGTATGACTCTTTGCAGATAAATCCGTTCATCGCTTATAACGCCGGATTGTATATTTTTTCAATGATATTCCATTGACATTTTCCGGCCATGAGGTTATAATTTCACTGATTTATCAAGTTCATATAGGAAAGTTACTCGGGAATTTGCATTGTTCGGCTTTACTTCCTGCATATTTGTAAAATTGGAACTGATTTGTTTACGGATGGGCTCAAATTTGTGCTGCCGTAAAATTACCGAATTAAAGAAAGCCGGATTGACTGCACAGAAAAATGGAAAAATTGAAAGGGGTTACACCATGAAAAGGTCGAAAAAAATACTGTCCGTTCTTCTCTGCGCGGCAGTCGCGGCAAGTATGCTTGCATTTACAGGCTGCGAAAAAAAGACAGATACCTCCGCGAATAATGCATCTGCTGCCGGAAACGCAGCGTCATCCGGTAAAAAAGTGCTTAAAGTAGGTATGGAATGCGCGTTCGCTCCGTACAACTGGACTCAGCCGAACGATAAAAACGGCGCGATTCCCATTTCGAACAGCAGCGGGGAATATGCAAACGGCTATGACGTTATGATGGCTAAAAAGATTGCGGACGCAATCGGTTATGACCTTCAAATTGTAAAAACCGAATGGGACGGCCTTGCACCGGGCGTTTCTTCCGGCAAGCTGAATGCCGCGATTGCAGGTATGAGCATTACTGCGGACCGTTTGAAAACCGTGGATTTCACCGACGTTTATTATAAAGCATCCATTGTTTCGCTGGTAAAAGCAGACAGCAAATTCGCTTCCGCGAAAAGCGTTGCCGATCTTTCCGGCGCTAAATGCACTTCACAGCAAAACACCATTTGGTATGATATGCTGAAACAAATTCCAAACGCGACCATTCAGCCCGCTATGAAAAATGTTCCTGCCCTGATTGTATCGCTTACTTCCGGAAAAACAGAAGTGTTCGTAACCGACAAACCGACGGCGATGGCAGCTGCTTATGCAAACAAAAGCCTTACCATGCTTGACTTTTCCGCAAGCGGAAACGACTTTAAAGCATCGGATGAAGACGTAAACCTTGGCATTGCGGTTTCCAAATCGGCACCGGAACTGAAAGCGGCAATGAATACCGCGCTGGCTGGAATCAGCGAAAGCGACCGCGACAGCATTATGCAGGACGCTATCAAAAATCAGCCGGTAACACAGTAATCACAGTTTTATTGAATAAATGTTTAGGAAAGAGTTGTAATCTATGAATCTCCCTGGCGATAGCGACTTTTTCGGCTGGGTAGGCTATATCACCAGTCAATATGGGTCCATTTTTCTGCACGGAGCCGGAATTACCTTGCTGCTGGCTTTGGTCGGCACGCTGATCGGCTGTTTGATCGGTCTTTTGGTCGGCGTGTTACGAACAATTCCAATCAGCCCGCATACAAACCCCGTGGTCAAAGTACTGTATAAAATTTTACAGTTTATTTTGTCTGCATACATAGAAATTTTCCGCGGCACGCCTATGATCGTACAGGCCATGGTCGTGTACTACGGCGCAATGCAGCTGTTCCAGATTGATATGAGCCCGAACATGGCCGGCTTTTTCATCGTTTCCATTAACACCGGCGCGTACATGGCGGAAACCGTGCGCGGCGGCATTGATTCCATCGATGTCGGCCAGACGGAAGCGGCCAAAGCCATCGGCATGACCCACTGGCAGACCATGATCAGCGTTGTAATGCCGCAGACCATTCGCAACATTATGCCGCAAATCGGCAATAACCTGATTATCAATATTAAAGACACCTCTGTTTTGAACGTAATCAGCGTAACCGAGCTTTATTACTCCGGAAATTCCGCCGCCGGCGCGTATTTCCGTTATTTCGAAGTATTCTTCATTATCAGCGTCATTTACTTCATTATGACGTTCACCTGTTCCCGTCTGCTGCGCTGGATTGAGCACAAGATTGACGGTTCCAGCTATTATTCGCTGGTAAAAAGCGATATGATGGCCGACCCATGCGGTCACAACCCCGTAAAGCCGACTAAGCCTGTGAATCACGGAGGTACCGGAACATGGACGAAATAAAGAATCCGATTTTACAAGTTCGCCATTTGAGCAAGCGTTTCGGCGACCATGAAGTGTTAAAGGACATTGATTTTGAAACGAACCACCGGGATGTTATCTGCATTATCGGCGCTTCCGGTTCCGGCAAGTCAACGCTTCTGCGCTGCATCAACATGCTGGAAACCCCGACTTCGGGCCAGATTCTGTTCCATGAAAAAGACATTATGTCCAGGGGAAGCAATGTAAACGCCTACCGTGCCAAGGTGGGCATGGTGTTCCAGTCGTTTAATCTGTTCCACAACATGACTGTACTGCAAAACTGCATGGCGGGCACCACCAAGGTTTTAAAAAAGGATAAGAAAACGGCAGAAGAAACCGCGATTAAATACTTGACGAAGGTCGGCATGCAGGAATATATTAATGCAAAGCCAAGGCAGCTTTCCGGCGGCCAGCAGCAGCGNNAGCGTGTGGCCATTGCCCGCGCCCTTGCAATGGAACCCGAAATTCTGCTTTTCGATGAACCGACAAGTGCGCTTGACCCCCAGATGGTCGGCGAAGTGCTTACGGTTATGCGAGATTTGGCACACGAAGGCATGACTATGGTAATCGTAACCCATGAAATGGCTTTCGCAAGGGATGTTTCTTCCCGTGTGGTATTTATGAAAGACGGCGTTGTGGCCGAGCAGGGCACACCGGACACGATTTTCAACAATCCGCAGCAGGAAGCAACCAAAGAGTTCCTTTCCCGCTTCCGGAACCAATAAAGCATAAAAATAAATCCCCGCGCTTCTACTGAAGCGCGGGGATTTTCATTGTTACCGACTTAATTGCTTTGTGACGAAGACGAGGATTGGCCGCCCATAGAGCCGAGAATCTGAACGGAAGCCGGGGTGTCTGAACCGGCGTTAAAAGTTACCCGCAGAATTGTGCCGACGGTAATATCGGAAAGCGAAGCGCTTAGCTGCCCGTTTGCCCCATTCCCGCCATTCTGCGCCTGCGGGTTCTGCGAAGCCTGAGAAGCTGTATCCGCTGTGGTATTTACCACCGCAGGAGTCTCGTTCTGCAATGCTGTATTGGCTGTATTCTGCGCGGCAGACGAAGAACCGTCCGCCTTCATAAGCGGCCTGCCCTGCCCGCTTCTGGGTGTATCCCCGTTTCCCCCGCGCATACCGAACCGGGTAATGATGCTCGGATCGGTGATGGTGATGGTTTTGGTTTCCCCTGTCATGGTTAGTAAATCGCCGCCCTGCCATCCGTTCGGTGCCCCGCCCTGGCGGAACCCGCTGCTGCTGCGGGAACTGTTACCGCGCGGGGCTCTGCCGGCGCCGGAATTTGACGAATCGCCCTTTGGCCTTCCCTGCCAGCCGCCGCTTCCGGAATTCCCTGAATTGGTGCCTGAATTATTGCCCGGCAAACCGCCGCGCTGGTTCAGCGTACCGACTGCCAAGGTGATTTTCGAGCCATCTACCGCAGTTACCTTTCCGTAAATGGCGGTCTGGCCGTTCTGCGCGTTTTCTGCATTGGGCACGTTGGCCGTATTTGTGGTTGCAGCGGACGCACTTTGCTGGGAACATGCGGTAAAAGCAAATATATTCGCCGCAATCAGCAATACTGCCGCTGCCCGGAACAATTTATTGCTTTTCATTATATAATCGCTCCATTCTGATTGTACCAAGCTCCTGCTTCAACATTTACTGGGTACGATTTCCTTTTTTCTTTGTACCCATATCATAGCGGCAGAATGTGACGGTTATATGATTATTATTTTATCGTTGTCTGAAAAAACACCTGAAAGCAATCCGCTTTCAGGTGTTTTGTTATCTCTTTATAATTCCCTTTACCATGGCGATTTCTTCCTTACTGGGAATAATCAGCTTATAAACCGGTGTTTTAGTAAACACGCAGAAGATGACTACAGAGCTTAACCACTGTGTGGTTAAGGAAGCGGAAGTAGCGATAGCCACACCGTTCATACCCAACATCGGAATGAGCAGAACGCTGAAAATAAGGTTTGCAGCAATGCCTAGCGCGGTCGGTATAATATTCAGTTCCGGTCTGCCGTAAGCGGAGATGGAATTGTTCAGCACCTTGGCGTAGGAGATAAACACGGAACCGATAATCAGATATTTCAGCGGACTGAGTGCGCCCGTATACATGGGGAAAAGAATCGGTACAAAAAGGTCGGCAACCCATACCAGAAGAAGCGCGGAAAAAGCGGTAATGTAAGTAACGACCTTGGAGGATATGAGCGTTAGTTTCACCTTGTCACTCTGCTCGCGCATGGCGGCAATACGGCTCATAATAACCTGGCTGACCGCGTCCGGCAAAATCCATACCTGCTGCATCATGGTCATGGAAGTGGAATACACGCCGAAATTCCCCTGACCGTAACTGCCCTGTACAATATAGCTGCCAAAGTTGGTATTCAAATAGGTCATGACGTTGCTTACATGGGACTTCAGGCTGTATTTGACCATGCTGCCGGTTTGAACCGGAAAATCATCCTCCGGCGCTGCCTGCGGCCTCGGGCCGCTCCACCGCTTTACCGAATACAGTGCGACCAGAATCATTAAAATCGAAATCGCGTTCGTTGCCCATACCCACAAAACAGCGGAAGGATGGATGAAAACAGCCACAGCCAAGGCGGTGACCAAAATCCGCTGGACTAAAATAATCATATTATAGGATTTAAACTTATTTTCGCCCCTAAGAATCGCGGTGCAAATATTCAGCACAAAAGAACTTACACCGTAAATTACAATGGCAAACAAATATGGAGCAGGCGTTTCCATAAACGATGAACTGTTCCGCAAGGCAAGCAGAACACATGCGGCGATTAAAATAATGGCGGCGGAAATGCATCCCGTTATTTTTTTCAGCGCAGACTGCGTATTTTCAATTTTATAGCGCGAAACAAAGTAAATCACTGCCGAGTTCACACTCAAGCCAAGCAAGGTGGAAAAACCGCCGCCCCAAAGCTGCACGGTATTAAACAAACCTTTTACTTCCGGGTTAACGCGGTTCAGCACCATAAAGCTGGCAATCAGCCCTAAAACCGAGCCAAACGCGTTGGTTCCAAAGGTATTAATGGAGTCCCGCACAATGGAACTGCGGATTTTTTTCTCTTTTTTTTCTTTCATTTAAGATGCTCCAATATAACGGATTTTAAATGTACGGTCTATTATAGCATTTCCATTTTCGGATAACAAGAATAACAAAAAATTATTCGACACCTTACAATAGTTCCCGGAAAAGACAGGCCGCCTATTCCCGTCGGACAGGCTGTACGGTACTTGCTTCAAGATAAAAGCACAAAAGACAAAATAATACAGCCGGAGAATTTTAAAATTTCCCGACTGTATTATTTTGATTGTTTTATCCAATTAGTTATGTATTTTCCCGTGAATATGGTTGCGATCCAGCGCTTTGCGAATGGCAATAAACAGCGGAATGGCTACCACATCGGCAATAACAGCGTTGGTAAGGCTTGCGCTCCCTTTTACAATCAATATTGTTTTTACCGCTTCCGCCGCATTTCCGAGCAAAGCCGCTTCAATATAAGACTTACCCAAATACAGTACACAATAGGTAAGCGAACCGCAGACTGCCGCAACGATCAGACGTTTTACATTCTTTGCGGTTTTATCCCCTCCGTAAGCAATGATTCCGCAGACAAATGCCATCATAAATTTGAATACCAACGTAAACGGAGCACTGGAAGCCCAACCGCCGATTAGGTCAAAAATAAATGAACCGATTCCAGCCGCTGCGCCGCCGTACACCGGGCCGAGCAAAAGCCCGGACAAAATACAGAACACGTTTCCCAGCCCGATCATAGTTTTGTCGCCAAGCACGGGAATGGGAATGTTCAANNGGTCAGGTAGGTTCCCACCAGAACCAGCGCGCCCATTAAGCCGCTGAGCGCGACATTTACCGTTGTATTTTGCCTGTTTGTGTTGAGCTTCATGATATACCCTCCAAAATCAGAATTATAAATTTGCGCCGATCCGCTCTTTCATATTGAGCCGGTCCAACGCATTGCCGATCAAAATATAAATCACCGCGCTCGCGCCAGCCTGAATCAGGTTTGCGGGGATTTCCACCAGCGGCGACAGAAAATTGCGGTAAATTACGGCTTCTGTCAGGTAGTAGCCCCCCATACAGATGAGTCCCGCGGCAACCGCCGCAACGATATTCCGTTTTGTAATAATCTTTTTCCCCACAGAAGAAAAACATAGTACCATAATGGATTTAATAACAAGCGTGGGCAGTGCATAAATTACGCTGCCGGTCAGCGCGTCGGAAAGCGCTTCGCCGATTCCGCCGGCAATAACGGCAAAAGGAGTCGGAAGAATGCTGGCCGCAAGGTAAAGAAAGGAATCCCCCAAATGAATGTACCCGCCGGTTGCCGGCGTGGGGATGTGCAGAATATAGGCGGTAGCCAAAAAAATAAGCGCGGCGAAAAGCGCGGTGATCACATAGGTTTTCGTAGCTTTGGACTGATTCGAACTCATATTTCTTACTCCCGAACAATTGATTTGCTTTAAAGCTGTGCTATAATAGTAGCGGAAAACTGTTTATATTAAAATATACAGTTTATAAAAATTTGATCAGTACAGTTTATCGAGGTATTTATGACATACGATTATATTTTACTGGATTTTAAGTCTCATATTCCCCTCTACCAGCAGCTTTACCTTGCGGTTAAGTCCGCAATTGAGGAAGGGCACCTGGCAAAAGGCGACAAACTGCCGTCTATCCGCAAGCTTTCCAATGACCTGAACCTAAGCTGCACCACAGTGGAAGCCGCTTACCAGCAGCTTTGCGTGGAGGGCTACGTTGCGGCGCGCCCGCAGCGGGGATATTTCGTTCTCGCGGCGCTCAAAAGCGGTTCCGAACGGCAAAAACCGCTTTTGGCCGGATTGAAATCGGCAGCGATTGCTCCGATTCGCTACAATTTTGGCAGTGACTGTGTAGACAGCGAAAACATCGATATTAAAATATGGCGTCGGCATATTCGCGATGTACTTAACCGGCAGGATGTAATTGCTTCTTACGGTACCCCGCAGGGGGAACCGGAGCTGCGGGAAGCACTTGCCGCTTACAGTTACGGGGTAAGAGGCGTTGTTGCCGCACCGGAACAGATTGTGGTCGGCGCGGGAACCCAACCGCTGCTGTCCATTCTATGTGGACTGCTGAACGGCATGGATCAGCGCGTCGCGTTGGAGGAGCCCGGCTTTTTGCAGGCGGAACAGATATTTTCCGACTATAAAATGGAGGTGCTTCGCCTTCCGGTGGATGAAAATGGAATTCAAATGGACGCGCTGCGTGCCAGTGGCGCAAAGCTGGTGTTTGTCAGCCCGTCCAACCGGGTACAAACCGGGGCAAGCATTCCCATGAGCCGACGGTTCGAGCTTTTGGAATGGGCGCGTGAAACCGGGGGCATTCTGATTGAAGACGATTATAACGGCGAACTGCGTTATAACGCGCGCCCCATTCCCGCAATGCAGGGAATGGGGCGCGGCGAAAACGTGGTGTACCTCGGGTCGTTTTCCAAGCTATTGCTGCCCTCGGTACGCATTGGTTACATGGTACTGCCCCCTGTGCTTTTGGAGCGTTACCGTCCCCGGGCAAGGCGGTACAACCAGACGGCCTCCAAGGTTGAACAACTGGCATTGAGCCGTTACGTGACCGAGGGTCAGCTGGAACGGCATCTTCGCAGGCTGCGAAAACTGTACGACGCAAAAAGCACAGCCCTGACAGAAGCGCTGAAAGCGGCATTCGGCGGCACGGTAAGCCTGACGCTGCAGGAAACTCTTTTGTCCCTGATTCTTACGGTACACACGAAGGGCACAGAAAAAACCAGTGCCGAGCTGTGCGCTCTCGCGGCGCAAAATGGCGTTCGAATTATGCCGACGGAAAGCACCGGCGCACCGAAAGTCATGCTTGGTTTTGCCGGAATTCCGCCGGAAGACATTGAGCCGGCGGTGCACTGCCTGAAAGACGCCTGGCAGCTTGTTTAACAGAGCCGTTCGGCCGGAATAAATCGCAAGCTGTCTGTTGTTATTTCCCATTTAAAGTAGTAAAATAATGTTTATGCTTTATTTTTAATAAGGAAAAGAGGTTTCACTTATGAGAGCTTATGAAAGACTTTTGAAATACGTTACTTTTGATACCACATCTGACGACGCGGCGGACGAAACTGTTTGCCCCAGCACGGAAAAACAGAAAATTCTGGCGCAGGCGCTGGTTGAGGAAATGAAGGGGCTTGGCCTTTCCGACGCGCACATGGACGAGCACGGCTATGTGTACGGCACACTGCCCGCAAACTGCGACGACAAAATTCCGGTCATCGGCCTGATTGCCCACATGGACACCAGTTCTTCCGCAAGCGGCGCGAATATTAAACCGCGGATTGTCGCCCAATACGACGGCGGCGACATTCTGCTGAACAAAGAGAAAACTATTGTAATGAGCCCGGTTCAGTTTGGCAGCCTTGCCGACTACAAAGGAAAAGACCTTATCGTAACCGACGGCACCACACTGCTTGGTTCGGACGATAAGGCCGGTATTGCGGAAATTCTGACCGCAATTGAGGCTTTGAACGAAAATAACGTTAAGCACGGCAAAATTCCGGTCGCCTTTACTCCTGATGAAGAAATCGGGCGCGGTGCAGACCTCTTTGACGTGGAACATTTTGGCGCGGAATTTGCCTATACCGTAGACGGCGGCAAGCTGGGCGAGATTGAATACGAAAACTTTAACGCGGCTTCCGCTATGGTCACCGTAAACGGGGTAAACATTCACCCCGGCGACGCGAAAAACAAGATGAAAAACGCACTGCTTTTAGGCATAGAGTTTAACTCCATGCTTCCGGAATTTGAAATCCCGGCACACACCGAAGGATACGAGGGCTTCCATCACCTTTCCCGTATGGAAGGTGACGAAGAAAAAACCGTCATGCGCTATATCATCCGCGACCACGACATGGCCAAATTCAGCGAAAAGAAGGCACGTTTCGAAAAGGCTGCTAATTATCTGAATGAGAAATACGGGGAAAACACGTTCGTACTGCAGCTGCGCGATTCTTACTTTAACATGAAGGAAAAAATCGAACCGCACCTGTTCCTGATTGACCGTGCGAAAAAGGCGATGACCGAATCAGGCGTTGAACCGGAAATCGTTGCAATCCGCGGTGGTACGGACGGCGCGCGCCTGTCATTTATGGGGCTTCCCTGCCCCAATCTTTCCACCGGCGGCCACAACTTTCATGGCAGATTTGAATATATTCCGGTACAGTCCATGGACAGCATGGTGGAAGTAATTCTAAATATCGTGAAGGTTCAATGATTTTGTCTCGCATTTTTTGTAGGAATATGATATAGTAAAGTGATAAAGTCAATTATCATCGAATCGCTTCTTCTTCCGCTCTGTTGTGGTTTTTGTTGAAGCGTTATGCAGTTTATGGTATAATTATACTTTATAAAAAGAAAGCGTTTAAAAGGGGATTAAGGGAAAATGATTTGTGTCAACCAATACCGCACGCATTTGTGCGGCGAAGTCAGCGAAAATGAGATCGGCAAAGCAGTACGTGTAGCGGGTTGGGTCGAAAATATCCGCGACCACGGCGGCGTAAAGTTTATTGACCTGCGCGACCATTACGGCGTCGTTCAGATCGTTGTAAACGATAATAATCTGCTTACCAATGTCACAAAAGAATGCACTGTTACCGCTTCCGGTAATGTTGTGCTGCGCGACGAAGATACCATTAATCCCAAAATAAATACCGGCACGGTAGAAGTGAAAGTGACCGACCTGACTGTTTTGGGCACCGCTCTTTCCAATCTGCCGTTCGAAATCGATTCCTCCAAAGATACCAAAGAGGAAGTACGCCTGAAATACCGTTACCTTGACCTGCGCAACCCGAAGGTACATGATAAAATCGTACTGCGCTCGCAGATTATCTCTTTTCTGCGCCAGAAGATGACGGAAATGGATTTTCTCGAAATTCAAACCCCGATTCTTTCCGCATCCTCCCCGGAGGGCGCGCGCGACTACCTGATTCCGAGCCGCAAGCACGCAGGCAAATTCTATGCCCTGCCGCAGGCGCCGCAGCAGTTCAAACAGCTGCTGATGGTTTCGGGCTTTGACCGTTACTTCCAGATTGCGCCGTGCTTCCGTGATGAAGACGCACGTGCCGACCGATCCCCGGGCGAATTTTATCAGCTCGATTTTGAAATGGCGTTCGCCACACAGGAAGACGTTTTTTCCGTGGCCGAAGAAGTACTGAGCGAAACCTTCGCGAAATTTTCGGACAAAGAGGTATCAAAAGCGCCGTTTATCCGCATTCCGTTTGCGGAATCCATGCTGAAATACGGCACGGATAAGCCGGACCTTCGCAATCCGCTTGAAATTATCGATATTACCGATATTTTTGATAACACCACGTTTGCCCCATTCAAAAATAAAGTGATTCGTTCCATTACCGCGCCGAACTGTGCAAACCAGCCGAAAAGCTTTTTTGAAAACATGCTTAAGTTTGCGGAGCAAATCGGCATGAAGGGTCTGGGGTACATCAGCGTAACCGAAACCGGAGAGTACAAAGGCCCCATTAACAAATACCTTCCGGACGACAAACGGGACGAGCTGACCCGCCGCGCAAACTTGCAGCCGGGCACCGTCATCTTCTTTATTGCGGATGACAAGGAAAACGCGCCGAAGCTTGCCGGCCAAATCCGTACAGAGCTTGGCAAAAGATTGAACCTGATTGACGAGAATTCCTATAAGATGTGCTTTATCGTTGACTTCCCCATGTATGAAATCGACGAGGAAACCGGCAACTATATTTTCACACATAACCCGTTCTCCATGCCGCAGGGCGGAATGGACGCACTTCTGAATAAAAAGCCGGAAGACATTCTGGCGTACCAGTACGACATTGTTTGCAACGGCGTGGAGCTTTCCTCCGGCGCGGTCCGCAACCACGACAATGCCATTATGGTAAAAGCGTTTGAAATTGCCGGATACACCGAAGAGGACATTCAAACGAAGTTCACTTCCCTGTACAACGCGTTCAAATACGGCGCTCCGCCGCATGCCGGCATGGCACCGGGCGTTGACCGCATGATTATGCTGCTGACCGGCGAAGAAAACATTCGCGAAGTCATTGCATTCCCCATGAACTCCAACGCACAGGATGTGCTGATGGGCGCGCCGAACGAAGTGACCGAGCAGCAGCTGCGTGAAGTGCACATTAAGCTGAGAAAATAATCGGCCGAAAGGAGGATTTTCCATGGTAACCCATGAGGAAATTTTGAAAATCGCAAGGCTGGCAAAGCTTTCGGTAAGTGCCGAATAGCTGGATCAGCTGACGAAAGACATGAGTGAAATCATCGGTTTTGCGGACACCATCAATTCCGCCAACTCCGACGTAACCGATTTTGACAATATCAATAACCTTTCCAACGCGTTTCGGGAGGATACGGTTCTTTCCTCCTATGACCAGGAAGAAATCCTGAAAAACGCCCCAAACCAGGAAGACGGCTATTTCCTGGTAAAAAAGCGCGCGTAGGAGGCAGAAATGTACAGCAAAATTAAAAAGATACAGGAACAACTGACTTCCGGGCAAATCAGCTGTGTGGAACTGACACAAAGCTATTTGAAAGCCATGGAAAGTGACAATAAGAAGCTGAACGCTTACGTGAACCCTACCGCCGAACTGGCACTGGAAACCGCCAAGCGTGTTGACCGGAAAATCACTTCCGGCGAGCAGCTTCTTCCGTTGGAAGGCATCCCGATGACCTTGAAGGACAACATTTCCACAAAAGGCATTGAGACTACCTGCTGCTCAAAAATTTTGAAAGGCTACGTTCCGATTTACAACGCGACGGTATGGGATATTCTGCAAAACCAAAACGCGGTGCTGTTGGGCAAAACCAACATGGATGAGTTCGCAATGGGTTCCTCCTGCGAAACGTCCTGCTTCGGCGGCGCACTGAACCCGCACGATTTTTCCCGTGTGGCCGGCGGCAGTTCCGGCGGCGTTGCTTCTGCGGTTTGTGGTAACCTTGCCGCTTTTGGGCTAGGTTCGGACACCGGCGGTTCCATCCGTCAGCCGGCCAGCTTCTGCGGAATTGTCGGACTAAAGCCAACCTACGGTGCGGTATCCCGTTACGGGTTGATTGCATACGCTTCCAGCTTTGACCAAATCGGGCCGATTACCACATCGGTGGAAGACGCGGCACTGGTTTACGACGCAATTTCCCTTTATGACGAAAAGGATTCCACCTCGCGCGGCCGGGTTTCCGCCCCCGCTAGCGAAAGCCTGAACAAGAGCATAAAAGGAATGAAAATCGGTATTGCCAAAGAATACTTCGAAGGAATTCGCGGTGACGTAAATGAGGCAATGCAAAATGCGATTAAGGTGTATGAATCCCTTGGAGCGGAAATTGTTTATTTCGATATGCCGTCCTTAAAATACAGCCTTTCCGTTTATTACATTCTGGCTTGCGCGGAGGCTTCGTCCAACCTCGGCCGGTACGACGGAATCCGTTACGGCTATCAGGCGGAGCATTACGCCGACCGCGATGAAATGGTGTGCAAAACACGCAGCGAAGGCTTTGGTGACGAAGTAAAGCGAAGAATTCTTCTGGGCACATATGTGTTAAGCGCCGGTTATTATGACGCGTATTATAAAAAAGCGCAGAACCTGCGCGGCGCGCTAGTAAAAGCTTTCCAGGAAGCCTTTACAAAATGCGATGTCGTCTTGGCGCCCACTGTACCGATGACGGCGTTCCCCTTAAACTTTACGGCGCAGGATGCGGTAGAAACGTACCTGACCGATATTTGTACCGTTCCGGTAAATATTGCCGGGCTGCCGGGCATTTCGGTGCCCTGCGGTTTTGACGCTTCCGGCCTGCCGATTGGCATGCAGTTGATTGGCGACCGTTTCTGTGAAGCAACCATTCTGAACGCGGCGCACCAGTACGAAGCGGCGACAAGAGAAACCACGTTCCGTGCCGCGGACATGGGGGTAAAGCTATGACAAATTACGAACTGGTGTCGGGACTGGAAACCCATATTGAACTTTCCACCAACACAAAAATTTTCTGTTCCTGCTCCACAGAATTCGGCGGCGAGCCGAACACGCACTGCTGCCCCGTCTGCATCGGGCTGCCGGGCACCCTGCCAAAGCTGAACGAAAAGGTTGTGGAGTACGCGATTATGGCCGGTCTTGCAACGAACTGCGAAATCAGCCTCGTTTCCAAAATGGACCGCAAAAACTACGTTTACCCCGACCTGCCGAAGGCATACCAGATTTCGCAGTTCGACATGCCGCTGTGCAAAAACGGGTATGTCGAGCTTTCAAACGGCAGAAAAATCCGTATTACCAGAATCCATATTGAAGAAGATGCCGGCAAACTGGTTCACCAGCGCGGCAATACCTTCGTTGACTATAACCGCGGCGGTGTTCCTCTGATTGAAATTGTGTCGGAACCGGACATCCGCAGCATTGACGAAGCCAAAGAGTACCTGGAAAAATTGCAGACTATTATGCGGTACATTGGGGTTTCCGACTGCAAAATGCAGGAAGGCTCCCTGCGCTGCGACGTTAATATCAGTGTACGGCCAACAGGCAGTGAAACGCTCGGCACACGCACCGAAATCAAGAATATGAACTCGTTTACCCTGATGGTAAAAGCAATGGAATACGAGATCAGCCGCCAAATCGACCTGGTGCAAAGCGGCGAAGCAGTCATTCAGGAAACGCGACGCTATAACGAGGAAGAAGACTGTACCGAAAGCATGCGTGGCAAAGAGGACGCTAACGATTACCGCTACTTCCGTGAGCCAGACCTTGTTACCATCAATGTTTCGGAAGATTTGATTCAACGTATGAAGGCAAAACTGCCGGAGCCGCAGGACAAAAAGCTGCAGCGCTACACGGAAGAATGGGGACTGCCGGAAGCAGACGCTCAGCTGCTGGTAAAATACCGNNGCTCAAAGCCACGCTGGAAAAGATGCAGGACACCGGTAAGCCCGCAACGGACTTTATCAGTGAAAGCGACATGGGCGGTGTGGATGAAAACGCACTGAAAGCGATTTGCGAACAGGCGGTTACAGAGAACCCCGGTGCGGTTGCCGATTACCGAAACGGCAAGGAAAAAGCACTGAAAGCGGTGCTGGGCGCTGTTATGAAAGCGACGCGCGGCCGTGCGGACGCCCTGCAAGCGGAACAGCTGTTAAGCGAACTTATGAAATAATTTGATACAATAAAAGGGTCTGCGGCATTACGCTGCAGACCCTTTTGTTTTCCACTATGCTTTTTTCGCTTCCACATACGTAAGCGGGAAAGAAGATTGTAACACGGTGCACCGTTCGACAGCGAAACCGTTCCTCTTTAAAAACGCGCAATACTCCCCTTGCGTCCATTTATGGTAAACCCGAAAGCCGAACCATTCCATCAATTTGGCTTTCATCCTGCCACCCACACCGTTTTCTGCATGGGTGAATGTCGGCGCAATAAACACCCCGTCGCTTTTCAGTACCCGTTTTATGTTTTTCAGTGCCAGTTCAGGGTCTGGCATAATATGCAGTGCATTGGATAAAATGACGCAGTCAAAGCTGCCATCCGCATACGGAAGGTCACAGGCATCCTTTACTGAAAAGTTGACATTCCCCGGCACCTGTTTCTTTTTTGCTTCCGTTATCATCTGCGGGGAAAAATCGGTCGCTTCCACCTGATTCACCCTGTCTGCAATAGCAATGGAAATCAGCCCGGTTCCGGTTGCCAACTCCAGCACGTGCATATCGGTATTCACCCGTTCATGGATTAGCGAGTACATTTGATTATATGTATTTTTATCTTTCCGCATAAAAAGGTCATACAGACCGGAAAAGCGGTTCCAAAAACTGCGGTTTGCCTGGTCTTCCATTTTCATTCCTCCTTTTTTGCAATGGCATTCATTTATTCTATCAGCGAATGTTAACCGGTCTGCTGCCGTTCGATCATTCTACGGCGCGTCGGTTCATCTTTCGTTTTACATTTCGTTAGCTAATGCTAACAAAATAGTACTACCGATTTTAGTGTTTGTCAAATATTAGACAATCTCCTTGCAAAATTTTAGCGACTGATTTACTATTACGAAGTAGAAATAATTTTATAGATTGGATAGGAGAACATGACCGACATTTTTTTCGGCAAAGATCACGTTTTGCTAAAAGTAGATTATGACGACCCGGAACCGCATCGCCATTGGGCAAAACATCTGATTTTCAGTTTAGGCGGCACATTTGACTGCCATATGGAAACACAGAATTTCCCCTGTGAGGGAATCGTCATTTCTTCCAACGTTCCACACATAATCAACAGCGGGCAAAGCACTATGTTGGCTTTTTTATTTGATGAAACCTCGCAGGTCGCGCAAAAAATGGAACAAGTGTACTTAACCGACCGCAATTACGCACTTTTGGATGAAGATACTGTTTTCGCCCTGCGAAAAATCTGGCTTAACGGTATGGAAGACAGTTATGACGTAGATACCATGAAAGCGTGTTACCCTGCTGTTCACAAAGATATTCTGACAGTTTGCGGGCTGTACACACAAGCTCCGACTGCGACTGCAACGGCAATTGCAATGGATAGCCGTATTGTTCAGGTACTGGAGCGGGTCAAAGCCATGACCGAGATTCCGGAAGATACCATTCCCCGCTTAGCCGACACTCTTTTTTTATCCCAAAGCCGGCTTTCGCATCTGTTTAAAGAGCAGACCGGCGTTTCTTTCAGCAGCTTTTTGGTACTGCGAAAAATTCAAATCGCCTATCAGTCTTTGTTAAGCGGGGATTCCATTACCGACGCTGCGCTGAATGCGGGGTTCGCCAGTTCTTCCCACTTCGCGACTGTAAACAAAAACATGTTCGGAATTTCCGCAAATCATTTTCACAAAGACACAAGGCTGATTTTGGTGTAAGTCAGCGTTTATTTGGAAGTTTAATCCGTTTCACACCGTTATACTGAAAGCATGGAGGGAACCTCCCTGCTTATTTTATGAACCGAAACGGAGCGAAACCGAATGAAAAAAGAGAGTATTGCATTTGGAAAAGGAATGTATAAACTAAACGACGAGCCGAATTTCAATTACCAACTAAACCGAACCATTCTTTGGAGCGAAGGAAATTTAGAAGAAGTGACAGCGGCCGCCGCGAAAATTCATGACAACGACAGTTGGAAAAAAGAAATGCTGGAAATTGCACAAAAGGCAGAATCAGAAGGCCGCACAAAAGAAGCCATTGCCTATTACCGTATGTGCGAATTTTTCCTTTTTGACGGCGACCCCGAAAAGAAAAAGTATTACCAATTGGCGGTGGATTTGTTTTATCGGTATTATAACGACTATTTTACAGACGGAACCGTAATACGCAGCGAAGTCCCGTTTGACGGGGTTAACATGCCGGTTTTGTACACAAAAGCCTCTGGACAGCACGAGAAACCGAAAAAAGGTACTATCTTACTGCATGGAGGAAACGATTCTTACCTGGAAGAGTTGTTCTTCCCCATGCTTTATCTGGCGGAGCAGGGCTACGATGTATATGCCTTTGAAGGCCCCGGTCAGGGCGGCGTACTGCGGGTACAGCACAAATGTTTTACCTATGAGTGGGAAAAGCCGGTCAAAGCCGTGTTGGATTATTACCGATTAAACGATGTTACGATCATCGGGGTTTCGCTGGGAGGAATGCTTGCCCCCCGGGCGGCAGCTTTCGATAAAAGAATCCGTTATGTGGTTGCATGGTCCGTATTTCCGAGCTTTTTGTCAGTCATGCTGCAAATGTTCCCCCCGCTTGTCCGGAATTTGATTCTGCTTTTATTAAAGCTGCATGCCGCACCGGTGCTAAACATGATGCTGAATTTCAGCGCAAAAAAAGACGCTACCAAAAACTGGGGACTTCACCACGGCATGTATGCCTATGGGGCGACCTCTCCCTATGACTACGTTAAAACATTGGAACACTTTCAAATGGCGGACATCGGGCCGTTGATTGACCAGGATGTTCTGATACTTGGCGCAAATCAAGATCATTTTATTGATTACCGTCTTTTTTCTCAGGAACTGAACGCCCTGCCGAATGTGCGTTCCCTCACCTTCCGTCTGTTTACGGAAAAAGAGGACGCGTCGAACCACTGCAACGTCGGCAACCCGAAGCTGGCTCTGGATACCATCGTAAACTGGATGGCGCAGATTCGTCCTGAAGCAAATGAAACATCATGAAAAAGAACAGTGATATCGTTTTTTCAGAGCATTAGGAGTGTTCCTCGCTCATATTGAAACTTCTTTTATAATTCCTTGACAATAATATTCGCCCAGAGTATTATGGAATAAATTGGATATACAGGAGGAGTAGCAATGGAAGGCAGAGTTCTTGGCGCTCTTGTCGCCGGATTGATTGTTGGCGCAATTCCGGCAATAACCGGTGCGGTAAAAGGAAAGATTGCTTACGCAATCGGCGGGTTTTTCGCGTGTTTGGTAGCATCCATTCTTCTCGGTTTAATTCTTTCGGTTCCGGTCTGCGCGGTATTTCTATACTTCATTTTTAAGGAAAGCAACGAAAACAACAATCCCATGGACGATTCTTCGAATTCAAATATGAATTAGGAAAAGGGGCTTTGCATGGCTGCACAGCCCCTTTTCCTTTTCTTAAATTCAGGGGGAGGTAAGAGGAACGTTTTATCCCTTGCCCTCCTTTTTCGCACTCCGTGTTCCTTAGGGACATAAACTATATTGTCTGTCCTAACTAATAACAGGAGGCTATGTTCAATGGCAATGAATATGGATCAAATGCAGATGATGATGGCAAACATGCATCAGCAGAATTATATGAACGATTTGAAATTTGCCCAGCATTTTCAGGAAATCAGCAATCTTTATTCCACGATGGCGCAAAGCGAATATCAAATGTACCAAATGCACGCAGGCCAGATGCAGGGGATGCAGCGATAACACGACGGCAGTATCAAAAAGCGGACACCGGTTTCCGGCGCCCGCTTTCCTCTTGATTGGTTNNTTATGGAACCAACACGGCTGGTCATTGCAGCAGTGCGTGCATCCAAACCAGCATTTCCCCTTTTGAGCGGTTCCCCCAGGAACCGTAGGGAACGGCGGTCAGCTTCACCGGTTTTAAAACAGGTTGCTTGGTACACACCGAATTTGCCGCGCCGCTTTCATCAAACAGACGGAAGCCGTCAAAATGCAGCAGCATAGTACCGCCAAGCAACTCCCCGTCCCATTGTTCCGTAATTTGTGCATTGCCCGAAACAAAAACAGAAGTCAATTCTTTTCCGTTGTCAGTTTCCTCCAGACAATATACCTCCGGCCCACGGACAAGCGCTAATTTTCCGCTGTCGGCATGGACGCATGGATTTGCGAAAACGAAATGCGGTACAAGGTCAAACTGCAGCGTGACCGTATCACAGTTCCAAACACGGTTTATGCAGTAAAAGCCCTTTTCCAGTGTGCCGCTTGCGGGCTGCCCGTTCACGCACACCGACCAGTTTTCCGCATAGTTGGGAATACGCAGGTACAGTTGGAACGGAACGTTTTCTCCGTTAACCGAAAGTGAAATCTTCCCGGTACGCGGGAAATCGGTTTTTAAAGAAAGATGAACCGGCTTTTCCCCCAACACACAATCTGTTTCATTCTGGATAAAAAGATTGACAAACAGGTTATCGCAGTCAGAAGAATACGTATATTGCCCCAGTGCGGTAAAGGTGCGCGCAACATTGGTTGGACAGCATGCCACGTCGAACCATTTCTGGCGTACGGGCTTTACATGCGCATCGGAGGTGTCTTCAAGACAACGTTTCGGCCAAACCTCCAGCGGATTTACATAAAAATAGGTGTTTCCCTCCATGGAAATTCCGGAACGAATGGTGTTATACAAGGCACGTTCTACAACGTCTATGTAGGAAGCGTCCCGTAATATACGCGCCATACGCAAGCTGAACCGCGCAAGGCCAATGGAGGCGCAGGTTTCGGAATAGTTTGAAGTGTTCGGCAAATCGTAATCCACCGTAAAGCGTTCCCAAAACCGGGAAGAACCGATACTGCCGGTTATGTACATGCGTTTTGTTACAATGTTATCCCATAAATCACGGCAGGCTTTCAGCAGGGCTTCGTCGTCATATTCCTGCGCCAGGTCGGCCATGGCGCAGTACAGGTACACAGCACGTACCGCATGCCCTTCTGCAGTATGCTGTTCCCGTACCGGTATGTGGGACTGGGAATAAACCGGGCTGTAGTCTGAAAATTCAGGAAAAATCTGTTTAAAGTCCGGTCGTTTCATCTCTTCCAAAAAGTAGTTCGGCGACTGCCCGTGCATATCCACAAAATATTTCGCAAGTTCCAAATAACGGCGCGTTCCTGTCGCATGGTACAGGCGCACCAGTGCCAGCTCAATTTCCGAATGACCGGGGTAACCGTGAAGCTGATTTTCCCCGGGGCCGAAAACACGGCAGATTAAATCCGCATTGCGGCACATAATATCCAGCAGCCGGCGTTTTCCGGTCACCTCGTAATATGCCACCGCCGCTTCTATAAAGTGGCCTGCTACATACAGTTCATGTCCTTCGGTCAGGTTTTTCCAGCGCACTCCGTTTTCCACCAGAGTAAAATAGGTGTTCAAATACCCGTCTTCGCACTGGGCGCGGCCCAACAGCGCAATCACATCGTCTGCGGTTGCTTCCAGTTCGGCATTTGGGCGAAAGGAAAGACTGTAAGCCACTGCCTCCAGCCATTTCGCAACGTCCGAATCCTGAAACACCACACCCTTGCGTTCCCCCTGTTCCTCCCCTGCCGCAATTCTGAAATTGCGCAGACAGCTGCTTGGCGGCGCATCGGGTACCTTATCGTTTAGAATAGCCCACTGATACGGCAAAGCAACGGAGGGAATCAGCTGTATGTATCGGTTCCAGTAGGAATCGTCAATTGCAATTTTAGGCAGGGGAATTGCGGAAAGATGCGTGTTTTTCATATTTCGGACCTCATTTCGTATTTAGTTAAACGATTGGGTTCTGTTAACAATATACTCGACCAGGCCGAAAATTTCAAGTGCAAAAATAAAATTCTTTCCTTTTTCTCAAAAATATGTTATAAATAAATAGAAGAGTGTGCTGGATTTTGTAAAGCATACCCAAACGTTTAGGTGACAAAGGAGAAGTCTTCATGGCAACGATCAAAGAACTTGCGCGCTTGGCAGAAGTGTCAACTACGACCGTGTCCAACGTGCTGAACGGAAAACCCGGGGCAGCAAGCGAAACCAAGGCAAAAGAAATTTTTGCGTTGGCAAAGCAGCTTTCCTACACGCCGAACGTACTGGCGAAAAACCTGAAGCAGAAAAAGTCCAACAGCATCGGCATTATTACCGAAGATCTTACCGTTTTCAACGCGCCGGAAATTGTGGACGGCATTGACGCTTACTGTGAAGAGCACGGCTATGAGATCATTTTGGCGAATATGCGTCTTTTTAAGCGTTACAACAACGATTTTACCGATACGCCCCAACACCAAAGCCTTTTGGACGCCATGGTTCGCAATATGATGGCAAAACAGGTGGAGGGCCTGGTTTACGTTGGGTACCACTGCCGCGAAATTCATTGCCTGCCGTCGTTGCTTTCCGTACCGCTGGTGTACGCTTACTGCTACCCGCAGAACATGCTGTATCCATCCGTTTTATACGACGATGAAAAAGCAGCATACGACGTAACCTGCAGTTTGGTGCAGAAAGGGCACCGGAATATCGGAATTTTATGCGGCCCGATCACCAGTTTCCATTCACAGTGCCGTCTGCGCGGGGTACAGAAAGCGCTGTTCGACAACGCCGTACTTTACAATGCCGCCGCCGTGCTGTACGGCGACTGGACTAGAAACTCCGGGTACGAATCCGCCAAAAAGCTGAAAGAACTGGGCTGCACCGCCATTTTCAGCTTTAATGACCTGATGGCAAGCGGTCTGTACGAGTGGTTTTCTGAACAGGGACTGGAAGTAGGCACCGACATTTCGCTGTTCGGTTTTGATAACCGCGACATCAGCCGTGGCTACACACATAAAATATCCACTGTAGAACTGCCGCTGAACGAAATCGGCCGCAAAAGTGCGGAGCTTGTTTTACAGCAGATGGCAGGAAAACCCTTACCGGCAAAACAAACCCTTTTGCCCTGCAATATTCTGGAACGCAATTCCGTGGTAAATTTGAATTAGAAAGAAAATTCCATTTAATTAAGAAAGCCGGGTGTCAAATCATACCTAAACGTTTTGGTAATAATGCTGAATTCGTGATTGTGAACAAAAAAACCTTTATTTTTTGAAATCAAAGTGATATAATCACGTTGATAAAAAAATATTCCAACGAGTTCTCCAAATATCACTGTGTTGATTCACAAAAAAACTAAACAGAAGCTGAAATGCTTCCTTTATTTTTTCGCGATCATCTAAACGATAAGGTGGATAACATTCGGTTGTACGGTAAGATAACAAACTTGCCTGGCAATAAAGTTCATCAAATTTATCTAAGGGGGAAGAAAATTGTGAAAAAGGTATCGAAGGTTCTCGCACTGCTTTTGGCAGTCTCAATGTTCACGGGGATGTCGGTCGGCTGCGGCACGGGAACCACAGCTTCCAATGCTCCCGCAGCAGGCTCTTCGGCAGGGGCTGCTTCCGCCGACAACGGCGAGCAGGTCACCATTACCTATGCCCAGTGGGGCAACGACACAGAAACCGCGGCAACAAAGGCGGTTGCCGACAAGTTCAATGCTNNTGGATGTTATGCAAATCGACCACGAAAGCTACATAACAAAACTGAATGCGATGGCTACGGCCGGTCAGCTGCCGGACACCGGTATTATGAGCGAAGCCGGTGTGCTTACCTTTGCAAACAACGGCATGCTGTACGACATTTCCAAAATGTACGACCAAAGCGAATCCAAACCGCTGGACAGCCTCACGTTTAAGCACAACGGCACCCCGGTTGCCTATTCCGCCGCCAACGAAGTGCTCAATCTGTGGTATAACATTGATCTGCTTCAGGATGTCTGCAAAAAGCAGGGGCTGAAGGCGGAAGATTTCACCCCTCCCGCCAATGCAGACAAAGCATGGAGCTGGAGCGACTTTGTAAAGATTGCTAAAACCCTTACGCTTGACACCAGCGGCAGGAACGCCAACGACCCCAATTTCGACCCGAAAAATATTGCGGTTTACGGCTGTTCTGTAAATACGCTTCCGTGGGAAATGGAAGTTTGGGCACTTTCCAACGGTTCAGGCTATTATTCGGCAGACGGCAGCAAATGCACAATCAACGACCCCGCAACAGCGGAAGCAATTCAAGCGGTCGCCGATTTGTACCTGGTTGACCACTGCGCACCGCAGCCCAGCTCTTCCAGCACCGCGCTCAGTACCACCCTTGGCACAGAGAAAATCGTCATGGCAACGGACGGCGCCTGGAATGTGGGCACTTTCCTTGGCCCGGACGCAAAGTTTAAGTACGGCGTGGGCGTACTGCCTTATTTCAAAGATAAAGTAACTATCTGCACCGGCGGCCCGAACGTGGTATTTGCAACAACCAAACATCCGGAAGAAGCCATGACCTGGCTGAAGTGGTATTCACAGGAAGAGAACTCCTGGGATTTGATTAAGGCCGGTACGTGGATGCCGATTCTCGAATCCTGGTATACTGACCCGGAAAAAACCAATAAATGGATTGACAACGACAATTATCCGGATCATGATATGTATAAGAGCGCCGTAGTGGATTACGCGCGCAATAACTCCAAGTCCACCGCGTGGTACTATGTGAGCGGCACCGATGTGTTTAACACCACACTGGATACGGTACTGTCGCACATTTGGACGGGAGACATGAAAGCGAAAGATGCACTGGATAAATTTTACCCCCAACTGAACGAAGCATTTGAAACCGGAAAAGAAAATTAAACTTTATTAAACAAGTTCATGCTGACCCGATTGTCTGAAGTCAATTGCAGTTTAAGCTAAATCTTTCCGAAGCAGTAGGACATCGATTGCAAAATACTGTTGAAAGCGAAGTTCTTCAGCCGTAATTGACTTCATAAATTAAGCCCTGTTGGGGTACCGGCTCGTCAGGAACTGGTGCCCCAATGCGGCTTCATAAAAGGGGGCCTAAATGTGGCAAAAAAAGCACAAGGCAGTGCGGGAACCGCATTGCAGTACGGCTCTGCGGCAGCCGATTTTCCCAATAAGAGAACGATAAAGGGAATTCGGCGGAAGAAAGAATCCATCACTGCTTACCTATGCCTGATTCCGGTTTTCCTGGGACTGTCCATCATTAGCTACATACCGACCATATCTGTGTTCGTATTAAGCTTTTTTGACTGGAACGGCCTGACCGCGCCAAAATTCGTGGGGCTTACGAATTTCGTCAAAATATTTACCCGCGACATGTATTTTTACGATTCGCTTCGGGTCACAATCGTGTACGCCTTTTTGGCTGTGCTGTGGTCGCTTTTCTATTCGCTGATTATCGCGCTGCTGCTGAACCGGAAAATACCCGCACGTCCGTTTTGGCGTGCTATCTTTTTTATTCCGTACATGCTGCCCGCGGTCGGCGTTTTTACCGCATGGCGCTGGCTGTACGAAGTGAATTACGGGCTGATTAACTACGCCCTGCGCGCAATGGGGCTGTCACCGCAGCAGTTTTTACAAAGCCCGGAGCAGGTGCTTCCTTCCCTGGCAATAATTGCGGTTTGGTGCAGCGGCAACCTGATTGTCATTTTCCTTGCGGGGCTTCAAAATGTTCCGCGTGTTTATGTGGAAGCGGCGCAAATTGACGGTGCAAATTCCTGGCAAAGCTTTTGGCACATTACAATTCCCAGTATCTCCCCCATTATCTTTTACAACGTTTTAATGGCGCTTATCAGCAATCTGCAGGTCATTAACCCCGCGCTTGCTATTACAAACGGCGGCCCGCAGAACGGTTCCATGTTTATGTCGTACATCATTTACCTTTACGCGTTCCAAAAAAACAGAATCGGTTATGGGTGTGCATACTCCGCCGTATTCTTTGTATTGGTGGGCATTGCCACTTTGATCTTGTTTAAAACATCGAAATCACAGTTTTTTGGAGAAGGGAACAGTGACTGATGGAACAGGTGAAACGAGCTTCGAAAAAAAGCATCCTCGTGAGCCGAAAACGCTCCGAACGATATGCAAACGCGCTTTCCCTTTGCGTTATAATCTTTCTTTCGGCCATGGCATTGCTGCCGCTGTACTGGATTTTCCGTTCTTCCGTTATCAGCAACGGTGAACTGTATGCTTTCCCGCCGAAGTTTCTTCCGCAGGAATGGCTGTGGGCCAACTATTCCCGTACACTGGAAACTTTTGAATATTTAACGTACCTGAAAAATACGTTTTCCATTATTCTTCCCGCCGTAACCGCGGGCACAATTACCGGAATTTTCAGCGCCTATGCCTTTGCCCGGCTGAAATTCAAGGGCAAAAAGCTGATTTTCACGTTATGCGTCGGCACCATTTTACTGCCGGGCATGGTCACGTTGATTCCGTTGTATATTTTCTGGACGCGCGGCTGCGGACTGAACGATACCTACTGGCCGCTGATTCTCCCGTTCCTTACCGGCGGCGGTTTTTTTAACATCTTCCTGATTAAACAGTTTATGGAAACCGTGCCGAAAGAGCTGGACGAAGCGGCGGAAATTGACGGTGCTTCCCATATGCGGATTTTGTGGTCCATTCTGGTACCGTCGATTAAACCGGCCATTGCGGTGGTAATTATGCTGCTTTTCATTCAACTGTGGAACGACCTTTTGCAGCAGATGATTTACATAAACACCATGAGCAAATACACGTTTGCAATCGGGTTAACTACCTTTACGGGGGCGTTCGGCACCAAATGGAATTTTGCCATGGCGGCAACCTGCATGACCATAGCACCGGGCATACTTATTTATTTGCTGGGGCAGCGAAGTTTTGTGGAAGGCATCGTGCTGACCGGAATGAAGAACTGAAGCCGTATGCAGGAGGTAGCAAATGAAGCAGACGAACCGAATGGAACAGCTTGGCGCAAAGCGTTTTGCGCCCGGGAAGGGGGTTACTCTGCCTTCCCCAAAGAAAGGTGTTCCTCGTTTCTTCTTTCTTGTTACCACCTATTTCTGGAACCTGATCGGAATTAACCTGCTGTTTGCACTGTGCTGCCTGCCGATTGTTACCATTCCTGCAAGCCTGTGCGCACTGAACCGATACCTGATTAAAATGGTGCGTGACGGCTTTGGATTTTCCGTCAACGATTACTGGAAAGAATGGNNAAAGCCAACTGCTGAAAAGCCTGCCAGCCGGAATATTATGCACCCTTCCGTTTGCTTACGGGTACTACCTGCTCAGCCTGTCCGCCGGTGAAACCGGCAGCGGCATGGTGTTTGCTTTCGGTGTTTTCTGGGCGCTGTTCGGCTTTTTACTTAGCGGTTATGTATTTATTCTTCTGGCCATGGTAAATTTACCGCTGAAAGCACTGTTCAAAAATGCGCTGATTCTGATTCTTACCGAATGGAAAACAAGCCTTTGTGTGCTTGCCCTGACTTCGCTCACCATGACGGCGGCGGCCCTTCTTTTCCCGTTTTCCGTACCTGTTCTGACCTTATTTCTGGTTGCGTGGGTACAGCTTGCCCTTTGCTGTGCAATTAATGAACCGGTTCAAAAACGGATTCTCACTCCTTTCGAAAAGCAGCAAAAACAAACGCATGCCGGATAAATGGATTTAGACGCTATGTAAGGGAGAAGTGTTATGAAAGCAAAACTTATACTGGAAAAAGACTTTTCGGTCGGGCAAGTAGACCGCCGGCTATTCGCTTCTTTTATCGAACATCTTGGCCGTGCGGTTTACACCGGAATTTATGAACCGGGTCACCCGAATTCGGATTCAAACGGGTTTCGGCAGGATGTGCTGCAGCTTGTAAAGGAACTGAATATCCCAATTATCCGTTACCCCGGGGGAAATTTTGTTTCCGGTTACCGCTGGGAAGACGGCGTCGGCCCAATAAGTGAGCGGCCGCGCAGGCTGGACCTTGCCTGGCGTACCCTTGAAACAAACGAAATCGGCGTAAACGAATTTGCCGCATGGTGCAGGCTGGCAAATTCGCAGCTTATGATGGCGGTAAACCTTGGCACACGCGGCGTACAGGACGCATGCAACCTATTGGAATACTGCAACATAGAGAAAGGCAGTTATTACAGCGACCTGCGCCGTTCCCACGGAGCAACAGAACCGCACCATATAAAAACCTGGTGTTTGGGAAACGAAATGGACGGCCCGTGGCAAACCGGGCACAAAACCGCGCAGGAATATGGGCGGTTGGCGTGTGAAACCGCGCGCGCCATGCGAAAAATTGACCCGGATATTAAACTGGTGGCCTGCGGCAGTTCCGTATGCACCATGCCTACCTTCCCCTCGTGGGAGGACGAAGTTCTGACCAATACATATGAGGATGTTGACTTTCTTTCCCTGCATCAGTATTTCGGCGACCGGTGCAGTAATACGCCGGACTATTTGGCGCAGTCGATTGAAATGGATCGTTTTATCCGCACGGTTACATCGGTATGCGACTATGTGAAGGCAAAAAAACGCTCGCCAAAAACAATGTACCTTAGTTTTGACGAATGGAATGTTTGGTACCATTCCAGCGCTGAAGAAGAGGATATTATAAAAAATCACCCTTGGGGCGTTGCACCGAAGCTGCTGGAAGATATTTATACTCTGGAAGACGCGCTCGTAGTGGGCACACTGCTGATAACCCTGTTAAACCATGCCGACCGCGTAAAAATGGCTTGCCTCGCGCAATTAGTTAACGTGATTGCACCCATTATGACCGTGCCCGGCGGCAAAGCGTGGAAGCAAACCATTTTTGAGCCGTTTTTCCATGCATCTCAATATGCCAACGGTACCGTACTGCAAACAGCATCCGTCTGCGAAAAATACGACAGCAAAAATTACTGCGATGTTCCCTATTTGGAAAGCACCGCCGTTTGGAATGAACCGGCAGGTGAAATTACCGTATTTGCCGTAAACCGCAGTCTGAATGAACCGATGGAACTGGCCTGCCGGTTCGACGGCTTTGGTTCCTGCCGTGTGCTGGAGCACCTTCAGCTGTGCGGGAACGATCTGAAAGCAGTCAACAGCGCAGAAAAGGCAGCAGTTACCACCGCCTTGGGCGACAACGGATACGAAGAGAACGGCACCTGTTTTGTTCCCCTTCCGGCGGCCTCTTGGAATGTAATCCGCTTTAAAACCGAACCCTAAAAAGAAAACGCAGTCCAAACAGACTGCGTTCAAATACTGAAAATATAATTTTGAGTGGGCTTTGCTTTCGAAAAAGCGCTTGAATTTCATACCATTTTCTTCGCCGGCCGGAAATACTGCCGGCTTTTTCTTTGCTGCTTTTTTCAAAAGCAGAGTCGGAATCAGCCATATATTTGATGGTCATGCCATGAATTCAAATAATTTCAGAAGGCGCAGAAAAGTCAGCCGTTTCCGCATATACGGTGAAATCAAAATAGACGGCTCCCGTATGGATTCCTCCAAGCCGATTTCCGCCAGCGTCGTTTTACAGCCCGCTAAATCGAGCAAACGCCGCAGTTCCTGTTCGGTGGGCAGTTCCGACAATACAGCCAGAATCCGGGGTATTTTGCCTGCCAGTTCTTCCGGGTGAACGTGCAGAAGAGGATCATCGGCATTTTCCAAAAGAATTTCATCTAAAATTGCCTTCGAGCGGATTTCTTTTTGCAGCAGTTCCAGTTCCAATCCAGTGTACGGCTTAAACCGATAGTTTCCGGCGGCCAACTGTTCCCCGGCGCGGTGGTAAACGGATGCCGCTATCAGTAAACCGACCGATACCTTTTCTCCGTGGTACGCGTTAATATGCGGGCTGATTGCCTCAATTTCCCACAAATGCGAAAAATGGTGCTCCGCACCCGAAGCGGGCCTTGAATTTCCAACCATTTGCATTGCAATGCCCGAAAGCAGCAGGGCATACATCAGCTTTTCACAAGCCTCGGTTTCACCCCTGTGAATTGCCTCCAGCTGACCGCACACCTCCCGCACCGCGCGCAGTTCCAGCTGACAAACCCGTTCGCACAGATATTCCCCGGTTACAATATGCGCAATGCTCCAATCCGCTAACGCGGTAAATTTACCAAGCAAGTCGGAAACGCCGGAAGCGGTCAGCCGTTGGGGCGCTTTTGCAAACACTTCCGTATCTGCTATAACACAAATAGGCGAAACCGCAGGCATTGTCTTTTTAAACTCGTGCCAGGTCATGGCGGCCACTGTGGAAACAAAGCCGTCCACACTGGCTGCGGTGGGAACAGAAAAAAACGGGATTCCCCTTTTATGGGCACAGTACCGGGTTATGTCATGGATTGAACCCGAACCGACCGCCAGCAGTAAATCTGTTTCTGTTGGAAATTTGCCTTCCGCTTCTTCTACCGCTCTTTCATCCGCATGAAGCCCCGAAGGATTCAAAATTACACCGTATGCATTGGGCAAAAGGCGCAACACTTCGCGCCCCGCAACAAGGTATGTATTTTCGTCGCAAAGAACCACGGGGTGCAAAAAACCGCGGTACGGCTCCCTTTCAAAAAGCTGAGGCAGCTTTTTCAGCGCACCGGGTTCCAACAGAATGTCTCTCAATAAAACCGGATGTTCTTTCCCGCAGCCACACGGCGCGGAAAATTCGCTTAAATCAATGTTCATCTGCGTCCCTCCCATCCTTCTCCTGCATTTTATCACCTTTTTAGAGAATTTGCATCAAGAATATTATTTAAAAATCAGAAGAAGCATATTTCCATAAAAATGCCTAATCAGTATGGATTATGGAGCTGTGTCGGACTGAACCGTACCGGTCAAAATTTTCATTTTATTCTGCGCTGATTAAACCACAACTTTATGTAAAACAGGATTCTCTGATAAAATCGCAGGCATAAAACCAACAGAATTATCGAAGCAACCAACAGCAATAAGCCAAGGTTTAAACTGTGAAAAATAGAAGCCTGCTTAGAAAGCAATTCAGACAATAACGCCGATTTGCCGTTTACGGTAATGCTGTAATCGGTAATTGGAGTTGAAATTACTGCATAAGTGTAACGATCAGTACCCTGATTCAGCGGAAAACTGAATTTGTGAAAGGTTGAGCCCCTACTGTCATGAACCTCCGTGTTTACTGTATTGTCCGGTAAAAGGGGTGTGAATACTTCTTGTACAAATACCATCATTTCAGAGTGCAGGGACGATTCAGCGGTTACAATGGATGCGTTATTGAAAAAGCCGCCGAGCTGAATACCGTTTGAATTACTGCCACTCATCATCCACCCCCTGCCGTCTTTTTCCAACAGAGCAAATGAAGTACTGTCCTCATTATGATAGATTGCGACAGCCATATCATCGGCTTCAACCATCTTAATCAGCGAATTCGTATTATATTCGTACCCAAACGCTTTTTGCGGGGAATCAAACCGTAAATATGGACGTTCCATTGGTATAGAAGATAAAATACATGTTGCCAAATAAACAAGTAAGAGCAAGCTCAGTTCTTTTCTGCGGCTTAGTTTTTTAGACCTTTTAAGGATTATGCAGTAAATAGAAAATAAAACAAAAAAGATTAGTGCCGAGCGAATTATCATAGAAAACGAATTACTACGCATTGCGGAAAAAACGGATAATAAAAAAATAACAGTCAAACATCCATTTTCGACCGCTCTGCGATAAGAGGAAAATTTATTCCGTAATTTTATTTCGAAAAAGATCAGCTCAACCAGTAAAACAGCGGATACCATTTGAAATAATTCCACCTTCAATCCCCCTTCCATACATCAGTATAAGTTTAATAAGCGGAAGATTCAATATAAAATATTCCCTGAAATACGCATTGGGAATCCTATTCTCCACAAACAAAAAGCACCCCTTTCGGGGTGCTTAAAATAAACCGGATTGCTACAATTCAGATTACTTCTGATTCGTTATGGCATCTTCCATCATTTTATTGCGGTCGTCTTCGCTGATTCCCGCCAAGGCGGTGTTAATCTTCTGCCGCAGATCATCATTGCCTTTCTTTACCGCAACGGCAACATGTGTTTGCTCCGCATCAATTTTGAAGCCTTTATCGCCCTCAAAAACAATCATCTTTAAGGTGGGGTCCGCTTTCACGGCTGCCAAACCGGTGGGTTTGTTCGCCGTTTCCACTTCGCATTTTCCGGTGCTAAGCGCTACCAGCATGGTCGGAACATCCGCAATCGCGGGCTGAATTTTTGCGTTTGGAATTTGCGGAAGCAAATCGTACCACGCGGTGCTTTGCTGTGAAGTGCAGGAAGCACCGTCTAAATCCGCTACACTGGTTGCATTGGCGTACTTGCCGTCTTTTTTCGTCAGAACAACGAAATCGGCCAAATAATAAGGATCGGTAAAGTCGAAGGCCTTTTTGCGCTCACTGTTCACGGTCATGCCGCATACCCCGGCATCGATTTTCCCAGAAGAAATTGCCGCAGGGATTCCGGTCCATTCCGTTTTATAAATTTCAAGGTCATAACCGATGGAATCGGCTATTTTTTTTGCCATTTGCACATCGTACCCGTTGCAGTATTCATTGGAATCCGCTATTTTCATCGCATTGTTCGCATCGGTTGTCTGGGTCCAGTTAAAGGGAGCGTAAGCGCATTCCATTGCAACCTTCAGCACTTTTTTGGTAGACGGGCCTGCCGCACTTGCCGGGGTGGAAGCTGCGGTACCGGCCGCGCACCCGGCAGAGGTAATCAGTACGGCAGCCATTGCCAAACAGAGGACTTTTTTTAACTTTTTCATAATGAAGCTCCTTTCAAACAATCAATTCCATATATAACAAAAAGGCGCCCGCTTTCGAAAGAAAGTTGACACCTTTGTCTGTTGCGGATAAGCAGATCATGCGATTCGCAGATTAATTCTGACGGAACCTTGCTAAAAATTCTACCGTGCGCTCGTTTTTGGGGTGAACAAAAATATCTTCCGGCGAACCGTCTTCCGCAATAATACCGTCATCCATAAATACGACGCGGGTTGCCACATCACGGGCAAAGGCCATTTCATGCGTCACAATAATCATAGTCAGTCCTTCGTCCGCCAGGGTTCGCATGACCGCAAGCACCTCGCCGACCATCTGCGGGTCGNNCGCTGTTTTTGCCCGCCGGAAAGCTGATTCGGTTTTGCATTAATGTAGGGTGCCATGCCAACCTTTGTTAAAAACTTCATCGCCGTTTCTTTGGCGTACTTGTCGTCCTTTTTCAGTACCTTCCGCATACCGACCATGCAGTTATTCAGCACGGTCAGGTTGTTGAACAGGTTAAACTGCTGAAACACCATGCCCACCTTGGCGCGGTAGGCCGGAATTTGCCCGGCGTTTTCAATAATATTTTTCCTGTGGTGCAGGATTTCGCCGGATGACGGAGTTTCCAGCACGTTGATACACCGCAGAAGCGTGGACTTTCCGGAACCGGAGGCCCCGATAATACAAATAACTTCACCTTGATACGTTTCAAAGTCAATATCCCGAAGCACTTCGTGATCGCCGAAGGTTTTGTTTAAATGTTTGACTTCCAGAATCGGTTCCCCGTTTCGTTTTACTTGTTCCATACCGGTTCGCCTCCGTTCTTCGGCAGCTTCCTGCCGGATATGGGTGCCAAGGGGTCCGCCATGGGGTCATTGGGAACCAGCGTGTAATACTCGCTGCCGTCGATTTTTCGCTCAATCCAGCGCAGCAAGCGGGAGCAGGTATATGTCATAATAAGGTAAATTACACTGATAATAAAGAACGTTTCGAAGTATTTGTAGAACACGCCTGCGGCGGATTTTCCCGAAAAATACAGCTCTGTGACCGAAATTACGTTTAGTACAGACGTATCTTTGATATTGATAATCAGGTTATTGCCGATTTGCGGCATAATATTGCGGATAGTCTGCGGCATGACAATGGTTAACATGGTTTGCCAATGCGTCATGCCGATTGCCTTTGCCGCTTCCGTCTGGCCGACATCAATGGAATCAATGCCGCCGCGCANNCCATTGCCTGCACAATCATCGGCGTTCCACGGAAGACTTCAATATAAACGGATAAAACGATTTGAACCAGCTTATGTATGGCTTTTTTCAGGGGATGCGCATAGGGGCTGATTGGAATGGTGCGGAGAACGCCCACAAGCAGGCCGATGATGCAGCCAATCAGCGTACCAACTATGGCAAGCATCAGCGTCATTAACGCGCCCTGTAAAAACAATACCCCGTACTGCTGTACCAGGTACCAAACCCATTCCCAAAATCCGGCATTATCTGACATAATATTCACTCACTTCCAATGCGTGTATTTGCCGATACGATAACAAAAAGATACTACCGCATTACGACAGGATGAATCCAATTTATTTTGCCAACGGCTGGTGCGTAATGGCGTCCTGCATCATTGCTTCGCGGTCGCTTTCGCTGATGCCCGCCAGCGCTTTGTTAATGCCGTCCATTAATTCCGTGCTGCCTTTCTTAATTGCAATGCCCATTTTCACGTCTTCGTCAGAGGCTTTAAACGCGCCGCTTGCGTCAAAGTCAAGCATGAGCAAATCTTTGTTAGAAAATTCCGCAGCCATAGCAGTCGGCTTATCCGAAACAAGCAGTTCGGTTTTTCCTGTGGAAAGGGAAACCAGCATGGAGGGAACATCCGCCAAAGCCGGCTGAATTTTTGCTTCCGGAATCTGCTTCAACATGTCGTACCAAACCGTGTTCTGCTGCGAGGTACAGGTTGCGCCTTTCAGGTCGGCAACGCTTTTGGCCGAAGCAAATTTGCCGTCCTTTTTTACAATCGCGACAATGCTTGCGTTATAGTACGGCTCGCTGAAATCTGNNTTTCACTGGTAATGCTCATGCCGGCTATGACCGCTTCCAACTTGCCGGAAGTAACACCGGGAATTAAACCGTCCCATTCCGTTTTTACAACCTGCAGCTCATAACCGATGCTGTCCGCGATTTTCTTCGCCATAATTACGTCGTAGCCATAAGCATACTGCCCGGCTGCGTTTGCAATTTCCACCGCGCCGTTGTCGGCGTTGGTCTGCGTCCAGTTAAACGGCGCATAACCGCATTCCATACCCACACGAAGAACTTTTTTGGGGGTAGATTCCGCTGTGGAAGCAGCTGACGCGGCCGGAGCCGCGGAGGAAGGCGCCGCAGTACTGGAATTACTGGCGCACCCGGCTGCGGAAACAAGAATTCCGGTTAAAACTGCCGCGCTAAGCGCAAAGGAGGTAAATCTTTTAAACTTTTTCATCAGGAAACCCCTCTCAATTATTTTCGGGTAAGAATGATTCAAAATCGAATTTATGCCATATTTTCCGACACCCGGTGCATACTGAGCAGAACCGTAGGATAACAGGCCGAGCTTTGCAGAATTTTTTCGGTACAGTCCAAAACCCGATCCATCTGCTCGTCGGTACCGATGGTGATGCGTACAAACCGGTCGATGCGCGGCGAGTTAAAATGCNNGTAGCTTTGCGGTGTACTCGGCAGCGGTCATATAAGGCGGGGAAACGAATAAAAAATTGGTATGGGATTCGATTACCTCAAAGCCCAACTTGACAAATGCCAATCGGGTAAGGTCCCGTGTTCGGATGATTTTTGAAGTAACCTCGCAAAGGTAAGCGCTGTCCCTAACCGCCGCTGCGCCTGCCGCCTGCGAAAGCGTAGTAATGCTGTCCGGGTTAAACGACGCTTTCATCGCGTTCAAATCGCTGACAATTTCACGGTTTGCAATTGCGTAACCCACACGGGCGCCCGCAAGATTGCGCGATTTTGACATGGTGTGCACTACAACAAGATTGTCGTACTTCTGCACCAGAGGAATGCAGGTCTGATTGCCGAAATCAACGTACGCTTCGTCAATTACCACCAGATTTTCCGGGTTGCTTTTCACAATGCGTTCCATTTCATTGAAAGATAACCTAAGCCCGGTTGGTGCGTTGGGGTTTGCCAGAATAATGTTTTTGCCGCAGCAAACATAGTCCTCTACATTTACGGTGAAGTTGCCGTTCAGCGGAATTTCCTCATACGGTACGCCAAATGTTCCGGCACATACTTTATAAAACCCGTAGGTTACGTCGGGGAAACAAAGCGGATGTGTATCGTCGTTAAATAAGTTAATCAAATAGCCTAAAATAACATCTGACCCGCCGTCGGTAAAAACCTGGTTGGGGGCAACCTGATAATATTCGGCAATTGCCTGAGTCAGGTCTGTATTGTGCGGGTCTGCGTACAGCTTTTGGCTTAACACCCGTTCCTTAGTCACGCTGGCCAGCACTTTCAGCGACGGAGGATAAGGGGATTCGTTCGCATTCAGCTTAATATATTTTCGATCCTTAGGCTGTTCGCCCAGAACATAACCTTCTATATTTTTGAACTTTTCACTGATAAATTTACTCATAGAATCCCCTTCCTTTACCCTTGTTCCAAGTAGGAGGCGGCTTGCTCCACGTCGATTCCGCGCGGCTGCACCGAGGTGGAAAACACGATTTGCGTGGATGTATTTCCGAACCGCTGCAGCTGCCCGATAAAACTGTCCAGCTCGACGGTACTGGGGTACGCCGCTTTAATCAGCATGGAATACGGGCCGGTAACACAGTTGCATTCCAAAACATTGGGGCATGCTCGGATAAACGGATAAAATTCCTGCTTGCGCTTGGGTGACATTTCAAGGTTAATATAAGCGGTAATGCGATACCCGATTTTCATTGGGTTCACATCCGCGGTATACCCTGTGATAAATCCCTGCTTTTCCAGCTTGTCGATACGGGCGGAAACCGCCGGAGAAGACAAATATACGTTTTCAGTCATCACCTTAATCGGTGTTCTGGCATTCTGCTGGAGCATTGCCAGAAGGGTTACATCAATATGATCCATATTGCCTCCTTTTATCGCAAATTCAAATCAACTTCTTTATTTACCAGAAATTCAGGCGCCGTATGTTGGCTTAACCGCAGTACAAGCTGCCTTAACGCTCTTTTTCTGCCTTCATAAAACGATTCTTCTGAAACGAACGCGGCGTGAGGGGTAATCACCACGTTTTCCAGCGAGAAAAGCTCGCTTTTTTCATTTGCTTCATCTTCTATTACATCAATACCGGCACCACAGATTTCTCCGTTTTTCAGTGCCTGCACCAAAGCCGCTTCGTCCACCACGGCGCCCCTTGCGGTATTAATTAAAAAGGCGCTTTTTTTCATGCGGGCCAGCTGCGGGGTTGAAATCATGTGACGGGTTTCGGGAAGAAGCGGCGTATGCAGCGATACAAAATCAGAAGCAGCCAGCAATTCTTCCAGCGTATCCGCTTTTTCCGCCCCGTACTGCGCCAAATACCATTTTGTTTTCGTCGGCGCATACACGAGCACGTTCAGTCCAAGCGCTTTCAGCATTGGCATCATTGCTTTCGGTATGCCCCCAAAAAATACGAGTCCAATCGTCTTCCCCGTTACCCGGTGTGTTTGGTAGCCCAGCAGAGGGTTCCAGTTCCCTGCCCGAACGCTTCGATCCAAATACGAAATTTTACGTACCAAATCAATCAGCAGCCCCACGCAGTGCAGCGCAACTTCTTCTGTGCAGAAGCCGGGAATATTGGTCACACAAACGCCGTATTCCGTTGCGGCAGATATATCGATGTTATTGTAGCCGATGCTTTGCAGCGAAATAATTTTGCACTTTGGCAGGTTTTGCAAAACGCTGCGCGTGATTTGCTCGTATTCCACTACAATTCCGTCCGCGTCTGCAGCATAACTTGTAAACGGCCGGCGGCCTTCCCTGTCTTTTACTTCGATTAGCTCCATGTCGGTAATGCTCCATTCGTTGAGCAGAGCATTTTCATACTCGAGCGTATCGTCCACATTGTAATAAACAACCCGATAGGGATTCACGGCAAATCCTCCTGTTCCTTTATAATTGTTTAAGCGCGGTTTCCACAATAGCAAGGCCTTCGTCCAGTTCCGACTTTGTTACATTCAGCGGCGAGGCAAACCGCATACAGTTGCCGTGAACGCCGCAGTTTAAGGTGAGCATGTGATGTTCCAAACAACNNTACAAATGGCGCGAAGCTTGCTCAATTTGTCACCGGCGGGAGTACCGTCCGCATTGCGCAGTTCAATGGCAAGCATCAGCCCCAGACCGCGCACATCGGAAATAACCGGGTATTGCTTTTGCAGCTCCAGCAGTCTTTCTTTCAAGTACGCGCCCATTTTGTTGCAATTTTCAAGAATGTTTTCTTCCTGAAATCCCTCCAGCACCGCAAGGCCGGCGGCTGCGGCAATGGGGTTGCCGCCGAAAGTCGTTCCGTGCATGCCGGCGTGCCACTCGCTCATAATTTCGGGGGTACTTACAATGGCGCTCATGGGCATGCCGCCCGCAATCGCTTTGCCGAGCGTCATAATATCCGGTACCACGCCAAAGTTTTCACTGGCAAACATTTTTCCGGTTCTGCCGTACCCGGCCTGAATTTCGTCAAAAATTAGCAGAATGCCGTGCTTCGTGCAGATTTCGCGTATCCCCTGAACAAATTCTTTAGACGGCACCACGTAACCGCCTTCGCCCTGTACCGGCTCCATCAGAATTGCGGCAACCGTTTCCGGCGCAACCAGATAATCAAAAAGGCTTTGCAGTTCTTTCAGGCAGTACTCCGTTCTTTGCGCTTCGTCAAACCCGGCGGGGCACAAATCTTTTGACGGATACGGGGTGAAATAACAGGCGCCCATTAACGGTTCAATGTATTTGCGGTACTTTGAATTGGAACCGGTCACCGTGGTCGCGCCGATAGTTCGGCCGTGAAACGAACCCTTAAATGCGATGATTGCAGGCCGTTTGGTATAAACACGCGCCAGCTTCAGTGCGCCGTCGGTTGCCTCGGCTCCTCCGTTTGAAAAAAACAGCGAACTCAGGTTGCCAGGAGCCATTTCGGCGATTTTTTTCCCCAGCTCCAGTGTGGTCGGAAAATTCACCATGTTAAACGATGCGTTAATCAGCTTGGAAGCCTGGTCCGTAATGGCCTTCACGACCTTGGGGTGGCAATGGCCAAGCGCGTTTACCGCGATGCCCTGCACAAAGTCAAGGTACTTTTCTCCGTTCACATCCGTTACATAGCAGCCTTTGGCGCTTTCCGCAACCACGTCGGTACTTTTCGAAAGCACCGGGCTGAAATAATCCTTATAATCCTCGAATTTCATCATCATGACAACCTCCTAATTTATTAAGGTGAGCATTTAAAAAAGGCGTTCTTCACAGTTTTTAAGCCGTGAAAAACGCCATTGCTTTTCAATATTTAGTTTTCGCATCGTGCTTTTTTCAGCTGCAGAGCAGGTTTTTAAAAAAAGGAACGGAGCGTACCGGTTTTCTTCACGGTACGCTCCGTTGCGTTTTTAACATTATGCCTTTTCTTTTCCGATTTTTCAAGTGATTTTAAGGAATATTTTAATAATATAGTTTTTCGTCTTTTAACTTACCGAAATAAAGTGTCTCAAAGACGAATTGACATTTAATTCGCAAATTGTTGAAAGGCATTTACTATTGCACAGGGGAGTGTTATTCTTGGGCTCGTTAAAACAATTCCCATTGCAGGCACCGTATCCGCCTGATTTGGCTCTATTTCAATTTGTTACGTCCATACCTTTTCTACAGAGAAATGGAGGCTACCATGATAACGAGAACAGAATTTGACTCCGTCGGCAGTTTGCGTATTCCCGCAGAAGCATATTACGGCGTACAAACCCTGCGGGCAAAAAACAATTTTTGTATTACAGGAAGAAGTTTACACCCGGCTTTTATTGTCAGTCTGGCACAGATAAAAAAGGCGGCGGCAATTACCAACCGAAATTCCGGGCAGTTAAACGCCCGGGTGGCAAACGCGGTAATCCGTGCATGTGACGAGGTTGTGGAAGGGCAGTTGCAGGACCAGTTTATTGTTGACCCTATTCAGGGCGGAGCGGGAACTTCCGCCAATATGAATGCCAATGAAGTCATTGCAAACCGCGCCATTGAACTGCTTGGGGGAACAAAGGGCGATTACAGTCTGGTTCACCCAAACGACCATGTTAATATGTCGCAGTCCACCAACGACGTTTTCCCCACAGCCGGAAAACTGACGGTATTAAAGCTTTTGCCTAAAGTGATTTATCAGCTAACCCGCCTTGACGGTGCGCTGGAGAAAAAAGCAGAAGAATTTGACCACATTCTTAAAATGGGGCGCACCCAGCTGCAGGACGCCGTTCCCATTCGGCTGGGGCAAAGTTTTGCCGCGTTCCATGCTATGGTTAAACGGGACATTGATCGGCTCACCATGGTAAAAAACGAAATGAACTGCATCAACATGGGTGCAACCGCAATCGGCACGGCGGTGAATGTAAGTTCCGCTTACCTTTGCAATATCACGCCAAACCTGCAAAAGGTATGCGGTGAAAAGCTGACGCAGGCGGAAGATTTAATTGACGCCACCCAAAACCTGGATGCGTTTGTTTGTGTTTCCGGAGTTTTGAAAACCTGTGCCGTTAACCTTTCGAAGCTGTCAAACGATTTAAGGCTGCTTTCCAGCGGGCCAAGAACCGGTATTTCGGAAATTTACCTGCCTGCCATGCAGAACGGTTCCTCCATTATGCCGGGCAAAGTTAACCCTGTTATTCCCGAAGTAATGTCGCAGGTCGCGTTTCAAATCATCGGCCACGACCACACCATCACTATGGCTGCCGAAGCCGGCCAGCTGGAGCTGAACGCATTTGAACCGGTTTTGTTTTACGATTTATTCGAATCCCTTGAAAGTCTTGCCGGCGCAGTGGAAACCTTGGTTGACCACTGTGTTTCGGGCATTACCGCAAATGAGGCGGTCTGCAAAAAGCACCTGGAAGAAAGCGTGGGTACGGTAACCGCGCTTTGCCCGTTGATTGGTTATGCCAAAGCGGCAGAACTGGCGAAAGAATCACTTAAAACGGGGGTGCCGGTCGCGCGGCTTGCCGTGGAACAGAACCTGATTCCGGAGGAACGTGCGGAAGTACTTTTGAACCCCTATGCAATGACGGTTCCGGCGTACACCGACCGTGTGTGCCGACTTTCCATTTAAGGAGGTAACATGGCTATTTTTAAAGGCTTTGAATCGGATGAAAATCTGGACAGAAGCGGCCGCTTCACCCCCAAGCGCTGCAAAAGCAATAACGGGCTTGATAAAATATCCCGCTTCGACCGATATGTTGACACTTCGTACGAAGTAACCGTGGAAGATACCGCAAAGCTGAAAGTCGACCGCATTGACCGACTATAACCTGCTTTCGATTTAAAACCAGAAAGGATGTATTGCGATGAATTTTACCTATCATTTACCCGTCAACCTAATTTTCGGAAGGGGGTGCATCCGCAGCATTGGTAACATAGCCGCACAGTACGGAAGTAAGGCGCTGCTGGTCACCGGAAAAAGCAGCACCAAAAAATCCGGTCTGCTGGAAAAAACAATTTTGCTTCTTCAGGATTCCGGAATTGCTGTGGAGGTTTTTGACCAGGTAACGCAAAACCCGCTAACTGTGACCGTAGCGAGCGGTGCCGAGCTGGCGGTTCGCACAGACTGTAATTTGATTGTCGGCCTGGGCGGCGGCAGCATTATGGACGCCGCAAAAGCAATTGCGTTTTCCGTGAAAAATCCCGGCGATATTTCCGACTATATTTACGCGCAAAAACAGGGGAATGAAGCCCTTCCGATTATATTGATTCCCACTACGGCAGGAACCGGAAGCGAGGGAAACTCGTTTTCTGTTTTGACTAACCCCGAAACAAAAGACAAAAAATCACTCAAAGGGAACTGCCTGATTGCAAAAGCTTCCTTAATTGACCCCGAACTGATGGTCACAATGCCAAGGGCAGTCATTGCTTCCGTCGGCTTTGACGCACTGGCGCATAATATGGAAGCTTATGTATCCAAAAACGCGCAGCCTTTCAGCGACATGCAGGCGCTGTACGCCATCAACCTGATTGCAAAAAATTTAAAACAGGTTTACGAGCACCCCGATGACCTGAATGCATGGGAAAACGTAACGCTTGGCAGCACATTGGGCGGAATGGCAATACACACCGCCGGCGTTACCGCGCCGCATGGAATGGAACACCCCGCAAGCGGCCTGCGCGAAATTGTTCATGGAAAAGGTCTTGCCGCACTTACGCCAGTAATTGTAAAAAATTCCTGGCAATTCGCCGAAGAAAAATATGCGGACATTTCCCGTCTTCTCGGCGGGAAATGCGCCGAAGACTGCGCGGACCGAATCACGGAATTATTGGAGAGCGTTCAACTTAACGTCACTTTGGGAGCGCTTGGAATTCACAAAGAAGATATTGACTGGATGGCGGAAAACTGTATTAAGGTTTCGACGCCAAGCATGAAAAACCATCCAAAACTTTTTCATCTTGATGAAATAAAAAAGCTTTATATGCTTGCTTTATAATAAAAAACGGGTAAATTACAATGGATGAATATGAAATAGAAAACGGATCCTGTTCCCACAGGATCCGTTTTTTAAACTTCGTTTAAAGCGGTAATTTTTGCAAATATAAAAACAGATGAAGCAAACCGGAATCAAGGGGAACAATAAAAACAGCCCAAAAAAGGAGATGGTGAAAGAACCAAAATAAAAAATAAAATTCGATTAGGAAGGTGAATTCTATGAAAAAATTTCTTGCTACCGGTTTGATCGTTTTGTCCCTGATAGGCACGGTGAATACGCCCGGCTTTGCCGCGGAAAACAATGCGGCAAGCAACAGCGGCGGAACTTCTTCGGTTACGGAAGATTATAAAGGAAAGCAAAATTTAACACCGGAACAAAAAGCTGAAAAGGAAGCCAAAAGGAAAGAATGGCATGCGAAAATTAAGAATTCACAAAAAAACTGGTCGGCTTTGACTGACGCACAGAAAAACGAAATTTATTCCTTAATTGACAAAGAAATCGACGACAAAATTCTGGTTATTGACAAATACGCTGCTTACGGCGTTATTGACAAAGCTGCAGCCGATAAAATGAAAACCCGATTGAATGAACAGAAAACAAAAATGCGCCAATCCGGGAAATTCCCAATGATCGGCCTGCGCAAATAAAGCTAGCACTTTTTATATGAATTTCTAAATTTCATAAAGGGCCGGCGCCGTTTCTTCCGCGGCGCCGGTTTGTTTTCTACAAATCCCAAAAATCCGGCAGTTCCGTTAAGCCACATTATCTTATTTCCTGCAGAAAATACACAAGAGACGATTCCGTATCACAAATAATGTAGAGTTTATTATCCCCCTCTGTCAGGATTTTTCACTTACACAAATGAGAGAAATCCGGCAAATTTTGTTTCTCCACATTCAGCTGAGCGAGAGTATTCATGACCTTTTGCATGACATCCTCAGTGCATTTAGCCCAAAACAGTCGACTGTAACATAAAAACCGTTACAATGGAGAAAATAGCAATGAAAGGAGCGATTTCCATGAACAGCAAAAAGAACAACAAAAATTCACCTGTTTCGGATTCGGTTGAACCAACTTCCGGAAAAGTACAAACCGTTACAAATACAAAAGAAAATCCGAACAATAAAACGACCAAAGACACCGACCCCAAACGCTGACTTTTATCCCGCCCTAAACACAGGGCGGGTTTTTTGTTCCGTTTTTGCGAACCTGTCCACATTCTTTTCGGTAATTTCATACAATCATCACCGAATATTCACAAAATACAAATAAACTAATAGTATTCAGATGTTAGGAGGTCTCTGTTTGGAAGAACTGGTTACTTTACTATTTACGTATATCCTGAGCAATCCGGCAAAAATCTGTATTGCCGCAATCCTGTTTGGTTCATTGCTCGGGGTACTGAAAGCTAAACAAACATGGGCGTAAAGGAGCCTTACACCATCCATTTTGTTCCCGGCGATTTTTCAATCTTTTGAATATTCGGCCGCAGTTATGTCTATACTTATGGTGAATGACTCCTCCTGTTTCATTTTAAGGGCCGCGCCTTTTGGGTGCGGCTCTCTTCTTTTGCATCAAAATACATATATTTCCTTTTCTAAGTTCCATGATTTCGTAAACACTAAAAACGAGGTGATGAGCTTGGATAATTTCTATATTGGATACCCGATTGCAATGTCGGCACTTTTTCAAAAGCAGCCGGATTTGGAACAATACTTTTTGTCTTTGCCGGAAGAAACGCAAAAAGCGCTGATCAAAGAAGACATTCATTCCTCCGGCGATCTGCATGACTGCGTGGAACGATTCAAATTGAAAGAATGATTGAGCGGAGCGTTTGCCCCGCTCTTTTTTCGGAACAGTAAAAGAAAACGCCAAAGAAACCACCGCATGTGGAATCTTTGGCGTTTGTTTTATAATCAGTTTTAGCGCAGCTGCAGCAATTTGTTTTTCAAATCGGTTTCCAGTTTACGAAGCTCCTGCTCTGCCTGTGTACGCTTTGCACGGCCATCCTGCTGAATCTGCATTACCTCATCCAGTGTGGAAATCAGCGTTTCATTGGTATGCTTCAGGGTTTCAATGTCTACAATACCGCGCTCCGCTTCCTTCTGGGTTTCAATGGTTGCCATTTTGAGCATGTCCGCATTCTTGCGCAGCAATTCGTTGGTCATGTCCGTTACCTCGCGCTGCGCTTTTGCCGCCTGTGTGGAATGTTCCACGCCAAGTGCAAGCACCATTTGACTTTTCCAAAGAGGAATCGTATTGACGATGGTGGACTGAATTTTTTCGCTCATTACCAAATCGTTATTTTGGATTAAACGAAGCTGAGGTGCCATTTGAATGGACACCATGCGGGTTAAGTCCAAATCATGCAGTTTCTTTTCAAAGCGGCCGCACATATTGGACAAATCGTTGGCAGCCTGTGCGTCTTCCGGAAGACCGGATCCCTGTGCTTTTTGCTGCAGGGCGGGTAGCTCGGCGGAACGCACCTGCTCCAGTTTCTGCTTCCCTGCGAGAAGATACATGGAAAGTTCTTTAAAATAAGTTTTATTCATCTCGTACATCTTGTCCAGTACGGAAATATCCTTTAAAAGCTGTATCTGGTGTGCTTCCAAAGCGTCGCAAATCTGGTCGACATTGGACTCCGCCTTTGCATAACGGGCTTTCAGCGCGACCAGCTTATTGCCCTCACGTTTAAAGCGCGCGAAGAACCCTTTGTCCTCCTCACCGACTTCAAAGCTTTTCAGTTCGGCTACTACGCCGGAAAGCATTTGCCCTACCTCACCCAAATCCTTCGTGCGCACATTTTCCAGCGCACCTTCGGAAAAATCGGCCATCTTTTTCTGGGCGCCCACGCCGTACTGCAAAATTTGATTGCTGTTCGTCAAATCGATTTTTGAAGCAAAATCAGCCACCATTCTCTGCTCTTCCGGCGTTAGCTGCGGTTCCGGCGCTGTTTCCGGTGCGGGTGCCGTTTGCGTAAGTTCTGACTGCGCGGAAGGAGCTGGTTCTAAGGTAAGCTCAAGGGTAGGCATCTCGTTCTGATCCATGGTAAACCTCCATACCAATTCTGATTTTGATTTCAAAAATACTACGACAGTTTTCTGTCATCCGGTGCTTTTGCAAAATCGCTTCCGGTTAACCCTTCCTGTTTCAACATAGTTTCAAGCGTAGAAATATCGGAAGAAACATCGAGCGCATCGTCCGCGAATAAAGTATCCTGCAGGTTTTCAAAAGCGGCGTTCACCATATCCAGCGCATGCTCAATTTCTGCTTTTGCCTTGGTAATGTTATCACCCTGCACCGGCTGCCCTTCGAACTCCTGATATGATTTTACCAGCTTTAAGGTCGTAGGCATGTAATACCGCATAAAACGGCGAATGTCCGGCAACTTTTCCGGGTGCTGGCGTACACACTCAAAAATGCGGGCAGTCACATTTTCAAGCCGGTCTAATTTTTGGGAAATCACTTCGCCCGGCAAAGCATCGTTTACCGTTCGAATTTGCTGCAGGTATTCACTGCCTTCTTTTCGGACAGCATCAAGCTCCGCCTCTTTGGGGTCGGCCTGCTTCTTTTGCTCTTCCTCGCGTGCAGCCTGCTCGCGTGCGGTATAGTCCCGTTCCGCTTCCAGATACTCGCTGTACGTTTTATTATCTACCATAAAGCAGGTTTCGGCGTGATCCAAGTGCCCCTGAGGGCAGGCACCGCTGGCAATCATTTTTTTCAGATCTTTCTTTGTTCGTTCCTGCGTTTCCCCCACCGCGTCGGCCAGTTTGGCTACCGCACAGAATGCGGCGCTGCCCATCGCTTCACGATACCGCTCAAAACGGCGCGCCCGTCGGCGCTGGGTAAACCCATAAATTGACAAGCCCATAAAGGCCACTGTCATTGGCGCTAAAACCGAAATAACCATAATAATATCGGACAAAGCCATATACCCAATTGCACCGATAATGGCCCCGACAATGTCTAAAATCAGCAACGGAATTCCAAAAATCAAACCAATGGCTGCACAAACCAGTCCGGAAACGCTGCCCGGCATTCTGGTGCGAAATGCAAAACGAACCGTCGGGTTTTCATACACCGGCTGTCTTGGCTGTACCGGCTGTACCGGTGGCTTGGGCGGCTGCCAACTGCCTGTATTATGCGGCGCAGGCCCGTTTCCCTGCGGGCCGTTTTGGTCATAAGGATAAGGCGGGCGGCGTCCGGCATTTTTCAGGTCTTCCAGCACTTCGTTTCCGGCACTGGTAATTTCCTGAACACTGCTGTCGATTGCCCGTCCAATATTTTCTAAATTACCGGAACGGATCGCGTCCCGTACATTGCGGCCGATTTGCCTGCCGATATGTTTATAATATCTGTTCCGCATTGCTTCCTCCACAGAACCCGCTGTGCAGTCTTTGCACAGGTGGACAATATTTCTTTCATTATAAATCATTTCGCGTGAAATAACAACTTTTCCGGAGGCGAATGAGCAAAATAAAATCAAGAAAAAGCCTGCTGGAAGCAGCTTTTCCATCAACTGTGCATCCTTGATTTGGCAAAGGGAAACGTTACCTTATATTTCCATTGTGCATCAAGTTGGCCTATGATATCCTTTTTTCGAGGTGATCATATTGCAATTAGAATCAACATCAAAAATCGGTCTAAATGATTACGTGAAATTCTTTCGCTTTTTCAACTTTAAAACCGGTTGGAAAAAGTACTTGATTCCTGCCGCTACTGTCATACTGTTATTAATGGCCGTTGAAATTTTTATTACAGTAACTTATTCAGACAATGCATCCATCATCTTTCTGGAAATTTTTATGGGAATTCTTTTAGTTTTTCTGTTGTTCTATCTTTGGTACATAATGCCGCTCGTATCCTATAAATTATCAAGCAAACTGTATTCTATTGAAAATTGTTACACATGGTATAATGATCATTTTATTGTGAAGACAGACACAGACGGTATTACTTCTACCTCGAATATAAAATACACCAGTTTGCTGAAGACTGTTGAGGCAGAGGGGTACCTATACCTGTATATGACGAAGAATCAAGCTCATATTATTCCAAAAAACTCCTTCACAACGGGAACATGGACCGAATTGAGCAGTGCCCTCAAAACCACCTTAGCGGAACGATACCTGACATGCGTCCGCTAAAGGCGGCTTATCTGACAGGGAAATTAAATATGTGAAAGACAATAATGATTTCAGAACAAAATTGTCTGTATGGTGACTTGATATAAAATATAGAGCGGGAAGCGGTCGCCTCCTGCTCTATAATATTTTATATCTCGGTTTTTCTTCGCCGAACACCCAATACCTTAAATAATCATCCAGAACAATTCCAACCACTGACAAAAAACACCAGCCGATGCTTGACCTCAGGCAGATTTGACCATAAAGATTAAACGGTATTGCAGAATAATCCCATACGTCCCACCCAAAATGTACATTTACTATCAAACCGGTAATCAATTCCAAAACAGTAATAATCACCCCGCCAATCAGCATTTGCAGCGGCAGCGGAGTTTCCCATGATAAAAACCGGTTAATATACCCCAGCGCCAGAAAACAGATTCCCCCAAGCAGATACATGGACCAATGGGAATACCCGCGAAAAAGAATTTCAATTATTACATAGACAAGGCCGCCAAAAGCGAAAAGAGTGAAATTTTTCAGTGAGCTTTTCATGCCGTACCCCCCATAATACATAAATCGACCGTATCGTGCCGCGAAAGGAATGCAGCATTGGTCTATCTATAATTATATGATTGTCTAATGAGGAATTATGGCTTTTTCTGTTATAATAATCGGGTTCATACTTGAAAAGTCCCCGGACAATAAATTCTGCGAAAACATGCAAATTCAGATTAATAAACGTTAATTTTTCCTTCCTGCCACTATGTGATGCAGTAAATAGGAAACTGATAATACAAAACCAATAAATGCAAACAAAGTTTCATTGAAAGGAATCATCTGTCTGTAATCTAAAATTACGCCTATAATCCAAATACTCGCAAATGCCAGACAAAGATACAAATGGATTTTAAGATTCTTTTTCATAACAGCACCCGCTCTACATTTTTACTATCCTTCGGCCAAGTATAAAAAATCGCTTCAATCCCATATTCCATTGCCTGATCAAAACACCCCAGAGATTCGGGATCATTTATGTATCTGTCGCGATTTGTAATAAACATTTCTCTCATTTTATAAATTTCGATAAGGGTTTGCCCTCCAAAAAGACATAATACATATTTTGAAAAATTTCACCTTCCCTCCACTTTTATTTAAAAAAACACTTTGTTGAATATTATAACTTATTTACGGTTTTCTTTTATACTGGGAAAAAAAGGGAGCAATGATTGCTACAATCATTGCTCCCCTTTGGGTGGAGTTATCAATCTAAATTCGAACACGTTTATTTTGTTACAAGGTGTTGGTATTGCTGCGATACCTTAAAAAAGTCAAATATAATTAAGTATGTGATTCGTTTTCCGCTTCTTTTCTTCGAATGGAAAACCTTTCTATGGTTCGCCGGATATCTTCATTGCTAACGGTATTTGGAATCTGGACGTCGGTTTCAAATCCATCTATTTTAGCTCCATCAAAACGGTATAGCTTGATTAACATCCTCCAAAGTATTTCCAATTCTTCCTTTTCAAAATCCTTGAAAATATCCGCCATAAAGTCAACTACAGAATTTTTTCCACAGGTAATCATGGTTTCTATGCCTAACTCGGTCACAATAACATTGATAGCCCTTTTGTCTTGAGTACTTGGAATAATAGAGACAAATTCTTTCTTTTTAAGACTTTCAATCACTTGCGTTATATTTTGTTTTGTTGCTCCTAATTTGTTCGCAATGTTAACAATTGTGGTTTCATCTTCCGGCAGATGCAAAATCGCAAGTATCGTCATATATTGTCTGGATGTTAGGGGGCTGCAATATTTGTTGCCAGTTGCCTGAAGCTTGTTGGAAACGGTGATTAGGCTGGAATAAACTTGTTCCATGATGCGCAATAAGTCGTATTCTTTCCCGTAATCCATAGCATAAGTTCATCCTCACATGTGTATTTTGACTAGTCAATACATTGTCTATATTATACCATTTTCAAAAGCAGGAATCAACCAACTATGTTCCACAAAAAGACGCTCATTTTTACAGGGGGAATAAACTCAAGCGAGTGTAAACTATTTGAAGTTTGCACTCGCTTTTAGCTGACTTTGTATTACATGATTTAAAGTTCAGCCTTTAAAAACTCAATTGTTTTTTGAAACGATTCATATTGGCCTTCTGCGTTTCCTTCAATCGTTCCACCGGAAGTAAACACGCCGCCATTCATCGGCATTTCAAGTGTAAAGCTAATCGGAATAATGTAAGGAATTGGCATTGGATGCCCCATATTCTCGTAAATCAACAGATCTACATGATGCTTGTAATTATGATCTTGTAAAGTTTTCAGAATTTTAGGACATGCGTCATAGCTGTTCCAGATATTATCTTTTTTCCCACAGATTAAAAGAATATCTGCATCAGAGTTTTCAATTTTTATTCTCGCAGCTTCTTTATTGCCCGCTTTTTCAAGGCTCTTTTTATAGGTACTCGCAAAACCAAACGGAATACCTTTCTGAATATCATTTTTCTGGTCTTCGAAGAAAATATTGTTATCCACCGCTACAAATTGAAGAGACTTTCTTTCATATGACCAGGACGAAACATTTTTACCGCTCATCAGACCATCCAATGCTTGAAAGCAATAGGCATGCGGTTCTATGGCAACCACTTTTTTAATCTGTTTATATCGCGAAGCAAGCAAAAGTGCTAATTCACCACCTTTTGATGTCCCGTGAAGGTAGATGTCTTTTGTTTTGGTTATTTCGCTATTTTCGATCCAGTGAAATATTCTCTCGAAATACTCTAACGGCACTTCTTCCAGTTTCTCTGGCAGTCCCTCAGCACCAAAATAGGGCACAGTCAAAACGTTAAACCCTCTTGACGCAATCGGCCCTGCCATTACAGCCAGACTTTCCATTTGCCCATCCGATCCCCCAAGCATCAAAATCGTTTTGTCATTGGAATGTTCCCGATAAAACAACTGACCGGTGAAACTGTCATTAATTTGTTTCACAATGACATTTTCCGCCTTGAAGATTCTTTTAAACTCAATATTTTCCGTTCCAGCGGAAGACTCCAGCAGTAAATTCATGATAATAGGCTTTTCAATGGAGATATTCTCGGCAATATTTTTTCCGGAAGATTTTGATTGCCTTAAAGAATAGACGAGCCCCATACTGTCTGCAACTTTATAGGAACCTTCCACCGGCGCTGTCCGGTCAAAATCAACTTCTCCCTTTTCGTCTGCAACAAAAATTGCGTTAGATGAAAACTCCTCGCCCTTGCACCACGGAAATTCCATCTGCATAGTTGCTTTTAGCCTGCTATTGGGAGATAACCCCGCGATTTTTACATAAAACTTCTCATCTACAAATGCTTCCTGATGTTTTACAGTGACCTGCATAAAGTTCTGATCTCCTTTAAAATGTATAGTTTTTGACATGTCACGAAAAATAGTAAATATATTTACTATTACAGTATAATGGAGTATGGAGTAATTGTCAATATATTTACTATATTAAATCTGTGTAGCCACGTCCCCGTTTACAGGCAGGCAGTTTTGTAAACCAACACCCAAGGACAATTTCTAAGCTTTTATTACTCAAAAATGGATCAATAAAACAATTTCAATTAAGAGAATCGTGTGACGCGGTTTTCGCCTTCCGTCTACCACTATGCATTAATTACCTGATGGAGATTCTTCTTGTGCCGGTGTTCGCCTGCGGCCATACTTGCCAATGCAAAAAAGCCCGGCCTTTTGGCCGGACTTTTTGTGTTGTCTAGTAAACTAAAGTTTGATACAATTGAACGTTTCCTTTTGAAAGTTTCAAATTAAGCTGAGAGTTTCAGAGTTGAAGAGACAACCAATAAAATGGCGCAGACTAAATTTGGCTAGTGCCTAATCCTGATTTGGTTCACTGCTTGTTGTACAAAAGAAAAGGAAATTCTCTCCTGCTCTAATCGAACACCCTTTCTCCAGACATTTCCCTGAAGTTCGCAAAATAGTCGATATTCATTATCCGTCAGATGATGTAGTTGTCCAAGAAAGGGCTTTTCTTCGGTGCACCACAAATTGCGATGAGAAATCAGCGTTGTCTCATCCATCATTATTGATTGGATTTGTGGGAGAAAACTGCGCGCTTCATCTAAAATCGCAAATCCATGTGTATCAATGTCGCCCCAATAATAGATTTCTTTTGTCTTAAGCCATTCTGTTTTTCTTAAAACATCAATACCATATCCCAATTTGAAGATTACCAATCCGTCTTTCATGTTTGGAAAACATAACCCATTGATCTCATTTTCAGTGATAAAGATTCTGGAGATGGGGGGATGCCACAATTGAAATTGCTCAACTGGGACCGTAAAATCAGACATGCCTTGTATATAGTGTACACGATCTAATAATCGGAATCGTACCAAAGCAGGTTTTGCCTGTAGGCCAAAGCGTACTTCAAAAGTGGAAGACTCTGGATCAATGCTGCTTTCCGGCAAAACAATGTTTAGCAACTCGGTTAGAAGTCCTTTTCTCCGCTCAATAAATTTGGTGTCAATTCCATGAATATCCAACTGTCGCAGATAGAGACCGCATCTAGGATGGTCAAAAAACCAGCGGAGAACAGATAAAATACACTGCCAATCTTTTTCAAATTCTAATACCTTGTGCGGATACTGGGCAATCCAGTCCGACAAGGAAGGCCATTCTGAACAAATTCCGCGTGATAACTCCAAAAATCTGTCAGCTTCTCGTTGCTTTTTTAAAAGGTACAGTGCATCCTGCACCGTTGATATCACGGCGTGGGTTGGAAGCGTGTTACGACCGGACTGTCGGTTTACGATTGGTTTTTCTTCCACTTCATAGCCGTAACCGATTTCCGATTTGCTTTCTCTTTTAAGATCCTGAATCCAATTTGAAATTTCAGCGAAGTTTTGATTGATCTCATTGGTTTTTGGCCTTTTCAGTGGAAGTCTGAGAGGGAACAAGTTATCCTGTACCAACATATAGCGTAGAATTTTTCCTGACTCCCATTTTTTGTTTACTTCGTCACGAATCCATTGTACATCAGACCATCTGGACAGACCGCACCGCCTCCCGTTCTTCTCGTTCGCGCTCATATTCATCGATGGAAATATTTCGGAGCATAGACTCGTGCCGAATATCGTTATGATGGACAAAGCCGACATGAGCGATAAATTGCGCAATTGTAGGGATTTTAAGCAATGGAGTTACGATCATAAGCTGTAAATCCAGATTTTTAAACAGCTGTAATCCATATCGCGCAGATTCGTCCGAACTTTTTAAAAAGGCTTCATCAATAACAACAAATCGGAACGAGTGCTTTCCTGCCTGCTGCTCTTCCAAACCAAAATGATATACAAGGCTGGCCGCTAAAATAGTGTAGGCCAGTTTTTCCTTTTGCCCTCCTGATTTTCCACCTGAATCCGTATAATGCTCATATTCTTCATCGGTATCACGCCACCGTTCAGATGCGGCAAACAAAAACCAGTTACGTACATCAATAACTTTTTTCGTCCAACGGGCATCACTTTCGGTTTCTCCAGGACGACCCTGAAAACGTTCAATAATGGCCTTAACCTGTAAAAATTTTGCTTCAGCATACTGCTCGTCATCTGAGCCTGTCAGCGCACCTTCTGTACAGGACTTTAACTGCACCCGAAAGGCTTTGATCTCAGAATCATAAGTTTCATCGTATTCCAAACGGATATACCGGCCTTCATTATAATCAATTGTACTCAATGAGGCGTTAATCCGATCAATCCGTTCTTTCATAATATCCTGCGCCTGTTTTAATTTGGCTTGAAACAACGCAATTTGATTGATGGTATTTTCGTGCAACAACTGTTTGAACCGAGCTTCAAATTTTGGTAGTCCATCTTCCTCAAGCTGACTAAGAATTTTTTCGAATTCTGGTAAAGATTCTATGCTGGAGTCGATCTCTTTTGTTTCTTCCTTATACTGATTTGTATAATCTGTAAGTCCTCTGACAATTTTTTCTCCTAAACTTTTCAGATCTGCCTGAACTTTACTTTTTTTCTCCTCAAGCCAAGCACTGTACCTGCGCCTCAGTTTATCAGCGTTTCCGAGCGTAACGGTATTGCTGCTAAATATCTCCGATTTATTTTGATCCAAATAAGGGTAAGCCTTACTCAGCATGAGAGGACTCGCCTGTTTGGCTAGTTCCTGAGCGTCCGCCTGTTCGTTCCTCGCTAGCTTAAGCTGTTCCTTTGCTCCTGCCTCGCTGTCATACGCGTGCTTGATCACTTCATTTTGTTTCTTTTGCTTTTGTTCCAGTTCATCCCGCTGAATCCGCAAAGCATTAAGAAGATCGTTTTCTTTTTCAAGAGCTTCTTTTCTGACGAGCTTTTCATGCAACTCAATTTCAATAGACCTCACATCGATTTCCGTAAAATCCGCAACATCTCGGAGCCTGCTAAGAACGTTTAGACGGTGCTGGCTATCTCGCTGCGTCGACCCTGCTTTCTGAATTTCGTCTTTGTAGAACTTTAGGTCTTTCTCTATATCCAGCCTACTTTTTTCTAAAGCGTCTATCTTCCTTTGATTGGAAAAGCCGAGTACAAAGTGCCGTTGGTCATTTATGGATGAACGGTCATCCTTCTCGTGCCGGTTTCCTCGGGACTTTATCTGACCAAATCTAGTGATAGCCTGTTGCTCACGACGAAATTGCTCCATGTTTTCACAGCAAATGTGTGAAAAGCGCTGTTGGAGTTCCTTGGTCATCCAAACTCCAAAGTCGGTACTGGGTTTTATATTCAGTTTTGCAGCTGCTGATAAAGGATCCACCTGTCCATAAAAAGACTGATTTTTTTCTTGGCTGACTCGATAATAAACCAGTCGTATGCCTAAAGATGTTTTATCGACCCATTGCGCGACAGCCGGATAATATTTTTCTGGAACAAGCATAGACAAAGCAAAATTATGTAATAGTCGTTCAATTGCGCCTTCCCATTTTTCCTCATTCTTTCGGACTTCCAATAATTCTCCAACAAAGGGTAGTTCGTCCTCGGTAATCGTAAGTGTTTTACAAAGTTGTCTGCGCTTTTCGATTTGCTCGCGGGGAATACTGGATTTGCGAGAACGCAAGGATTCCAGTTCGCCATTAATCCCCTCCAACTCTGTCTGTAATTTACTTTCTTCAGAAATAGCAGTTTTCAAATCTTTTTGTAGACTGTTCTGCAATTCTTCCTCAATAGATTCCAATTCCGGTATTTTTGACTTGTTGGATACAAATGTCTCCATAGAATTTGGGATTGGCAATTTCAACTCTTTTACATAATCGGAATAACTGTCCGTCGCTTTTTGACGACGTTGTTGTTCATCCTTAGCTATTTGAATTTCTTTTTCCAACTCTCTGATCGCATCACCGCCGTTAACATTGATTTCTCGATCCATCTCACGCAAATCGTTCTCTATTTTTTTTCGAACCACTTCGGCTTCTTCTCGTTTGGCAGAGAGCAAAGTTAGTTTTTGCTCTAAATTGCGAATATTATCCACCTGCAAAGAAGCCCTTTGTTCGGCAAACCAAAACTCTACAGCACTGATAGCAGATTCCAACACAACTTGGTCAGCCGCTAAACAGGCGTGCCGGTTTCCCTTTTCTACAATAGGCTGCAATCGTGCAATTTGATCTTTCGCTTTCAAAACTGCTTCATGCGCACTGCTCAAATCATGAAAATGCTCAATCAGTTTATCAACATCCTTGATGGTGTGTGGATCTTCCAACATATTGGTTCGGACAAACTCTGTAAGAGCTTCGACTTTTTTCATAGAAATTGTCTGTTGAAACAAATCCAGAGCCTGTTCGTGAGCAATTCCCAATCTAGGACGAAACGCCAGTGAATATCTATTATAATCATCGAATACCTGAATGTCGTCTTGACTTTTCAAGCGGCTTTTCAATACTCTTACATTTTTCTCGAAATTGGAAAAATCGTGTATAATGGAAAGTTCCCGATCTGCCACAACATAAAAACGTTCAGGCTGATTTTGAGCAGCCTGAAACCAAAAAAATTGGGCCAAGGTAACATATTGTGATAAAGACCAATCTACAAAAGTCGCCAGCAAAACGGAATAGCTGCTGATACCTCTCAGACATTCCGGTTGCCCTGTTCCTTCAGCGCCTTTTTTTAATCCAAAAAAGCCTCTTACATATGAAGTAATCGTACGTTCTTTCGCACTTGAATCAGCAGCTTTATTGTAAGCTACTTTTCTCGGGGATACAAGAAGAGTTGTCATAGCATCAACCAAGGTCGATTTTCCCGATCCCACATCTCCGGTTAAGAGTGCAGTCTCTCCAAATGGAGAAAAAGTCCAAACTTTCCGGTCGAAAGTTCCCCAGTTCAATACCTCAAGCTTATTTAGCCGAAACCCTGGTGAATTTCTTATGATAGCAGTATTTTTGCTCTGGCTAAATTCTTGCAAAGTCATGTCGCGGATTCCCCTTCCTGCGTTTCTTCTCCGGCTGCATAGCGTCGATACTCTTCCAACCGCTCATCAAAACGATTGAGCCATTCTGCGTTAACAAAACTTCGAAGAATTCGCTGAACTTCATAACGGTCTTCACTGCCTCGCAGGTGACGTAAGAACCCCATATTTTCTACTCGGTCAATATATTTATCAATATCGGCCATCACTTTTGCCTCGTTTGTGGTATCATGCAAGAACAGTTCCATACGCTCGGCGATCTGTTGCTTTGTCACAATAAGCCGTTGGTCTCCCGTGGAAGAGTCGAACTCCAATAAAAGTTTTCTCAATAATACAAGCAATAGACTAACCGGATAACTCAATGCATGGCGCGGAATCAACCTTGGAATTTCTTCTTCGCCTTCTGTATAGGTGCGCTGCCGCAGATAGGCATATCCATCCATTTCATCAATAGTCAGCGTAAGTCCGATTTTATTCATATAGTCATCAATTTTAAACTTTTGAGAAACGACTGTGTCCCAGATTTCATGATCCGTTTCTTTAAAAACTGCATTTTTTAACAGTGTAACAATTGTACGGGAAAATGCGAAATCAGTTTCTGAACTCATATTGATCCACCTTCATGATTGCTAATTACGCCCTTTTGAAAAGGACTTTGGGAATTCTCGCCACATGCCCCTTTCCTTCATCGTCACTCCAGAATACTTCTTCCGAACTGTCCGAAAAAAAAGAAGCTTGATTACTTTCACTTGCTATCACGAGATATGTAATCAGTTCGCTTAACCCCAATTCCAACGGATATCGCACAATAATCTGAGAAAGGGTGAGCTCATTCTTTGACTGCAGCATAAACGCGATTTGAGCTTTTAGCTTTTCTTTATCAACATAAACTTGAGAGAAAAGCGCATCAGCCGAGATATCTTCCGTTCCGGCAACAACGGAATCATCCATGATTTTGGGATGTTGGGGTGGGGAAAACAGGGGCCTGTCCAATGGTAAGGAAATATCAGGACTTATTCCGTCAATTTCAATGTTCCACTCCTTTGGAGGATTGTTGCGAACTGAGAGTGCTTTTCCTTCTATTTCGCGCACAATTTGATGAATGCGGCGTTCCTCTTCCAAAAAGCTTTCATCAACATAACGTCTCAACTGTTGCGAGAGTTCCGCAATTGTTTCTTGAACATGGCTTCCTGATTCCACCCAATCGTTATCAATCGAACGAATATTTTGACTCACGCTCAATTCCCGTACAGGTTTTAATTGTAAAACCTTATTAAGGGTGTTGTCAAAATCGTTCTGAGAAGAAGATGACATCAAAAATCTCCAGAAAGCGGCAAAACTTTTTCCCTGTTCTGAATGAGAAATACCATCCTGTTCCTGAAAAACACTTGCCAATAATTTGCCTTTTCCTTTGTCCCAAACAGCAATTTGTTCCCGCATGCTACGATCCAAATCACGAAAATTCTGCTCTACTGCTCTGAAATCAGCCAATATTTCCCTTGCCATCGTTGCAGCCTGCCAAAATCGTTCCTTAATTTGCGTATCATCGAGCAGATTAACCTGACCACTTTTCACTCTTGTGATTTCCTGATCAATTTCTGCTTTTCGGCGTTCCAACTCTGCCAAGCGCAACTCAGGATTTGTCTCAGATCGTTCAACAATCTGATGAAGAAGCTCAAAAACAGTGATTAAACGTGATTCAGTACCAATAAAAGTCTGTTGCTTAAGACTCAACAACCATTCGATGGCTTTTTGTGCTTGAGATGTAATATCAAAATACGGCTCATCCTGTCCGGTAGGATAAAATTTGCGCAACCAGCCATGAGAATCATCTGTCCAGATGTCTAAATATTCATGGGCGGATCGTGCTAAAAAGTTTTCATCCTGTCCTAGTTTTAGTATGTTTATATAACTGTCTAAACTAACAACCAGCTCGTGTTCTGCAATTTGTCGGTTGTTTTCAGCAATAAATTTTTGATACAAAAATGCTGTGATAAAAGGAGCCTGTTGGGCGGTCAATAACCTCCAGGCCGGATTTTTCTCACGCAGTAATTGCAGAGATTCAAAAGACATGTACTCTGAAAATTCTGTTTTTTCCATGCATTAACAACCTTATTTTAGATAATTTTTAGTGTATAGCTACATATTTATTTATAATTATATATCTTGTATGTAATTAATACAAGGGATACCTATTTGCGTTGATAACTCTATATTGTTTAAGTATAAAAATAAATGTATACTTCATGGCTGCGTAAACAATTAGATAATTTACTATTTCATTATTACGCATTGCATCACCCCCGTGCAAAAACAATAAAATTACCACCAGCCTTTGTGCTCGAGCTTCTTTTTCTCCTCATCTTTTTCATGCTCACGTTTTCCGAAGTAGACATCAACCTTGGCAACCGTTGGATCATACCAATCTGCTTTTGCCTTCGCCCACTCAATCCATTCAGCTGTTTTTTCATCGGGAGTGCCTGATGCTGCAACAACTGAGATGTAATTCCGAATCTTACAGGCAGTATTATAATCCTCGGCAAGGTTTGTCAGGGCAAGGGTTCGGTCAACTTCAACATTGTAGCGTTTGCGGCGCTCTTCTCTACGGCGTTCTTCCTCCTGACGCTGACGTTCCACTTCTTCACGGGCTTCACGGTCCTTCTTAATTTTTTCGGCAGCCTCGTATAATTCAATCATTACATTGCCGAGGCGATTTTCCAAAACATACGATTTGCAGTCGCGGAAGCTTTTCTGACCGACCGATAGGCTAAGACGTCCGTTAAAAACATGGTCATACTTGCGTATTTGAGGCTTGGATGCCCAAGAGGAATGTTTGCGTTCATCCTCGTATTTCAAAAGCTGCATATTTTCATCTTTTGTAAGAACATGATTTGCTAGATCTTCACTCTCAGTAAAAGCAAGCCGTACCGTTTCTCCGTTGACGACAAAGCCTAAATCGTTGGTCAGTGCACAACCTAATGGTTCCATCGCATTGATTAAAGCATCGATGATCCGACATGCACGTGGCAGCGCTTCATCCGAAATCGAGTCAGCCAAAAAAGGTGCCGGTTCGGAGTTCCGCCTGTTCCAGCCTTTGTTTTCATCATTTTTATGCTGCTCTTTCCATTCTTCGACTACCTTGCGATGCGCGATGATTTTGGGGTGCATTCGCGCATCTTCATCTGGCAACAAAATCTGGGAAGCAATCGCAAGAATAACGGAGCGATCTTCCTCATTTAAAAATGCAAGAACTTCCTTCTCCGGTTCCTGCTGGTAGGTCGTTCCGGTCTGAATACCATGTTTCTTGGATGCTTTATCACTTTTAGGAAGAGGAATTACGCTAACTGGTTTTCCGGCGCGCAGCTTTGCCCAATACCCCAAAGGCGGAGTTGGAATTTCCAATGACTTACAGACCTTATGTATAGCGACGTCAGAAACCTTGTACCGTTTTGCGACTTCAGTCACAGGGGCTGCCCATACTTCTTTGTAAAGAGTTTCCCGATCATACACATTGTAAGTTTGTCCATACTGCGTGAATGTTTCGGGCTCGTTAATAACCACTGGTGGTGCCAGATCGGCGGGGTCTTCAATTACCGCGCTTACTGAGGTATCAGAAGCAGGGGAGGAGGTCGCTTCTTTTAACGGCGGATCGGCAACAGAGACAGGTCTATTTTCAGCCGGGTGCTGTTCCTTTTTTACGACTTTCGTGAGTGGGGACTCAACCTTCTTTTTTTTTGTCCGGGTGCGCGGAACGGTTTTATAAATTGAAATTATTGAGTCGGTGGGTTCCGGTAACTCAGGTTTTGTGGTGGGCTTGCCCAAATTGAGCAGGGTCCAATACCCGGACGAAGGAATCGGTATTGCCGCTGCTTTTATCTGCTTCATGAGTTGAGAATAAGGGATATTATATTTTCTTGCCAAACCGGCAACGGATATTTCCCAGATTTCATCATAAAGCTGCTTACGGGTCATGCTGAGTGCTGGTTCTTCCGGCATTTTGTTTTCCTCCTTTCTTATCAGGGATTTTGGCTCTAATAAAGACGTATTTATGCTTTTCGGTGTCTTTAGCTGAGACTCCTGATCAACTGGCTCAGGTGACAATTCAATAGTTTGACTGTCGATTGGTTTTAAACTAGGTTGATTTTCAGGAGGCTTCTGTTCAGGGAGTCTCCCAAGAATGACGTCAAACTGCCTTATGCCTCCTATTCCTCTTTTTCGCTTAATAGAAAAAGCAGGTCACGTTTCATATCTTCAAACTGTGAAATGATTGTGTTCAGATTTTTCTCAATATCCTGAACTTGAATCTCGTTAATTTTCCCGTGATTATAGGCGATAAGCCGTTCCGCAATAATGTTATAGCTCCAACTGTCCGTGTATCGGTCCTTGGTATGAATAGCAAAACCGATGGGGAGCAAGTCATTCCTCATACCGATGCTTACAGCCATTGAAGCAATGCCAAGGTAGTCTCCGGCAATCTTGCAAGTTATCTTTTTCATGTTCCTGATCTCTTCATCCGTATATTTGGCCATACGTTTCATCTCCTTCATAACGGTGGATTTGAATTAATTAGGATAAACCAAATTATGGCTATATTATAGCGGCTTTTTTTGCATATTTCTACATTAAAAATCAAATCTCCCGTATAGTCGTTCGGTTGAGTATCCTGAAATCCAGCCCATACGGGATTTTGATTTGGGGAGTTGCGGTTTGCTTCACTTACAGTTCTTCATTTCTTCCATAGAAGTTCCGTCCCGTCTTTAAACCGGAAAGTAAATTCTGTTTCGGAACGTACAATCAGGCAATCCACGGTCGCATTCCATAAATTTTCATCGAACTCGGTCAGCAGTTTTCTCTGAGTCTGAAGAGCCCGCATGAACGCCTCGATGTTTTCACGTTTTGTGCGTCGGTTGGAAATCTGGGTGTTGGTCTCCTTTAGACGCTGCTTGGCGTTTTCATACCGCTCAACCAAAGAATCATACCGCAGCTGATAATCGGCTTGGTTCAAAGCAGACTGGGCGTTTTCGTTGACGGCCTGACGCATCAGCTCCAACACCACATCGCATTCACTCTGAAAGGGTTGTGCTTCCTTTTCAAGGCCCGTGTTATCGGTCAAATCCGCAATGATTTCCTCATAGGCGGCGAAAATACTTTCCCGGTCGGTAAGCAAGCTGTTAAAAGCATCTACAAAAAGGGCTTTCAGCTCGCCTTCATAAAAATGGGGTGTGGTGCATTTCTTTCCGTTTTTGAATTTCGCGTTGCACTGCCAGATAACACGCCGGTATTTTGATGTGCTGTGCCATACCTTACTGCCGTATATCCCGCCGCAGTCACCGCAGATGATTCGGCTGGAAAAGCAGCTTGAGCTGCTGGTATACCGCAATCCTTTTCTTTTTTCCAGTTCGGATTGTGCGAGGTCAAAGACCTCTTCCGAAACAATGGCAGGATGGCTGTTCGTTACGTAGTACTGTGGAACCTCACCTTCATTTACTTTTCGCTTCTTAGTTAGAAAATCAACCGTAAAGCCCTTTTGAAGAATTGCATCGCCCTTGTACTTTTCATTCGTGAGGATGCTTTGAACTACACCGGATTGCCAGTTTCTTTTGCCACCCGGCGTTGGAATATTTTCTGCCGTAAGGCGTCTGGCAATTGCCGACGGCGATTTTCCGTCAAGAAACATCTGATAAATCAAACGCACTACGGTAGCTTCCTTTTCAACGATCTGCGGGTTTCCGTCTTCGCTACGCTCATAACCGAGGAAGTGCTTACACGGCATGGTGACTTTGCCGTCGGCGAAGCGTTTTCTTTGGCCCCAGGTTACGTTTTCCGAAAGCGACCGGCTTTCCTCTTGTGCCANNTTGTGCCAGAGAGCTCATTATCGTGATAAACAGTTCCCCTTTGCTGTCCAACGTTTTTATGTTTTCTTTTTCAAAATATACCTCTATGCCTTTTTCCTTCAGCTGGCGAATTGTTGTCAGTGTATCAACCGTATTCCGGGCAAATCTAGAAATTGATTTTGTAAGGATCAGGTCAATCTTTCCGTTGAGTGCGTCGGCAATCATGTGTTTAAAACCGTCCCGGTTCTTTGTGCTGGTGCCGGAAATACCCTCATCAGTGTAAACATTCACGAATTCCCATTCGTCGTTCTCCTGAATATGCCGAGTGTAATAGTCAACCTGCGCTTCGTAACTGGTAAGCTGCTCCGCGTTATCCGTCGATACCCGCGCATAGGCAGCCACGCGCTTTCGTGCCGTCGTCGCTGTAGAATTCACACTGTACATCTGAACGGTAGAGGGAATAACCGTAACCGATCTGGCCTGATTCATATTACCTTCTCCCTTCGCGAGTATTCCTTTTGCCGTTCACTGGCTCTTTTCCTAGCTTCCGAATCCCAACTTTCACAACGGGAACTATCCTTCCAAATACGGGATTCGGAATGTCCGTCTGTAAAAAGGAACACAAGTTGATTCGGCCCCGGAATCTGAATCTCTGAAATTTGTTCCTCGAAAACGACAGAATCAAACTGTGGCAAACCAAGTGCTTTGGCAGTAACCGAGAGCAAAATTTTTTCAGGAATTTGCTTCGCTTGACAGGCGGCCTTTCCTTTCTCCAAAAAAGTAGCGCAATTCCAATACACTCTGCCATGGCATGCCTGTCGCTTATAAGACTTGCCGCAGTTCATGCAATGGATTTTGTGAGAAAAAGGATATCGTTCGGTCGTGGGCTTCATCGGTGACGATTTTTTCATGCTGTTATCCAGTAAGGCCTGTGCCGCTTGGAAAATGCTTTCCTCAACAATTGGTTCGTGAGTCCCCGCCGCGAAGTATTTTGGGAGCTGTCCTTTATTGGAGGTCAGCTTTTTGCTGATATGGTCTTTTACATACCGCTTTTGTAACAGGGCATTTCCTACATATTTTTCATTCCTCAACATAACCTTGACGCTTCTTGCCGTCCATTTTCCGCCAAACATCGTGGACACGCCCTGAGCTTTCAGCCTGCGGGCAATCGCTGTTACTCCTATTCCATCTATATAATCACGGAAGACAGAACGGACAATCTCCGCTTCGGCAGGCTCTATTACCATATTTCTTTTCACGCAACGATATCCAAACAAGAAGCGCCAATTGGCCGGTTCACCGGCTTGAAAGCGCCTGCGTATTCGCCATTTGCAGTTTTCGCTGACAGAGCGGCTTTCCTCCTGCGCAAAAGAAGCGAGGATGGAAAGCATCAGCTCACCGTCCCCGCTTATTGAATGCAAATTCTCTTTTTCAAAGTAAACGTCGATTCCAATACTTTTCAGTTCTCTTACCGCTTCCAGCAAAGTCAGCGTATTTCTCGCAAAACGGGAAATGGATTTTGTAACAATCATTTCCACCTTTCCGTTTCGGCAGTCCGCCAGAAGCCGCTGGAATTCAGCCCGATCTTCTTTCGTCCCAGTTAACGCCTCATCGGCATAAACGCCGACATATTCCCACCCGGGATGCTTTTGAATATAATTGCTGTAATAGCTGACCTGCGCAGAAAGAGAGTGGAGCATGGCATCCTTACCGCTCGATACCCGCGCATAAGCCGCAACCCGCTTCTTTTTCGGTAAAACAATATCTACGGGATTGATTTTTTGTACCGTTCGTTCCATGAATTGTCCCCCTTTGCAGGTTGTATATTACCTCTAAACCGCGATTGTATCAAGCTCTTTTCGGAGATAAACCTTCCCGCACCGGATGGAACTTTTTCATAAGTTTTGTATCAATGATCTGTAAATCCGAGTCGTCGATAACACCCCGAGCAAGCATCGATTTCGCAATGGATAAGGCCAGAAGATACCGTTTTTCACGGCCAAATTGCTCCTTTGTCATGTCAGGTCCTCGCTTTCCCGAAACGGCCAGAAATATAGCAGGTGTGGCAGCAGTACTTTCTGTCGGCGCTGTAGCTCTGAAATTCTCTGCCGCAGACGGAGCAGATCAGTTTATGTGTGCTCTTTGGGGTTACTTCGTTTCTGTGGGAATTCCACCAGAAAAGGCGGCAATCATCCGAACAGAAGCGTTTCGGCTTGCGTTTATCATTTTGCACCAGTTCTTTGCCGCATTGCACACAAACGGCTGAAACGGCGAAATCCTCTTTTGCGGCTTCGAGTGTCTGTAAATCGGTATCCTGTAAATGATTTCTCTTGCAAAAGGTTTTGATTGTTGCTTCCGGTAGTCCCAGCATTTCTGAAATCTCTTTATATGCAGAGCTTCGTTGCCGCATACGCCGGATTGCGTTTTTCTCACAGTTAGTCAACCAAACCACCTCCTGTTATAGCTGAAAAAGCCGTCCGTAGGGCAGATACCTCACGGACGGCAATAATTTATCAGTTTGATTATGCTTTGCGAATGCTGTCTTTCCTTACCCAGCCGAGACCCCCGTCCAGCAGGTACGGACAGGTGCGCGTCAAGTCGGTGATTTTAGTAACAGTGCATGTGCGGTTCTGGAAGGTCCGGCCTTGCCCGCCGCCGTAGCTGTCGGCATAAACCGCTCCGTTCAGAATTACCCTGTCGCCAATGGAAAACACGGTAGCATTTGTTCCGGCCAACCCTTTTCGAACCTCTTCACGGAAGGTGTCCATCGATTTGCCAAAACGGGGGAACCAGTGCATGACGTCGCTGTGATTCGAGGCTATCCCAAGCTTAAAGCCTTCCGAGTGACAGATGACGTTTTTTTCAGTCAGGTTATAGAGCCTGCAGAGATACACGCAGAGCTCCACAGCTTCCTGATGAACAGCCTTGAAATATCCGTCATCAGTAAGCCTGTCCTCACAGATTTCAAATCCAATGTGCGTATCGTTCCCGGAGCTGCCGCAGTGCCAACCGCGCCAGTTCCAAGGCAGCGTCTGATAGGTCGCAACGGAACCGTCCGCCAGCTTGCCGATAAAGGCGTGGACGCAAACGTCCCGGCCGTCCGGCCTGTCCTGATTCCAGTGATTGTTGTTCAGATTCTTGCCAAGTAAGCCGTCGTCCGGTCCGACATAGCGCCGGAGATTCGGGTTGTTCGCGCCGGTGGAATGCACCATGATGCCCTTCGGCACGATGGTCTGACCTGACTTGTAGCAGGCGTTGTTCGTCAAAATCAGCTTGTGCAGATTCATGATTGATCCTCCTTGTCGTCGCGGTCGTGCAGTTGCTCCAGAACGTCCTTGAGCTTCTGCGGCACGGGCAGACCGATATGCGCAGCATTCTCCAGAATGGAGACCCCTTCGTTACTCAGATAAAAAAACACTACCGCCGTACGGATCGTTCCGCTCCCGCCCAGAACCAGTTCATCCAGCATGTGCCCGACACCCACCAGTGCAAAGATGACCACCTTTTTGAAAATTCCCCGCGCACCGACCTCGCTGGAAAGCCTGTGATCGAGAATAGCACACAGAACTCCGGTCAGGTAGTCAAGCACTACAAATACGACGAGAGCATAGAGGAACCCATCGTATCCGCCGAGGAACCACCCAAGGAAACCTCCAAGTGCGGCAAAGGTCGCCTGCGCCCAATTCCAGTTTGTTTTCATTTTATATACCTCCCAAAACAGTAAAAATGT
>DFRY01000007.1 GCA_002378845.1 Ruminococcaceae bacterium UBA3451 | reverse complement strand
GTCGTTGGTTCGAGTCCAACTTGGGGAGCCATAAAAACCACTTGTCGAAAGATAAGTGGTTTTTTGTTGTACTATAATACTTTGCCAGTGAGCAAACATGCAATTTGAATCTTACTCTTAATCCCTCTGATTGTCGTTTCAAAGCAGTATAGTCGGCTTGCATGAAAGGGTAAAGGACTTGATAGGGAAGGGGTGCGGGGCGAGGAATGTTGCTGTAAGCGTAAGCCCCCCTTTGAGTGCCTTGAGGCGTAGCCAGTAAAGCTGAGCTTTGCCCGCATATAAAACTTCGACCTTCCCAGGGAGAACTATTATGTGTATACTAATGTGAATCACAAATTAGCCTGTATTAGAACGACTGAAATATTTTTATCTAAATCTGTTATTTGATGTTGAAGAAATTTCACATATAAAATTTCCATCTGTTATCTTGTGTTAGGATGAAACAAAAATGTCGTAAGGGGAATTAATATGGGGAATAATGGCGCAACGTCCAAACAGATAAAGCGATTATCTGTCTGTTTTTTTATGCTCTTTGTTATGATTGTGGCTGTAACATATGTAACCAGCCGTGCCGAAACAACACCCGACATTTCTTCGCTTGACCCGAGCTATTATCAACCCTATAACCAACGCTTTTTCGCGAAACAGGGCGGCGGTTACCTTATGACAAGTACGGACAACGCTTATATGAGCATGGTTACCTTGCTGGATGCGGCAGGAAATCTGGATGACAGCCTGGGCAGTTCGACAGTCAGAGTCTCGTTTCCTTATATAGAAGCGGCTGTGTGCGGAGATAACCTGTATCTTGTCGGTACGAACCCTGACAACAGCAAAGATTTGCAAATCTGCAGGTTTAGCACTAAGGACGGGCGGCGTATTTATAACCAAATTATAGACGTGAGCTATGACTTAAGCCGAGGTTTTCATGCGGATGAAAGCGGGAATCTTACTCTGGTAACTGTTTCTTACGGCAGCGAATTAACTGAAACATCTCCTTTTTGGATTTATGCATTTCGTGCAGATGCCAATGGGGCAAATTGTGTTGGTGTGCCGGTTCCCGCTGAAGAGTCCTCTGCACCGCCGTCTTCCACTGTTTCTTCTGCTACGGCATCTTCTTCCGATTCAGGGGATTCTTCTTTGGAAAGCAGTGCCGCTTCGTCCGCTTCGTCGGCGGAGCCGAATGATCCTCAACCTGTGAATCCGTCTGCGGAACCGTATGTCTTCGCCGGGCCGGTCACTGTTGAATCACTTCAGCTGCAACTGGATTCCGATGGGCGCGGGGCAGCAGTACGTGTTATTGCACCGAACGGAAGTCAGGTTATCAGTGGAATGGTCGGCACCGGTTGCGAAATTGAAGTGTTGCGCAACGGTCAGGTAGAAAGTTGTGTAACGGCAGTAATTCCGGGTGACCTTATCGGTACGGGCGATGTGACCGAACAGGATTATCGCTTTCTTTATGAACATATTATTCATCAACAGGAGCTGAACGGGATATTTTTTCAGGCTGCTGACCTGAATCATGACGGAAAGTTGGATACCCGTGATATGCTTAAAATAAAAAGTATGATGAATTAACGATTTTTGATTGACCTAACCGTAAAATGAAAATATAATTGTAAAAGATAAAAGCAGATAAAGGAGCTATTTTCATTATGACGGATAAAGTTTTAGTTAAAAACCTGTATGATCTGACACACACTGCGGCAGCACCCCTGCTTGAAAAAGTGGATTACCCGTGGGAAGCTCTGCCGAGAATCGGTGAATTTATTATTGCGCTTGGGCAGACTCTTTCCCCCGATGAATATGACAAACGAGGGGAAAATGTTTGGGTAGCAAAGTCTGCTAAAGTGTTTGACTCCGCCTATATTGCCGGGCCGGCAATTATCGGGCCGGAAACCGAAGTGCGCCAGTGCGCATTTATCCGCGGAAATGCACTGGTAGGCGCCGGCTGTGTGGTAGGAAATTCCACAGAACTGAAAAATGTTATTTTATTTAATAAAGTACAGGTTCCTCACTACAATTATGTGGGTGACTCTATTCTCGGTTTTAAATCACATATGGGCGCGGGTTCTATTACTTCGAACGTGAAGTCCGACAAAAGTCTGGTTACCGTACACGTGTGGGACGATGCCATTGAAACGGGACTGAAGAAATTCGGCGCTATGCTCGGTGATAATGTGGAAGTCGGATGCAACTCCGTTCTGAACCCCGGCACCGTGATTGGCCGAAACAGCAATGTGTACCCCCTTTCCATGGTTCGCGGCTTTATTCCGGCAAACAGCATTTATAAGCGGCAGGGTGAGGTTGCTGAAAAAAGATAAGCTTTTCGTAATCAAATATTTTTTTACTTTTGTTTTACAAAATTCGCCTTGACACCCGCTGCCATAACGATTATCATGGTTAAAATGCGTTGACCGGTAACCCCGGCCATATGTGGCCGTCTGCACTTTTGCGGGCGGTGAACCACTGATATTCCCCGTGCGAAGTCAGTTTGGTTATTTCAAGAGTTTTGGCTGCACGGAGAATGGTGGATTTACATGAATAAACAGAAAAAGGTAGCGGCAATCCACGACCTTTCCGGCTTTGGAAAATGTTCGCTTACTGTGGCCCTGCCCATCCTATCCGCGGCAGGAATAGAGGTCTGCGCCGTTCCTACTGCCGTACTCTCCTCCCATACCGGCGGGGTGACCGGTTATACATACCGTGACTTAACCGAGGATATTCCGGGCTTTCAGTCCCAGTGGAAAAATCTTGGGCTTTGTTTTGACGCACTTTACAGTGGCTTTTTAGGTTCTTATGAACAAATTGAACTGGTGTCGGAATTTTTTGACGCTTTCCGCACTAACCATACGTTAGTACTGGTCGACCCCGTTATGGCCGACAGCGGGAAGCTGTACCCAACCATTACTCAGAACATGGCATCCAATATGGAGCNNTTGACGGAAGCGGCGTTTCTTCTGGGGGAGGAATACCGTGAGGGGCCGTACGATCGGTCATACATTGAGAACATACTCAGCCGCCTGAGTTTACTTGGCCCAAAGCAGGTGGTCCTTACCGGCGTTTGGTTTAGTCCGGACTTACTTGGGGCGGCAGGTTATGACAGGGAAACCGACAGTGTCAGCTACGCGTTTTCACCTCGGATCAGCGGTACTTATCACGGCACAGGGGATATTTTCGCCAGCGCATTGCTTTCCGGTCTTTTAAACGATATGAATCTGTGCAACGCTATGCAACTTGCCGTTGATTATGTTTCCGGGTGCATTCGGCGCACCAAACTGGCCGGAACCGACGTGCGGTTTGGGGTCAACTTTGAAGCGGGGCTGCCGAAGTTTATGCGGGAACTCGGGGTAACCGAAGAATGAAAAAACAGCATGCGGAGGGGGCGAAAAGCCCCCTCCGTTTACTTTACGGGAGAATCCGAGTATAATATTGGTATAATAATGTAAGAAAATAATAATACGTCTATTAATTTGACTTTCTCGTATTTGGGCTTTTGCCATAACTTGCTTTCCTGAAACCAGAAAAAACGAATGAAAGGAGGGTGATTCTTTGCCTTCGATTGCTCCTCTTATTCAGAACAGTATATCGGTTCTTCTTTATATCTTTCGAATTATCGTGCCGCTTGTTTCCATTATTATTATTGGAAAGTGCTTTCTTTCGCTTAAGCGCGGCCGCAGGCGGGAAGATCCTGTCATCATTCTGGAGGATATGATACAGCACGAAAGCATTCCTGTGTTGTACTGGGAAAATTCCATCGGCCGCAGCAAAAGCTGCGATATTGTACTTGCTGACGCTACCGCCAGCCGCAACCACGCCGTTTTAATGCGGCGGGAAAGCGGATGGCTGATTACCGACACCGATTCCAAGGCGGGCACCTTTGTCAACGGAACTAAAATTAAAGGCTCCGCACAGGTTTTGCCCGGCGACACCATCGCCATGGGCTCCACCGCGCTGATGCTGAAACGTGCCAATGACGCGAGCAAATCAAAGTCTGCCCGGCAAACCCACCGCGCCGCATCGCCGTTCGGCCTGTTAAGTGCGGTAACCTTTATACAGATTCTGCTTTGTATTCAGTCCGTTTTTGCGGGCGGAAAATTCAGTCTGATGCCCCTAATACCGCTGGGCGCGCTGGCGGTGATGGAATGGGGACTGTACCTTTATTCCATGCGGATTTTAGGCCGGGTCAGCTTTGAACTGGAAACCGTCGCGTTTCTTCTCAGCGGAATCGGTATTTTGCTCATTTCCGGTACCGGGGTGGAAAATACCTATGTACAATTGGGAGCAATGGCCGTCGGCATTGTTCTTTTCTGTATGATGATATGGTTTTTAAACGATTTAAAACGGGTTATGTATTTCCGAATTGCAATCGGGCTGCTGGCAATTCTTCTGTTTGCCGCAAACCTGCTGCTTGCGCAGGAACGCAATGGTGCCCGAAACTGGATTAGTTTAGGCGGAATGGGCGTACAGCCTTCCGAATTTATTAAAATCGCGTTTATTTTTGTCGGCGCTTCTACGCTGGACAGGCTTCAGACTGCGAAAAACTTGACGGGATTCATCGCGTTTTCCGCCGTTTGCATGGGCGCGCTGTTTTTAATGAAGGATTTCGGTACGGCGTGCATCTTCTTTATTACCTTCCTCATTATTGCTTTTATGCGTTCCGGCAGCGTGCGCACCATTGCGCTGATTTGTGCGGTGGCGGTGTTCGGCGCGTTTTTAATTGTAAAATTCAGACCTTATGTTGCACAGCGGTTTTCGGCCTGGCGGCATGTTTGGGAGTATGTCAACGAATCGGGCGGCTATCAGCAAACCCGCGTGCTCAGCTACTCCGCAAGCGGAGGAATGTTCGGCATGGGTTTGGGGAACGGTAGGTTACGGGATGTGTTCGCATCCACCAGTGACCTGGTGTTCGGTATGGTATGCGAGGAACTTGGCCTGATTTTGGCACTTGTTGTGGTGCTTTCCATTGCGCTGCTCATGTTTTACGCTCGTTCCGATGCAACGCGCAGCCGTTCTACCTTTTATTCCATTTCCGCCTGCGCGGCCGCCGGTATGATGCTGTTTCAAACCTGCCTGAATATTTTTGGCGCAACCGACGTTCTGCCCATGACCGGCGTGACCCTGCCCTTTATCAGTGCGGGCGGCTCCAGTATGGTTGCGGTCTGGGGGCTGCTTGCCTTTATTAAGGCAAGCGATGAGCGCACATATGCGGCAAGGAGGAAAAGCAGATGAAAACGACCGGAACCCGTTCAATGATTCTGTATATTCTGGGCCTTGGCTTTCTNNTTCTATTTGGACTTTGCGTATTTCTGTACGGCTTTGTGACCGAGGGTGGAAGCTGGGCCATGCAGCCGTTTAATAAGCACCTGACCAGCGGCAGCCAGCTTTCCTACGGCGGTGAAATTCTTGACCGCAATAACGTGGTGCTGGCCAGCAGCGAAAACGGCAAACGCATGTATAACAGCGACGAAACGGTTCGCCGCGCAATGCTGCATGCTGTGGGCGACACAAAGGGCTATATTTCTACCGGCATTCAGTATAGCTACCGGTCCCAACTGTCCGGCTACAACCTGATTACCGGCCTAACGGCACCGACGGGGAAGTCCACCGGAAGTGACATTAAGCTCACGCTTGACAGCAGTTTAAGCAAGCTGGCGCTGCAGAAAATGGGCAGCCATAAGGGCGCTATCGCCATATGCAACTATAAGACGGGCGAATTGCTTTGTATGGTGAGCGCGCCGAATTTTGACCCGGCAAACCCGCCGGCTGACCTTGACACAAATAAAACCGGAAAGTACGAGGGCGTTTACCTGAATAAGGTACTTTCTTCTTCCTACACCCCCGGCTCCATTTTTAAACTGGTGACTTCTGCCGCCGCAATCGAAACAATTCCAGACCTGGACAGCCGTACCTGGGAAAGCAACGGCAGTATTACCATCAACGGCAATAAAATTACCGATGTTGCATCCTATGGAAAACTGGATTTCAAAAATGCCCTTGCAAAGTCTTCTAACGTGATTTTTTCACAGGTGGCGATTGAAGTGGGTGCGAAAGAAATGACCGGCATGGCAAATTCCATGGGGTTTAACCGCAGTTTTTCACTGGACGGCATCAACACCAGCAAAAGTGTGTATAAAGTGGACGGCGCGCAGCCCAACGAACTTGGCTGGTCGGGTGTGGGGCAGTACACCGATTTGACGAACCCATACCACATGCTGCTGCTGATGGACGCAATCGCAAACGGCGGCACTCCGGTAACCCCCTACATGATTGAACGGGTTACCACCCAGTTCGGACTGAGCACACAGACTGGAAGCACCCAGAAGGGCGCTCAGCTGCTGAAAGCATCTACCGCCGCACGGCTGAAAACGTATATGCGTTACGATGTGACGAACGGATATGGCGACGGATTGTTCCCGGGGCTGGCCGTTTGCGCCAAAACCGGCACCGCAGAGGTGGGCGGGGGCAAGAACCCCAACGGCTGGATGGTCGGGTTTTCCTCCAATGCNNTTGTGGTGGAAGATTCCAAAACGGGCATCGGTTCCGCGGGGCAAATCGCTTCGGCATTAATGACCGCCGCGGCAAAAACAATGAAATAAGTAGTTTTGCTTTCGGTAGGAAAGGAAGTACAAGTGGATAAAAAGATGAGGCTGGAACCGTTTCGGGTTCCCGCCTCATTTGGATCGACTTATTTGTTTTCCTGCTTTTTTTGATATTGATTCCGTTTTAAACCTGCTGAAACGACCACCACAATCGCAAAGAAAAACGAGACGAAAACGGGCAGCAGTAAATTGGTTACCTGCGGTGCCTGGGAGCGGAACCCAATGCCGACCAGCAGGGGAATTACATAAGCGGCGGCCGTTGCACCCATCGCAAAGCGAAAGCGTATTTTTTTATAAATCAGCCGGTAACCGATCAGCACAAGGAACAGAACGCCGACAATATAATAAACGACCTCTGTCAGTTTTCCGTAATTACCAAGCTGATGCCAAAGCACATTGTCGGCTGCGTCAGCCGAAGCCGACAGCCGCAAAAATACTTCGTGTGCATTGACGCGGAACGCACATTGTACCAAATGAATGAAACCCATTACGCCGCCGAACACGGCAAACTGAATTATTTGCTTTTTCTGCATTCCTTTGCCTCCTGCGGGCGAACGTTACTGGTAATACCGGAATACGGCAACCACTTTGCCCAAAATCATTACGTCCTTTGCGTAAATCGGCTGATATTCCGCATTTTCCGGCTGCAGGCGAACCCTGTCTTTTTCGCGGTAAAGGCGTTTCACGGTCGCTTCATCTTCAATTAAAGCGACCACAATTTCCCCGTCGCGCGCGGTCGGCGTTTTCAGTGCGACTACAATGTCTCCATTCAAAATGCCCGCGTCCTTCATGCTTTCTCCGCGAACATTCAGTGCGAAATATTCCTCGCCGTTTTCGTGCGGCGGGCTGAAGGGAACATAGCCTTCAATCTCTTCCACAGCCAGAATTGGCTGGCCTGCGGCAACGCGGCCGACAACCGGAACCTGAATGGTTGGCTGTTCCTCGGCAAGGTGAATCGCGCGGTTCAAGCCCGCGTCACGGCTGATATATCCTTCCCGTTCCAGGGTTTTTAAATGCGCATGCACACTGGAAGTGGATTTTAAGCCGGTTGCGGCGCAAATTTCGCGCACGGTCGGCGGAAGGCCATTCTGGGTTCGGCTTTTCAAATAGTCATATACCTTTTTCTGGCTTTCAGTTAGCATATCCTTACCCCCAAGATAAATTCTGAGTTCATTATAGCATATATTTGTAAAAAAGACAAACAAATGTTTGGCACAATCAAAAATTCATAAGATATTCATAGCTGTGTAACAACTGATTTATGTAAAGCAGATATAATATGCTTGTAATCAAGAAGATGGAGCCGCACCATTACTTGATACATGTTCTACCCTCCTCAATATACCCCTCAAGCTAATGAAAAAGAACCTAATCATTTGGATTAGGTTCTTTTTCTTTGCGTTAATAATTCCGGTTATACTGGTTCTGTCGAATCCTGCGCTAAATTTCTTTCCTCTTTTAGAAAAATTCAATAGAAAAATCCTCCGTTCCGAATATAACTGCTTTTTTATGGTCAAAATATGTTCGGAGGTGGCACGATTGAATAATTTACATCTGCTCAGTAATAGATCAAAAAAGAATAACTCCAGAGGATTTTATATCGCGCTCGGGGTGTGTTTAATTGCAATCGGTGTGGCTGCATGGACTACCTATGACAGTGTGGTAAATTATACCACGCCAAACGAGAATTCGGCAAGCAGTGCTACAGTGCAGCAGACAAACGAAGCGGTCAGCGGCATTAAAGTAACTGCCAGCGAGCCGGAAATTGTTCCGGAATCCTCAGCACCGGCGCCGTCGTCGACGGCTCCTTCACAGCCTGCATCATCTGTTCCGCAAAAGACCGTTTCCTCCGTGCCCGCAAAGCCGGCATCTGCTCAGGTACTTACGTTTAAGTATCCTGTAAGCAACACGATCACACAGAAGTTCAGCGGGGAAACTCCGGTATTCTCCAAAACCCTGCAGGATTGGCGTGTGCACACCGGGCTTGACCTGAGCGCAAAGCAGGAAGATCCGGTGAAATCCGCGGCGGACGGAACCGTAAAAGATGTTTATGCGGACGATTCCCTGGGCAACACCATTGTAATTACTCACGGTACTGTGGAAGCATACTACAGCGGACTGGGGCAAACCAGCGTGAAAAAGGGCGATAAAGTAAAGCAGGGTCAGCAGATTGGCACCATTGGAATTGTTCCGTGCGAAAGCCAGGATCCCCCACATTTACACCTTGCGATGAAAAAGAACGGGAAGTTTATTGACCCGCTGACCGTCCTGAAATAACGTGCCCCCGAAAAAATTTATATCGCTTAGGGGCAGCCATCGCCGCAGGATAGCAATCCTGCGGCTTTTCTTGTTTTTATTAAAAAGATGACCGTGCGTGCAGGTCGCAAAAAGAACAGCGAAACGGGGGAATCGCACAGTAACCCCATAGGCTCCGATATATCGCACAAAAAAACTGATTTTTTGATTTAACACTTTGTTAATAATTTATACACTTTCTGTTACCATAAACATTTATAAATCGATTATACTATTCTTGGCTTAAAAAGCCATTTGAAAGGAGGTAGAGAAGTGAAAGACAAGGCAGCGATCCTTGTTTGCGTTACCGGTCAGCGCGATTGCGACCGTTTGATTCGGGCAGGCAGAAAAATTGCCGATGAGCAGAATGCTCCTTTGCAGGTGCTAAGTGTACAGCCGGCCTCCGCGGGGTTTGAAACCAGCGGGGAGGAGTTGGAATATCTGCGGCAGACAGCGAGGGATGCCAAAGCGGAGATGACAGTCTTTTTTAACGATGATGCAGCCCTTATGGCGGTAGGTTTTGTAAAACAGATTGGGGCAACTCATGTTGTAACAGGAATGGCGGAAGCCCCTGTAAACGGATTTGTGGAGATGATTCATAAACTTTTGCCGAAAATTCCGATTTCTATGGTGGCAAAAGATGGAATGATATATAATATCTGCCCGGAAAGCAGAAAGCGAAGCTCTAAATTGGCATTTGGCGCAAATACGTAACGAAGCAAATACATAAATAATTATACAAGAAAATAACAGGGGTTGTCTCATTATGCGGAACGCTGGCGGCCGCTCCCGGTACAAAGAACGCTGTAAATTGCGTGTATCGGGAATGTCCGTAGTTCATTTTGCAGCCGGGGCAGCTCCTTTTCATATCGGCATCTTTTGTATCAGGGAAGAAAGTGCTTGCAAATCACCCGCAAAGTGTTTATTATCAGTATGTATGTAATTTATGATGGAAACAGGCAGGGTGATATTTTGTATAAAGCATGCATTTTTGATTTAGACGGAACATTGGCAAACACACTGGACTCCATTGCTTATTTTGCGAACGGGGCATTGAAGCAATGCGGATATTCCCCCATTGACGTACAGGAATACCGCTACCTTGTCGGGAACGGCGCAAACCGGCTGATGCACCGCATGCTCGACCTTTCATGTGGGGAAGGGAATTACACGGAAGCCGATGTGGACAAGCTGAGAAAAGTATATGATGCGTTATACGAGAGCGACCCAGCCTATATTGTAGAAAATTTCCCCGGGCTGCGGGAAGCCGTTTTGGAATTAAAGCAGCGCGGTGTTCGTCTTGCGGTTCTTTCCAACAAACCGCACAACTGCACCTGCGCCATTGTAAACGCGCTGTTCCCCCAGGGTACGTTTGACCTTTGCTATGGCCAGCGGCCGCAGGTGGAACGCAAGCCGTCCCCGCAGGGGGCGCTTTTAATTGCGGAAGAACTGGGCTTGCCGCCGAAACAGGTTCTCTATATTGGCGACACCAATACCGACATGCAGACCGGTTCTGCCGCCGGAATGGACACCGTCGGGGTACTTTGGGGCTTTCGCGACCGGAAAGAGCTGGAGGACAACCACGCAAAATACATTATTGCACATCCAAACGAAATTGTTGAGATCGTTGCTTGCAGCATGAGGTGAATCATGGACTGGCTTTCAAGGACCTTAGGGAACCACAGAATGGGCCTCAGAATTGTTAAAACAGGCATCGCCGTTACGGTTTGCGTTGTCGTATCCTTTCTTTTAAAATTAAATCAGCCGTTTTTTGCGGTAGTGGCCACGGTTATGTCCATGGGGAAATCTATCGATATTTCTTTTAAGGCGGGAAAAAACAAGCTGATCGGCGTGTTGATCGGTGTGGCGATTGGATTCGGCTTTGCAACGCTTTCCCCCGCCAACGCGGGCCTGTGCGGAATCGGCATTATTCTTACTTTGTATTTATGCCAGCAGTTTAAGCTTGCCGGCGCGGAAACCCTTTCCTGCTTTTTGTTTGCGGCTATGATGTTTCACCATAACTTCGGTGCAAACCTGGTTACATGGCGCTTTGCGGTAACCTGCACCATCGACAGCTTCATCGGCATTATTATTGCGCTGCTGGTGAACCTTGTGATTATGCCGCCCAATTATGCGGATGAAATTAAAAATTCCTGCGCACAGCTCAGGCTGCAGATTAAAGAATCCATCGGGCAGGCTTCCGCCCGCCGCCAAATTGATGCCCGTGCGGTGGACGCAGCTATTCAAAAGGTAACTTCAAATATCAATTTGTATATAGCGGAAGCAAAAATCCTTCGCTGGAATGACGAAGAGGTATTTAGAATATCCTGCCAAATGGCCACTTACCAAAATATACTGGATGAACTGCGGGCTGTGAAGGTTATGGAACTGACCGAAGAGGAACCCTCGCCGGAATTGCTCACCGTGTACCAATACCATATGGAACGAATGCACAACTTGTTCGAAAGTACGGCGGAAGCCGAACAGAAGAGCATAGAACATTAAAAATAAGACAGCGTCCCCTGACAACAATGTGTCAGGGGACGTTGTTTTTGTAATTTTGCGTGTTTTTAAGTGGACNNAAATCGGCGCGAAAAGAATGGTTTATTCCGGCTGTTTATTTCAGTTCGGCAGCCCGTCCATATATTCCTGCAGCAGCGCCGTAAATTTCCCAACGTGAATACCGTCAAGCAGCGCATGGTTCGCCTGCAGGGAAAACGGCAGCAGCCATTTTCCGTCCTGCTGAAAATATTTGCCCCAGGAAATTTTGGGGACGGAGTCCTCTTTGTTCAGCGAAATCGGGTGTGTTACCTGTGTGAACGAAAACCAGGGAAGGCAGGTAATGTACAGCATGTCGTCCCGCTCTTCCGCGTCTTTGTAAATAAAAAATTCCTTTTGCTGCTCCGCCTGTTCTTTTGCTTTTTTAGCAAAGGAGACAATATCATCAGTCAGCTCCACCGCGACATACTTGAATAAGTCATTCTCGCCCGACATTACCGTAAACGACGGATGTACTTTTTCGTGCAGCANNGTGCAGCACCACCCGCTCGCCGCGAATGCGGTACCGAAAGTTTTCAATTTGGTTTGCCGTTTGTGTCACGGCGTACCCCATTGCGTAATAAAAAGAGATTCCGTTCTTTTTGGTGAATGAAAGCAGGTTTGTCGCATTCAGATTCAGGCATACATTAAACTGGGGATAATCCATTTTATAGAAAAAGTCAAAATGCTCTTTTCTGGGCCAGCGGTCAAAGTCGATGTATTCCATAATTTCTCCGATTCTTTTTTGAACTTAGTCCTGCATTAAAACAGCCCGAACGGGGGATGCTTCCGCACCTTCCAAAAACAGCGGCAGTGCGGTCAGCCGGTAATTTCCGGGTTCTACCCCGGAAAGGTCAAGTCCCTCCAGCAAAACAATTTCCGCACCCAGCAGCTGCTTATGCGCCGGGAAAGTATCGTCGCCGTGTTCCACGCTTTGGGCGTCTGTGCCAATCAGGGTTACCCCTGCGTCCTGCAGCACAAAAGCGGCGCTTGCAGACAAAAATGCCTTGCCTTCCCCTTTAAACAGAATCATTTTTTCACATTCTGGCAGAATTTTATCCATGTCTGCCCCGGTAATGATTCCTTCGGCTTCAATTACGGTACAGCGGCCCATAAACGCGCTCAAATCCATTTGGTCGATTGTTTTCCCGTCTTCAATAAAATGGCGCGGTGCGTCCACATGGGTGGCATTGTGGCAGCATGCGTAAAATCCGGACAAATTGCAGGCATCGCCCATGCTCATGCGGCGTACAATGTCACGCCGCGGCACCGGGTCGCCCGGGTAAACGGGGGTGGAAAACAGTTCGCGTGAAACATCAATCATTTTCATAACAGCCTGCACTTTCTCCGTGCGAAAAAAACACCGCCGCATCCGCACGGAATTGCAGCGACGGCAAAAACAATGAATGGATATGTATTTATAAGGTAGGAAGAAGATTTACAATCAACTGTGTAATTTTATGCGCCGATGTCACCGCAAACGCGGCAAAATCCACATTGGCGTCTTCGTCCGCATTGTCGGAAATGGCCCGAATGACAGCAAACTTCACGTTATTAAGCCAGCAGACCTGGGCAATGCTGCCGCCTTCCATTTCACAGGCGGAAGCGTCAAAATCTTCGGCCAGCCCGCGGAGTTTTTCCGCGTCGCAAATAAACTGGTCGCCGGTTGCGATAATGCCGATATGTACGCCGTCACCGTATACCTCGGCCGCGGTAGCTGCGACTTTTTGAACCAGCTTTTCGTCGGCGGGAATGGTCACCAGATTAATCCCGCTGATAAGGCCCTTTTGGTCGCCCAAAGAAGTCGTGTCCATGTCGTGCTGTACCAATCCGCGGGAAATAACAATATCGCCGATATGAATGGATTGACCGATGCCGCCCGCAACGCCCACGTTGATTATGGCGTCGGGTTGGTATTTCAGGATCATGGTCTGCGCGCAGACGGCAGCAGCAACCTTGCCCACACCGCACTGCGCAACAACGCAGCGTATTCCGCTAATAGAACCAATATGGTAGGAGATTCCGCTGGTGGTTTCTACCTGTTTGTCCGACATTTCCTCAATCAGGTTTTCGACCTCCACGGCCATGGCTCCAATAATTCCGATCATAACTGCACCTCATATTCCTAGATCTTAGATAAAGATTAAAAATCATTATTATTATAATTCATAATGAAATAGAAATCAAACGGATTTTCCGACTGGAATTGCCGTGTTTAGCAAGGGGGTACCCGGGTACGAAAAAAAACGCCCATAAAAAATCGGCGGAAAATCTTCCGCCGATCAACCTGTTTTGTTTTATAGAAACCGCCTTACGCGGTACGGTACGCCGGAACAGAGGATTCTTCCTGCGAAAACAGAATCGCGTAGGAAACGGCGAGTACCAGCTCGGTGCACGCCTGAATCGCGCAGATAAGTTCCATGCCGTAATTGCCGTGCATAGAAGCCTTGCTCCAAATAAGCTGGCGCATTCTTTCGTTAATTTCAGCAGCGTCCATGGGGAAAGTTACCTGAGGAACGTAGTCGATTTTTTGAAAAATGGAATACCGCTCGTTCATGTAGCGCAGCATCTCATCCTCATAGCGAATATGATCCTTTAAACTTCCCGGAAAGCAGGAGCAGTGTGCGTAGCAAAAAAAGTCCGAATAATAGTGGCACAGAATGCCGATTTTTTTTGAGGCTTTTTCGTTAATATAACCCCAGTCACGGCGGCAAAGCCGAATCGTCTTTTTTCGCACCATACGGCTGCAGTAACGCATGCGGTGCGGGCGCAAAAACGCGATGCTGTGGTCAGGGCAGGTGTTTCCCTTTAAAAAACTTTCTTTATCCAATACAATTCCGTATTTTTCTTTTATGTATTCATAAACAATGGTACCGATTAAAACATGGTTGAGGCTGTTCATATTGAAGATTACCCCCATTTCCAAGTGAACACGAATACAAAACTTAAATGACTCTTCCAATATAACACAGAAAAAACATTTTATATTCTTTTAAAAGGATAACCAGAAACTTACTAAAGACAATTTCAGGTCGAAGCCTTCACAATAATACGAATTTTATTTTAGGGAGACCCCCTTCCTTTTACTATAATAATAGAGAAGGTTTGTTAAAAAATTACAGTGAATCGATTAAATCTGATTCGATTTACAAATTTGCAGAAAAATAAAATGCGTTCCCGGGGGACGGGAACGCATTTTATCAGAGTTATGTAGAGCAGTTGTAATCAAACCGTTGGGNNTGGGTTTTCACCGGTCATGCCGAGGAAGCCACCCTGTTCTGCCAGGTCGGACTCCGGGTGACCGATTACCCATTTGTTTTCGGCGAGCAGCAGCGCGTCTTCGCCGGTTTTAACCAGCGGTCTGCGCAGCGGGTTGCCGGTTCCTTTGGGCAGCGCCACCGCACAGCGGAACGGAACCGCAGTGCTGCAGGGCGCGTAGTGAAGCGTGGTTGCGTAAAATTCAAACATGGTTCCCGCGGGAATTAAAAAGGCCTCCATTTTAGAAGCGTCGTAGATATTGTTCTCTAAGTTTATGTCCTGCCGCAGACCTAAAATTTCAATCAGGTCGGTTGCGGCAATGTTGATTTCCGATGTACGGTGGTATTCCACCGCGTTTTGCTTATGGTTTACCCCGTTGCAGTAACCCAGCTGAATTTCCATACCGCCGAAGCCGCGGTCGCGCAGCTCCTGAAAAATGGGCAGGCTTTCCAGCTCCGGCACAGAAGCGACGTACTCCACAGCTTCTTNNCACCGGGGTTTGCCGCATTTTTTCCAACAGTTCCTCACAGGGAATGTCCTTTCTAATGCGGCAGTATTGTTTGAACCTTTCGTCTGTAATGGGGTACACGGTCATGGGTTGGCTCATGTTATTCAGCGTCCTTTCTGGTTTTTGTTTTATAAATGTGTTATAACTAATTTGTTTAATAAATTTTTTACTGTACGGAAACAGTTGCAGTATAGTATAATAACAACAAATTGTCAATACATTTTGATGATTTATCCAAAAAAATATAGGCAAAATCAATAAACAACTAAATATTATTATGCAATTATCGAATTAACATCTAAAATTTTAGATTTGTATTAAGAAAACATTTAGTATTTGTTTATTTTTGATTGAATTCATTATGATTGTTTGATATAATGTAGCCAGAAAGGTTCAGGGGGGATTTTTGGTGACCGTAAAGGAATTAGCTAAAATCGCGGGTGTGTCGCCTGCTGCCGTCTCCATTGTGTTAAATGAGAAGAAGGGTGTAAGCGAGGAAACGCGGAACCATGTACTCGAAATTTTAAAGCAGTACAATTACACAAATGTAAAAAAATCCAGGGCAGCTTCCCGGAATATCTGCTTTTTAAAATATAAAAAGCACGGTATGCTGGTCGAGCAGAACGAGGGTTTTATCGCCACAATATTGGACGCGATTGAGGCGGAATGCCGGTTAAAAGGATACAACCTGAGCATGATTGTTTCGGATCACGATTTTGAAGAGACAATCCGTACGATGGACATGAACGCCTGTGACGGCCTGATTGTTTTGGGCACGGAACTGGAAGAAGAGCATTACCAGTACCTTGACACAATTAAAAAGCCGCTGGTTGTTGTGGACAACGCCATTCATCACCACCCCTGTACCAGTATTGCAATTAATAACGATGAAACGGTTCGATGTGCGCTGCAGCATCTTGCGGCACAGGGGCATACCGGAATCGCTTATTTTCACAGCAATGTGAACATTGCAAATTTTGAGGAGCGGAATTTTGCGTTCCGCCGGTATTGCGTGGAACTGGGACTGAATTTTTCGGCGGACAACCAGTTTGATGTGCCGCCGACCCTTTTGGGTGCTTACGATTCCATGAAGCAATACATGAGCAGTCTGGGCAATCCGGTTGAAAAGAAAACGCTGCCTACCTGCGCGTTTGCGGACAATGACTCCATTGCCATTGGGGCAATTAAGGCATTGCGTGAATTCGGGTACCATGTGCCCGACGATATTTCCGTTATCGGTTTTGATGATATTCATTTTTCGGCTATTTCTTCGCCGCCGTTGACTACCATGCGCATTCCCAAGGCGCTCATCGGTACGCTGGCCGTGCGGCAAATATGCGATATGATTGAACATGCGCCTTATAATGACGTAAAAATTCAGGTTGGGGGCGAGCTTATCCTGCGCAGCAGCACCTCCGGCAGCTGGAGATAACAAAGATACCGTACAGTAGAATTTAAAGCGGGCGATTCCATTTGGAATCGCCCGCTTTTTGCGGTTTTGTCTGAATTTACCTTTGCTAATTCGACAGCTAATTTAATTTGATAAATTAGTGTTTAGTGATTACTAAATTTATTACGGAAAATTAAATTTGATCTTATATTGCGTATTTCCAAAATATCTAAAAAATTACTGAGTAATTGTATAAAAATTATCCTACTTATCTTAATTTTTTGTTGACAACCTTATGTTCATATGATATATTGAAGTCACAAAAGCAAAAGTTCAGCTGATAATCAACTAAATATTTAGCTGATCGAAAAGTTGAAACTAAGGGAGGAAATTGTTGTGAAAAAAATCGTATCTTTATTTCTGGCGTTGGCCATGACAGTCGGACTCGCCGCCTGCGGGTCGTCATCCACCGCTTCCACTGCGGCTCCTGCCGGCTCAAAAGCGGAATCTGCCGCTGCGGCAAGCCAAGCGGACACCGGCGCAAAAAAGAAGTTTACAATTGCAACCGTTCCGAAGCTGACAAGTATTGCATGGTTCCAAAGAATGGAACAGGGTGTTAAAAAGTATGCCGCAGATACCGGAATGGACGCATACTACACCGGCCCGGCTACCGGCGACGCAGCGCTTCAGGCGCAGTGCATTGAAGACCTTATTGCAAAGAAGGTCGACGCAATCTGTGTGGTTCCGTTCTCTACCGAAGCACTGGAACCGGTTCTGAAAAAAGCACGCGATGCGGGAATCCTTGTTATTTCCCACGAAGCGGCCGGCATGACCAATGTAGACTACGATATTGAAGCGTTTGACAACGAAGCGTACGGCCAGCACTTTATGGAAAAGCTCGGCGAGCTGACCGGCGGCAAGGGCGAATACATACAGGAAGTCGGCGCTCTGACCTCCCAGTCCCACAAACAGTGGACCGACGCGGCACAGGCCGTTCAAAAGTCCAAGTTCCCTGAAATGAAGCTGTTCGGCGACAAGATTGAATCGAAAGACGACCAGTCCGTTTCCTATGACAAGGTAAAAGAAGTGCTGAAGTCCAACCCGAATATTGTTGGCATTCAGGGCAGCGCCATGGGCGACGTTGCCGGCGCAGCGCTTGCAGTAGAAGAAGCGGGCCTTTCCGGTAAAATTAAAATCGTCGGTACATCCCTCGTGTCTGTTTCCGGCAAATACATCAAATCCAGCACAATCGATATGATCTCCTTCTGGGACCCGGCAGACGCAGGCTACGCCATGAACGTTCTTGCCACCAAGATCCTCAACGGCGAAAAAGTAACCGACAATATGGACCTGGGCTTGAAGGGCTATGAAGCCATGACCCTGAAGGACAAGGTGCTCACGGGCAAAGCATGGGTTGATGTTGACAAATCCAATGTAGATGATGCTTCGTTGAACTTCTAATTTCAATAATCAGATGATACAAGCCTCATGTCAACAATGTCATGAGGCTTGTATTTTAAAAAACGATAAAGGCGGAGGATGAGAATGGGAGAAATTTTCCTCGAATTAAATAACATTAAAAAATCGTTCGGCGGTGTTCATGCATTAAAAGGAGTCAACCTGACCGTAAAAAAGGGAGAAGTACACTGTCTGGCCGGGGAAAACGGCTGCGGAAAATCCACGCTGATCAAGGTGATTTCCGGGGTGCACCCTGCCGATGAAGGCGAAGTTTACATAGACGGGAACCAAATGCGGAATTTCGGCCCAATTGACGCGATCCGGCTTGGCATTCAGGTGATTTACCAGGATTTCGCCGTATTTCCGAATTTGTCAGTGGCCGAAAACATTGCTATGAACCGCGCCCTGCAAACCGGAAAAAAGCGAATGAATTGGAAAGAAAGCAGAAAAATTGCACTTAGTGCGATGGAGCAAATCGGCGCGCACATGGATCCCGACGTTTTGGTCGAGCGCCTTTCTGTTGCAAACAAGCAAATGGTCGCGATTTGCCGTGCGATTCTGGACGACGCCAAGCTGCTCATTCTCGACGAGCCTACCACAGCCCTTACCGCCAAGGAAGTGGAAAAGCTGTTCGCCATTATCGAACATTTAAAATCCAAGGGAATTGCGATTGTGATTGTTACGCACAAAATGGAAGAGGTTTACGGCATTGCCGACCAGCTGACCATTCTGCGCAACGGTGCAAATGTAGCTACAGGAAATATTAAGGATTTTGACCGTCCTACTTTTGTAAGGCATATGACCGGGCGCGATATTGAAGAAACAAATTATCGCCCGGAAGAAACCGGCGAGGAAATTTTGAAACTGGAACATTTAACCCATAACGGCGCGTTCCACGACGTAAGCTTTCGCATCAACAAGGGGGATGTTTTGGGCATTACCGGCCTGCTGGGCTCCGGCCGAGGAGAAATCGGTGACTCCCTGTTCGGAATTCTCCCGGCACATTCCGGGAAAATCTTTTTGCACGGAAAAGAAATCCGCATTCAAAGTATTGGCGATGCTATGGCACACAAATTCGCCTATGTGCCGGAAGACAGACTGACGCAGGGCTTGTTCCTGGAACGCTCGATTGGGGATAACACAATCGCTGCCTCTATAACGAACTACTTCAGGGGCGGCAAGCTGCAGCAGGCGGAAATGACACAGGCCGCCGAAGACTGGATTAAGGAACTGAATATTGTGGCGCCTTCTTCCCAGCCGCTGATTAAAACCCTTTCCGGCGGAAATCAGCAAAAAGTGGTTATTGCGAAATGGCTGAACACGCACCCGGAAGTACTGATTTTAAACGGCCCTACCGTCGGTGTGGATATTGGCGCGAAAGCGGATATTCACCGAATTCTGCATCAGCTTGCCGCGTCAGGCGTGGGAATTATCATTATTTCCGACGACCTTTCCGAGCTTGTTCAAAACTGCAACAAAATTATTGTAATGAGCGCGGGCGCGGTTGCGGTGGAAATGAACAGCTCCGAAACGGATGAGAACATGCTCTCAGCAATGCTGAACGGGAAACAGGAGGGCACAAAATGAACCGGTTCTTTACAAAAGAGAAACTTGCAACAAACGAAATGCTCGTTGTATATATCATTGCGGCACTGTCCCTGCTGATCGGGGTGGTAAACCCCGCGTTCTTCACCTTGGCGACGGTCATCGGGACTATGCGTGCCATGCTGATTACCGCAATTTTCGCACTTTGCGAAATGGTGGTCATTGTTTCCGGCGGAATCGATGTTTCGTTTCCCGCTATAGCAGGTTTTTGCCTGTACTTTACAATTTCGCTTATGAACTCTTTTCATATTGACAATGTCCTGTTTGCATTCGCATTTGCCGGGCTGCTTGGTATTGCGTGGGGCACACTGAACGCCGTTCTTATCGGCAGGTTCAAAATTCCCGCATTAATTGCTACCTTGGGCACAAGCAGTCTGGCAAACGGTGCAACGCTGGTTTACAGCAACGGACTGGAAATTTCCAATATTCCCGGTTCAGTTGACTCCCTGTCCCAGAAGTACCTGTTTTCCGTAACCAATTCAATGGGCGGAAAATCGGCCATGACGGTCTTTATCATCCTGCCGATTGTCCTGTGCTTTCTTATGCACTGGGTTCTGAAGCATACCATGCTGGGCAGAGAAATTTACGCCATCGGCGGCGATGCCAACGCGGCACGGATTGCCGGCGTAAATGTGAAGAAAACACAGTTTATTATTTATATGTCAGTTGGATTTTTAACCGGAATCGCGGGCATCAGTTATGCGATTCTCATGCGCAACGCACATCCCTCCAACTTGATGGGTGCGGAAATGATGGTAATCGCGGCGGTTGTAATCGGCGGAACCAGAATCACCGGCGGCCACGGCACGGTAATTGGTACAGTGCTCGGTGTGCTCTTAATTACGCTGGTTTCAAACAACCTGATTATGCTGGGCGTACCGAATTACTGGCAAACCTTTGCGGTCGGCCTCATTATCGTAATCGGCACCTCAATTACTTCCCTGAGAGCCAAGAAAATTGCCCTCAGTCCCAAGATATAGGAGGGATATTAGATGGAGAAGGTAAAAAACAGTCTGAAAAACTGTGATAAAAATACATTGACGCTAATGGGAATTGCGGTCGGGATTGTAATTATAATGACGTTTTTGAATTCTGAATTTTTACAGGCCAGCAATATCAGTTCCATGGCATTCCAGTTCCCGGAATTCGGAATTTTGTGCTTCGGCATGATGTTCTGCATGATTTCCGGCGGAATTGACCTTTCGCTTGTGGGTGTTTCCAATTTGTCCGGCATTGTTGCCGCCGTTATAATTCTGGGCATGGGCAGCACTCCGCTTGCCATTGCGGTTGGTCTTTTGGCAGCTATTGTGGTCGGCGCAGTTTGCGGACTGTTCAACGGCTACCTGATCGGTCAGCTGCAGATTCCCGCCATGCTGGTAACGCTTTGCGGCGGGCAGCTTTACACCGGCCTTGGCATGGTGATTACAAAAGGCCCCGCAATTACCGGCCTGCCCGACTCCATTCAGGTAATCGGCAATGGCGACATCGGCGGAATTCTTCCGTATTCCCTTATCATTTTCATTTTGTGTGCCGTGGGAATGAGTTTTATCCTGAAAGATACCGTATACGGCAGGCAGCTTTGCTTCATGGGCTCCAACAGTACGGCCTCCCGCTACGCGGGCATCAGCAACCTGCACGTAACCATGATTACATACATGCTGTCCGGAATTCTGGCAGCGATTGCGGGTATTATCATAATTTCCCATTACGGTTCCGCAAAGTCGGATTACGGCTCATCCTACACACTGCTCACACTTTTAATCGTGGTGCTCGGCGGCGTGGCTCCTTCCGGCGGAAGGGGAAAGGTACTGGGTGTGGCATTGGCGGTTGTGATTTTGCAGCTGATTTCCAGCGCGTTTAATATTTTACGGTTCAACTCTTTTATCAAAACCCTGGTATGGGGCCTGCTGCTGATCGTTGTTATGGTGGTAAAGGCTGTCATTCAGGAACATCCGATTACGTTTAGGAGGAAGCAATCATGAAAAAAATTATCAACAAACCTGAAAATTATGTTACCGAAATGCTTGAGGGAATTTATATTGCTCACAGCGACCTGGTAACGTATGCCGGCGATGACGTGCACTGCCTGATCACCGCCAATAAAGTGGAGGGAAAAGTCGGCATTGCCACCGGCGGCGGCTCCGGTCATCTTCCGCTGTTTCTCGGTTACGTGGGCAAGGGAATGCTGGACGGCNNCAGTCCCCCAGCGCGGAGCAGATGCTGGCGGTAACAAAAGCAATCGATTCCGGCGCGGGCGTACTTTACATTTACGGAAATTACAACGGCGATATTTTCAATTTCGATATGGCAGCCGAAATGGCGGACTTTGAAGAAGACATTAAGGTGCTCAGCGTGGTGGCGGGTGATGACGTCGCCTCTGCAGGCCCGTCTGCTCCGGGTGAAAAAAGCACCCGCCGTGGCGTTGCAGGCATTTTCTTCGTGTACAAATGTGCGGGTGCGGCGGCGAACGCAATGAAACCGCTGGAAGAAGTAAAGCGCATTGCGGAAAAAGCGGCGGCAAACGTAAGAACCATGGGCGTCGCGCTGACCCCGTGCATCGTTCCGCGCGTAGGCAAGCCGGGCTTTACCATTGAGGATGATGAAATGGAAATCGGCATGGGTATTCACGGCGAAACCGGAATTCGCCGCGGCAAGATGGAAACCGCGGATGAAATTACAAACGAAATGCTGGACAAAATCGTTGCCGATCTGCCTTACGGCGACGGCGACGAAGTGGACGTGCTGGTAAACGGTTTGGGCGCGACCACACTGGATGAGCAATATATTGTAACCCGCCGTATTAACGAGTACCTGACGGAAAAAGGAATCAAAATTCATCATTTTTATGTGGGTGAATATGCTACTTCCTTGGAAATGGCCGGGGTTTCCGTTTCCCTGCTAAAGCTGGACGACGAACTGAAGCAATACATGGAGCAGCCCGCCTGCACACCGTTCTTCAGGCAATAAATTACGAACGATTCGAAGGGGTATTCGGTATGAATAATCAGTATTTAATAAAACTTCTAAAATCCTTGATGCAGATTATGCTGGAAAATAAGGATCACTTGATTGACCTCGATAGCGTTGTCGGGGACGGGGATTTGGGTTTGACCATGAGCGACGGTTTTTCCGCAGCCTATAAAGCTGCGGAGGGCTTCGTCGGCGACGACGCCGGAAAGCTGCTTTACGGCAGTGGCAAGGCGATGTCAATTGCGGTTCCGTCCACCATGGGTACGCTCATGGCGTCCGGCTTTATGAATGCGGGTAAGGTGCTGAAGGGAAAAACCGAGCTGCAAAACGAAGATATTGCGCAGCTTTTTCAGGCTTACATGGACGGTGTTGCCAACTTAGGCAAGGCGAAAATCGGGGATAAAACCTTCCTTGACGGCATGTCCCCCGCGGTGGAAGCGCTGAAAGCTTCCGTACAGGCAGGGGAAACCCTGGCGCAGGCGGCGAAAAAAGCAGCCTTGGCGGCGGAAGAAGGTTTTCAAAAGACCGCCACCATGATTGCGGTTCATGGCCGTGCGGCAACCAGAGGTGAAAATTCCAGAAGTCTGCTTGACCCCGGTGCGGCAGTTGCTATGCTGATGATGCAGGCGTTTGCGAAAAGCACGCAGAAGTAAGGCGTAGTGAAAGTGCAACAGGGGGTTCCTTTTCCGAAGAGCAAAGCTGCGTAGAATTTGTAAACGGGTCTCTATAGTAACCGAAAAGTGATTTTGTTTCCAAAAGGAACTGAATTACTTTTCGGTAACTTGGAACACGCGGTTTGGGAAAGCGGAAAACAGGAAAATCAGGCAATATTTTATCAGGGCAGAACATACGGAAAGCTGTTATAAGAAAAAGAGCATGAAATCGGCCTTTTAGCGGGCTTTCTGCGTGCTCTTTTTTCATGCGGAATCAATTGTTTTTACAGCGGATTAACTTTGTTTTAAATCCAGTTTTACGATGAAGTCCCTCGATAAAAATTACCAATAATTGAGGTTTGTGAAACACCGGGCACGATGTTACCATAAGTTTAAAACAGAATATGGAAAGGTGATTTTTGTGAAAACCGGTAGGCAAAAAGTACTCGGAATTGCAGTTCCCTTGACTTTGGCAGCACTGCTTGTTATGGCAGGCGTTTCTTTCAGCCCGGCTTTTACAGCGGAGGAGGGTTTGGCTTCCGCAAAAGAAAGTTTTTATTCCCATGTCAGTTCAACCGAAAAATCCGTCCTCAATGTTTCCGGCATGCTTCCAAATGCAGACAGCTCGGCAGCAGGCAGCGGGGTAAGCTCGTTCCCACCGTCCAACTCCTCTTTGGCGGGCAGCAGCGCGGTTTCTTCTGCTCCGCCGGTTTCCCCTGCGCTGTTTCAGTCCTCTTCCGACGGCGCAGTTTCTTCTGCGGTAAGCTCGCCGTCGTCCCAATGGAGAAGTTCCCCGTCAGCTTCATCCTCCAGCACGTCTTCCGTTGGTACCGGTCTTCCGGTAACACAGGTACGCAAGGTCACATCGGCCGCGCCGGTTTCTTCGGCTGCTTCGTCATCTTCCGGTTCCTCGAAAGCGGCCGTTCCGCCGCCTTTTGTTCATTCGGCCAGAATGGTTGTGGGGTATTACGGCGGCTGGGGCGCGTATTCGGGTTTTACACCGGATAAAATCAGCGCATCCAATCTTCATGTTATCCATTATGCATTTGCAAAAATCGGCGGGGATTTAAAAATCGCCGCAGGGGACCCATACATAGACTACTCGAATTTTCAAAAGCTGAACGCTCTGAAAAAATCGTATCCGTCGCTGAAAACGGTCATTTCCGTCGGCGGCTGGAACGATTCCGGCAAATTTTCCGATGCGGCGCTTACAGAATCCTCCCGCTCTGCTTTTGCAGACAGTGTGGTGAACTTTCTGCGCACTTACGGCTTTGACGGGGTGGACATTGACTGGGAGTACCCCACCGGGGGCGGTCTTGCGGGCAACGGGTCACGCCCGGCGGACAAAACAAATTTTGGGCTGCTGTTAAAAACGCTGCGCGCTAAACTGTACGCACAGGGAATCAAAGACGGAAGGCACTACATCCTTTCATTTGCGGGTGCGGCAAACAGCGGCTATGCCGCGGGGGTGGGACTTTCCGGCATTGCGCAGTATGTGGATTACGCCATGATTATGACCTACGACCTGCANNCACAGACTTTAACGCGCCGCTCTACCTGCCCTGGGGGCAGTCACCCCAGTACAAAACCAGTGTGGACTCCGCGGTGCGCACCTGGCTGAACTGCGGATTTCCCGCAGGAAAGCTGGTATTGGGTGTACCGTTTTACGGGTATGTGTATCAGGGTGCTGCCCACGCCAGCAACGGCCTTTGGCAGCGGTTTTCTTCAGCGGCTACTGTGGGGTACGATTCTGTTCAGTCAAAGTATTTAAGCAGCACGTCTTACCAAAGATTTTTCGATTCCACCGCGCTGGTGCCGTGGCTTTTCAACGGTTCCACTTTCGTCAGCTATGACGACGCCGCTGCCATTCAGCGGAAAGCACAGTACGCGCTTTCAAAAAATCTTCTGGGTGTGGGTGCGTGGGAACTTGCCTTTGACAAAACCGGCACGCTGATTCACACCGTAAAAAATACGCTTTCGTGAAAAATTTCCATGAACAGGGGAAAGATAAGTCGGTAATAAAAAGTACTTGAAAGAGTCGGTGATTTCTTTCGAAACAGACTTGACTTACAGTTAGCTCTAAGGTTTAAAATCGGTACAGATAAATCTTCCAATGTATCATAGAACAATACGAAAGAGGTGCATTTTTTATGAAAATGATTCCAATTGCGGGGGGCAAACTTCCGTCTTCCGAAATTTCACTTGGCTGCATGAGAATTACCGCTTTGTCTGACAAAGAAGCGGAAAATCTGGTACAGACTGCTTTTGAGCAGGGCATTAACTTCTTCGACCACGCCGATATTTACGGTGCGGGAAAATCCGAAGAGGTTTTCGCCAAGGCGGTTCACATGAGCCCGTCCGTGCGAGAAAAAATGATTCTTCAGTCAAAATGCGGTATTTGCCAGGACAACGGCGGCAATGCGTATTTTGATTTTTCCAAGGAACATATTCTAAAGTCCGTGGAAGGCAGCTTAAAACGCCTGAACACCGATTATCTTGACGTGCTGCTTCTGCACCGCCCCGACGCTTTGGTCGAGCCGGAAGAAGTTGCCGAAGCATTCGACATTTTGCATACCAGCGGAAAAGTCCGCTATTTCGGCGTAAGCAACGAGAAACCCATGCAGATGGAACTGCTCAGCAAATATGTAAAGCAGGGTCTCGTCATCAACCAGCTGCAGCTCAGCATTACCAACGCAACCATGATCAGCAACGGCATTAATGTGAACATGGAAAATGCAAGCGCGGTTGACAGGGACGGCAGCGTGCTCGATTACTGCCGCCTGAAGGAAATTACCGTTCAGGCATGGTCACCGTACCAGTACGGCATGTTTGAAGGCGTGTTCCTGAACAACGACAAGTTCCCGGTCTTAAACCAGAAGATTGACGAAATTGCCGCTAAGAAGGGCGTTACCAATTCCGCTATTGCCACTGCTTGGATTTTACGGCACCCGGCTAAAATCCAGACTATCGTCGGTACCACAAACGCGTCTCGCCTGAAAGACATTTGCAAGGCGACCGAAATGGAGCTGACCAGACAGGAATGGTACGAAATTTACCGTGCCGCCGGCAACATTCTGCCGTAATTGAAATTTTAACAAAACATGAGGGGCGTACCGTTGCGGTGCGCCCCTTCTTCTGTATTCGAATTCCAATATATACCGGTTGTTCTGAAATTGGGCGGTTACTATAATAAAAAGGTAATCCGCTATCAGCGGAAATGTTGAAATTTTAGGAGTGTTTTAATGGCAACTTGCATGAAGTGCGGCAGTTCCGCCGAAGAGGGCGAACTCTTATGTGCAGCGTGTCTTGCTGCGGCAAAGCAGCCGCAGTCTGTGATTTCCGACTGGGAAACGGAAGCTTCGCAGTCGGGCAACACCGAACAGAACCGCCCGTATCGGCCGAAAAAAACGGGTTTTCAAAAGGTACTTGCGGGTATACTGGTGGTTCTCATGCTGCTGGTCAGCGCGGTATCGGTAGGAAAAATATTTTATAACCGGGATTTTATGCAGCTGGTTCTGGGGAAAAACCAGTATGCGCGCAATCTTGAACAGGCTGCCGCAAATGCGTCGGCAGAGCAATTGGTTACGGTTTTGGACGAAACGCTGGGCGCGGCAAAAAACACCGCCGCAAATTATACAGAGAATTCGACGTATAAACTGAACTTAAAAGTGGAGGACGAGTTCCTTCAAGGACTGAATATGCAAAAGGAAGACACGGCGGCGATTCAACAGGCTGCTAATTACGTAAACAGCCTGTACGTCAGCTCTAACACCCGCAGAGATGACAAAGGGATTGAAACGACGTATACAATTTCGGATCCGTCCTATTCCAAAATAAATTTACAGACGTTTCTTTATAATGACGGCAAAATATATTTACATATCCCTGAAGTCTACGATAAGTATCTTGCAGTCGGAAACATGACGGAATCACGGTTTAATCTGAACGATATTGCGAATCTGAAATATGATTCGGCAAAGCTGAAAGCCAGTCTGGTAAAGCTGGCGGCCATTTATACAAATTCGCTTGCGGGCGCCGAAATGAAGGCGGAAAACGATCAGAGTATTACGGTTGATGAAACGAAAGTACAGGGGCAAAAGCTGACCGCGTCGCTCAATGCTGAACAGACAGCGGCCATGGCGAAGGCGCTGCTGCAGACGGTTGAAAACGACGATTATTTATACTCTTTCGTTTCAGACAATTACCATGTTCTGTCCGCTTTGATCGGAGAACCAGCGAAAGCGGATTCCGGTAAGCTAAGCCGGGAAGATTACAAAAAGTCAATAGAAGATTTGTTTTCCAAGCTGAATTTGGAACAGGACGGCACGGCGTTTTCTGCGGTTTCCTATTTGGCGCAGGACGGAACGCTGTTGGCTCACTGCTATGAAAGCAAGGGGAAAGAGCGGGATGTGCAAATCAACACCCTTGCTGCCGAAAACAAATTGGCTGTCGACTTGATTTATAACCATGAGCAGGGCTTTACGTTTACAGATTTAAAAACGAACGCAAATTCCGGAAAGATTCAGCTAAAGGTCAAAAGTCTGGAAGAGCCGCAGAATATCGGCCTGAATATTGATTACTCGGGACTGAAAAAGGCAAAGTTCCTGGGTTCCGACACCGTAACGGGAAAATACGTAATTTCATTGTACGACCCCGACCACGAAATCGGGAAGTACGTCAGCCAGTACGGTTTGCCGCAATCGCTCAGCCAGCTGGACAAGTCGAGCGTCACCATAGAGACCACCCTTTATAATGAAAAAGAAATGAGCAGCACGGTGAAACTGGATGTGACCGGTATGTTTTCGCTTTCGGTCAGCGAAAAATTACGGGGAAGTCCGAGCAGCTCGCCCATTATGCTCCCTCCGTTGGGAAGTCAGATTATCGACCTTTCCTCGGAGGATTCCGCGGCGGAAATGAACGAGTTCACCTACCGTGGGCTAGGGTATTTGTACGATACGCTGGATTATGACCCGGGGCTGAGCAATGTGTTGGCCGGCTTCGGTCTGACGCAAGAACAGTTGGGCTTTCTTCTGGGCTACAATCAGGAATAAATAACAGGCGGCGCTTTCCGTTTTGGAATAGCGCCGCCTGTTTTATCTTTGTTTACTGTGCAAGGAAGAACAGCACAGCCCAGGTGAGCGGAAGCAGAAAATCGGGGATAATCGTCCATGTATTATGGGAAGCGTAGTTCTTTTTTACGACCATTTCCCAAACGTGGTTAATGCCCGCCAAAACATAAAGCGGAGAAGCAATCACAATGGCGGCAAGCCAAAATTCCTTTTGGAACCAAATGCACAGAATTCCCGCGAACGCATAGCCAAGTTCCGCAAACCCCAGTTCCTTTTGGAACGGGCTGCCGGTTGCCCAACCGATTTTCGTTGCCACCATGTCAGAATGGAACACATGACCGACAAAACTGATGAGCCCCGAAAGGGAAAGGGACACGGTCATTTGGTAAAACAGCAGGTTGCGGCTGATTTCCCCGAGCGACCGTATGGCAGGGTTTGCAATGGTCGTTATAATTCCGGCCAGAATGCCCAAAAACCAGGTAAACAGAAAAATCATTGTATTTCACCAGCTTCCTTCAATTCGTTGGTTTTATTTTCTTTTCCCTTTGCAAATGACAGAACCATTGCGCCCAGTGCACAGCCGGCGGCGGTAATGCAGGCGGCCTGCATTGCGGTAAGGAACGCGCTTTGCCATTGCGGGGTACCTTCGGCCAGCGGTGTTCCGCCTGCTCCGTTCAGGCTCGACGCAATAATTGCCGCGGAAATGGCTTCACCTAAAACCATACCGATGTTGCGCATGGTGCCGAGTGTGGCCGCGGCAATGCCCCGATTTTCCGCAGGGACGCTTCCCATAACCGTGCTGTTATTCGGCGTTTGGAACAGCCCGGCTCCGATTCCGCACAGAGCGAAGATGAGAATCAGCAGAACGGTGGGCGTTGACTGAGTATAACCGCTCATAAAAAGAGTGGAAACCGCCAGAATCAGCATACCCAGGCCGCACATGCTGCGGCTGCCGATTTTATCGGAAATGGCTCCGCTGACCGGCGCGCATACAATCATGGCAAGCGACAGCGGCAGCATCATAATGCCCGCGGCGGTCGGGGTGAGCATGCGAACCTTTTGCAGGTAAAACGGCGCAAGGAAAACCAGAATGAATTCCGCCGTATAAAAGAAGGTGGCGGCAAGATTGCTGGCGGTAAAAACCCGATTGCGGAAAAACTGCATGTTCAGAATCGGGTGGTCGCAGTGAGTTTCATACAGCACAAACACGCCAAGCAGCACAACGCCGGCGGCAAGCAGACTAAGAGTCAGCAAATCGAACCGCGACGTGCTGCTGACCATGTCCAGCGGCAGAAGAATCAGGATGAGAGCGGCCATAATCAAAAGGCTGCCGAGTGGGTCGAATTTGGAACTGGGTTTTCCGCTGTCTTTTTGAATATAGCGTAGGGAAAGCACGGTTTCGACAATACCGATGGGAACATTAATCAGGAAAATGCTGTTCCAGCCGAAAGCGGAAGCCAGCAGCCCGCCCAGGGACGGCCCTACGCAGGTTGCTACTGCGACGGAAATGGCACTCAGGCTCAGCGCTTTGCCGCGGTTGGAAGCGGGGACCGAATTGGTAATGATGGCGCTTCCGGTCGCGATCATCATGGAGGCGCACAGCGCCTGCGTAACACGGAATACAATCAGCATGCTGATGCTGGCGGAGATGCCGCAAAGAAGCGAACTTAAGGTAAATCCGATAGACCCGGTCACATACAGCTTTTTAAACCCGTACAGGTCGGCGGTGCGGCCAAAGGTAAGCTGTGTTGCACAAAGGGTAAGCAGGTAAGCGACGACAACCCATTCCACCACGGCGATGGAGGTGTTGAATTTTGACTGAATCATGGGCAGGGCGATATTTGCTGCGTTGATGTCAAAGCTGGACATAAAAGTTCCGAGCGCTATGGTCAGAACCGTTGCCCGAGGATTAATTTGCTTGGTCATTTGCATTCTTCTTTCGTAATAATGTGAGTCAATGCTCATATTATATTCACAAAACAAAAGTGTGTCAATATAAAATGAGTAAAAGCTCATATTATTGACAAGATCCGTATAATCCTCTAAAATAAAAGGAACGAAAGGGGTTGGGTACTATGGAAAAAGACAAGACGACGGTACGGAAGCCCAGGCAAAAACGGAGCATTGAAACAACGGAAAAAATTCTGGACGCGGCTTATCGGGTATTCTGTGAAAAAGGGTATTATGGAACTACCACCAATGAAATTGCCAAGGTTGCCGGGGTTTCCATTGGGAGCCTGTACTCTTATTTTGAAGATAAAGACACGATTTTTATGGAGATTATCCATCGGTACAATCAGAAGTTTGTGGATTTGGACGAGCAGGCGGGTATTTCGGCTGATTTGTACTATAAAGACAAACGGGAATGGATTCGCCGCCTGATTAACGGCCTGATCGAAATTCATGAAAGCTCGATTCAGCTGAACCGGGAACTTCATATTCTTGCTTTTTCCAGGCCGGATTTAGCGGCTGTTATGGAAGCGAACCATGTTAGAACACGAAAAATTACGCTGGACTGTCTGTATCAATTTCAGGACGATCTTCGCCTAACGGACATTGAAGCGGCCGCCTTGGTTGTGTACAACCTGATTTCCTCTGTTGTGGATCAAATTGTTTTTGAAAAAAGCGGTGTTGAACGCGAACGAATTCTGCGCGAGACAATTGACGCGCTGTATCAATATCTTGTAAAGTAATCTTTTTTGCCAAAAATATGACAGAATTTTTGCCGCTTCGTATGGTTCGGAGCGGCAATTTTATTACAGTTTTGGTACTGTTTTTTTACATTGTATATGCTATAATAAATAATCAGCATAAAAGGCGCTGCGGTACCCGCGGGCAGTTTGTTACCGTCGGTTCCGGCTTCGCCGTGTGTCCTAAGACGAATTTTTATTTATTAGAAATAAATTCACATTGTATTTGTTTGTTGTTTCGTATTCGCCGATAAAAGCGGCGTATTATCACTTGCTGCCGTTGTAAGCAGGCGGGAAAGGGTGTGGTGAAATGAAGCTGAAAGCCGTGGCGGTTGCCGTTGTGCTTTCGTTATTGCTGTCCGGCTGTTCGTTTTTAGGGCTCGACGCTCAAACGCTGATGCAGCCGCCAAAACCGACCGGGGAAAAAGCAGACATTCACGCCCTTTTGGAAAGTAAGGCCGGCGGGAAAATGACGCTGAAATACCCAAGCAACGGCGATTACCGCTCCGCAATCATTACACACGACATCTGCGGCGACAAAAATGAAGAGGCAATGGCAATTTATCAAAAAGGCGACGATTCCACGGGAACCAATATCATGTTTATGAAAAAAGACGGCAAGTGGATGGACATGGGCTTTTTTAATAATCCTGCCGCGCAGGTGGACAAGGTCTGCTTCGGCGACCTGAACGGCGACGGCAAGGACGAAGTCATTGTCGGGTGGGGCAGCAGCCTGAACAACACCAGCACGGTCTGTGTTTATTACTATAAAAACGGAAAAATGAATGAGCTGAAGCTCGACCAAAATTACACCGAAATGGCGGTTATGGACTTTGACGGCAACGGCCGCGACGATATTTTTACTGCAAATGTAAGCGTGGGTGACGAACCCGCTCTTGCCCGGCTGTACTCGGTTAAGGACGGCACAGCCGAAATGATCGGTTCCTGCCGGCTGGACAACGGAGTGACCAAATATGCGTCTGTGCAGACGGGACTGATTAATGAAAATCAAAAGGGCATTGTACTGGACGGCATGAAAAGCGCAAATACGCTTGTGACTGAAGTGCTTTACTGGGATAAAACCACAAAAACATTGAAGTCGCCGTTTTACGACCCTAAAACGCAGACGGCCAATTATACGATGCGCAACACGTCTGTCGTTTCCAAGGACATTAACGGCGATAAAATTATCGAAGTTCCAATTGTAAACCTGCTGCCCGGCTACACGGGTACTGCAACGGAAGACGCGGCTTACGTTACGAACTGGCAGCGATACGACACGCAGACCAACACGTTTATCCGTGTTATGAGCATGGTGCTGAATTATTCCGACGGCTACTGGTTTTTGATACCGGAAATTTGGGGCGGAAAAATCACCACCAAAACAGACACCGCTACGCGAACCATTACGTTTTACGAATGGGTTACCACGAAAAAAAATCCCGAAGGCGCGCAGGGCGCGGCACTTCTGAAAATACAGGTCTTTACCCGCAAGGAGTGGGAGGAAGGAACGGGAACATCCGGATTTTTTGAATTGATGGATTCCAATAATCTGGTGTTTGCGGCAAGCTGCCCTTCCCCCGACCGGCCCCTTTCGCTCGGTATTTCGGATGTAAAGAACAGCTTTAAACTAATCAGTGCGGACTAAAATAGATGTGACGGAGGAACGGGTATGAAAAAGATTCTAGTTGCCGAAGACGAACAGGCAATCCGCGAATTTGTGGTCATTAATCTGAAACGTGCCGGGTACGACGCTTTTGAGGCGTCGAACGGCGAAGAGGCCATAGAAATTTATAACCGGGAGGGCGGCAATATTGACGTTGCCGTGCTTGACATTATGATGCCGGGAAAATACGACGGCCTTGCGGTCTGCAGGGAGCTGCGGCAGAGAAGCGGTTCCATCGGAATTATTCTGTTAACCGCCCGCACGCAGGAAATGGATAAAATAAGCGGCCTGATGATGGGCGCGGACGATTACGTTACAAAGCCGTTCAGCCCCAGCGAACTAGTTGCCCGTGTGGACGCGGTGTACCGCCGTGTGGCGCTGGAACAAATGCGCAATGAAAATAATTTTAAAGAGGAAATTCGCTCGGGGGACTTTTCCCTGAACCTGCGCAACCGCACCCTGATGAAAAACGGAGTGCAGATTGAACTGACGCAGGTGGAATTTCAGATTATGGAATATTTCTTTTCCAACCCGACCACGGCGCTTGACCGTACCGACATTCTGAAGCACGTTTGGGGCGATGCGTATTTCGGGGAAGAAAAAATTGTGGATGTAAACATCCGCCGTCTGCGCATGAAAATCGAGGATGAACCGTCGAATCCAAAGCATATTGTTACGGTTTGGGGCCTTGGCTATAAATGGGAGGCATAACCGCCTGATAGAAACGATTTGTTCATTATTTTATGTTATACTGCGGGAAAGGAGAGAACGGCATGAGGGCAACGGGCATTACAAAGCGCTGGATGCTGAACAGCCTCGGCATTATTCTGCTGATCCTGGTCACGCTGATTCTGACTCTTTCCTTTGTAATACGCGGTTATGTTTATAACGGAATTCAGCAGGCTATTAACGGCCGTTCCGGCGAGCTGACGAACATGTTTGCCGACTACGGGCGGAAATCGCCGAAGGAATTCAGCACCGCCGCCCGCAACTATGTGGAAAACTTTCCGAATAAGGAAAGCATGGAACTCATGGTGTTTAACTCCAACGGCAAAATCATTATAACATCCATCGGGTTTGCGCCCGACCAGTCCCAGCCCATGCCGGACTATAAGCTTGCGCTGAACGACGAAAACGGCTACGGCACCTGGACGGGCAAGCTGACCAGCGGCGAAAAGGTAATGGCGGTTACCCGCGTAATGCGCAACGACGTCGGCAGTTTTGTGGGCGCCATCCGTTACGTGGTTTCCCTGCAGGAGGCCGACAAGCAGGTGTTTCTGCTTGTGGGCGCGCTGATTCTGGCCGGTTTGCTTATTATTCTGTTTGTCATTGTTTCCAGCTATTATTTTATGAATTCGATCATTACCCCGATTAAGGAAATCGGCGCTACCGCAAAGCGGATTGCACAGGGCGATTTCAAAGCACGAATCCATAAAATCAACGACGACGAGGTTGGCCAGCTGTGCGATACCATCAATGATATGGCCGACGAACTGGGCGCCGCCGAAAAAATGAAAAACGATTTTATTTCTTCGGTTTCCCACGAACTGCGCACCCCGCTTACCGCCATTAAAGGCTGGGCGGAAACCATGCAGGACGGCGGTATCGACACCGAAACGCTGGACCGCGGCATGGGTATTATTATTCACGAGTCCGAACGGCTTTCCGGCATTGTGGAAGAACTGCTGGACTTTTCGCGTATGCAGAGCGGGCGCATGACGCTCACCATGGATAAAATTGATATTCTCGCCGAATTGGGCGAAGCGGTCTACATGTTCAGCGAGCGCGCCAAAACCGAGCATAAGTTTCTTCTTTACGAGGAACCCTCCATGCTTTCTCCGGTTTTGGGCGACATTAACCGGCTGCGGCAGGTGTTTATCAATGTTATTGACAACGCCTTAAAATATACCAGCGAGGGCGGCACCATCAGCGTGACCGTCGCCGAATCGGAAGGCTTTATCCGCGTCGTCATCAGCGACAATGGCTGCGGCATTCCGGCACAGCATTTACCCAACGTCAAAAAGAAATTCTACAAGGCGAACCAGACGATTCGCGGGTCGGGCATCGGCCTTGCGCTTGCCGATGAAATCATGGCGCTGCATTCCGGCCGGCTGGAAATTGAAAGCCACGAAAATGTGGGCACAGCGGTAACAATCGTCATCCCTACCATGAAACAGCTTGAATATAAGTCCAAAACGACTGAAACAGCAAACGAAGAAAGGAATTCCGAAAATAATGGCTAGAGAAAAAACCAAATGTATTACTTCCATCGGCGGGCAGGCACTGATAGAGGGAATTCTGATGCGCGGCCCGAAAAAGACGGAAGTCGCTATCCGTATGGCCGACGGCACCATTTCCACCGAGGAAATGCCGACCCAGCAGATGAAGGATAAATACGCTTTTATGAAATGGCCGCTGCTGCGCGGAATTGCCGGGTTGGTTGATTCGCTCGGCATGGGTTACCACGCGCTTTCCTATTCCGTGGACAAAGCCGGAATTGAGGAGGACGAGGAGCCTTCCAAGTTCGATAAATGGGTGGAGGAAAAGTTCGGCGATAAAATGATGAACGTGGTCATGGTAGCGGGAACCGTGCTCGGTCTTTTGCTTGCTATTGTTCTGTTCTTCATGCTTCCTACGGTTATTTTTAACCTGGTGCGCGACTACGCCGCCGGCCCTTCCATTTCGCCGTGGCGTTCCCTGGTGGAAGGTATTATGCGCATCGGTATTTTTATTGTTTACATAGTCCTGTGTTCCCGTGTGCCGGAAATTCAACGTCTTTTTCAGTACCACGGCGCGGAGCATAAGACGATTTTCTGCTATGAGAACGACGAAGAGCTTACGGTGGAAAATGTGCGCCGTCACAGCCGGTTCCATCCGCGCTANNAATTATGCTGCTTTTGAGCATTATAGTCGGATTTTTTATTCCGTTTGGCAATCCGGTTATTCGCACGCTGGTCAAGCTGCTTTGCATTCCGGTTATTGTGGGAGTTGGGTATGAATTTATCCGTTTCTGCGGCCGTCACGACAATCTGTTTACCCGCATTGTTTCCGCGCCGGGGCTGTGGGTGCAGCGCATTACCACCAAAGAGCCGGACGACAGCATGATTGAAGTTGCCATTGCGGCAATTCAGGCGGTTATCCCGGAAAACGGCGAGGATAAAATCAGTCTTTAAGAAATGCGGGAGAATGGATGACACTGGGCGAAATTTATCGGCAGGGGAAAAACGAACTGAGCCGGGCGGGCAACGAAGCCCCCGGCTTTGACGCGGACTGCCTTTTTCAGAAAGCGTTCGGCCTTGACCGGCAGGGCCGCATTCTGTATTCCGGCGATTTTGCACCGGAAGAGCAGTCACAGGAATACCTTGGCTTAATTAGGGAGCGTGCCGCGGGACGGCCGCTCCAATATATTTTGGGGAAATGGCCTTTTCTGGAACTGGAACTGCAGGTCGGCGAAGGCGTGCTGATTCCGCGCGAAGAAACGGAACTGCTGGTGTACACGGCGGCGGAACTGCTGCGCGGCCGAAAGGAACCGAAAATCATTGACCTGTGTGCCGGAACGGGCGCGGTTGCGCTCGGGCTAGCTTCTTTGTTTCCGCACGCTTCCATCGCAGCGGCAGAACTGTACGACGAAGCGTTTTCTTACCTGAACCGCAATATACAAGAAACCGGGTTTCACAATGTGACCCCTCTGCGGGTGGACGTGCTGAACCCGCAGGGCGATTTTTCCGGCTATGACTGCATTGTTTCCAATCCACCGTATGTGGAGCGGGGCGAGCTTCCCGAATTGCAGGCGGAGGTGCAGCGCGAGCCTCATACCGCGTTGGACGGCGGCATGGACGGCCTTGACTTTTACCGCGCCATTGCCGGGCTTTGGCTGCCGGGGCTGAACCAGGGCGGAATTGCCGCCGTGGAAATCGGCGAAGGGCAGGGGCAGGCGGTTGCTCAGCTGTTTCGCGCCGCCGGGCTGACAAAGGTTGAAATTCGACGGGATTTTAATCAATTGGAACGCGTTGTTGCAGGAGTCAAGGAATAACGCTTAGAAGCGGGCATGGAAAAAATAACTAAACATTTGTTCGAATTTTATCGCTCCGTATATTGATTTTAAGCGTAAAATCAGATATAATTTGTTTATTCATGAAAAAACCGGAGGGATTGTTATGGTGACGGATAAAAAAACAGCATTGGAAACAGCGCTGATGCAAATTGAAAAACAGTTCGGCAAAGGCGCGGTCATGCGTTTGGGCCAAAACGAGGCAATGCATGTGGAGGCAATTCCAACCGGTTCGCTTTCGCTGGACCTTGCGCTTGGTATCGGTGGACTTCCGCGCGGCCGTATTGCCGAGGTGTACGGGCCGGAAAGCTCCGGTAAAACCACGCTTGCGCTGCACTGCATAGCACAGGGGCAGAAAAACGGCGGAAACGCAGCATTTATCGACGTGGAACACGCGCTGGACCCGGTTTACGCGCGCGCGCTGGGCGTCGATGTGGACTCCCTGCTGGTTTCTCAGCCGGACACCGGCGAGCAGGCGCTGGAAATTACGGAAGCGCTGGTGCGTTCCGGCGCGATCGACGTAATTGTAATCGACTCTGTTGCGGCGCTGGTTCCCCGTGCGGAAATTGAAGGCGAAATGGGCGACAGCCATGTCGGCCTGCAGGCGCGCTTAATGAGCCAGGCACTGCGTAAACTGGCCGGCGCCATTTCTAAGTCGAACTGTGTGGCGATTTTTATTAATCAGCTGCGTGAAAAGGTTGGCGTAATGTACGGCAGCCCGGAAGTAACCCCCGGCGGCCGCGCCCTCAAGTTTTACGCTTCCGTGCGTATTGACATTCGTAAAATCGAAACCTTGAAAAACGGCACCGAGCAAATCGGCTCGCGCACCCGTGCCAAGGTGGTAAAAAATAAAATCGCTCCTCCGTTCCGTGAAGCGGAATTCGACGTAATGTACGGCAGGGGCATTTCCCGTGAAGGCGAACTGCTTGACCTGGCCGTAAAGCTGGAAATTATTCAGAAAAGCGGCGCATGGTTCTCTTACAAAGAAAGCCGCCTTGGCCAGGGCCGTGACAACGTGAAGATTTTCCTTGCGGAAAACGCGGAAATCGCGGGTGAAATCGAAGCACAGGTCAAGGAAAATATAGCAAAGCTTTACACAAAAACAACGCCGGGCGCTTCCGGTGCCGCAAAGCCGGTGGAAGTAGTGCCCGCCGCGCCGGTGAAAGCCTCACCGCGCGGAAAGGCCGCGAATATCGACATTTCGGCCGATGATGAATAACGATGCTGATTACGGCGATTGAACCGCGCAGGAAAGGGCTTTCCGCCCTTTACCTTGACGGGGAGCTTGCGGTGAATCTCGACACCGAAACTCTTTTGAAATTCGGCTTCAAACCCGGACGGGAGCTGGACGACGAACAGCTGCACGAACTGATTGCGGCAAGCGAAACCCGCCGTGCGGGGGAAAAAGCGCTGTATCTTTTGGAGCACCGCAGCCATTCACAGAAAGAGCTGGCAGATAAAATAAGCCGCGTCACCTCGCGCGAAGCGGCGGAAGCTGCTGCGGCGCATATGGCGGAGCTTGGCCTTGTAAACGACGAGGAGTATGCCCGCAGCCTTGCGGCTGAACTGCTTGGCCGAAAGGGGTATTCCGCCGCCCGAACGCGGCAGGAACTGCTGCAGAAGGGCATTGACCGCGAGCTTATTGAACAGATTGTGGAAGAAGCCGCGCCCGACCCGGTGGAAAAACTTCTGGAACTGATTCAACGGAAATACATCCGATTGCTGGACGATGAAAAAGGCCGCCGCCGTACGGTTGCGGCACTGCAAAGGCTCGGCTACCGCTGGGACGACATCCGCACGGCGCTGAACCGGCTGACAAACGGGGAGGAATCGCTGTGATGCGCGATCCGGTTCAAACGATTGGAAACCTGATTGACAAACAGGGTGTTTCTTACTTTAGTTCGGTGGACGCCGAAGGGTTCCCCAATACCAAAGCCATGTTGCCCCCGCGAAAGCGGGAGGGAATTCGAACGTTTTATTTTACAACGAATACCTCTTCACTGCGGGTGGCGCAGTACAGGCAAGACCCGAAGGCATGCATTTATTTCTGCGACAAACGCTTTTTCCGCGGCGTGATGCTGAAAGGCACCGTGGAAGTGCTGGAGGACGCGGAAAGCAAGGAAATGATCTGGCAGGCGGGCGACACAATGTATTACCCGCTTGGCGTTACCGACCCCGATTACTGCGTGCTGAAATTCACGGCGCAGTCGGGAAGATATTACAGCAATTTTCATTCGGAAGACTTTACAGTGAATTAAGATAGGGAGAGAATATGGCATATCGTGTAGGAATGGTGAGCCTTGGCTGCGCCAAAAATCAGGTTGACGCGGAAATGATGATGGCTACGCTGCGAAATGCAGGCTATCGGCTGGAAGACGACCCCGCAAACGCGGATGTTGCAATTGTCAACACCTGCGGTTTTATTGACGCCGCGAAAAAAGAATCCATCGAGGAAATTCTGGAGCTTGCCCGCTTAAAGGCGGAAGGCAAAATTAAGGTGATTGTCGTGACCGGCTGCATGGCGGAACGCTACCGTGAGGAAATTTTGAAGGAACTGCCGGAAGTAGATGCCGTCGCGGGCATTGGGGCGGACAGCGACATTGCCGCCGTGGTGGAAAAAGCGCTTGGCGNNAACGCTTCTTCCGCTCTGCGGGGAGCGCGCGCTTTCCACGCCGAAATATTTTGCTTACCTGAAAATCGCGGAGGGCTGCGACAACCGCTGTGCCTACTGTGCCATTCCGTTTATTCGCGGGGCATACCGTTCCCGCACTGTTGAAAATATTCTGGAGGAAGCGCGCGGTCTGGCCGAACACGGAGCAAAAGAGCTTATTCTGATTGCGCAGGATACCACCCGTTACGGCTGGGATATTTACGGTAAGCTGATGCTTCCGCAGCTGTTGCGTGAGCTGTGTAAAATTGACGGGATCGAATGGATTCGCATTCTGTACTGTTACCCGGATTCCATAACCGACGAACTGCTTGAAACCATTGCGTCGGAAGAAAAAATTGTAAAATACATTGACCTGCCGCTTCAGCACTGCAGTGCGCGGCTCCTTCGCGCCATGCGGCGCACCGGCAGCAGGGAAGAACTGACCGCGCTCATCAAGAAAATGCGAGCGGTCATTCCGAGCCTGATTCTGCGCACTACGCTGATTACCGGCTTTCCCGGTGAAACGGAGGAAGATTTCACCGAGCTGGCCGAATTTGTGCGCGAAATCCGATTTGAACGGCTGGGCTGCTTTGCGTATTCCAAGGAGGAAGGCACTGCGGCGGCGGAAATGCCCGACCAAATTGACGACGAGGTCAAGGAACACCGCATGGGTATCATTATGGAAGATCAAATGAACCTGATGCAGGAGTGGGGCGAAGGGATGATCGGCAAGACTGTGCAGGTTCTGGTCGAAGGCTTTGACCGTTATGCCGAGTGCTGGTACGGCCGTTCCTGGGCTGATTCGCCGGACATTGACGGAAAAATCTTCTTTACGGTCGAAGGCGAAAAGCCGGGCATCGGCACGTTTGTCAATGTAGCAATCACCGACTGTATGGACGGTGACCTGACGGGCGAAAAAGCAGACTAAGGAGGCGCTGGCATGAACCTTCCCAATAAACTCACTTTGTTTCGTATTATATTGGTACCGTTTTTCGTTGCGGTGCTTTTAATTCCCGGGATTCCCCAGCACTATTTGTGGGCCGGCATCCTGTTTGGCATAGCGGCGCTTACCGAGCACTTTGACGGAAGAATTGCGCGTAAGAACAATCAGATTACCACATTCGGCAAGTTCCTTGACCCGGTTGCGGACAAAATTCTGGTCATATCCGCACTGGTCTGTTTTGTGCAGCTCGGTCTTGCGCCAACGTGGTGCGTACTTCTGATTATTGCGCGTGAATTCATCGTAACTTCCATTCGACTTGTTGCGGTGGACAGCGGCAAAGTAATTGCGGCCAATAACTGGGGCAAAACAAAAACAGTAAGCCAAATTGTTGCCACGGTGGTCATTCTGGTGCTGCAGTATGTGCAGGAATTGATTTCGCTCGGCATTTTGCCGGCGTTTTTGCCCGCGGGTAGTGAAGGAATAATTCTGCTTTTGGGAAATGTGTTTATTTACATTGCCACATTCTTTACGGTGTTTTCCGGGTATGTTTATGTAAAGGAAAATATCGGCGTAATCAATACCATGAAATAAAATTATCCGGGTTTTGCGAAAGTTGATTACGGTCAAAAGCTTTCACCGATGGGAATTGACTTTGGCCCGGAGTTTGGTATATACTATTGTCACATTCTTTTCGAGAATTGCTTATACTGTAAGTAATTTTTGAAATCAAAATGCAATGAGCGGAAGAAGTAACCGCAGGGAAGGCAGCAGAGAGAAAGCGCCGTGGCTGAAAGCGCTTTTTGCCGGGTGTGCGGGGAAATGCGTCCGTGAGCAGGCGGGGGGAATTCAGTATCTCCGCACGGCAGGCACCGTTACCGGCCCCAAAAGTGATAAAACGGAGTGGAACCGCGGACCGACGCCGCCTCCGTCCCTATGGGGGCGCAGGCGGCTTTTTGCGCCCGCCTCTTTATCGATAACGTTAACCTGATTTGCAGCGGATAATTGACTGCTGAACGGAGGAAGATATGTTTACGAGGCTGAAAGAGGAACTCGATTCCATTATGGAGCGCGACCCGGCCGCGCGGTCAAGACTGGAAGTGTATTTCCTGTATTCGGGGTTTAAGGCAGTGCGCGCGTACCGTAAGGCGAACTGGTTTTACCGCCATGACATGAAATTTATTGCCCGGTATTTGTCCCAGCGTGCGCGCCATAAAACGGGAATTGAAATTCACCCGGGCGCTAAAATCGGAAAAGGCCTGTTTATTGACCACGGAATGGGAGTAGTCATTGGGGAAACGACCGAAATTGGTGACAACTGCACGCTGTACCAGGGCGTTACCCTGGGCGGCACCGGAAAAGACCACGGGAAACGCCACCCAACCCTGGGCAACAACGTTATGATTGGTTCCGGGGCTAAGGTGCTCGGCCCGTTCCGTGTGGGGGACAACGCCCGTGTGGCGGCCGGCGCGGTCGTGTTGGACGAAGTACCCGACAATGCCACGGCGGTTGGCGTACCGGCAAGGGTTGTGCGGCTGAACGGCGTGCGCCCCAGTAATTTGGATCAGATTCATGTGGCCGACCCCATTTCGCAGGAACTGTGCCGCATGAGCGTGGAAGTAGAAAAGATGCAGAAGCGTCTGGAAGAAATATGTAATCAGAGAGAGGTAAAATAACATGGAAATTTACAACACGTTAACGCGCCAAAAAGAGGAATTTGTTCCGATTACCGCGGGCGAAGTAAAAGTCTACGCGTGCGGACCGACCGTTTACAACTACATCCATATTGGAAATGCCCGTCCCATTTGCGTGTTTGACGTGCTGCGCCGCTACTTTGAGTACCGCGGTATGAAAGTGACCTATGTTCAGAACTTTACAGACATCGACGATAAAATTATCAATAAGGCAAACGAGGAAAATACCGATTATCTTACGGTTTCCCAGCGTTATATTGACGAGTACAAAACCGACGCCAAAGGGCTGAACGTGCGCCCTGCCACCATTCATCCGTTAGCCACGGAAAATATTGACGAAATCATCCATATTATTTCCGACCTGATCGAAAAAGGCTATGCGTACCCCGCTCAGAACGGGGACGTTTACTTCCGTACCCTGAAGGACGAAAACTACGGGAAGCTTTCGCATCAGCCGCTGGAAGACCTGCAGGCCGGCGCCCGCATCGCCACCGGTGAAATCAAGGAAGACGCTATGGACTTTGCCCTGTGGAAGGGCGCAAAACCGGGCGAGCCGAGTTGGGTTTCCCCTTGGGGCAACGGCAGACCGGGCTGGCACATTGAGTGCTCCGCAATGGTACGCAAATACCTGGGAAAAACCATTGATATTCACTGCGGCGGGCAGGATTTGATTTTCCCGCACCATGAAAACGAAATCGCCCAAAGCGAATGCTGCAACGGCGTTCCTTTTGCGAATTACTGGATGCACAACGGATACATCAACGTTGACAACCGTAAAATGAGCAAAAGTCTTGGCAATTTCTTTACTGTGCGCGACGTGGCCGACCAATACGGCTACGAACCGATTCGCTACCTGATGGTCGCATCGCATTACCGCACTCCCATTAACTACAGCGTTGAGATCATTGAGCAGTGCAAGGCGGCGCTGGAACGGCTATACAACTGCCGTGACAACCTCGAGTTTCTTTTGCAGCACGCACCGTCCGGGGAAAAAGAAGGCGAACGCCAAGTTAAGCGCAGACTCGACGAGTATCAGGATCATTTTATTGAAGCGATGGAAGACGACCTGAATACCGCAGACGCGATTTCCGCCCTGTTTGATTTGGCACGCGACATCAATTCCAACCTGAACGCGGCGACCGCGCCTTCCAAAGAGCTTTGCTCCTTTGCGCTGGATTTGTTCAACGAACTGGCCGGGGTACTCGGCTTGCTTTACAATAAAAAAGAAGACACACTGGACGAAGAAATTGAAAAGCTGATTGCTGAGCGCACACAGGCCCGCAAGGACAAAGACTGGGTGACTGCCGACCGCATTCGCGACGAGCTGAAAGCACGCCATGTTGTACTGGAGGACACCCCTCAGGGAATTAAGTGGAAGATTGAGCAATAATCGTTTCACTGGCGGCGAAATCGGAAGGGGCAGTCAATATGGCAAAAGACAACAACAAAACCAACGTCATGCGGATTCTGGACAAAGAAAAGATTTCGTATCAGTTTTACTTTTATGACCACGAAGACGGTAAAATCGACGGCGTTTCCGTTGCGCACAAATTGGGGCAGAAGGTGGAGCAAGTGTTTAAAACACTGGTGACCCGCGGCGCCAGCAAAGAATTTTACGTGTTTGTCGTTCCGGTCGCGAAAGAGCTTAACCTGAAAGCCGCAGCGAAAAGCGTGGGTGAAAAATCGGTGGAAATGATTCATGTGGATGAAATCAATAAAACCACCGGGTATATTCGCGGCGGGTGTTCGCCGGTCGGAATGAAAAAACTGTTCCGAACCGTCATCGACAGCAGTTGTGAGCAACTGCAGACCATCATTGTAAGCGGCGGAAAAATCGGCACACAGGTGGAAGTTGACCCGCGCGCCCTGCTTGCCCTCATTCACGGTACCACGGCTGCAATTGCAGAATAGCTAAAATCCCGATCCCGTCAGGGATCGGGATTTTTTCTCTATGAGATGAATGATTCCAAACCCACAGAAAATTCTTGTCGAAAAACAAGACAGATTAGGAAACTGTCTATTTCAATTCCCGGCAATTCTTTATATACTAAGACTATAACGTGACAAATGGAGAGTTGGCTATGGAATACAGGCATAAGTTAATACGGGGCACCGTGAGCGTCATCATTAATAAGGCGATTCGCGACATTCACACCGACCCGAAGCGCAGCATTCGGAATTTGGCGGATTTGGGCGATAATTTTTCCACTTCCGCAGCGCAAAAGCGCTTTTTTGCGCTGGCGCGCGATACTTTGAAAAATCCGGACAACCCTTATAATAAGCTGCTTGCGAATGTTGTCGAAAATGTTGCTCCCGAAATTATTCGTACCATGGGGATGAATTTCGGTTATACCAGTCTGAATTACGGAGCCGACATTCTCCGCACGAAAGAGGCCGCAATGGGGGAATATATTCCGTGGCTTTTTATTTTCGATTTCAGTTCGGGGAAAATCGATACGCCGAATTTTGAACGTGCGGTTTCCCTTATTACAGACGCGGTTTCCCTTGGAATTTATTCGTTCCTGTTTAAAGTCGGTTCCGCCGAAAACCTGGCGTGCGTTTTGGAATGCTGTGCCCGGTTTGCGGAATGCTCCTTTTTTGCCGCAGTACCGGCCGAAATAATGACCGTTCCCGTTGCAGAGCAGGCCGCGCGCACCCAGAACCTGATTTTGTCTGTCGATGTGACCGACTCCCGGCAGCAGAAAGAAACCGCAGGGGCCTTCCGCGCACTGCACGAAGCCAAATGCTTTTACGGGTTTCATGCCTATTACAGCGAAGAAAACGGCCGCGTTTGCTTTCGGATGAATTCCTGCGCCAGCGCATTCAGGAAGGCTGCCTGATTGGTACCTTCGTAAATACCGACCGGAAAAAAGAATCGCTGGAAGACCGGGTATACCGTTTTGTATGCGGCAGCCGGGGGAAAAAGGGCGCTCCGCTGTTTGCTATGGATTTTTACCGCGATATCAGCTATGTGGGCAATGCCATTTCCTGCGGTGACTTTCTGCGCGTTGACGGCTGCGGAAAAACGGGCGGTTCGGTTCCGGGCAGAGTGCTGGACTTAATGGGAATATAAAAAATCTTACAATTTGTTCACCGTTCATTCAGAAAAGGCGCTTTCCCCTGTACTACAATAAAACTATAAAATAAGATTTGCTTATCGAGCGGTAAGTTGTAAGAGGAGATTTCGGTTATGGATTGGCTTAGAAGAATAATGGCGGGGCGGTACGGTACCGACCAGCTTTCCATTGCACTGCTTGTGGTGTATGCTGTGCTGTATTTGCTGGCGCAGATACTCCGCCTGCCGGTGCTTGCCTGGATTGCGCTGGTTCCTTTTGTGCTTTGCTTTTTGCGCATGTTTTCCCGAAATACGTCGAAGCGCTATCAGGAAAACATCGTATTTTTACGGTATTGGAATCCGGTTGGGGCTTGGTTTCGGCGTGTGAATGCAAGGTTAAAGGACAGCAGAACGCATAAGTATTACAAATGCCCGAAGTGCTCCGCTACGCTTCGTGTTCCCAGAGGAAGAGGGAAAATATCCATTACCTGCCCGGTGTGCAAAAATGAGTTTATTAAGAAAACCTGATAACAAAAGAGGGCATCCCATTTTGGGATGCCCTCTCTGGTTTGTCAGTGCTTTTTGCCGCTGATTTCCCCAATTGCTATTTTCACAACAGCGACGGGCGGAAGCGGGCCGGATAAAATTGTATTGCTGCGCTCAACCGCACTGGGGGCAAGCACCTCGCACAAACGGGCAAGTTTGGCCCGTTTTTCCGTGTCGTCTGTAATTAGGGAAGCGGTTCCCGTTACAATCACGCTTTCGAAATGCGTGGTAAGCTGCGCCTCTGCAATCTGTTCGTTCCCTACCACGGCGAACGATACTCTGCCGTTTGCCGTAAGGTTTTCCATCTTACGGCCTTTTACCGCGCAGTGAAAATAAAGCGCGGAATCTTCCGGCACGTAAACATAATTCAGGGGGATGCCGTAGGGGGTGCCGTCCGGCGCTGCGGTGGAAAGAACGCCGTACGTGCCGTTTTTCAGGATTTCCAGAGCAGCCGAATCGGAAAGTTTGTTTTCGGGTTTCATTTTGTTTCCTCCTTGTAATTGATTTTTCCTGCTCAGAGACGAGCAAGCCAGATTATTCTGCCAGTGCTTTGACAATCGCTTTGCGGAAATCACCCTGCCATTCGCCGCCGTGGTAGCAGATTACTTTTTCAATGTCGTAACACAGCAGCTTTTCCGCCGAGCGCTTTGCGGTTTCCATATCCATTATACTGCGGGTTGGCAAGCCCCAGCTCGCCGTTCTGCACGCCAAGGGCGTCCCCGGTAATCAGGATTTTGAACTCCTTAACATAAAGCGAAATGTGCCCGGGCATGTGGCCGGGCGTTGCAATAACTTCTACGCCGCCGCACCATGGGAGCACCTGCCCGTCCTGAACAAAGGCGTCCACATGCGCCGGCACTGCAGAACCGAATGTCCGCATCATTTTTTTTACGTCTTCCTTTTTGCTTTCCGGCAGAGTGTCATACACGGCCTCTAACTCCTGCAGGCGCAGGGGCTTTTTTGTTCCGTTAATGTAATCCGCTTCCTCCCGCGAAGAAAGAATTTCAATACTCGGATAAAGCTGCTTCAGTTCAGCCAGATTTCCCGTATGGTCATAATCCTGATGTGTAATGATAATTTTTGTGATTTCATTCAAATCGATATTGCTGTTTCGTGCGGCCTCGCGCAGCTGCGAAACAGTGTCAGTACGGCCGCAATCTACCAAAATGAGGTCCTTCTCATCTTTTAGAACGACCGGGTAAATAGCGTTGGGGCTTGCCGGGGTGGGGGAAGCCATTTTTAAAACGGTAAGTTGATTCAATATTTTTTATCTCCTTTTTCGAAAGCGCTGCTTTCGGCCGATATCTTTCAATGGGTTCTGTACCTGCTGTGATTATACATTCATAAACCGTGGTTTGGCAAGCGTCTGTTTATAGAAGTGCAGGTTCCGGCTTTTCCTTACGTGTGCCGTGTGGTACAATGAGGTTAATTGATTGGTCGTAAAATGGAAAAAAGAAAGAGGAATCGTTTTGAAATTTGTAACAATGAAAAACGGAAAGGAATTGCAAATTCGCAGGGCAACCGAAGATGATGCGGAATGCATGGCACGGTTCAAAGCAGGGATTAGCGGGGAATCGGACTTCCTTTCTTACGGGGAAAACGAAATTGTAATTTCGGCTGAAACGGAGCGCGATATGATCCGCGCCCATAATGAAACAGACAATTCTGTTGTTTTTATTGCGCTGCTCGACGGTGAAATTGCGGGTTTTGTCAATTTCAGGGGCGGCGCCCGGCTGCGGAAAAGGCACGAAGGGGAAATGGGTATTTCCGTTAGGCAAAAGTACTGGGGTTTGGGAATCGGAAATCAATTGATGGATGTTCTTATCGATTGGGCAAGGGAAACAAAAATAATCCGGAAAATCAATTTGCTGACCCGTGCGGACAACGAAACCGCAATCCGTCTGTATGAAAAATTCGGCTTTCAAAAAGAAGGGCTTATCACTCGGGACTTGTACATAAAGGGGATTTTTTACGACGCTTTTATCATGGGATTGCCGGTTGACAATTAACTGCAGGCATTCCAATATAAAATGCCTTTTCTGCACAGAATAAACGCAGAGTAAGAAAAGGAGTACGAAGATGGAATCAAAAAAACCGGCTTACCGCACAATTGACGAATACATTGCCGCGTTTCCGCCCGACACACAGAAAATACTGGAGGAACTGCGCGCAGTGATTCATTCTTCCGCGCCAAACGCAACGGAGAAAATCAGCTATCAAATGCCCGCTTTTGACCAAAACGGAATCTTAGTGTACTTTGCCGCGTATCAAAAGCACATCGGGTTTTACCCTACGGCCAGCGGAATTTCCGCATTTCGGAAGAAATTGACGGACTATGAATGTTCTAAAGGCACGGTGAAATTCCCCATCGAAAAGCCCCTGCCGTTCGATTTGATTCGTGAAATCGTAGCGTACCGGGTACAGGAAAATCAGGCGAAAAAGTAGTGCCATACTACAAAAAACGGAATCCGCTTTGCAGAATTGCAAAAGGGATTCCGTTTTTTAAACTTATACTTTTCTTTTCTTTCTGGAAGCAGCTACCACATGCCATAAGCGAACAGAGGAAGAAACCAGCAGTACGCCCATAGCCAGCGAACCCGCAATGCCCAGCGTATGCAGCCCGGTTTCAAGGAACATATCGGTATTGCCAATAATGCAGTATTCCATGGTGTAATAAATGCCGCCGCCTGGCACCATGGGCAGCAGCGCTACCAGCAGGTAACCGGTAACAGGCGTTTTGTGCACCCGCGCCATAATTTCGGCGTAAATCGAAAGGGCAACCGTACCGAGAAAAAACTGAAGAATGTCGTTTTGCAGCGGGTTCCAAAGCAAATACACAAACCAGCCTATGGCGCCGCCGAGGGAAGCGTACACAAGCAGCTTACCCCTCATGTTAAAGGCCACAGAAAACGCGGCGCATGCCGCAAACGCGTACAGGCAGGGCAGAAAAAGGCTCATATTCACACCCCCCAAATCGCGCGCGTTACAGTCAGCGCAACGCCGGAGCCGATGGCGATTGCCGTTGCGACCAGCAGGCTTTCCGTCAGCCGGATCAGTCCGGCAATTAGATCGCCCGCCATCAGGTCGCGCATAAAGCTGGTAATGGCAATGCCCGGCACCAGGTTCATCAGCGCCCCGATAATGATTTTATCGGCGTTCAGGCCTAGGTTATAATGTACGGCAATCAGCGCCACAAAAGCCGAGGCACCGCTTGCCAGAATATTGGTGAAAAACGAGTTGGCGTGGAACCGGTTCATGTAATGGCTGACCACTTTGATAATGGCACCGCACACAATGGAACAGATTGCGTCGGCAAAAGTGCCGCCATAAAAAAGAGTAAACGAAAATGCAACCAGCGAAAATGCCAGTACCTGTTCCGTAAAGGTGTAGTTGGGGCGTTTATCAATGGTGCGAAGTTCCTGATGGATGGTTTTAAAATCCGGGGTGTCCCGGCAAATGCGGCGGCACAGGTCGTTCACCCGGTCTACTTTATCCAGATTGGTGCAGCGGGAATACAGGCGTTTAATTTTGGTAATGGGGCGCCCGTCCGACGTGCTGACGGTAACATAAATGCAGGTTGGAATCGCAAAAATTTCTCCGCTATCCACCGAGTAGGCGCGAAAAATACGCTGCATGGATTCCTCCACACGGTAAATTTCGGCACCGTTTGCCAAAAGCATATACCCGACATCCGTCGCCGCGTTAATCAGCTCATCATAATTCATGTGCAACACCTTTAAAAAATTATTCTCCGTTTCCGGCTTCTGCGCAGAAGCCGCGGCAAAACAGATTTGCCGGCTCTATTCTATCATTATAGCGGCAATAGCACAATATTATTCCGCGATATTTTTGAACCTTTTTCGGCTTGGTATGGGCGTTTGGGAGTTGAATATTTCTTTAACCCTATTCGGCAAACCGATGTTAACTTACAATTTCATGTTATGGGCAGTTCGGTTAAAAATTGGTAGGCATTTTCATTTTAAAGCCGGTGTGCAGGTATATTTCCCGTACAGGGGCAAAAAATGTAATTGGAATTCTTTTGCAGATTTAAAACGGATGCGGGTCCACAGCAAAATTTGCCGCATCATATTTTTCTTGATAAAACCCCACATTTTCTGTATAATCGCCTTAGAAATCTAAATTCAACGGAGGTATAAACCATGGGAAAGGCTCTTATTATCGGCGCGGGCGGCGTAGCGAGCGTCGTAGTTCATAAATGCTGCCAAAATCCGGACGTTTTTGAGGAAATTTGCATTGCAAGCCGTACGGTTGCAAAATGTGATGCACTGAAAGCAAAGCTGGACGGCGGCCGCACGAAAATTCAAACCGCGCAGGTGGATGCGGACAATACGGACGAACTGATTACGCTGATTCGCAAATTTCAGCCGGACATCGTCATCAACGTGGCGCTGCCGTACCAGGATTTGACCATTATGGATGCCTGCCTTGCTACGGGCGTGGATTATGTGGATACCGCCAACTACGAGCCGCTGGACACCGCAAAGTTCGAGTACAAGTGGCAGTGGGCTTACCGTGAGAAATTTAAGGAAGCCGGTATTACCGCGCTTTTGGGCAGCGGCTTTGACCCCGGCGTTACCGGTGTGTTCTCCGCTTACGCTATGAAGCATTATTTTGATGAAATCCATTATATTGATATTCTGGATGCAAACGCGGGTGACCACGGGTACCCGTTCGCAACCAATTTTAATCCCGAAATCAATATCCGCGAAATTACGGCGAAGGGCAGCTACATTGAAAACGGCAAATGGGTGGAAACCGAGCCTTTGGAGATGAAGCGCGTATATGACTTCCCCGAAATCGGCGAAAAGGATATTTATCTTTTGCACCACGAGGAACTGGAGTCCCTAGCGCTGAACATCAAGGGAATTAAGCGCATTCGGTTCTGGATGACTTTTTCGCAGAATTACCTGACTCACCTGAAAGTGCTGGAAAACGTCGGCATGACCTCCATTAAACCCATTCTTTACGAAGGCAAAGAGATTGTACCCCTGCAGTTCTTAAAGGCGGTCCTGCCCGACCCGGCGTCCCTTGGCCCCAGAACGAAGGGCAAAACAAACATCGGCTGCATTTTCCAGGGCGTAAAGGACGGCAAACCCAGAACGTATTATGTTTACAACGTATGCGTGCATGAAAAATGCTATGAGGAAGTCGGTTCGCAGGCAATTTCCTACACCACCGGCGTGCCCGCAATGATCGGCGCCATGATGGTGATGACGGGCAAATGGAAAAAGCCCGGCGTAAACAATATTGAGGAATTTGATCCGGATCCGTTTATGGACGCGCTCAATAAATTTGGCCTGCCGTGGCAGGAAAGCTTTGCTCCGGACTTAGTGGACTGAGGAAAAGGAAATGAACATTGATTTCAGCACCGTACCCTCCCCTTGCTATGTGGTTGACGAACGTCTGCTCGTAAAAAACCTTGAGCTGCTCCGTTCCATACAGGAACGCACCGGATGCCGTATTTTGCTTGCGCAGAAAGGCTTTTCCATGTTTTCGGTTTATCCGCTGGTCGGGAAATACCTTAGCGGCGTTACGGCAAGTTCGCTGTTTGAAGCACGGCTCGGCTACGAGGAAATGGGCAAAGAGGTTCACGTTTACGCGCCCGCGTACCCACAGGAAAGCTTTGACGAACTTTTGCGCTACAGCGATCATATCGTGTTTAATTCCTTCCACCAGTGGAAGCTGTATAAGGATAAAGTGAAAGCGGTAACCGGCAGAAAAATCGAATGCGGAATCCGGGTGAACCCGGAGTATTCCGAAATTGAAACCCCTATTTACAACCCCTGCTACGAAAATTCAAGGCTTGGGGTTACGCTGAAAAACTTTCGCCCCTATGAACTGGAAGGCATTGACGGTTTGCATTTTCACACCATGTGCGAGCAGAATTCCGACACCTTGGAACGCACGGTCAAAGTGGTGGACGAAAAATTCGGCAAGTACCTGAAAAACATGAAATGGATCAATTTCGGCGGCGGGCACCACATCACCCGGCCGGATTACGACGTGGAAGCGCTGGTTCGCTCCATTCTGTTTATGAAGGACAAGTACGGAATTGACGTTTATCTGGAACCGGGTGAAGCGGTCGCTTTGAACACCGGGTACCTGGTTGGCACTGTGCTTGATATTGTGGAAAACGGAATGCAGATTGCGATTCTGGACGCTTCTGCGGCGTGCCATATGCCCGATGTATTGGAAATGCCCTACCGCCCGAATATTCTCGGTGCGGGAAAACCGGGCGAGCACCCCTACACCTACCGGCTTGGCGGCCCGACCTGCCTTGCAGGCGATGTAATCGGGGATTATTCCTTCGACCGGCCGTTGGAACCCGGCGAACGTCTGGTGTTCTGCGACATGGCGCATTACACCATGGTGAAGAACAACACGTTCAACGGCGTGAACCTGCCTTCCATCGCGCTTTACAGCGAAGAAAAAGGTATGCAGGTAATCCGTACCTTCGGTTACGAGGACTTCCGTACGCGCCTGTCCTAGGGTAATGCATAAAGAGACAGCCGCTCCGAAAGGAGCGGCTGTTTTTATATGGAATAAGTATAATAATCGTATTGCGTTACCGCGCGGAACCCGCTGGTTATGTAAAGTCGGTAAGCAATTTCGTTACGGCTGCTTACCTCAAGCGTAATGTTCCGGTCTTTATGCCGGAGCAGCCTGCCGAGCAGCAGGTTCAGCAGTTCCCTGCCATAGCCTTTTCCCTGAAATTCCGGTTTAATTCCAACGCCGTAAATGCTGATGTCTCCGTTCTCTAAATTCGCATTGCAAATGCCAACCAGCGTATCGTCTAAAAATGCGCAGTATTGCTCAATATGGGGTGAAGCAATCGACTTTTCTGTCATGGACAGGGATTCGTCGTAATCCTCTTCAAATAAAACGGAGTCGATAGAAGCCATTTCCGTAGCGTTGGCCTGCTCCGCCGGAAACAGGCGGATTCGGCTTTCTTTTTCCTGATAAACGGTTCGGTCATACGTCATCAGGTACTCGGTATAAGCGTATTTTGCCTGGTAATGGTTTAAAACCGCCTGTGCATCTTTGCTTTGGGGTTCCTGTACAAACAGAATCTGATTGATACCGTATTTTTTCAGTTCCTCTTCCGCCGTTTGGAGCAGAAGGTGAAAACAACCCCTGTGTCGGTATTCGGGAAGCGTGTAAGCCGAAATTTCGGAAGCATCCTTTGTGGGAAGAAACATGGAAAGAACGCCCACCAGCGTGTTGCCCTCATACAGCAGGTAAAACGAATCAATCTGTGTATTAAAGTTAAGTTCGTTGGACAAAAACGCGGTTCGTTCCAGTCTGTCGTGCTGACGGCAGGTTTGCTCCAGTTCCCGGTATTGTTTTATTTGTTCTGAGCTAAGCTGATTGCATTTTAAGAAGTTCATGGGCACCTCTTTCTATTTATTCTGTTTTTCATTGGAGTCGAGTCGCTGCTGTATGGCGTTTGTAATGATTTGGAGCGTTTGAATCCGGCCAAAATTCTTATCCTGCGAGGGAATGATATGCCACGGGGCGAATTCGGTAGAGGTGTACTGCAGCATGTCGTTTACGGCAATTTCGTATTGATCCCATTTTTCCCGGTTGCGCCAGTCCTCATCGGTAATTTTCCATTGCTTTGACGGAGTGTTCTGCCGGTTTTGAAAGCGCTTCAGTTGTTCGTCCTTGTCAATTTGCAGCCAGAATTTAATAACAACGGCACCCCAGTCGTTCAGCTGGCGTTCGAAGTCATTAATTTCCCGGTAGGCGCGCTGCCAGTCTTCCGGCGGGGTAAATCCCTCAATGCGTTCGACTAAAACGCGGCCGTACCATGTGCGGTCGAAAATAGCGATGTGGCCGTCTTTGGGCAGCTTGCGCCAGAATCGCCACAAGTAGTGCCGCGCGGCCTCCTGCTGACTGGGCGCGGCAATGGGAACCACTTCGTACCCGCGCGGGTCCAGTGCTTTTGCCACCCGGCGAATATTTCCGCCCTTACCTGCAGCGTCCCATCCTTCATAGGCAATAATGACCGGAACCCTTTTGCGGTAAAGCTTGCTGTGCAGTTCACCCAGCCGTTCCTGCAGAACATCGAGTTCTTCTTTGTATTTTTCTTTGCCCAGTTTTTCATTCAGCCGTACATCTGCCAGCTTCGGCATGGAAACAAGGGGGAAGTCACCGGGAAGAATCACCCCCGGTGCAGGCGTTAGGTGCACGGCTTTTTCCTCCCGCTGTTTCAGCGCGGACTGAACGCGGTCGAGCACTGTGCGGTAAATTTCTAGCGTAGCGCTGCGCCGGTGCGTTGCGGAGACAACATGCCACGGGGCGTATTCTGTATTTGTGTATTCCAGCATTTCATCGTATACTTTGTAATATTTATCGTATTGCCGGTTGCGCCTGCGGTCTACCTCGGTTACGCGCCACGCGGTGTTTTTGGACTGTTCCAGCCGGTCGAAACGCGCTTTCTGCTCTTCCTTGCCAATGTGCAGGAAGAACTTGAGAATAAGGTACCCGCCGTCGGTCAGCAGGTGCTCGAACGAATTAATGTCCGCCATGCGGCGGATTGCGGAAGAATCCGCCAAATTCTGTTCCAGCCGGGTGACCGATACCTCCTGGTACCAGCTGCGGTCCAATACGGAAATAATCCCCTGCTCCGGCAGGTCAAGCCAGTGGCGCCAAAGTACCGGTCTGCGCTTTTCCCGTTCTTCGGGTGCGGAAATGGAGTGCACCTGAAATCCGCGCGGGTCAAAATTCAAAATCAGGCTGGAAATCAGGCTGCCTTTTCCGGCGGCACCCCAGCCTTCAAACAGGATGATTACCGGAAGCTTCGCTTTTTTCAGCGGCTGTTGTAAAGCCGAAAGCGCGGGCTTTAAATCCTTCCCCTGCTTTTTATATTCCTCTTTGGTTACGGTTTGCTGTAAGTTTACCTGATCCAGCATAAAAGCACCTCCGTTATTCAATCCGTCATTCTTTTTTCTTTAATGATGCCGTTAATTCACATAATTTCCATTCTGTTTTCATTATATCCTGTTTTTTCACAGAAATAAACATTTCTTTGACAGTATTACCCATAAACACAGCGGGGCAACCCGCCCCGTTGCTATTCCCTATTGAATCAGTTTGTGCTATAATAAAACGGATATTATAAATTACAGTATGTGAAGTCGCGTGCTGAACAAATTGGATAAAATCCGTTCTTTCGGCGGAAAAGCCGCGGGGGTTCGGATAGAATGCGGGAGCGTACAGGTATTATGATTATTCTCGGAATCGACCCCGGTTATGCCATCATCGGCTACGGCGTAATCCGCGCGCAGAACGGACGGTACCAGCCATTGGAGCACGGTGCCGTGGTTACCCGTGCGGAAGAAAATTTCAACCGCCGGCTGGAAATTATATATGATTCTATTTCCTCGGTAATTGAGCAATGGAAGCCGGACGCCGTATCTATTGAGAAGCTGTTTTTTCAGAATAACCAGAAAACGGCAATCGGCGTGGCGGAGGCCAGGGGAGTAATCCTTCTGGCGGCGCAGAAAGCCGGGCTGGAAGTGTTTGAGTACACGCCGTTGCAGGTAAAAATGGCGGTGACCGGTTACGGGCAGGCACACAAACCTCAGGTTATGGAAATGACACGGCGGCTGCTGTGCTTAAAAGAAGTGCCCAAGCCCGATGATACCGCGGACGCGCTGGCTATGGCGATTTGCCACGGGCAGGCGGCGGGTTCGGTTTTGCGCCGTTCCATGCTTCGTACGGCACAGACGGTGCAGGGAAAGCAATCGATTTAAAGGAGCGGGAATATGTTTTACAGTATAAAGGGAAATTTAATTCATACGGAACCGGGCTTTGCGGTTGTGGAATGCGGTGGCGTGGGGTTCAAATGCCTGACCACCTTAAGCACCCAGCGTGCGCTGCCGAAGATTGGCGAGCAGGTTACGCTTTATACGCATCTGAATGTAAGGGAAGACGCGCTGGACTTATTTGGCTTTGCTACCATGAGCGAACTGAACTGCTTTAAAATGCTCACCGGCGTAAGCGGCGTAGGGCCGAAAGTCGGCCTTGCCATTTTGTCCGAACTGGCGCCGGAACAGGTTGCCATGGCGGTCGCCACCGGGGACAGCAAAACGTTAACCCGGGCAAGCGGGGTGGGCGCTAAACTTGCACAGCGCATTACGCTGGAGTTAAAGGACAAGGTAAAGGGGATGCAGACCAGCGGGGAAGCATTTACACCGACCGGAATTATTTCCGCCGCGTCCAACGCGGGGGCGGCGGTCAACGCGCTCACTGTGCTGGGGTATTCGCCGTCGGATGCCGCCGCAGTGGTCGCCCGGTTTGATTCATCTCTTCCGGTGGAAGAATTGATTCGCCAGTCGCTGAAGGCAATGGCGAACGGTTTGAAATAAAGGCTTACTGGGGGAATCGTGTATGGAACCTGTTTTGATTCGGGAAGCGGTCCCGGGTGACTGCAATTCAATTTATGACCTGAACTGTGAGGAAATGGGGTACTGGTACGACTTGGAAAGCACCCGCAGGCGGCTTGCATTCCTTTTGAATGCGGGTGGGCATAAACTCTTTGTCGCTCAGTGCGGCGGGGAAGTTGTGGGGTATATTCATGCCAGCGATTACGACCTGATTTACAGCGAACCCATGAAGAATATTATGGGTGTTGCGGTTCGCGGCAACGCCAAACGGCAGGGAATCGGCCGCCTGCTGCTGAACGCCGTGGAAGACTGGGCGCGTTGTACCGGGGCTGCGGGGGTGCGGCTGACTTCAGGCATGAGCCGTACCGGCGCACATGCGTTTTACGCCGCCTGCGGTTATGAAACCAGGAAAGACCAGAAAAATTTTATGAAAACTTTTTGATTTGTTCATGAATATCAGGTAGAATCTGATTTAGTTTGCGCAGCCGTAGTGTGCGGTATTACAAAACTGTAGGTGAGTGAAGATGGATTACGAAAACGAATATGATTTTGCAAACCGCATGGTTGCGCCGGAGTATGTGCCCGAAGATGCCGAAGTGGAAAATCCGCTGCGCCCCAGAGCGCTGGCAGAGTATATTGGGCAGGAAAAGGTAAAGGAAAACCTCTCCGTCTTTATTGAAGCGGCAAGGCAGCGAAAAGAGTCGCTTGACCATGTGCTGCTGTACGGCCCTCCGGGGCTTGGCAAAACGACGCTGGCGGGAATTATCGCCAACGAACTGAACGTGAATTTCCGCATTACCTCCGGCCCGGCCATTGAAAAGCCGGGCGATCTGGCGGCACTGCTGACGAACCTAAACCCGGGCGACGTGCTGTTTATCGACGAAGTACACCGCCTGTCCCGCAGTGTGGAAGAAATTCTGTACCCCGCCATGGAGGACTTTGCCCTCGACATTATTACCGGAAAAGGGCAGATGGCCGCTTCGTATCATCTGCCGCTGCCCAAGTTCACCTTAGTCGGCGCGACCACGCGCGCGGGGCAGCTCAGCGCGCCGCTTCGTGACCGTTTCGGCGTGGTGCTGCGGCTGGAAATGTATTCGCCGCAGGAGCTGTCACAGATTGTAACGCGCAGCGCCAAAATTTTGGACATCCCCATTGAAGCGGACGGCGCGCTGGAAATTGCTTCTCGTTCGCGCGGTACGCCGCGTATTGCCAACCGCCTGTTAAAACGCGTGCGCGATTTCGCGCAGGTGATCAGCGGCGGGGTCATAAATTACCAGTCCGCAAAAATCGGATTGGATCGGCTGGAAATTGACGAAATCGGGTTGGACGCGAACGACCGCCGCATGCTTTCCACTTTAATTCAGTTTTATAACGGGGGGCCGGTCGGGCTGGAAACGCTGGCCGCGGCAATCGGCGAAGAAGCGATTACGCTGGAGGATGTTTACGAACCGTACTTAATGCAGATCGGTTTTTTAAGCCGTACCCCGCGCGGGCGGTGCGCCACACATGCGGCGTATCTGCATTTGGGGTTAACGCCGCCGGGTGCGGAAGAACCCACCCAGCAAAAGCTGTTTTGAGGATACGCTATGGAATTTGAATTTGCAAAAATTGAACTATATGTTCCGCCGGAATATGTCGTTCCGCTGCGCGACGCATTAAGCGCCGTCGGCGCCGGGCATATTGGAAAATACGACCACTGCATTTCCGTTTCGCAGGTGCAGGGGTACTGGCGGCCTTTGGAAAACGCGCATCCGTTTCTAGGGCACTCGGGGGAAATCTGCGAAGGCAGCGAAGTGAAAATTGAGATTCGCTGTAAAAAAGAGCTGATCGCCGAGGCGGTCAAAGTAATCCGGAAAATCTACCCGTACGAAGAACCGTTCATCAATATTGTACCTTTGGCAAATCATATATATGGAGTGTAGCCCGTAACCTTTGCCGGAAGGAGAATAAAATGACGAATCTGAGGGAGCTTATTCGTTTACACAGGAAGCGGTCGGTGATCGCAGGAATTGTAATCGTAATTCTTTTGGTATTCTATCATCAATTTTATTTTACAATTGGAATGCGGTACGACGATACGTTCTTTCATATGAAAAACGTAAACGGCACTACGGTTTATACCGGACTAACCAGTCGGGGAAGAATGGATATTTCTGTTTCGGACCCAAATGACGGAGTGACGGTTGTAAGCTATCAGCTGGGGGATTTTTCGAAGAAAACTTACTTCGTTTCCATGGATCCGGCTACATCGGACAATTCGGTTCGGAAGGTTTCCGTTATAGAAAACGGAGGAAGAATCTTTACAGGAGCCTTGGATGGCAAGTACCTGACGGATGAAAACGGTGAAGTCGTTTTTGATGATCAAATCAATACGGTTACTAATATGAACAAGGTGCAGCATATCGACAGCGGCGAAGAAATGACTTCAATCAATATTATCCGAATGGCTCAGCATCAGTACGATACCCTGCGCGGAAAGCCGCAATTTCTGACCCCTGCGCTTTTTATTCTTTTAATGACGATACTTGATATGACGTTCCCAATGCTGTTCTTTTCGCTTCACCACGGTTTCTGGGTAAAAAACCCGGAACCGAACGAGACGTATCTGGCCGGGCAAAAAGCGTCGTGGATTATTTTCCCCTTTATTTCTCTGGTTCTTTTCGTTTTAGCGGTAAGCTAAATTTTCGATAAAAACAAAAATTAAATAGGAGTTGTTTCTTAATTATGGGCAGATTATTTGGAACCGATGGCGTCAGAGGCGTCGCAAACAGTGAGTTAACGTGTGAGCTGGCAATGAACATCGGCCGCGCGGCCGCTATGGTGCTGACGGACGGAAACCACCGCCATCCCAAAATATTAATCGGCAAAGATACCCGCATTTCGTCCGATATGCTGGAAAACGCAATTACCGCCGGGCTTTGCTCCGTGGGTGCGAACGTGGTTCAGCTGGGCGTAGTGCCCACCCCTGCGGTTGCGTTTCTTGTGGGAAAATACAAGGCCGACGCGGGCGTTATGCTGACCGCAAGCCATAACCCCTGCGAGTTCAACGGCATTAAAATTTTCAGCGGCGACGGCTACAAGCTGCCGGACGCATTGGAAGAGCAGATTGAAGCAATTGTGCTCGACCATGCGGAAACCCCGATTTGCCCTGTCGCGGGCGACGTGGGCAGCGTGTCCGGTGCGGAAAATGCCGTGCGCGATTATATTGACCATATTAAATGCACGGTGCCCTTCGCGTTTGAAGGAATGCGTGTCGGCATTGACTGCGCAAACGGCGCGGCAAGCCGCACTGCGGAAACCCTCTTTACGGAACTAGGCGCTTCCTGCTTCATGCTGTCCGATCAGCCGGACGGCGTAAACGTAAACGAGAACTGCGGTTCCACACATATGGAAAACCTGATGTCCTTCGTAAAGGAAAACAACCTTGATGCCGGTATCGCCTTTGACGGCGACGCGGACCGCTGCCTTGCGGTGGATGAAAAAGGTCAGCTGGTAGACGGCGATTTCCTTATGGCGATTTGCGCAGCGGATTTAAAAAGCCGCGGCAAGCTGGCAAAGAACGCCGTTGTGGGTACCATAATGACCAACATGGGCTTTAACCGTTTCTGCGATGAAAATGGGCTGAAATTTGCTGCCACAAAGGTCGGCGACCGTTATGTTCTGGAAGAAATGCTGCTGGAAGGCTATAACTTCGGCGGCGAGCAGAGCGGGCATATTATTTTTCACGATTTTGCAACCACAGGCGACGGCGAAATGACCGCCGCGCAGCTGTTAAGCATTGTACACCGCCGTCAGGCAAAGCTTTCAAGTCTTGCCACGCTTATGTCCCGTTACCCGCAGGTCATGGTAAACGTGCAGGTTGGGCCGGAAGGCAAGCTGCGTTTCTATACCGACACAGAAGTGAAGGACGTAATCGAAAAAGCAAAGGCAAAGCTGGGCGACAAGGGCCGCGTCATTGTGCGTCCCTCCGGCACGGAACCGCTGCTCCGCGTAATGATCGAGGGCGAAGACCCCGAGTACATCAGCGTGCTTGCAAACTCCGTCGCCGACGTAATGCGCGAACGGCTGGCATAAGCGGTAGGTATTTGTATTGGAGAAAGATTCGCTTATCAAAGCTTTGAAATTTACAGTTCCTTTCGGTGTCATTGCGGGCGTTATCTTTGGGCTGGTAGCGGGATTCATCGCACCGGAAATGAAAACTGCCACTACGCTGTTTTCCATTGCGTCCTGGATTATTTTGTTGACACCGGTTATGTATTTGACTGTTGAAAAACAGGAAAAGCTTGGCCGGGCTTTGGAAAAACAGGTTTCGGAAAAACACAGCGTGCTGCGAAAAGAACAGGTCAATCTGTTTGTCAACCGGAAGCTTCGCGCCACAGGTGTTCTTTTCCTTACCGAGGATTCGCTGCTGTTTTTCGCAACGGAAAAGAAAAACATTCCGTCTGAATTTCAATGTCCTTTTTCTATGATAATATCGGTATCGAAGGGTTCAAAGGAACAAAGCACATTGAATGCAATTACAATTCAAGTAAAAGGCAATGATGATGAAATTTCCTTTACAACAAAGGACAGGGATTACTGGATGAATCAAATCGCTGCAAAAATAACTCATTGAGGTAAGTAGGTATAAAATTGAGAGCTGCAAACTGGAAGGACTATGAATTAATCGATACATCGGCCGGGGAACGGCTGGAGCGGTGGGGGGATGTTCTCCTCATTCGCCCCGACCCACAAATCATTTGGGACACGCCCAAAACGAACTCGCTGTGGAAGCAGGCACACGCCCGTTACCACCGTTCGCAGACGGGCGGCGGAAGCTGGCAGGAAATGAAAAAAGTACCGCCTATGTGGAAAATCGGCTATAACGGGCTAACGTTTCAGCTGAAAACCATGGGCTTTAAGCACACGGGCATTTTTCCGGAACAGGCGACAAACTGGGATTTTGCTATGGAAAAAATCCGTACCGCTAACCGCCCGGTCAAGGTGCTGAACCTGTTTGGTTACACCGGGGCGGCAACGCTTGCCTGCTTAAAAGCAGGTGCGGAGGTTTGCCATGTGGGCGCGTCCAAGGGCATGGTTTCATGGGCCAGGGAAAACGCAGCCGCGTCGGGCCTTGGTGACCGGCCGGTGCGCTGGCTGGTGGATGACTGCGTGAAGTTTGTGCAGCGCGAACAGCGCCGCGGCAACAAGTATGACGCAATCATTATGGATCCGCCTTCCTATGGCCGCGGGCCGAACGGCGAAGTGTGGAAGCTGGAGGAACAGCTTTACCCGCTTGTGGAAATGTGCGTGCCCGTGCTTTCAGAAAATCCGCTGTTTTTCCTGCTGAATTCCTACACCACCGGCCTTTCCCCGGCGGTTATGGAGTATTTGCTTGGCGTTTTGATTCAAACAAAATTCGGCGGCAGGGTTTCTTCCAGTGAAATCGGGCTGCCGGTCACGGAAAGCGGCCTTGTTCTTCCGTGCGGAAGCACCGCGATTTGGCAAAGCGGGAAAGACGGAGATTAATTAGTAACACTTTGATACAGGTTATTTGGGCTATCAAGGATTATGGATAAAGGGAAAAAGGGTTAGGTACAGAAATGGATTATATCAAGGCGGAAAATGTTACATTTTCATACGATGAGCCAGAATCGGAGGAGCAGCGCGAAGTGCTCCGCGACGTTTCGCTCACCATACGCAAGGGTGAGTTTGTCGCGCTTTTAGGGCACAACGGTTCGGGAAAATCCACCATAGCAAAGCAGTTCAATGCCATGCTGCTGCCAAGCGGCGGCAAGGTGTTTGTGGACGGAATGGATACGGTGGACGAAAGCGTCCTGTACGAAATACGCCGGCGCGTCGGGCTTGTTCTGCAAAATCCGGACAACCAGCTTGTCGCGAGTATTGTGGAGGAAGATGTGGCGTTCGGCCCGGAAAACCTGGGCGTTCCGCCGGCGGAAATCCGCAAGCGGGTGGACGATGCCCTGAAAGCCGTTGAAATGTATGATTTTCGCTTGAATGCCCCCTATAAGCTTTCCGGCGGGCAAAAACAGCGCATTGCCATAGCGGGCATCATCGCTATGCAGCCCGACTGTATTGTGCTGGACGAGCCTACCGCAATGCTCGACCCGCGCGGCCGAACCGAGGTGCTTACCACCATCCGCAGGCTGAACAAAGAGCAGGGAATCACCATCGTCTTGATCACACATTATATGGATGAGGCCGTGCAGGCAGACCGTGTGATTGTAATGGACAGCGGCGACGTGCTGACCGAAGGAACGCCGCGGGAAGTGTTTGCCCGGGTGGAACTGCTTAAGCAGCATCAGCTTGACGTACCGCAGGCGACGGAATTGATTTACCGGCTGAAAGCCGGCGGGTTTGACCTGCCGGACTGCGCGCTGGACATTGACGAATGTGTGGCGGCTTTGGAGCCGCTTTTAAATAAGCGGAGTTAGGAGAAGCATATGCCTGTTATCGAAACCAAAGATTTAACCTACACGTACGGCGAGGGAACCCCGTTTTGCAAAACCGCGGTGGATCATGTGAATATTTCCATTGAACAGGGGGAATTCATCGGTCTGATCGGCCATACTGGTTCGGGAAAATCCACGCTGATTCAGCAGCTGAACGGGCTGCTGCGCCCGACTTCCGGCACGGTGCTGCTGAATGGGAAAGACATTTGGGCGGAACCGAAAAAAATACGCAGCGTGCGTTTTCAGGTGGGCATGGTGTTCCAGTACCCGGAATACCAGCTGTTTGAAGAAACCGTTTTAAAAGATATTGCCTTTGGCCCCGGCAACATGGGACTGAGCCGCGAGGAAGTGGAAAAGCGAGCGCGCGAAGCGGCCAAGTTTGTCGGCCTGAAGGACGAGCTTTTGGAAAAAAGCCCGTTCGAGCTTTCCGGCGGCGAAAAGCGCCGGGTTGCCATTGCAGGCGTAATCGCAATGGACCCCGACGTGCTGATTCTGGACGAGCCGACCGCGGGGCTTGACCCGCGCGGCCGCGACGTGCTGCTCAGCCAGATTGTCAGCTACCATGAAGTGCGGCACAACACCGTAATTCTGGTTTCGCACAGTATGGAGGACATTGCCCGCACCGCCAACCGCGTGCTGGTTATGAACTCCGGTAAGGTTGCCATGTTCGATTCCACGGAAAAGGTGTTTGCACGGGACGCGGAGCTGGAACAAATCGGCCTGCGGGTACCGCAGATTACAAAAATTATGTCCGTTTTAAAAGGTAAGGGTTACCCCGTTACCACGGTGCTCACACTGGAACAGGCAATCCGGCAGCTGATGCCCCTGCTGAACAAAGGAAGCAAGGAAGGCATAGGGGAGACAGGAGGACAGAAAAATGGTTAGAGATATTACGCTGGGGCAGTATTTTCCGGGCACCTCCCTTATTCACCGCCTTGACCCGCGCGTAAAAATCGCGCTTACCTTTCTTAATATTATCTTTATTTTTATCGCCTCCAATTTCCAAAGCCTGTTTCTTATGGTGGCAATGATTTTTGGGGTACTGCTGCTTTCGGGCGTGCCGCTCAAGCTGTATTTCAAAAGCCTGAAAGCCATTGTTTTTGTTGTGCTTTTCACCTCTGTGTTAAACCTGTTTTATGGCGGAGGGGATGTTGTTTGGAGCGCTGGTTTTATGCAGATTACAACCGGCGGTATTTCCAACGCGATTTTTATTACCATCCGCATTATCAGCCTGATCTTATTCAGTTCCGTGCTGACGTTTACCACGTCGCCAACCGAACTGACCGATGCGCTGGAGCGCATTATGAAGCCACTGAAGCTGCTGCACGTAAAGGTGCATGAAATTGCCATGATGATGACGATTGCACTTCGTTTCGTTCCGACCCTTCTGGAGGAAACGGATAAAATCATGAGCGCGCAGAAGGCGCGCGGAGCCGACATGGAAAGCGGCGGACTGATGCAGCGCATCAAGGCGTTGATTCCCATTCTGATTCCGCTGTTCGTTTCATCCTTTCGCAGGGCGTACGACNNACCTTGCCATGGCAATGGAGTGCCGCTGCTACCACGGCGGCGAGGGGCGCACCAAAATGAAGGTTCTGCATGCAACCGGCAGGGATGTGGCCGCAGTGGCTTTTACCGCGGTGGTTTGTGCCTTTGTCGTGTTCTGCGGCTTTTATTTTCCGCCCGCAATTCGTTAAGGAATTACGGGAAGGCGCGCCGAAAGGAGTTCAGAAAGTTCTATGAGAAATTTGCTGCTGACCGTCAGCTACGACGGGGCCAATTACCACGGCTGGCAGATACAGCAGAATGCCGTTGCGGTACAGCAGGTTTTTCAGGAGGCGCTTGTGAAAGTGCTCGGTGAAAAACCGGATATTAAAGGGTGCAGCCGCACCGATTCATTCGTACACGCACGCCAATACTGCATCAGCTTAAAAACGGAACATACCATTCTGTGTGAACGGCTGGTTGGTGCGCTGAACCATTTTCTGCCGGAGGATATTGCGGTGTGGAGCTGCAGGGAGGTTCCTCCTGACTTTCACGCGCGCTACTCCTGCACCGGCAAAGAGTATGTTTACCAAATATGGAACCACCCGGTGCGCGACCCGTTTCAGCAGCACCGCGCGCTGCATTATTGGTATCAGCTTGATCTGAACCGCTTGAACGAAGCCGCCGCCTGCTATTTGGGCACGCACGATTTCACTTCATTCTGTACTCTGGATTCCCGCGAGCGCGGCGATATGACACGCACCGTGACCAAAGCGGAAGTCCGGCGGGAAGGGGATTTGGTTTTGTTTACCGTTGCGGCAGACGGGTTCCTTTACAATATGGTGCGCATTATGGTGGGTACGCTGCTGCGTGTTGCCCAGGGCAAACTGGAACCCCAACAGGTAGCCGAGGTAATCGAGGCGAAAGACCGCAGGGCGGCAGGCCCGACCGCACCCCCTTACGGATTGTATTTAAACCGGGTTTTTTATGAGGATGTGAAAACATGAGCAGCGGACAGCGTTTTGACACGGCTGAAATCGATCTGGCCAAGCACCGGGCTCCGCAGGAACGCCGGCGGAAGCGGCGCGGGAAAAAGCACGAAGGCCGCGTGCCCGGCTGGATTTACCGGATTATCGGAATCCTGATTCTTTGCGTGGTAAGCATGCTGCTTTGGTTTAACCGTGCCAACCTGACCCCTTCCAATGTGCTGGAATGGGTGTCAACACAGGTGGTCGGCATGGGCGTGGGCGACGGGTATCCCTACAGCATTGCGGGCAGTGTGATTTCCCAGAGCAATTTTAAATCAAAGGATAAAGAACTGTTTTTGCTGCGCGACACAGAACTGACGGCGCTGAATTCCACGGCCAAGGAAGTCATCAGCCGCCCTCACAGCTTTTCCAGCCCGGTCATGAAGGTGAACGGCCCGCGGGTATTTATTTATAACCTGGGCGGCACGGGGTATCAGGTGGAAAGCCAAAGCAAAACGTTAATCAAAGCAAATACAGATCAGAATATTCTTGCCGGGGCGCTTGCCACGAACGGCAGGTTTGCGCTGGCAACCCAAGCGGACGGGTACTTCGGCTGCCTGACGGCGTATTCGGAAGACGGGAAAAAGATATTTCAATATTGGTTTTCCGACTATTACCCGACTGCCGTCGCACTGAACCCGGCCGGCACCGCCGCAATTGTGACCGGGGTATCCGCGAAAGACGGCGCGCTGACCTCTTCGGTATACCTTTTAAACTTCAGTAATACCAAAACGGTGGAGCCTTTTGCGGTTTATTCAGAAAATATGATGGTGGACGCCGCATGGTTCCCTGACGGCACCGCAGTGGCGGTGGGGGACAAGCTGACCGCTGTGATTAACACAAATTCGAAAAGTAAAGTAAATTATGATTATCAGGGACTACAGTTGGCTGCATATGATGTGGATGACGGAAGAACCGTTCTGAGCCTTACTCCTTATAAAGATGCCGCGGACTGCAAACTGGTGGTGCTGAACAACTCCGGCCAGCCGACCGCCGGAATTGCGCTGAAGGAAGGGGTCAAGTCAGTGTCGCTGTTTGGGGATACCGCGGCTGCGCTGGGCCGCGGAAAAGTGTATTTTTATTCTGCGGCTACCGGCAGTGCAATGGGCAGCTGCAACGCGGGAAGCGACGCCAAAGCGATTGCTCTGTGTGATGAAAGCTCTGTGTACATACTCGGTGTGTCCGAGGTGCGGCTGGCTAAAAGCAGCTAGCGGCTTGTACTGAAACTTGTTTTGTGATATATTATCTGATATAAATAAAAAGTCAAATTCCATGGTATGGATTTCCACAGGAAGGATTTCTTTCCTTGGGTTGGTAAACCTTTAAACCGAGGTTGACTTTAGTAAAATTTTGACTGGAGGAAAAAGTGGGTACGATACTGGACATTATCTTGTGTGTTATTGTTCTGTGTTTTGTTGTTTCCGGTTTCCGAATCGGGCTGGTTCGCTCGCTGATTGAACTGGTTGGGTACCTGATCGCGGTTATCGCATCCGTTGTGCTTGCCAACCGGCTGACCGGCGCGGTTTATTCTTATTTTTTCAACATAACGGCAGTCGACATGCTGAATTACGCCATTGCAAAAGTAGTAACGACTGCGGTAATTTTCATTCTCCTTCAGCTATTAATCCGTCTTGCGGCAAACGCACTTGACGTGGTGTTTAAGCTGCCGGTGCTGCACCTGGCAAACTCACTGCTCGGCGGTGTTTTCGGACTGCTAAAAGGCGTATTGATTGTTTTTCTTCTCTGTGCGGTTCTTCAGCTTATGCTTCCGGTCATTACCGCAAAGTATCCGAACATAACGCAAAAGGAAATCAGTAAGTCATGCATTTATCAATACACATATGTAAATAATCCTATTTATAAGTTATATCAGGATCAGGCGGAAATTTAGAATGAGGTAATCGAGAATGAAAAACAGGAATAAGAATATTAATGTACCAAACGCACTGTCGGTTTTACGTATCATTCTAATCGTTCCGTTTGTGATTTATTTTATGAACGATGAGATTGTACCGGCGGCGGTGGTTTTGGTGATTTCCGGGTTATCGGATATGTTCGACGGCATGATTGCACGCCGGTTTCATCAGTTTACCGAACTGGGGCAGATGCTTGACCCGCTTTCCGACAAACTGACCCAGGGCGCGGTTGCCGTTTGTCTTGCAATAAAACAGCCGATTTTAATTCCTCTTTTAGCGATTTTTATTTTAAAAGAAATTCTAATGGTGGGCGCTGCCTGTCTTTTAATCGGAAAAAGCAAGCGGCCGGGCGGTTCCAAGTGGTACGGTAAGGTGGCAACCACGCTGTTCTATATTTCCTTTACCGTAATTGTTGCCCTGAAGGGAATTTGGGGAATTGAAAATTTGATTGTTACCATAACGCTGCTTTCCATTACGGCGGCGTTTATGATTTATGCGTTTGTTCAGTATGCAAAGGTGTTTCTGGCCATTCTGCATTCCAGCGACCCACAGTATTCCATGGATATGCAGCAGGTAATGGATAAAAAAACAAATAAGCCTTAAGGTTATTATATTAGTAAGAGAAGAGTGTGCTTTACTCATGATGTGTTCAAGATGCCATAAGAGGCCGGCGGTGGTGTTCATATCACCGACGGTCGATTCGAAAGAAAGCCGTGGACTTTGCCTTGTGTGTGCCAAAGAGCTTGGGATAAAACCGGTTAACGACCTGATGGAACGAATGGGAATTACCGAAGACCAGCTGGAGGCCATGGAGAGCGAACTCAATGAGCTTATGTCCACCAATTCGGATGAAAATGACGAAGCGGGAGGAGACGACGGTTTTGTGCCGGGCGGCGCCGCAACTTTCCCGTTTCTTCAGAATATTTTTTCATCGAATGACAGCAGCAATTCCGAGCAGGTTCAAAGCAGTGAAACCGCGAAGAAAGAGAAAAAAGAAAAACATAAAACCAAACGCAAACACCTGGACGCGTACTGCACCAATTTGACCGCCAAGGCCAAAAATGGGGAAATCGACAATATCGTCGGGCGCGAAAAGGAAATTGCCCGTGTGGTGCAGATTCTGAGCCGCCGCACCAAAAATAACCCCTGCCTGATCGGGGAACCGGGCGTAGGTAAAACAGCCGTAGCAGAGGGCCTTGCCCTGCGCATTGCGAACGGAAACGTGCCGTCAAGGCTGCTGAAAAAAGAAATTCATCTGCTTGACCTTACCGCTTTGGTAGCAGGAACCCAGTTCCGCGGCCAATTTGAAAGCCGCATTAAAGGCCTTGTGGACGAAGTGAAAGCCGAAGGGAATATCATCCTGTTTATCGACGAGGTGCATAACCTTGTGGGTACCGGCGACGCCGAAGGTTCCATGAACGCCGCAAATATTCTGAAGCCTGCCCTTTCCCGCGGGGAAATTCAGGTAATCGGCGCTACAACATTCGTGGAATACCGTAAATATATTGAAAAAGATGCCGCACTGGAGCGCCGTTTTCAGCCGGTCACCATTGCGGAGCCGTCTATTGAGGAAACGGTAGACGTTCTTATGGGCATTAAGACCTATTATGAGGCCTACCACCGTGTCCGCGTGCCAGACGCCATTGTGCGACGTGCCGTGGTACTTTCCGAACGTTATATCAACGACCGTTTCCTGCCCGACAAAGCCATTGATTTGCTTGACGAATCCTGTGCTTGTGCCGCGCTGCGCAATACCGTGATGGCGTCCTATGACACCACAGCCGCCGAGCTGGAAAAGCTGAAGGAGCAGGAAGAGGAGCAGACTGCCGACGGAGTTGAGCCGGATTATGAAAAGCTGGCTGAAATCCGCACGGAAATTTCGCGCCTGGAAGCGAAAAGCAGGGAACTTGCCCCGGAAGCGCTGGGGTCTGAAGTGGAAGAAAAAGATATTGCCAAGGTTATCGAGCTTTGGACGGGAATCCCCGCAGCCCGTATTCAGGAAAATGAGCTGAAAAAGCTTTCCGATATTGAAGAAACGCTGAACTCTAAGATCATCGGTCAGAAAGAGGCGGTTGCCGCCGTTTCCGCGGCCATTCGCCGCAGCAGGGTGCAAATCAGCCCCCGCCGCCGCCCGGCCTCCTTCATTTTCGTCGGCCCAACCGGCGTAGGAAAAACCGAGCTGGTTAAGGTACTTTCCAAAGAATTGTTTGATACGCCGGAAACGCTGATTCGGCTGGATATGTCCGAGTTTATGGAGAAACATTCCGTTTCCCGTATTATCGGTTCTCCTCCGGGTTATGTCGGGTATGACGAAGCCGGTCAGGTGACGGAAAAGGTTCGCCGCCGCCCGTACTCCGTTTTGCTGTTTGATGAAATTGAAAAAGCACATCCGGATGTCATGAATATTCTGCTTCAGATTTTGGATGAGGGCCGTATTACCGACGCCCACGGCCGCACCGTCAATTTTGAAAATACGGTTTTGGTAATGACCTCCAACGCCGGTAGCGAAAAGAAGGAAGGCGTTCTGGGATTTGCCAAGAGCGAAACAGATGTTACCCGCGAAAAGGCAATGAAGGCCCTGACGGACTTCCTGCGCCCCGAATTCCTGAGCCGTGTAGATGAAGTCATTGTGTTCCGTTCGTTGAATACAGACGATTTTGAGGCCATTTCCCATTTGATGCTGGACGAATACGTAACATCGCTGAAAGAACGCAGTATTGCGTTTGTATACGACATTAAGGCAACCCATTGGCTGGCCGAGCACGCGATTGGCGGCAAAAGCGGAGCCAGAGACCTTCGCAACCTGATTCGCCGTCAGGTGGAGGATAAGATTGCGTCCTTAATCGTGGAAAATCACGATGAAACAATCACCGGAATTTCGGCCTCTGCTGATGAAACCGGTATTCAGTTGGATGTTCTGAAATAGAATGATAAATATTTTTAAAAACAGCTGGCTAAAATAGAAATTATCATTGACATTTGCCACTGAACTATGCTACAATAATAGCCGTCGCTAAAACGCGAGTGTAGTTCAGTGGTAGAACTCCAGCCTTCCAAGCTGGTCGTGTGGGTTCGATTCCCATCACTCGCTCCAATTACAAAATCTGCGCCAATAGCTCAGCTGGATAGAGCAACTGCCTTCTAAGCAGTAGGTCAGGGGTTCGAGTCCCTTTTGGCGCGCCATATATGGTGGATGTAGCTTAGTTGGTTAAAGCGCCAGTTTGTGGCACTGGAGATCGTGGGTTCGAATCCCATCTTCCACCCCATAATAAAAAGCGGCGTGGGACAGGCTGTGTTCTGCGCTTGATATTGGGCTGTAGCCAAGGGGTAAGGCAACGGACTTTGACTCCGTCATTCCGTAGGTTCAAATCCTGCCAGCCCAGCCAGTAGCCTGTCTTCGGGCTTCGTTCGCTGACAGGCATTTATTGTTGACAAGAGCAAAAATTTTTGCTATAATATAAAGGTTGTATGAATCATTAGCTCAGTCGGTAGAGCACTTGACTTTTAATCAAGGTGTCCGGGGTTCGAATCCCCGATGGTTCACCACAAAAAACCGCATCAGATAGCCGTTTTGGGCTGTTGGATGCGGTTTTTCTTTTGCGTGTTTCTATTCTTCTTGGGTGGTTAAAACCGGGTAAACCTACCTTTCTGTCGTAAAAGTGTCGTACTGAAAATCGAGGGAAAATACAGTATTTATGCGGCGACTGCGGTATAATTATAATCCAAATAATTAAAAAAGATTCAGAGTGCAATTAATTTCATTCGCGTTCATAGGCGGCTGACAGGGTCAACAACCAGCAACGACACGGCAAATTTGCGCAGAACAGTGCCGGAACAATAGAGAACACTTACGGTATGATACGGACGGCCAGTTGAACCAACTTGTCCGTGCGGACGATGAGAAGTCCGGTATTTCTACTGTTTACAGTTATGATGTGGGCGGAAATATTACCGCAGTTACATTGCGAAAGCCGGGGAAAATGTAATTAAACTAATAAAGTGATACATGAATGGGAGAGGTATCCTTATGTTGATTAAAAAGAAACACAGTAGTACATTTTATAAAAACTATTTTCTATTACTATTCTCTACAATGTCACTAATACTCTTTGTTTTGTCTTTGTTAACGATTTCTGTACTCTCATTTTTAGATATACGGATGACTTATGAAACATACTTTCGGGCTTATCCGATTTATGGATTTCTTATAATTTTATGTGCAGTTGGAAGAATGATGGGTATGAAATTTGATAAAAATGGTTCAAGTACTTTATACGAATAGTTGAGATGCACGACATTATGGAAAGCACAAAAAGCAGTTAATATTATAATGTTAATACTATGTATCCCTATTGCGGGTATATATATCTTTAAGAATATAATATAGTTGTATTTGTCAAATAATTAGCTATCTTGCGTCCTGCGATTTGGTTCGCAGGGCGCTTTTATACCTAGATACAGGAGGTGTACATATTCGGCGCAACGGCGTTAGGCCAGTTTTGCCTATAATGGTACAGCTTACTACTACACCAAAAACGCTCAGGGTGATGTAACCGGTATAGTAGACGGAAATGGTAACACGGTTGTTGAATACCGTTATGACGCATGGGGTAAGCTGTTTAGTACAACCGGTTCTTTGGCAAGCACAGTTGGTAAAGCAAACCCATTCCTATTTCGAGGATACTATTATGATTCCGAGACGGGGTTATATTACCTCAACAGCCGGTACTACGACCCGCAGACGGGTAGATTTGTCAGCGAAGACGGTCAGTTGAATCCGGATACGGGACTAGCTGGAAATAACTTATTTGCGTACTGTAACAACAACCCAGTAAACATGAGTGATTATAATGGTGCTAGATTTACCGAGTATGATGATGGAACTGGAAGATGGATAGATTCGTCTTCTGGGAAAACATTCCAAGGATATGTGGCATCTACAAAAATCGATGTTGATGCCGATTATGATGATTTACTTGATCAAAATTATAATGACAAAGGAAGTTCTTCTTATAAAAAACAACGCGAGAGAAAACAGATTGATGATGCATTTGGCAAAGATAGAGCGAAAAGAGAAAAAGATAGCAGAGACTTACATGATTCGAAAAACGGAGATAGAAATGATAATAATAAAGCTTATGGTGATTTAAAATCAGGGGATTTCTGGATAAAGCCATTAAAGGTGGATCAATGGTTGTTCTGGGTGTAGTTGCCCACGAGCTTTTAACCGCAGATGATGTTATGGGATGGGGTGTTTTTGATGATGCCTTAATTCCAGGTGCAGATGCAATTATTAGTGAAGAAATTTTAGTCTTTTGTAGTTAAGGAGAAAGTGTATGAGTTATCAGAGCGATTTTAATCAAGCTGAGAGCTATTATGTACATGGACAATACAGTGAAGCCTTATGCATTTTTAAACGCTTGTATAAATTGATGCCTTCAAATGATTGTCTAAATTATATTGGCTGTACATTTTTAGAGTTGGGCGAATATAATTCTTCAGTTGGCTGTTTCGAATCTCTTATAGAAAAATGTCCCAATTGGGAAAGACCTGTTTTCAATTTAGGGAGAGTATATCTAAAAACTGGAGATGAATATAATGCGTTGAAATATTTTAATCGTGCGAGGTTAATTAATCCTAACAATGAGGATGTATATTACTATCTGGGAGTATATTATGAATATATTAAAGAATATGAGACAGCAATAAAATATTATTTATCTTCAATTAAAATTGAAGATAAACAACCAGAAGTGCATCTGAACTTAGGCGTATGTTATATGCAAAAGAATTTATATCGAGAAGCATTAAACGAATTTGACCTTACGCTTTATTATGATCAAACTTGCCAAAGTGCAATTTATAATCAAGCCCTAGTATATAAACATTTAGGAGAATTTGAAAATGCTATTCGAAAATTTATAGTTCTATACCAACAAAATCCGAGGAACTTAGAGTATTTGATGAGTATTGAAACATGCTATTCAAAAATGAAAGATTGGAGAAATGCTCTCTACTGGAATAACAAAATTCTCGAAGTCCAACCAGACGATAAAAAATCAATACAAATAGCTAGAAAATTAGATGAGTTAATAAGTAAGGAAATCAAGTAATTGAATAACGAAATGACCCCCAACGCAGATAGACTGAAATCTGTGTTGGGGGTTATTATTCATCTATCATATAGCTATCATGTTCGGAACTCATTAACAGCACTCGTGTAAAGAAAGAACCGCCTGAACCGCTAAGAAATGACTCAATTGTTATTTTGAACCGATTAAAACAGGTTTTGGAAAGTCATAGCCGTTACAAATGGTAGAAACGTAAAACGGTTGACGGTGTTACCACGAAGTACTTCCTTGACGGCAATAAGGTAATCGCCTAGCAGACTGGCAGCGATATTCTCTGGTCCCTCTACGAAAGCGATGGGAACCGGGTCGGTTTTACCTACAACGGTACAGCGTATTACTACACCAAAAACGCGCAGGGCGACGTGACCGGCATAGTAGACGGAAACGGTAACACGGTTGTAGAATACCGTTATGATGCCTGGGGCAAGCTGTTAAGTACAACCGGTTCGCTGGCAAGCACCATTGGTAAGGCAAATCCATTCCTGTATCGTGGGTATTATTATGACTCTGAAACAGGACTGTATTACCTGAATAGCCGGTACTACGACCCGCAGACAGGGAGATTTGTCAGCGAAGACGGTCAGTTGAATCCGGATACGGGACTAGCTGGGAATAACTTATTTGTGTACTGTAACAACAACCCAGTAAACATGAGTGATTATAATGGTGCTAGATTTACCGAGTATGANNATGTATATCCCAATGGTCATGTTAGGAGTCACGATTTTTCTATTTTTTATATGCCTTCACCGGAATCATTACAAGAGATTTCTGAAGGTGTAATGTTCGGAGCGACAGTTTTTGTTGGAATCTATGCGCTATTAGTTTACGGGATCCCTAATATTTTACAAGAGGCGGTAAGCTAGTAAACGGAGAAAGGAACTTCTTATGAATAACGATCTTAATAAATTTTATGAACTTTGCGAATTTTACATCCTGCGTAATATAGAATTATCTACTGGAATCCCCACCAACACAAAGCTCCAAAATAATTATAGATATTTACTCATTTACCTAGAACTGAAGAACGATAATAATCCTATTGAAAGGGCTACGGTCAAAGAGTATTTAAAAACCTGTGCGTATAGTGATGATTTTATAGCGGAAGTAGTGAGAAGATCAGTTGTAAATGACAGGATGTTGGAATTACTCGACTATTTTGAATCTTACTTGGTCGACGAAATAGAAAAATGCTTATACGGTCATGGCGATAAATGTTATACTAGCTTATACAATTTTTTAGACTTAGTACTACGTATAAAACAGGAAAAGTATCAGTACGGTTATAAAAATGTGAATGATTTATTGGTTCGAGGTTATTATTTTAAATGTGAAGATGCAGAGAAATTTGATAAATTAGCTGCTTTTCACACACCAGAAGAATGTCCGGATTGATTTTTATAAATTTTCGTTTCGCATGATCATCCTACACATTTGAGTGTTAGATTGTTAATGAAACGCAGATCTAAATGATCTGCGTTTCGTTTTTGTAGCTGTTTATCTTTTGGAAATCAGTATTTATTGTTTTTTAAATATTCTATTAGGTAGTCCTTCCTTATTCTTCACAGCTTTCCGCCCAACCGGGATGCCGGGATTTGGCGATTTTGTATCAGCAGGTAAATCGTACTTTTGGAAACGCCGAGCACTTGCATTGCTTCGCGCACGGTCATGATGTCGGGAAATTCATCTAACATTTGTATCTTTTATGGAGATGGAGAACGCTTTTTCGGTGTGGAGCTCGAAATCGACGGCGGGGGAAAGTCCAGTACAAATGCCGATCAATTGCTGAAGATTGGAAATTCCAATGCGGAGCACATCTATATTAAGGGCGACGGCAGTCTGGATGACGGCATGGAGATCGTTACCCATCCCATGACGCTGGATTACCATAAGAAACAAATGCCCTGGAAAGAAGTGATGCATTTGGCCCTGGATCTAGACTATTACTCCCATAAAACCGATACCTGCGGATTGCATGTTCATGTGAACCGCGATTGCTTCACAGCGGACATCGGGAAACAGGAGGAATGCATCAGCCAAATTCTGTTCTTTGTCGAACGGTTCTGGGAGGAACTGCTGCGATTCAGCCGAAGGACACAGGCGCAGGTCAACCGTTGGGCGGCGCGGTATGGATATAAGAACCGACCGAAAGAAATTCTCAAGCATGCCAAGAAAGGATATGGAGGCCGGTACACCTGTGTGAATATCACAAATTATTCGACCATTGAGTTCCGTATTTTCCGGGGTACATTAAAATGGAATACGCTGATTGCCACATTGCAGCTCGTGAATGAGATTTGCAATGTGGCTCTTTTCATGTCCGATGAAGAGTTGGCAGCCCTCAGCTGGTGCGAGTTTGTGGAACGGCTTGACCGTGATCAATATCCGGAACTGATTAGCTATTTAAAAGAACGCCGACTGTATATAAACGAACCGGTTTGCTGTGAGGAGGATGACTGATGTGCTGCTTATTTGGATTATTAGACTACAAGCATANNAATCTGGACGGCAAAAGAAAATCTCAGATCATTTCTCTGCTGTCAAAGGAATGTGAGGTTCGAGGCACCGATGCCACCGGAATTGCTTATGTAAGCAATCAAAAACTAAAGATATTCAAACGTCCGCTTCCTGCCCGAAAAATGCATTTCCATATTCCAGACGACAGTATCGCTGTGATGGGGCATAACCGGATGACGACGCAGGGCTGTGAAAAGTACAACGCCAATAACCACCCGTTTGAAGGTCGCTGTGACAACACCCGGTTTGCCCTTGCTCATAACGGGGTACTTCATAACGACGGGGAATTGCGCAAACAATACCGACTTCCCAATACAAGAATCCAAACGGACAGCTATGTTGCGGTACAACTGTTGGAACAGGAAAGAGCCCTCGACCTGGACAGTCTGAAAAAGATGGCTGAAACGGTAGAGGGCTCTTTTACATTTACGGTATTGGACGCACAGGACAATCTCTATTTTGTCAAAGGCAGCAGCCCAATGTGCATTTATCATNNTTTATCATTTTCAACGCAATGGGCTTTACCTTTATGCTTCCACAGAGGAGATCCTTTTGACCGCTGTGAAAAAGCTAAGGTTGTCAAAGCTCCCGCACGAAAAAATCCGGTTGGACAACGGTGATATTCTGAAAATTGATAGCTGCGGGAATGTGGAAGCGGCGAACTTCCAGCCCGCCAGTCTGTTCTATGATTTCGGTTTTTCCCATCTTGGCTGGTTCCCGCCGTACGAATATCGTCGATCTAAGAAAAAGGCTATACAGGATGATTATTTACAGGAGCTTCGAGAGATGGCCGGGTGTTACGGCTGCTCGCCGGAGGATATCGATATCCTGTACGCAAGGGGCTATTCCTGCGAAGAAATTGAGGAATGTCTGTATGACGAAGTGTATTTGGGAGAGTTTTAAAAACAAAGGCCTCACGACATAAAAATCGTGAGGCTAATTTTTTTAGTCCTGCATTGCTTTGAGTAACTCCGCAAGCTTTTTCCGTTGTTCCGTACTCAACTGGAGATTGTCTTCAGAATAGCGCTGTCAATTGTATCATTGAAATTGATATAAAGGTTTTTAAAGTCCGCGTTATCAATGCTGATCGGCAGCATCCCGGACGCTGTAGTAATCCTCATCGATTGAGCGAAATTCTTCAGTGTATCCTCGGATAAATCTCCATAATGAGGGGTATTGGCAATCGCCATTTCAAGAGAAGTCCTCAGCATATCGTTTTCTTCATAGGCCGCTTCGGTCTCATGTTCCAGTGAAGAATTAAACAAGGCACTTATGAGAAAGTAGCTTCCTAAGCTGAAAGTAATCATTGTTACAATGATCGTACTGTAAAAAATCCGCCAGAAGAACTTCACTTATTCCACCTCCAGCCGGTAGCCGATTTTATAAACCGCCGTGATTTTATCCTCCCAACCCAATTTTTTGCGCAAGCGCTGCACATGCAAATCGACGGTACGGCTGTCTCCCATATAGCTTTCATCCCAAACGTTTTTGTAAATCTGATCCCGAAACAGGGCGATATTCCTGTTCTGAATAAACAGTAACAGCAGTTGATACTCCTTGACGGTCAGATTAATCGTTTTTCCGCCTTTTTTTACGATACGTGAAAGTGTGTCAATACTCACATCGTAAAGTTCAATATATTGATCGTTTTTATGGTAACGGCGCAACACAGTTTCAACCCTGGCGAGCAATTCAACAATTTCAAAAGGCTTTGTCAGATAATCGTCGGCGCCGAGTTTCAGGCCCTTTACTTTATCTGCTATATCAGATTTTGCTGTGACAACAATAACGGGAATGTTCAAGGGCCGAATATATTCAATCAATTCATAGCCGTCGACCTCCGGCAGCATGATATCGAGTAGTATTAAATCAAACGTTTCATTTCCCAAGCTGTCCGCCGCCTGCAGTCCGTCATATACACAAGTGCAGCGATAACCGGCATCTGTTAGATTGATTCTAATCAAATCAGAAATCTTCTTTTCATCCTCCACAATTAAAATTGAGTTCATAAGCATCCTCTTTTTATGATATGTTTTTTTATTTTACACAGCAAAAGCATCATTTTTGCATCACAAGTACAGTGACCCGAAAATATCAGTTATAAAACTAATTACATTTTGACTGATAATTTCCCAAGTATACGCATGGATAGGAGATAAGGTACAATAAGTTGCACAAATTGAAAAGGGCATAAAAAGAAGACAAGGTTTGCACATCACTGGTAGAATGAAGTTGCAAGACAGCCTTCTGAAAGGATTTGCTTTATAAAGATGCTAACTTTGCAGTTCCTTATTATGACGTTACATATCGCGGGTATTGTTGTATGTTTGAAGAATAATAAATAAATGAGATCGGATAATCCATTGCAACTCCGTATAATGTTTAGACTCTGCGAGGGGGGTGATTATAATCAGGAATTAATATTGATGCTTGGAAGTGAAACCTCAAGGAACAACAGATTGATTTTTACTTAGCTTCTTATGATCCGGAATCTGCTTTTGAACCCAAGGCGTGTATTTCGAACGCCGACTCGTTTCCGAAAGCCAGGGTGATTTTTTGCTGGCCAAAGTGATTCCTCCATTTCAGATTCAAAACAGAACGATCGATGTAGATGAGGTCGTATTGGCTAATCGATTCCAAGGGGATACGCTATTTCCCATAAACACATGGCCGGTGCATGTCCACGTGTGATTCATCCTAAATAGATATAATATCGGAAACGGTAAAATATCCTCAAAAGATTTGAAAAGACAATATTGGGGGATTTTATTAAATAAACATGTATAAGCAAAAAGCATTTTCCTACCCTACCCTGAACTTGGAGGCATGTGGATTGAAACACTTGGGAACAAGAACGATAGAAACGGAACGTCTTATATTGCGTCGTTTTAGAATTGAAGATGCTCAGAGTATGTATGAAAATTGGGCGAGTGATCCCGAGGTCAATAAATTCTTATCATGGCCATTTCATCAAAGTGTTGACGTAATTAAAGAAGTTATTGAAAATTGGATAAAAAGTTATTCAGAACTTGACAATTACCAATGGGCGAAACGCTGAGATTGAGCGGTCAAGCAGTAATTGGATCAATAGGGGTCGTACATAAGAGTGATGATATCGGAAAGGTAGAGATCGGATATTGTATCAGTCGCAAATGGTGGCATCAAGGAATTACTTCCGAAGCATTATAAGCGGTCATATCTTTTTTCATAAACGAAGTAGGCATTAATCGTGTTGAGGCAATACACGATCCCAATAATCCAAATTCTGGTAAAGTAATGCTAAAGTGCGGAATGAAATATGAAGGGACATTGCGACAATCCCATCGTAACAATCAGGGAATTAGTGATAGCGTGTGGTATGCCATTCTTGCAAGTGACTGCTCCAAAGAAGTTTACTGGGCAGTTCAGAGCTTTCTCCGAACTTCGCATAATGTTTACTTGATTCTTAACTGGCAAGGCGTTAAGCTGTATATAAGCAGAATAATAATTATCTAGGTGGCGTGGCTAATGTCAAATGGAATTGTTGTTTTTGGTGCAAATGGATGTGGCAAAACTACATTAGGACGTGAATTGGCTCGTAAATTGAACATAAAACATTTAGATGTGGAAGATTATTACTTTGAAGAATCTGAGATTCCTTACTCCAAACCACGCTCTAAAGATATAGTGATTGAGTTAATGCTTGCTGATATGGAAAAAAATAATTCATTCGTGTTTTCTGCTGTAACAGGTAATTATGGCGATAAAATTAGTTCTATGTATAAATTAGGAGTATTTCTATCTGTCCCGATTGATATACGTTTAGAGCGTGTAAAACGCAGGTCATCAGAACAATATGGAGAACGTGTTTTATTAGGTGGCGATATGTATGAGCAAGAACAAGGATTTATAGAATTTGT
>DFRY01000022.1 GCA_002378845.1 Ruminococcaceae bacterium UBA3451 | reverse complement strand
TATTGGTCTGGAACGCAATATCGTCAATCACCTTAATGATTTTCCCAATTTCACCCGAGGAACTGCTGATTGCATTCATTGCCGAAAGCATTTCCTTCATTTTCTGGGTGCCGTTGGAAACGTGCGCGATTGTCTCATCAATATGGCCGGACATCGCTTTTACGTTCGCTGCGTTTTCACGGATTTTGCCGGAAACTTCGCTGGTGGAAGCCGCCAGCTCTTCCACGGTACTCGCCTGTTCCGTCGCGCCCTGCTNNCGCAAGCAATTGCGCGCCGCCGGATACATTTTCGGCACCGCTGTTCACCTGGTCGGCAGAAACATGAATGCTGGAAAGTGCTTTGTTTAATCCGTCTGAAATTTGAACTAACGCCTCTTTAATAGGAGCAAAGTCCCCAACGTATTCCTGGGTGATTTCCGCGGTCATATCTCCGGAAGCCATCATCCCCAGGTTTTCGGAAATATCGCGCACATAAAGCTGAAGCGTGGCCGCCGCAGATTTCAGGGATTTTGCCAGCGAACCCACCTCGTCGCGGGAAACATAGGTAATTTCCACGTCCAAATGTCCCTCCGAAATGCGCTCCGCAGCAAGCGCCATTTCGTTGATTGGTTTGCTCAAGGACTTTGCTACGCGGTACCCCATAAAAATGGAGATTGTAACCCCGGCCAAAATAACGCCGATCATTACCGCCATAACCGAGTCCGCCATTTGGTTGTTGGCGTCGTTATTGGCTTTGGCATTGTTAATTCGATTTTGCAGGCACTGGTCGTAATTGCTCTCCATCTTATCAAGAATTGTATTAAAGTTTTCCAGCTCCTGTGTTGCGCCCGCTGAATTTCCGCTTTGGGCGTCACTTTCAATTTGGCTGAACGAAGGCGCCAGCTGATCGCTGTACATTTTGTTCGCTTCGTCGAACAGCGCCTTGGAAGCGGCGGTCGAGATTGTCGGAGCATAGTCCTTCATATCTTTTTCCAATTGGGTTTTCACCTTTTGCGCATTGGTCTGAATTGTTTGTAGCTTATCGGAATCCTGATAATACACCACGTATTCTCTGGAATACGATTTCATGCGTTCCAGATTAGCAACCAGTTCCGAAATGACAGCCAGCGGTTCCGTCTGCTTTTCGTACAGTTTGGTACCCGACGCTTTCATCTGAATCATGCTGATAATTCCCGTTACTCCCACAATAGCCGTAATCATGGAGATAATAAGGAAGGAGCAGATCAGTTTTTTTGCGATCTTCATGTTTTTCATGTTTATTCCATCTTCTTTCAATTTTGTTGTGTGAATAGATTTCCTGCTGAATACTCCCACTCCGTATTCAATTTCCACACGACTTTACCGTTCGGTGTTACGGCCACCTAAGGCTGCAACGAAATTCCTTAGTCTATTTATCGGAACAACCTAATGTGATATTAGGAGACATTTTTTCACATTACATATAGCCAGTCACAAGACAATAATCCATATTACCATTAAATGGAAATAGTATGGTATACCCCATAAAAAAGGCATAAAAAGCCCTCTTTTCGCTGTGAATCTCCACAGAAAAAAGAGGGCTTTGAAACAAATTTAATTATGATTAAATTTTAACGGGATTTATAATGATACAAATCATAAATGTTAATGAAACCTTGCTTCAGGTCAATTTTTATCTTCCTGCCACGCATAAATTGAAAGAATCCGCGGGGTGAATTCGTGAAATCGAATCCCCTCGTCGTTTGGAGAAACCAAAAAATGCCCTTCCACACGGTACACATCGCTAAGGTAAAGGTGAGCCTCTGAAGTACTGGGGCCACAGGCACCGCAGTTAGCGCAGCTGCACGCGTCGGGATTTTCAAATTCCACCCAGACCATTCTGCCGTCGTATTCCTTTAAATTCCGAATAATTTGTCCTTTCATTNNTTATACCCCAAAATGCAACGCTGTAAAGAACCTGCACCGCATTCTGAAAATACAATCCTTTCCTACCGTAAACTTCTGACATAACGATCGTACCCGTCAGAGGCTTCGACCGCAGAAAAGCTGCAGTTCCGTAATACTTTAGCGGAGGCAACGTTGTCTTTGCGCACCATCGCAAACACCCCGCTGCAGGAAGAGGATTCAAAAGCCCAATCTATCAATAAAGTCAACGCTTCCGACATAAGCCCCCGTCTGCGGTAATTCGCCGAAATACTGTACCCCACTTCTGTTTGCCCGCTTTCCTTCGGCGGCCCTTTAAACCCGATAAACCCGATTCCCTTGTTTTCCGTTTTCTCAATAATCAGCCAATAGGTATACCATTCATATTCCTCGCTGCCAGCTGAGCCCATTTTCTTCAGCTTTTTTTCAATGGCCGATTTGGTATCAGTTAAAATCGAATCCGTATCGTATTTTAAAATCACCTTTTCAAATTCGTCCTGCAATATGCAGTTCAATTCCTCACAGGACAACGGCTTTAACCGCAGTCTTGTCGATTCCAGTTTCCAATTCCGCAATTTTCATTCCTCCTGACTTTATGAGAATTCTAATTATCGGCAGTTCAACCGGAAAAGTCAAGTATTATTAAAAAGAATTTTTTGCTTGACTTTTTTCAAGATGTGCTCTATTATATCGTTGTACGATTTAATCTTTGCACGATATAAATTATAAATTCAGGAGGAAACTATGGAGAAAGAAGAGATCGCGCAGCAAATTATTGCCCGAAGGGACACGGTGGATTTACTCATCCACGAAAATTATCACCGGCTTGCGCAGAAATACGATTTAAGCCTTGACCAGTTTCACCTGCTGATAGAGCTGGACGACTTGATGCTGGATGTTACCAGTGATACCGAGGCACCCACCATCGGTTCGCTTGCAAAAAACATCAGCGTTTCCCAAAACACCGTTTCCGAACGGGTTACCCGGCTGGAGAAAAAGGGGCTTTTAAAGCGGGTAATGGATACAGAGGACCGAAGAATTAACCACGTTGTTCTGACAGAAGAAGGAAGAAAAGTACTGAAGGCCTTAAGTGAGGAAGCCGAAACCGACTTTGTTCACAATGCCCTTATACAGATGCAGCCAAAGGAACTGCAGGACTTTCTTACCTGCTACGACAAGCTGATTGCAATTTTAACAAAAACAATTTAAAGGAGATTTAAAAAATGGAATTTGAAAAAGTAAGCGAATATATTCATGAGCTGTATAAAAACAAACCGTTCCTCAGCCAACACAACTACACTTCCGGTATGGAGCTGCAGGACTACACCCCGACGGTCGACGACGAAGCCGCCGCTTATTTAAGACTGATTTTAAAAATAACGCAGCCGAAAAGGATTCTTGAAATCGGAACCAGCGTGGGCTTTTCCACCGCTTCTATGGCATCGGTCGCGAAAACTTACGGCGGGCATATAACAACCATTGAATTTGACGAAAAGGTTGCCGACCAGGCCGAAAAAAACTTTTTAAAGGCCGGGCTAACCGCTTATATTACTGTGAAGCGCGGGGATGCAAGGGAGATTTTACATGACCTTACGGAACCGTATGACCTGATTTTTCAGGACGTTGACAAAAGGCTTTACCCCGTTTTGCTGAACGACTGCATTCGTTTGCTGAACAAAGGCGGTATTCTTCTTTCTGACGACGCACTGTTCCCTGTTTTTGACATGGAAGAGGAATGGGGCCACCTGGTGGAACCCATTCGGCAGTACAACGAGATCGTGATGAAACACCCGCAGCTTGACAGTGTTTTACTGCCGATTGGCGACGGAATCATGATGTCGGCTAAGCTTTAAACCTATTTTTATTACAAAGGCAGCGCCCTGCAAACGGGCGCTGCCTTTGCTCTATTATCATTCGAAATAGAATACTTCTTCAAACTTTTTGTCCAACGCTACACAAATTAATAAGGCAAGCTTTGCGCTTGGGCAAAACTGCAGGTTTTCAATAGAACTGATGGTCTGGCGCGACACGCCGACCAGGTCGGCCAAGTCCCCCTGGGAGATCCGCTTTTCAGCGCGCCACATCCGAATTCGGTTATTCAAGTCCAATTTATTCTCCATTGCATTTACCATGTTTGAATCACATAAGCCAATAAAAAGGCGACCGCCGCAATCATTCCGCAAACAGCGGAAATCAGTGAACCTTTTTCGTGGAACTTCCTGTATTTATAAAAATAACCGACACCCAAATAACCCCAGAACATAGCCAGAAGATCATCCAACGGCTGACCTTTTATCAGATTATAAACAACCAACAGAAGAAAAACAACACACATTCCAATTTCGCCGTAGCGCTTTGCTTTATCCTCCACATATACTTTGCCTTCATCTTTAGGGTTGCTTTCTTTATTTCGTCTTAAAATTTCATCCCGATCCATATGATTCGCCACCTTTAATAAGATAGCTATAGTATAGTATAAACTTGGCGCTATGTCAAGTATGCAAGACATAATTTCCAACACACTTGTCATAAACTTTTATCTGACATAAAACAGACGGTCCGGTGCAGCAATGCCTATTTTTCGCATACGAAGCATACAATTCAGCGAAAGGGGTGTTAATGTGGAAAAGATAGCAATTTGGGAAATAACCGGGTTCATTTTTACGGTGATTGCCGGTACCTTACTCCATTTTGTTTACAATTGGTCCGGGCACAAATGGATTGTCGGAATTTTCAGCCCGGTAAACGAAAGCACTTGGGAGCACCTAAAGCTGCTTTTTACGCCAATGTTACTATACAGCACGGTGGAATATTTTGTAATCGGAAAAGATTACCCTAACTTCATTTTTGCCAAGTCATTCGGCATTGCTTTCGGTATGCTGGTTATTTTAATCGCCTTTTACACCTATACCGGAATCATTGGAAGCAATTTCCTGTGGGCTGATATTCTAACCTTCCTATTAGGTGTAGCGGCTGCTTATTTCTACAGCTGGAGGGTGATTTACGAGACTGACATCGGCACAAGTCCTGATTTTATAGGTGCCATTCTTCTTTTGCTTTTAACGCTATGTTTCGTACTATTTACCTTTACCCCTCCGCACATCGGGATGTTCCTTGATCCTGTTTCAAAGGAATACGGCATTCCCAAAAACCGCGCAAATTCCGTATCAAAGATTCATGAAGAATAAACTTCCGTAAACATGATGCGGAAGTTTGGCAAGGATTCTTTTTGCACAGCTTGTCATTCTATGGTGAAAATGAGATAATGATATAAATTTTATAGTATTTCCATCAGACGAAAGGAATTCAAATATGGACAATATCATTTTTCGAACACCAACAAAGAATGAGCTTAACCGGGTCAGTGCTCAAATAGCAGAAAGCTACAAATCGGCTTATCGAAACATGATGAGTGATTCTTATTTAGATTCACTGACCGAAGAACATTGGGTACCTATCTTACAAGAGGAAATTTCCAAAGGTGATACCTGTTTCATCGCGGAAATTGATGGCCAGATAGTGGGTTCTGTTGTTTTTGGAAAATCAGAAAACGAACCGGACGGTGCCGATTGGTATGCCATATATTTATCTCCAAGTTATATTGGGATTGGGGTGGGCAATCAGCTTTATATCGAGATGGAGAAAATCATGCGAGCCCACAACTATAAAAGCAGCACCCTTGAGGTTTTGACAGAGAATCATCGTGCAATAAAATTCTATCTAAATCACGGATATTCCGTTATTAACACTTTTATCGTACAGGAAAACGGAATGGAATTGGAGTGCCATACTATGAAAAAGCAATTGCTGTAAGGTTACATGCAATATGTCGTACAAGTGTCGTACAGACGAAAATTGAAGCTGAAAAGCAAAAGAAAAGAAAAACCGCATTACTACTGACTTTTCAGTAATAATGCGGTTTTTGATGTGGTGCGCGAGACGAGACTTGAACTCGTACGTCATACAACACACGCCCCTCAAACGTGCCTGTCTGCCAATTCCAGCACTCGCGCGACTCAGCGAGACTTATTATATCACTATACCGGACAGCTTGTCAACAAAAAAATTAAACTTTTTTAAAAAGTTTTTCAAGAAGCTGTTGAAACGTGTCGTAATCCAAAATGCTATTCAAAACACCCACAAGGGAGTTTGGTGCCAAATGTTCCGGCAAAGAAAGCTCTTTGAGCAGCACCCTTCGCTTTTCCGCACTGTTTTCACCGCCCGAAAGGCCGGCGAGGTATAAATCCGTTTTTGTTATTTTACGGCAGGCAGGAATGTCCTCATTCCCACAAACAACCCCCGCGCGTGTAAGGGCATCTGCAATAGCCTGCACGGGCACGCCTTCCACCCCAAGCTTGCCTTCTTTGGACGGCTTTTCTTTACGGCTTTCCTTACCCAGAATGTCCGGAATGTACGCATGTTTTATTTTATCCGCAGGAATGGAACCGGTAAGGTAATTGCGGATTAGAAACCCGGCGGAGTCACTGTCAGTCAGCACAAGAATACCGCGCGTGTCGGCAAGACGGCGAATCAGCGCCATCTGCTCTTTATCCTTAAAAATTCGAAACCCGTGGGTTTCAATGATAAGGCCGTCAATGACAGAAGAAAGCTTGATTTTATCGTATTTCCCTTCCACAATAACGGCTTCTTTTACTTTAATCAAGCGGTTCGCTCCTTTTCAGCAATCAGTAAAAGCTGGGCAATCAGCTTTTCCATGGTAATACGCCGGTCGCCCCTGGCGCTTTTCAGCGCTGTGTCGACGGCAAGAAGCGTTTTCAGGCTTTCCCGCAGCATGGCGGTGGAAAGGCGCTTTGCGTCGCGCTCGGCGTTTGTAAGACGAAATTCCTTACGGGCGTAGTCAAAGTGCTTTGCCGGTTCCGTCACGCTGTACCCGCTCTGAACGGCTGTTCTGACACGGTACATATCGATGTAGGCAGAGGATAGCACCGCAAGAACCGAAACCGGTTCTTCGTTTTGATAAAAGAGCAAATCCAATATACCATATGCTTTGTCGTATTCACCCGCTAAAACCGCTTTGGAAAGGTCATACACACGGGCCTCCAGATTTTTCACCACAAGCCGGTCGATGACCGAAACGGTAATTTCGCCGTTCCCGACAAAGGAGCACAGTTTTTCCAGCTCGTTCAGAAGCGTTTGAAGGTCGTTTCCACTGTAGGCAATGATGCGGCCCGCACTCGTTCGCGACAGCTCGCAGCCCTGTTTCTGGGCGCCGGAGCAAAGCAGCTTTTCCAGTTCCGGGTTGGAACGCCTGGCAAACGACACCGTGCAGCCAATGCGGCCGGCGGAAGCAAAAAACTTTTTCCACTTTTTATCTTTTTTCACATCGATGGCAACGGTAGGAAGATAAATCACCAGCACAGTAGTGGACGGAATCGTTTCGATCAATTCATCCAGCTTATTCAGCTCGTTTGCACGCAGACCTTCCACGTTCAGGTCGGCCACGGCCACACATTTCTGCTCCGCCAGGAAGGGAAGCGCTTCCACTGCAGCCGCAATTTCATCTATACCAACTGAACCGCCGTCGAACCGCTGAAAGTTAAAATCCTCAAACGCGGTTCCCTTGGCCTTTTCGATCAATTTTCGGGCGTAATGCCCTACCAAATATTTTTCTTCTCCGTACAGGAAATACAGATTGGAAAAACTTGACCGATCAATATGCTTTTTCAATTCGGATTCTGTTATTTCAGGCATTTTATTCCCTCCTTATTTGCAACATTCCGTCACGTTGAAATGCGAGCACAATCGGCCCGCCGCCGCCCGTTGGAACGGGGTTCCAGCCCCGGGTCCTATCATTTGTCTGCTGAAGGTCTTCCTCGTCCATAGACAGCACCGTATAAAGCGGATGAAACCGCCGCAGGTCGTTATTTGCGGCGTCCGCAACCAAAAAATCCGCATTCAGCCATTCCGGCGGCAAAGAAGTGATCTGTATTCCGGACGGGTAAACCAACACGGAAATTTGATTTACGGTAAGATATGCCGCGCACACGTTTCCCACCGTTACCGTACTCAATTCCGCGTTGCCCCACAAGGAGGCCGAAGCAGAGCGGTCAAAGTGACTTTCCTGCTTTGCGTTCGGCAGCGAAGCCTGCAAAAAACCATCCAATACCTCGCTGTTCTGCAAAACAAGCTGTCCGGGATGGAACGCATTGACCAAAGCGGCACAATTTACGGATTCCTCTCTGCTTTGCGAAAGCGGCTGAATATAGTCCAAAGATACAACGCCTTCGCTGCGAAGGTACGTACGAATCGGATTCGAAGAAAAGCCGCCGCATCCAATTACCGCAGCATGTCCGTTTTTGGTCAGCACAACAGACTCTGCGCTGCCTACATCCAAAACTGTGAGCCTTGTCACATTTCGCATTGTAACCTGATAGGAAAAAATTCCCACCAACAAAGCAATCGCGGAAAGCCAAGCAGTCGCCCGAAACAACTTCGGCGTTTTCATTAAATATAAAGTCGCGGCGGCAAGAAAAATGCTGCCGGAAAGCCACAGCAAAACAAATCCGTTGGATGCGCTGACACTGGCATAGGGAATTTGCGCGAGCCAGTGGGCACAGGTCTGCATATATTTCGCCAGCAGCCCCGTAACCAGCGCAAACGGCATCGCAAGAAAGGACTGCGGAGCAATCAGGTTTATTACCGCTCCAATCGACGCGAAATCCATCATTAAAGTAGACGGCACCAATTCCAGTAAATTCGAAACCGGCGCAATCAGGGAAACGCGGCCGAACGAAAGAATAATAATAGGCAGCGTAAACAGCACTGCGCTGACTGTGGTGGCAACCGTTCCGTTAATTCCGCAAACCAGCGGACGGATCCCTTTTATTTTATCATACTTTCGGTTTAAATAGCCGGAAATTTTACCGGAAATCAGAATTAAACCGAGCGTTGCGGAAAACGACAGCAACAATCCAACATCCGCGGCGGCATAGGAATTATGCAGACTGATCAGCAACACCGCCGCGCCAAGGGAATTTAGGGCGTCCGGCTTGCGGGAAAACAAAATTCCTGCCAGATAAATCAGGCACATAACCCCGCTGCGTGTAACGGAAGGCACAAAACAGGTAACTGCCATAAACCCGAACACACCGGCGGAAGCAATCAGCGCGGCGGACTTTCTGGGAACCTTGAAAAACAGCAGCAGCATTAAAATCAGTTGCGCCATTGTCGCCATATGTAGGCCGGAAACAGAAAGGATATGGGAAATCCCGATGGTTTGAAAATCGGATACTACCTCGTCGGAAAGACTGGTCTTGTCACCGAAAACTACGCCGTTTACTAAATTTGCCTGCTCCGGCGGCAGCATGGAACGCACCGATTTCAGCAGCGCGCCGCGCAGCAAAAGCGCGTAATAATAAGGCGGTTTTTGCATTGGCGGGCTGATTTCTACCTTTTCGTACTCATAAAGAAAAGCGAACATCGATATTCCCTTGGACGCGTAATAGGAACGAGAGGAATACCCCTCCCCGCCGCTCGGCAGAAAAAGGTGTACTTTCCCTTTTACCCGGGAATACGGCTGTACGTTCAGAGCATTTTGGGCGGAAAGACGTATTTTGAACGGTTTCGGCGTATTGGGAAGCGAGCAATCGTCAACCTGCAGCACATAGTAAAACCGATTGTACGCCTGATAAGGCAATTCGCACACGGTTCCGGTGATTACAACGTCCTTCTCATCCAGCGCGGCGGCCGGCGCAAAGTTCTGGGAAGCGGTGAAAAAGCTGCCGAACGCCAGCGACATGGCAAGCAGGGCAATGGGAAACACCCCGACGGTGCGCACTTTGGGAAGGAACAAAGTCACCAGAAAGCCCGCAAGACAGCCGCAGGCCAAAACAATTGACCATTGCGCACCGACGAAAACAGCGGCCGCAAGAGTCAGCAGATAACAAAAACCTACTAACGCAAGCGGCCGCTTCATTACAATTCCCCCGAACTATTTCTATTACTTAAAGAAAAGTGGCAGAGGCTCCAGATAAATAATATCTTTTCTGTCTTTGGCATCGCCTTCGGCAAGCACACAGGCACGGCCGACAATATTACCGCCGAACTGCTTTACCAGGTCTTCCATGGCGGAAAGAGATTCTCCGGTACTGATGACGTCGTCGACAATCAGAACACGTTTTCCGTTCAGACCCTTGTAATCGTCTTCTGCAAGATAAAGCTTCTGCACATGATCCGTTGTAATGGATTTTACCTCCACATGAATCGGATTGCGCATGTACGCTTTCACGCTCTTGCGTGCAACAATGTATCTGCGGCAGCCCTGGCGCGCCATTTCATAGCAAAGCGGAATTCCCTTCGTTTCGGCGGTTACGACAACGTCGTGCTCCGGGCATCTTGCCAGAAGCGCAGCAGCCGACTTTTCCGTAATTTCCACATCACCAAGCATGACAAAGCCCGCAATATCCAGCGTATCGCTGATCGGACAAATTGGCAGCTCACGTTCGCAGCCGGCAATTGTCATTTTATAATATTCACCCATTTAGAATTCGACCTTTCAGTTTTAAATAGAATGCAAACATCAGCCGGGAGGCCACTTCATGGAACGGCCGCCGAGCAGGTGGAAGTGAAGGTGCGGCACACTTTGTCCGCCGTCTTTCCCCACATTGCTTACCACACGGAAACCGCCGTCCAGGTGATTCTCCTTTGCCAGCTTTGCCGCCACCTCAAAAATATGGCCGACAACCGCGCTGTTTTCCGGAGTAATTTCCTCAACAGACTGAATGTGTTGTTTCGGGATAATCAGAATATGCACAGGAGCCTGCGGGTCCAGGTCATAAAATGCCAGAACCGTTTCGTCCTCATACGCCTTTTTGCTTGGGATTTCTCCGTTCGCTATTTTGCAGAAAACACAGTCCAAACTGATCCCTCCTTTTTAAACGAAACAATGTTATTATAGTATTATTTTATCATATTGGCAACAATTTTTTCGACCGTGGAAAGAGCTTCCTCCAGCTTGTTCAGGTCCTTTGCGCCCGCCATGGCACTGTCGGGTCTGCCGCCGCCGTTGCCGCCCGCAAGCTGTGCAACCTGGCGCACGATTTGCCCGGCGTTTACGCCCTTCTGGAGCGCATCTTTCGCAACGCAGGCCGCGATATTGGCCTTGCCGTCAATGGTTCCCGCCAGAACCGCCACCATGTTCGGCGCATGGTCACGTACCTTGTCGCACATAGCACGCAGCGCGTTCGGCTCGGTTCCCGCAAAAATTCCGGTAATGATGCTGACGCCGTTTACTTCCTTCGCATCCGCAAACAGACTGTCAATCTGCAGCGCGGCAAGCTTGGAATTCAGCACTTCAATAGTTCTGTCCTTTTCTTTCAGCTCGGCGGAAAGCTGTGTCGCCTTCTGCACCAGTTCGGAAGAGTTATTTAACTTCAGAACGCCCGCTGTTTCCTCAATTTCGCTTAACGCGTGGTTGATAAGAGCCAGCGCGTTGGTTCCGGTTACGGCTTCAATACGACGCCCGCCCGCCGCAACGGAACTTTCGGAAACGATTTTAAACATTCCGATTTTTGCGGTATTGTCAATGTGCGTGCCGCCGCAGAATTCCTTGGAGAAATCACTGACGGTGACAACACGGACTACATTGCCGTATTTTTCGCCGAACAGCGCCATCGCGCCCAACTTTTTCGCTTCTTCAATGGGCATTTCACGGCATTCCACCGTTGTGCCGTTCAAAATGACTTCGTTGACCAGTGTCTCCACCTGATTCAACTCTTCTTTGATCAAAGCAGAGAAATGAGTAAAGTCAAAACGCACGTAGCGCTCGTTGACAAGCTGACCGGCCTGCTCCACATGGTCGCCCAAAACCTTACGCAGAGCAGCCTGCAGCAGGTGAGCGGAAGTGTGGTTGCGCATAATGGCAAGACGGTTTTTGGAATCAATGGAAACCTTAACCTCCTCGCCCACACTGATCTGGCCCGCGGCAACAACGGCGTGGTGCAGATAGTTCTTGGCGTGGTTCTTGGTGGTATTTGTTACATTGATGATGGCATCGGCGGACTCAACGGAACCGATGTCGCCGATTTGACCGCCGCTTTCGGCATAGAAAGAAGTCCGGTCAAGCACAAGAACGATTTCGTCGCCCGCGGTTGCAGATTCGACCCGCTCGCCGTCCCTTACAATCGCAGTTACTTTGGCGGTAGTTTCAAACTGGGTATAGCCGACAAATTCGGTTTCGGCAACGCCGTCAAGAAGGTCGGTTTCGCCTTCCCACGCATCGGCACCGGCGTTCTTTCTTGCCGCTCTTGCACGGTCGCGCTGTTCCAGCATCAGGCGGCGGAACTCTTCCTCGTCCACCGTCATGCCGCGTTCCGCGACAATCTCTTTGGTCAGGTCAAGCGGGAAGCCGTAAGTGTCGTTCAGTCGGAATGCATCCGCACCGGAAAACACCTTGCTGTCCGCGTTGTCAATGTATGTGTTCAGCAGCTGCAAACCCTGATCGATCGTCTTTGCAAAGCTTTCTTCTTCCACGCTGATGAGCTTTGTAATCATGGCGCGTTTTTCATGCAGTTCAGGATATGCGTTTTTATTTTCGTCAATTACGGTATTTGCCACTTCCGACAGGAACGTATGGTCAATTCCGAGCAAACGGCCATGGCGGGCAGCACGGCNNATACTGCGGATGTGGTCGGTGATTACGCGCAGGGAAATATCGTTTTTCGGGTCGTCACCATATTTTACACCGGAAATGCGGCAAATATGTTTCATAATGTTCTGCACGGTGTCCACTAGGAACAGGTTGTCCACCCCCTGCATAATGCAGGCAAGACGTTCCAGCCCCATGCCGGTGTCGATGTTCGGGTGTTCCATCGGCGGGTAGTTTCCCTTGCCGTCGCTGTTGAACTGCGAGAACACGACGTTCCAGAATTCGACGTAACGGTCGCAGTCACAGCCTACGCCGCAGGTCGGGGAACCGCAGCCGTACTGTTCGCCGCGGTCAAAGTATATTTCAGAGCAGGGGCCGCAGGGGCCGGAACCGTGCTCCCAGAAATTGTCTTCCTTGCCAAGGCGAACAATATGGGAAGCGTCTACGCCGACTTCCTTTGTCCAAATTTCAAACGCCTCATCGTCGTCGGTATAGATGGTGANNTTACTCTTTTACGTGGCGGAGTAACCTCACCGGTAAAATACTTTTTCATCGGCGCCATGCCGGAATTGATCAGCAAAAGGCTGTTGTCATCCTTCGGAATCAGCGAAAAACTCGGCATACGAAGATGCCCTTTTGACTCAAAATACGATAAATACTTTTCCCGCAGTTCGTTTAAACCTGTCCATTCCATTACAATAACTCCATTCCGCCTGAAACGGCAAATAATTTATAAATTGGCAAAAAAATAGACTTCACCATCCACTATGGGACGGAGAAATCCGTGGTACCACCCAAATTGCGCAAACGCGCCGCTCGAATTCCCTTAACGCGGGAAACGCCACGGCTCANNTTGTGACGGCGGGGGCGGAAACCTTTCAGCCGCGGATTTCCTCTCTTTTGCACTGCACGACCCAATTCGACCCTTTATCGCCTGTAAACGCCCCGAAAGGGGCACATTTAATTTCCTCATGATTATAAACTGAAATGCGAAACTTGTCAATCTTAATTGCGGTGTTACTTGATTTTATCGTAGATTGCGTCGGCAATTTCCTTAAAGACCGGGCCGCAGGTTGCGCCGCCGCCCGTACCGCCTTCGGCGAAGACCGTGATGACATACTTCGGGTTGTCGTACGGGTAGAAACCGGAAAACCAGGATTCCACCGATTCCACCCCGTTGACAAACCGGCCGGTCTGCGCGGTTGCGGTTTTCGCGCCCGCTTCCGCTTTGGTGGGTTTCCCCTTTTTGCTGGTTCCCACATCAATGGAGTCCTTCATATATTGCTGCAATAACTTTGCCGTACTTTCCGTAATGATCTGCGTTTGCTTTTGTGCGGGCGCTTTGGAAGTGAAGTTCAGGTTTTCATCCACCAAGCCCTCATAAAGATAGGGCTGCGTGTAATATCCGTTGCTGGCAACCGCATTGACCATACCCGCAATCTGCAGCGGCGTTGCGGTCAGGTCACCCTGCCCGAACGAAAAGTTGGCCAGCGCACGCGGAATTTTCAGGCTTTGCAGTGTGGGCAGGTTGCCCGTGGAGGAATTAAACCCCGGTGCAATTTCAAAAGACTTTCCAAAGCCCATGTTCTGCGCCATTAAAAGAAACTGGGACTGCGGAACCTGCTGCATCAGATTTACAAAATACGTATTGCAGGACTGTGCAATTGCCTGCCCCATATTTTCCTTGCCGTGACTTTCGGAATTAAAGCAGTGGAACAGACCGCCGTCCACATCAATAGCGCCGGTGCAGGTGTACTCTGTATCGGGAGAAATTCCGTATTCCAGCGCGGCGGAGGCTGAAACCAGCTTAAACACCGAACCTACATTGTAAGCCGAAAGGCATCGGTTCACCAACGGAGAATTTTCCTCTTTGAGCGCCGAAGCCACGTCGTTGGGTGAAAAATCGGGCAGACTGACCATGGCGCGGATTTTACAGGTGGGCACTTCCGTGACCACCACCGCGGCCTGTTTCACATATTTTTTCGCGGCCTGTTCCGCAATTTCTTGAATATCTTTATCAATCGTCAATACTACGCCTTTGTTTTGGAGGTACGTCGTATCGCTGATGTTTGTATTTTCACCGCCCAGCGCGCGGTTCAGAGCATCCACTTTATAGGTTATGGAAATTTGCCCCTGATTCTGCGTAAGCTGGTCGTTAAAAACCTTTTCAATCCCGGACGCACCTTTTCCGCTGCCGTCAAGGTAACCGACGGTATGCGCGGCAAGCTGATGGTCGGAATAACGATTTTGCAGCTGAAACAGGTTAACCCCCGGGATATTCACGCTTTTCGGCAGCTTTAACACAAACGGCCTTCCCGCTGTAAGAGACGGATAAATATTTTCCATTGTTTTTTCCGGCAGAACCTTACTGAGGGCGGCGGCGCCTTCTACGCTGGGGGACACAGCCGCCACCACTTCGGTGTCGCCCCCCGTCAGGGGAACCTTGTTGCAGTCATAAATGGTTCCGCGGGTATTGGCCACAACCAGTTTAAAGCTGCTCTGCCTGGCGGCGGTTTGAGCAAGCTGCGTTCCGTTGGACAGGCTGTACAGGCTTAATATGGATAAAAACATGCATAACATGAAAATTCCGAAGAAAACGGTCGTTCTTTTTCCCATCATAAAAACCCCTCCGTATTGGCTATTGTTTCCAATACAAAGGGGTTTTAATCACTGTTCAGCGTTTTTTGCGAAGAATTGCGCCTTTTGCCACAGGATGTTCTGTTTTCACCAGCACGGTCATCATGGCGTGCGGTGCGGCTTCAATGGGAGTGAAGTCCCGGTCGTAAATTTCGTTCAGCGGAAGAAGGAAGGGCTGCTGACCCGCTTCCAGCACATCCGCAGTATCGCCCCGGAAGAACCGGTTCCGCTGGGAAAGCACCGCAACACCGTCACGGTAGTCCTCGCAGACCGCAATCACTTCATAGTCGCGCACATAACCGCCGTTGGAGTACACCTGCCCCGGCTCGGTGCCAAAGTAAAACCCGGTACTGTATTCGCGGTGGCTGATTTTATTCAATTCTTCCACAACCCAGGGGGAAACCTTCCCCTGTGGGTTTTTCCGAAATTCATCCAGCGCTTGGCGGTACGCGTTGGTCGTTACCGCAACGTAATAAGCCGATTTTGCCCGGCCTTCAATTTTCAGGCTGGAAACCCCCGCCTGCGCCAGTTCCGGAATATGTTCAATCATACACATATCCCTGGAATTCAGAATATAAGTACCGGATTTGTCTTCCGAAATCGGCATGTACTGCCCCGGCCGCTTTGACTCCATCAGAGCGTATTGCCAACGGCAGGGCTGCGCACAGTCGCCGCGGTTGGCATCGCGGCCGGTCAGGTAACTGGAAAGCAGGCACCGGCCGGAAAACGATACGCACATGGCGCCGTGAACAAACGCTTCAATTTCCAGTTCTTTCGGTGTTTTGGCGCGGATTTCCGCAATTTCGCCCAAGTTCAGTTCCCGGGCAAGTACAACGCGCGCTGCACCCATGTCGTAAAACGCGTTGGCAGAGGCATAACTAGCGATTCCCGCTTGTGTGGAAATGTGGATATCCACTTTCGGGGCATATTTTTTCGCCATAGCCATTACGCCGAAGTCGGCTATGATAAACGCGTCCACCCCCGCGTCCTGCGCGGCCTGTAAAAAACCGGGCAGCCGGTCAAGCTCGTCGTTATGCGGAATCGTATTGCAGGTCAAATACACTTTTACATTCCTGCTGTGTGCGGCAGACACCGCCTGTTTCAGCTCATCGATGCTGAAATTCGACGACGCGGTTCTCATGCCGAACTCCTGCCCGGCAAGGTAAACCGCTTCCGCCCCAAAATCGATTGCGGCGTTCAGGCGTTCCATGTCGCCCGCCGGCGCAAGAAGTTCCATGCGGTTGGTTGTCAATTGATCTCCTCCAAAGCTGGTTTATTTCAGCCCGGCCTTTTTCAGGTTTGCTTCATGCTGGGCGTTGGTTTTGGCGTAGTATGCTTTTCCGTTCTTGTCATGACAGAAATAATAGTAGTTCGTATCGGCAGGATTCAGAGCCGCATCAATCGCATCGTCACCTGGGTTGCAAATCGGCCCCGCGGGCAGGCCCTGAACGGTATAAGTATCGTATTTGCTCTTGTAAGTGTCGCGAATATTGGACGGAACCGCGGCCTTTGTACGGTAAGGATAATAGGTGGTCGGGTCTGAACGCAAACGCAGCAGGTCGCCCTGCCCGCCGCTTGCAAGACGGTTATGGAAGATAGACGAAATCACGTACATATCTTCTTTATTTGCCGCTTCGGCCTGTATCATAGAAGCCAGCGTCATAACCTGGTCCAGCGTCATTTTTTCAGACGTTGCCTTATTCCGGACTTCTACCGTAAGTTTTTTATTGCAGTTGCTGATCAGCTTTTGCAGTGCCTGCTCCGGGTCTTCATCTTTATAAAATTCGTACGTGTCCGGGAACAAGTAACCTTCAAGTTTATAATAACGGTCCTTGGCATTGGTAATGGCCTTAATCATTTGGAAGCTGTCGTCAAACTTGTTTGAATTTACAAGGTCAAGCACTTCTTTTGCGGTGCAGACGCCGTTTTTCTCAAACAGATTTGCGACTTCCAGCGTATTAATTCCTTCGGGGAACGTTATTTTCACCGTATCCACCCGGTTTAAATTGGACTGAAGGTTGCTGATAATCGCTTCGTAGTCCATATTGGTATCAATTTTATAACTGCCGTTGCCGTAATGGCCGTCCGCCTTAGTCAGCCAGGAATACATTCTGAAAAAATTCACGTCGTGAATAATCCCGTCGCCGTTTAAAATATCCGCCACTTGCGCAGTGTCGGCATTCTTCGGAATTTCAACCGTTATGGTAACCTTTTCCCTGCCGACTGCAAGCATGTCGTTTATGCCGGTAATGGCAAACTGAGAAAGCAGCGCGGAAATCAGCAGAACCATAATCAGCCATACCGCACGGAAAAAGTGCTTGTTTTTCCTGCCCTTTTCCTTATTGCGCCAACGGTGCGCTTTTTCGGCACGGGCTTTTGCTTCTTCCTGCGACAGCTTTGCTTTCTGTGCCGCGCGGGGGTCGCTGTAACTGTGAATCACCGTTCCATCGTCCTTTTCTCCGGGCAGACCCGAACCGCGGCGATCGGAATACAGCTCCGGCTCATCGTCATATTCGTCATCCGTAATATTTAGCCGGAAATTTTCCACCTTTTTGCGATGGTTTGTATTATTCTGAAGATTGTCGTCGTTCATAATCCGTCCTCCTGTTTGTCCAGCCGACCGTTAATGCTGCTGGTTCGCCATCCTTCGGATGTATTTTTCCGTAATCAGAATGTCAACCGGCTTGTCATAATACCCGTGGGGAAGGTTCCACTGCACACAGCCTGCATAACAAATGCCGACGGTATCCCCGTGAAATTCCGCGAGGAAACGGTCGTAATAGCCTTTTCCGTAACCAAGGCGGTACCCCTGCGCGTCAAAACTGAGCCCTGGGACAATACACAGCCCGATTTCGTCCCTTGAGACGAGGCGGCATTTCGCGGTGATCGGCTCTAAAACGCCGAACGCGCCTTTTTCCAAATCATCGAGGGAGGTAATGTAATAAAACTCCATGTCATAGGTATCGGGCACACAGCGCGGCACGGCGACCTGCTTGTGATTGGCAAGCGCCGCTTCAATCAGCGAAATGGTGTCCACTTCGATCGGCTTACTTACATATGTGAAAATCGTTTGCGCACCGGCGTACTCGTTCAGCGCCAGAAGGCGGCTTTGAATGGTGGAGTCCAGCGCAAGCTTCTGCGCCGCCCCCAGCCGTTCGCGGAACTGTCGGTAGCGCGCGCGCAGATTCTTTTTTACTTCCCTGATGTTTTTTACATACATTGTATTGACTTCCTAAGCTTATTTGATTTTTCGGCGCCGTAAAGCACCTCTACAATTTTCAGCGCGAAGTCGACTGCAACGCCCGCGCCCTTCCCGGTAATGATATTCCCGCTGACACAAACGGAATCTGTTGACACTTCCTTTGCGTTCAGCTCGCTTTCGTAACCCGGGAAACAGGTTGCGGTATGTTCCTTCAGCAGTCCCATGTGGCCCAGAATGGACGGAGCCGCGCAGATTGCCGCGATTATTTTTCCTTTTTCCGCACAGTAACGCACAGTTTCACGCATTACCGCGGACTGTTCCAGATTTTTGGTGCCCGGGCCGCCCGGCAGCACGACCATGTCGGCCGTTTCGAGCGAAACCTCGTTTTCCGTCAAATCCGCCGTTACTTCAATATTATGGGAACCGGTCACTTTGCGTCCGCTTACGCCGACTGTGGCAAGCTCGCAGCCTGCCCGTCGTAAAATATCCACGGTTGCGAGTGCTTCAATTTCTTCAAACCCGGGTGCAAGAAACAGATAAATCATTTCGGTACCTCCATAAAATTAATCCAGCGGCAGCCCAAGATACGGCACACCGGAATCCGGATGAACCACATTCAGAACCGCGCCGCCAATTGGCTTAATCATGCCGAAATCGGCCTTTTCCCCCTGTTGCGGAAAAAGGGTACTGCCCACCGGCAGCCGGAATTGGTACGACTGCGCCGGTACGGAAGAAATGATATTTGCGGCAAGGTCGGGAAGCGTTTTTGCGTCTGCCATGACTTCCAGCACTTTACAGGTGTTTTCGTCCAGCCTGCGGCAAAGAGCGTAAGCCGCCCTGTTTCCCGTTCTGGAGCAAACCAGTTTGTCCCCGTAAACGGCGCCCATACCGACCGCAAAGCCGAATGCCTCCGCGCTCCAGAGCACCGACCCGTTCTGGCCGGAAAGCCGGGCATTGCGAAGAGAATTCAGCTGGTCGAATGTAAACAACGCTTTTCCAATCTGCCCCGACTCTGCAAAATCACAGAGCTGGCTGAGTGAAACCGTAACGGTATTTGTTTGATAAAATTTTATATAGTCCGATTTTTCATAAAGGGGATAAAGACTTTCGGTTGCCGGCAGAACTACGGAAAACTGATCCCCCCGGTTCGCACCGACCAGAGCGGCACCGGCCAAAAGAGAGGCCATGTAACCCTTGGAACGGAATTCCGGTAAAGTAGCCGCCGCGTAAATATAATGCGCCTGCACTGGCTTTCCGCCCGCAGCCACCTGCGCGGGCAGAAGATAAACCACCGCCGCGATTTTCCCGCCAAATTGATAAATCAGGCAGTTTTCCGGGCGGAAATAGTTATTTAAAAAATATTTTGCGGGCCGCGCCGGTTCTTGAAAGCAAACACGCCAAATGTGCTCCAGTTCACCGCGCATTCCCCAATCGGCAAAACGAATCATTCCGAAACTTCCTTTGCTTCCTCTTTTAAGGTAACGATATACTTCTGAATTAAAAACGCGGGATGATAAGAAAGCTTCGCTTTGCGCAAGCCCTCCAGACCAAGGTCCTCTTCGCGGTTCACGTATTGATAGCCGGACAAATGCCGCGCCGCAAACTCGTGGTTAATCGCCGCGTAAAGGCCGTTATAACCGTCCAGCGCCTTTTCAAAATGGAGCAGATAGGTCTGCGGGTTAATTTCTTCCCCGACGGTAAACGCCACCGGTTTTCCGTCAATACGGATAAGCCCGCCCTGTAAATGCAGCTCGTCAAAATTTTGAAACGCCTTGCGAATGGCACAGCCCTCTTTCTGGGAGCCGGTTTCGCCGTCGCAGCCGCCGTTTGCTTCGCACCACTGCTTTGCCACCGCCAAACAGTCTTCCCTGTTTTCCGCGGTGATGTCTTCATAACTCCAGTCATAAGCGCGGTCAAACTGGGCAAGATGATTGCGCTTGCCATGAAACCGGCGCCCGGGAAGATTGATTAAATCGCTTGTTTCATAAATATAATCGGAACCGTTCCGGTCAAGCTCATAATTAAACCGATCCGGAAATAATTCCTGCAGCTCGGCTATGCCGTCCTGAGTAATGCCCCACATTTTAAACGGAATCCCGCGTTCGTGTGCATCCTCAATAATCGCGTCAATGGCCTCGTAAGGCTTTTCCCCGCCGACAGGAAGATTGTAAGTATGGAAATGGCCGCCGGAACACAGCAGCATGAAATCTTCAAAGCGACAAACCTTGGAAAAATATGTGTCGCTCCACAGGAATAAGGTGCCGAACGCAGACTCGCTACCCATATTTCCGCTTTGGGATAAAATCGGCTGCATCCACTTTCGGTCTTCAATGGTAGGGAACTCAAATTGAAACATAAAAAGGCATTTCCTCCGCTATTTTTTTTATTATTTCAGCATGGATATTTTCCACCGTTTTCGGATTTTCTCCCTCCGCACAGTGAATCACTTTCCAGTTCAGCCGCTCTGCGGCATAGGCCGCGCTTTCACGGCATTCACGCAGATAGGCAACGTTGCTTTCATGAATATCTTTTTTATTTTCATCACCGTTGTAACGGGCTTCCATTAATTTTTGGGAAACCTCCGGCGGCATGTCAAGGTAAACGGTTAAATCCGGCCTTGGAATTCCAAGCTTGCCGTATTCATAGTCCTGCACCCAGTCAATAAAACTTTCCCACTGGGCTTTCGGCAGTTTGGAAAGCTGAAACACAATGTTGGACGTAGTGTACCGGTCGGCGACAATAAGAGAACCGTTCAGGTAATCTTGCCGCCAGTGCCTGACGTAGCTTGCATAACGGTCAACCGCGTAAAACGAAGATGCGGCATAGGCATTTACAGCGTTCGGGTCGGTACCGAACGCACCGTCCAAATACATTTTCGCCAAAGTGGAGGACGGTTCCGCATAATCGGGAAACGAAATGCGGCGCAGCATTACCCCACGCTGTGAAAGCGCCTCACAAAGCAGCTTGGTCTGTGTCGCCTTACCGCTTCCGTCAAGCCCTTCCATGGTAATTAATCTTCCATTCATTAGTCTGCCCCTATTTCCTTGAAAAAATCGCGCACCTCGTTCCTCTTGCCGCAGGACATTTTCCCTTCGGTGCAGGCACCGCGCAGGCACGGCGGGCCGGAATACCGGAACAGGTTCGGCGCGACTTCGCGCACAAGCCGAAGCATTTCGATTGCCACTTCACGAATTTCCCACTGCGCACGGTTGCAGCAGCGGTGCGAGAAAAAGTTAAACAGGGAACGCGCATTAAACGTGCAGATCATTTTGGTGTCGCAGGCATTGGGAAGCACGAAGCGCGCATCCTCAATCGCCATTTTCTGCGCGGAACGGTCCGCTGTTTTTTCGTCTTTTCCTGACTGAAGCAGTGCGTTCTTATGCTTTTCCTTTAATAACGCGGTCAGTTTTTCATAATGGAGCTGATCTTCTTCCATTGCGGCAAGAAATTCCGCGCGTGCTTCGGGAATCGCGTCAATTTCCGGCGGAACCACATATTCAAAATGCGCTTCCGTCACATAACGCTGGCTTTGCACACTGTAGGACGCAATGCGGTGGCGCGTAATCTGTGCAAGCAATGAACGGGACACCCCTTCAATTCCAAAGGTAAAGGATGCGTGTTCAATGGGGCTTTCGTGCCCGATTTCCGCCAGCATGTCCACAAACGAGGCAATCTTCTCGTCGGTAAGGCCATCGGCAATATTTTCAATCGAAGCCGGGGAATAGCACAGCCGCGCAGCCTGCGCAATTACTTTTTCCGGGTTCGGAGTGTAGGCAATCAGAGTAACCTTTGCCATAAACATTCTCCTATACATAATTTGACTTTATCTTGTATTATACCAAACAAAACAAAACTCTTCAATACAAAAAAGCTCACCCGGTAATCAGGTGAGCCGTAAAGCTTTGAATTTAAGTATTTGAAATGATAATCTGTTCTACAATATCTGCAACATCTTCACAGTAATCAAGCGAATTTTCCATTGTATTGTATAAATTTTGCAGTCGGATCACGTCAATCATTTCCATTTTATTGGCCGGGTCGAAAAGCTCGCGCATTGCTTCGCTGAAAATCGCGTCGCCCTCTTCTTCCAGATTATTGACGAATACAGACATTTCTTTTACTTGTTTCGCGTTTTTCTTAAACTGCTTGAAGTCGGACATCAGCTTGCATAACCCTTCGCAGCTGCGTACAATCAAATCCACCAGCTTTACGGTTGTTGCGTTCCCCTGAGTAATATGCATCATGTAAATCTGATTTCCAATATCGTCGATGCTGTCGGTAATCGCTTCAATTGCGCGAACCATGTCCATCATGTCGGAACGGTCAATCGGGGTAATGAACGCGTCTGCTATCAGGCTGGAACAATCGTGCACATGTTTGTCGCCTTCATGCTCTATTTCTTTCAGCTGGTCAATCTCTTTTTTGTCGATGACGCCGTCGGTAAACGAGGTTTGCAGTACTTTTGCCGCTTTACAGGAAATGCTGATTCCCTTTTCAAACAGTGCAAAATAGTCCGGTCCCTTAGCAAAAAAATTACTCATAAAATTCCCTTACCCTTCAAAATAACATTATATTAGTTTGAGCATATTCTATTTAAAAGATGAGAATAAACAATTTGGTCATTGCGTAGCCAAGAAGCAGGCAAGCCGGGAAGGTCAAAACCCAGGCCATAACCATTTCCTTTGCAATCCCCCAGTTCACGTCCGACAAACGCCGGGAGGCGCCCGCGCCCATCATGGCGGTACCCTTCGTGTTGGTGGTGGAAAGCGGAATACCGGATTTTACGGTTGTGATCAGCATGCAGAGCGAAGCGACAACCTCCGCGGAAAAGCCCTGATATTTTTCAAGCTTCACCATATCGATGCCCATGGTTTTAATAATGCGGTAGCCGCCGATGGAAGTGCCGATTGCCATAACCAGCGAGCAGAGAAACATGATCCAAAGATCGATATGTATTGTTTCGGGTATCGGCTGATTTCTGGCGAGCAGCATAACCAGAACGAAAACGCCCATGAATTTTTGGCCGTCCTGTGCGCCGTGGCTGGTCGCCATCAGCGCGGCCGAAGCAACCTGCCCAAGGGAGAAAAAGCGGTTTGCCTTCCCGCGTTTTACACGGCGAAATGCAAATTCAACCAGCTTAGTTACAAAATAGGATGCTACAAAACCGACAACAGTAGAAATTACAATACCCCACAGAACTTTTTCAAATTCAACCCATTTGAAAGCCGACATTCCGTTATAAGCAATACCGGCACCCATAAGTCCTGCAATTAAAGCATGGCTTTCGCTGGTGGGAATGCCGAATTTCCATGCCGAAACAGACCAGATTACAATGGAAAGCTGAGCGGCGCAGACGGCCGCCAGCGGATTTGAGCCGGTGCCGACATCAACCAGATTCGCAATGGTACTTGCAACTGCCGTACCAAAACACATAATGCCGACAAGGTTAAAAACCGTAGCCATAATGACTGCCGCACGCGGGGAAAGAACCCTGGTGGAAACAACGGTTGCAATCGCGTTCGGTGCATCGGTCCATCCGTTTACAAAAATGGATGCGCATACAAGGAATAGTGCAACGATTAGCACAGGTGACATTTAAAAACCTCATTTCGTTTTTTCAAGTCGCTTGTCCATATGTTTCGAAACAATTAACATAATCTTTACAGATCCTTAACCTAAGTATAACAGAAACGAAATCAAAGATAAATACAGTTTTCGTCCACAATCAAACGAAATACAACCATACTTTTTTTCGGGTTTTGTGCTTTTTGCCGGAAACAGGCAATTTCAAATATATAAAACATATTAACATTAATATGTTTTATTTAGTATATATTCAATTCGAATACCTTCCCTGAATTGTTCCGGTTTTCACCGCAAATATGCTGCCGGAATTTACATTGCTTTTCAAGCCTTTTTCCTGAAAAATGAAGGGAAATCCCGCATCAATCTAAATAAGAATCCTGTAACACAATTAACCGGACGCCATAAAATGGTATTGAGAAACAAGGGTTTCAGTAAACAAGTTAGGAGGACTATTTTATGGATGAAAATTTAGCAGAAACATCTGCAAACGTACAAGATACCGGATATTTTAAAGAAGCAGTATGCATAGACGCGATGCGTGTATATGATTCATGCAGCGAATTGCAGTGAGCAAGTTCCCACTGTTTTCCCAATTTTGAATTGGGCCAGAAAAAATTATTCATATTTTTTGAAAAACCAGTTGACATTTCGACAAGAAACAAGTAAAATTAGGTGATTTTGGCCGGACGCGGTCAAAGAACGAACGAAGCTTCGCGAAGGTTTACTAAAATGAAAGAATGAGGTGTCAGCTATGCAAAGAGAAATTATTCAGGTTGAAGAAAAAGTACCATTGCCAAAAGCAGTTCCGCTCAGTCTCCAGCATATGTTTGCTATGTTTGGCGCGTCGGTAATTGTTCCACTCACGTTTGGAATTAATCCGGCGATTGTATTGTTAATGAACGGTGTAGGCACATTAATTTTTATCCTGATAACAAAAGGCAAGGCACCTGCATATTTGGGCTCCAGCTTCGCATTTATATCGCCAGTATTACTGATTATCGGTAATCAATCGATGAATTATCGATTTGCACTTGGCGGTTTTATCGTGGCTGGAGCTATTTTTTGCGCTGTTGCGGTGCTGATCCGCTTTTTCGGCACAAACTGGATTGATGTTCTGCTGCCTCCCGCTGCCATGGGCGCCGTTGTTGCGCTGATTGGACTGGAGCTTGCCGGCACCGCCGCACAGACCGGAGGTATTGTAATAACCGACGCTGCAAAGGGAATTGACGGAAAATCCGTTGCGGTTTTCCTGGTCACCCTGCTAATTGCTGTTTTCGGTTCCGTTCTGTTCCGTAAATTTTTGTCCGTCATTCCGATTCTGGTAGCGATTGTAGCCGGTTATGTACTGGCCTGCATTCTGGGTTTGGTCAACTTCACCCAGGTCGAACAGGCTGCCTGGTTCGCACTTCCGAATTTTCAGGCTCCGATTTTTGATTTGAATGCAATCAGCATCATCATTCCCGCTTCGCTCGTCGTTATTTCCGAACATATCGGCCATCAGCTGGTTACCAGCAAAATTGTCGGCCGTGACCTGATTAAGACACCGGGCCTGCACCGTACCCTTCTTGCAGACGGCATTTCGACTATGCTTTCCGGTTTCTGCGGTTCGGTTCCGACCACAACATACGGCGAAAATATCGGCGTTATGGCAATTACAAAGGTTTACAGCGTACAGGTCATCGGCGGCGCTGCCGTGCTTTCCATCGTCGTTGCGTTTATCGGTAAAATTTCCGCTTTTATTCAGACAATTCCCGGCCCGGTTATCGGCGGCGTCAGCTTCCTGCTGTACGGTATGATCGCCGCTTCCGGTATCCGTCTGCTGGTGGAAGCAAAGGTTGATTACAGCCGTTCGCGCAACCTTGCGTTAACTTCCATCGTATTTATCACCGGCCTGAGCGGCGTTTCCATTCCGATTGGCGCGGTACAGCTCAAGGGTATGGCTCTTGCAACCATTGTCGGCATGGTTTTAAGCCTGCTGTTCTATGTGATTGACCGGCTTCACCTTGCAAACGATGAACAGGGCTGATTTTCCCCTGTAAAATGAGTATGGCCTCCTGCCCATTCCGGGCAGGAGGCCATTTTATAAACATTTCGTATTTATTNNTCGTCGCCGACAAAAAAGGTCGGTACATACCAGTAATCGTAGCCCTTGATTTTTTCGGGTTCTTTGCGCTCCTCGATTACTTCTACCTCGACAGTGCTATATTCCGGATTCGCCGCCTTCAGCTCGTCCATCATTTCAAACGCCTGCCTGCAATACGGGCAGGTATCCAATATCATCATTTTTACCGGTTTTGGCATTTTGCATTCCTTCCTTTTCGACTGATTTTGACTTTTTTCTGATTATAGTTTCTTATTTATTTTATGTCAATCCCCTAAAGTAATACGCCTCTTTATTATTTCTATTTTAATGCATTAAAATGTTCCCACGAAACCGCAACTTTTACCGCATGCCCAACTGCCAAACTGCAAATTTGGCCGCAGACAGCACGCAGATTTTCCCGGTTTTGCGCAACATCCTCCGGTATTCCGGGTAAAACCCGCAATTCAACATTCGGTTTTCCGATTTCACGCATAAAATCACCTCAATAAAAATATGCATCGGCCGATTTGTCCTATTCCATGCCGCGAAATGACTTCTAATCCCGGTTTTCTCCAAGTAAACTATACTATACTTCAGGAAACAGGGTGATTTGGGTGAACACTGCCATGTATCTGCGCAAAAGCCGCGCAGAAGAACTGAGCGACAGCGTGGACGAAACGCTGAAACGGCATAAGGAAATTCTACTGGATTATGCGGAGAAAAACGGACTGACCATTCAAAAGATTTACGAAGAAGTAGTGTCCGGTGAATCGCTTTATACCCGGCCGCGAATGCTGGAACTGCTGGCTGACGCCGAACACGGTGATTACGATGCTGTATTATGCATGGACATTGACCGTCTGGGGCGCGGGGCCATGAGCGACCAGGGAATTATTTTGGAAACGCTAAAAAATTCCGGAACTAAAATTATAACGCCGAGAAAAACCTATGATTTAAACAATGAAATGGACGAAACCTATTCGGAATTCGAAACTTTTATGGCGCGGCAGGAACTGAAAGCCATTAAACGGCGTATGCAGCGCGGAATACGAAAAACCATAGAGGAGGGCGGATACGTTGCCAACGCACCTTACGGATACCGAAAAGCAACGGTAAACCGCCGGCCGACTTTGGCCATAGAAGAAAATGAAGCACAGTTTGTACGTTTAATTTACGAACTGTATGTGAATAAAAATTACGGGTGCCAGCAGATTGCAGATACCCTGAACACCATGGGGGCAAAGCCGCACCGGGCAGACCGTTTCGGCCGCACCTCAATCATGAAAATCCTGCGAAACCCGGTTTACACTGGAAAAATCATATGGAACCAGACTTCACATATTCGCAAAGGCGTAAAAGGAAACCAAAAGCACATTACCGTACATAATCCGCAAACCAGCTGGATCTATGCAGAGGGAATGCACCGCCCCATTATTGACCCGGAGCTGTTTGACCGGGTTCAGCGAAAGGCGGCCGGGCACCTTCACCCGCCCGCAAAACAGGACACCCTGGAAAACCCGCTGGCCGGACTGGTTCACTGCGCAAAATGCGGGCAGCTGATGCAGCGCCAGGCAATGCGGCCCGGAAGCGCATACCTGATTTGCCCAAACCCAGGTTGTACGGTTTCATCTTCGCTTGCTTTGGTGGAGCAGGCGGTATTGGACACACTGAAAGAAGAATGGGAACAGCTATTGCTTACGCAGGAGCAGGAACTTTCCCCCGCCGGAGAAAATCGCATTTCCCATGCAATTGAAGCCGAACTGCACACGCTGGAACGCCAGTCCGAACAACTGCACGACCTTCTGGAACAGGGGATTTACGATACAAAAACCTTTCAGCTGCGGCGGGATACTATAGCAAAGAAAAAAGAAGAGCTGGAAAAAACGCGAGATCAATTGTATGATAATCAAAGAAACTATAAAAACAGTAGTATTATCATCCATACTGTCTCCGACGCGTATCAAGCGGCATCCTGCCCGCTGAAAAACTTGCTTTTGAAAGCTTTTATCGCAAAAATCCTTTACTCTAAGGAAAAAGGAGCAAAACCCGCGGAATTTTCCCTTCAGATAACGCTCAAACCTTTGTATTGAACCGCAACACTGTTCTGATAAAGATTGCCTTGAAGATTTAAGAGTCTATTTTCCGCCGGATAAGCACGAACTGATTGAACACGCGGCGAATGTCAGGCTGAGAGGCGCCGATGTAATCACCGTTTTTCTCGACCTGGAACCCGTTCCGTTCAACAGAGGATTTTACTCGGTTGACATGACCTTCTTCTTCAATGTATGTCTGGACGTATTCGGCCCGGCCTGCCCGAATCCCGTTATCGTAAACGGCGTATCCATATTCAGCAAGAGGGTTATTCTGTACGGCAGCGAAGGAAATGTAAAAATGTTCAGCTCCGACTCCTCGCCGGATGACCTTGACCCGCAGAGCGCCGGCGGCGATGTTTTGCCGAAAGCGACCTGCCAGGTCGCGGAACCGATTGCCCTTGCTGCAAGAATCTGCGACTGCCCGCCTCATTGCGGTGATGCCTGCCATATTCCGGACTGCATCAGCAGACGTTTTGGCGGCGAACTCGATTTTGGCTCAAACCGTGCTGTCTATGCTACACTTGGAATCTTCACAATTGTTCAGATTGTCAGAAACGTACAAATGCTGATTCCGGCCTACGACTTCTGCATTCCGGAAAAAGAATGTGTTACCGCATCCGACGATCCCTGCGCGATGTTCCGCCGCATTGAATTCCCCACAGACGAATTCTTCCCGCCTAAAGTCAGTGACTGTGGCTGCAGCGATTACGCGCACAAGAAATAACCTCAAATGCAAAAAAGCCCGCCTGACTAAACGTCAGGCGGGCTTTTCGATACTATTTTAATCAGCCCTTTTGCAGTCGCGCAAAATTAGCCATTAACTTCTTCGTACCGACTGAGTCGAATACAATTTCCAGCAAGGTATCGTTCCCCATCGGTGACGCGGATACAATCATTCCCTTGCCAAAGGTTTTGTGCGAAACACTGTCGCCCACCCTAAACTTCACCGCGGGCGGTTCCCCGTGGGTAATGCCCGCCGGGCCGAAGTTACGTGCGGATTCCGTAGTGACCGCCCTTGCCTCATACGCGGAGGTCGGAAGTTCGGTGCCGGGCTGGGGCTTTTTCCAGGAACGGGAGCGGCTGCGCTCCACCAAATCCTCCGGAATTTCCTGAATAAAGCGGGACGGCTTATTGCGGGAGGTGCTGCCGAAAATCATGCGGCTTTCCGCATTCAAAACGAACAGTTCTTCCCTTGCTCTTGTTATGGCAACATAAGCAAGGCGGCGTTCCTCTTCAATTTCAGTAGGATTATAAATAGCNNAAATAGCCTGAATTCCGGGGAAAATTCCCTCTTCAAAGCCGGGCAGGAACACAACCGGGAATTCCAGTCCCTTTGCGGAATGCATGGTCATCATTACCACACTGTCGGAGTTTTCATCAAAATTGTCAATATCGGTCATAAGGGAAACTTCTTCGAGGAAACCGGACAGGCTGGCTTCTTCGCCGTTGTCTTCCTCATACTTAATCAAGTTGGAAGCAAGTTCGTTAATGTTGTCAATTCGGTCCTGCGCGTCATCGTTTTCGGCCGCTTTCAGCGCCTCAATATAATTTGTTTTGTCCAGAATCATATGGTACAGTTCGTTCAGACCGACATCTTCGTCGCCGGCGGCATGAATCAGTTCCTGCATGGTTGCGGCAAACTGCAGCAGCTTGGGCGCGGTGCGCTTCAGCGGTTCGTATTCGTCTGCGTGACAAATTACATCAAATACGCTTTCCCCCAGCTGCGCGGCAATTTCTGAAGCCTGCGCAATGGTTTTGTCCCCGATGGAACGCTTTGGCTGATTGATGATACGGCGCAACCGAATTTCATCGTAAGGATTGTTAATAACGCTCAGGTACGCGATCATATCACGGATTTCTTTGCGTTCATAAAAGCGCAGGCCGCCGATGATACGGTACTGAATGCCGGACTTAACAAAGATTTTTTCAATGATGTTCGACTGGGTATTCATTCGGTACAGAATTGCATAATCCGAGAATTTACGCCCGGCTGCAACCCCTTCCAGAATCTTTTTCGCAATAAAATCCGCTTCGTCCTGTTCACTGAAAGCAGTATGTACGCCCAGCTTTTCCCCTGTGTCGTTGTCTGTCCACAGTGTTTTGCCTTTACGGGAAAGGTTATTTTCAATGACCGCATTCGCCGCGTTCAGAATCGTTTTGGTAGAACGGTAATTCTGTTCCAACCGGATTACCTTCGCGTTCGGAAAGGTCTTTTCAAAGCTCATGATATTTTCAATCGTAGCTCCGCGGAACTTGTAAATGCTCTGGTCATCGTCGCCCACAACGCAAAGGTTGGTACTTTTCTGCGCGAGCAGCTTTACAAACAGATACTGCGCATGGTTGGTATCCTGATACTCATCCACCATAATGTACCGGAATTTATTCTGATAATATTCCAGAACATCCGGGTGGTTCTGCAGCAAGAACACGCTGTTGCAGATCAAATCGTCGAAGTCCATCGCGTCGGCATCTTTCAGCTTTGCCTGATACATTTTGTACGCCTTGGCTATCAGACTAAGCCGGTTGTCGTTCCCCGCCTGCCGCGCAAATTCCTCCGGCGTTACCATACTGTCTTTTGCACGGGAAATTTCCGATAAAATCGACTTGTAGGAAAGCACCTTGTCCTCAATTTCCAGCGACTTCTGACATTCTTTCATCAGTCGGCGGGAATCATCCGTGTCGTAAATCGTAAAGTGATTGGAATATCCCAGCTTTTCACCGTCATGCCGCAGCATACGGGCACAGGTCGAATGGAATGTAGAAGCCCAAATGTCTTCCCCGGGCTGCCCAAGCATGTTCACCAAACGGTTTTTCAGTTCGCCTGCCGCTTTATTGGTAAACGTAATGGCAAGAATCTGCCACGGGCGGCAAGGGGAAACCGCAAGGCGCGACTTTACTTCTTCCGGAAGGGGTTCCCCGGAATTCAAATAGTCGTTCATTGCGTCTATGTCTTCTGCTTCCAAATACTGCGGAGCAGCTTTGCTGGTATAGGCATTTCCGTAACGGATTATATTGGCAATGCGGTTTACCAGAACCGTCGTTTTTCCGCTGCCGGCGCCTGCCAGAATCAGCAACGGGCCGTCCACCCAAAACACGGCTTCGCGCTGCATATCATTCATTCTGGAAAATTCTTTTTCCAGCACTTTTTTTCTTAATTCCAGTAATTTTTCGTTTGTCATCTCAACCATGAATCCACCGCCAGAACTTTATAATTTGAGCGTCTAAGCGCTCATTGTAGTTTTGCTGCATAGATTCTATTGTACAATATTTTGCTCCGAATAGCAAATTATTTCGATTATAGGGAAAAATGAACCAGTTTGCACTTCACCAAAAATACCCGCACACAGACTGTGTACGGGTATTCTGACTGTATTTCTAAAACTAGCCCAAAATGCTGATCAGCACGCCGGCCGCAACCGCGGAACCGATCACACCGGCCACATTCGGCCCCATGGCATGCATCAGAAGGAAGTTTGCAGGATTCTCTTCCTGACCGACCCTTTGGGAAACACGCGCGGCCATAGGAACCGCGGAAACCCCCGCAGAACCAATCAGCGGGTTCACCTTGCCGTGGGTTGCTCTGCACATCAGCTTGCCAAACAGTACGCCGCCCGCAGTACCTACTCCGAACGCAAACAGACCGAGAAGGACAATTTCGATTGTCTGCAAAGACAGGAAAACCGCTCCGGTTGCCGTTGCGCCAACGGTAACGCCAAGGAAAATAGTGATGATATTCATCAGTTCGTTCTGTGCCGTGTTGGAAAGACGGCCTACCACTCCGCTTTCACGGAACAAATTGCCAAGCATCAGCATGCCGACAAGCGGGCAGGCGTCGGGAAGAATCAGCGATACAACCACGGTTACAATAATTGGGAACAGGATCTTTTCCAGTTTGGAAACCGGGCGAAGCTGCTCCATTACGATGCTGCGTTCTTCTTTTGTGGTTAATGCTTTCATAATCGGAGGCTGAATGATTGGAACCAGCGCCATATAGGAATACGCCGCAACGGCAATTGGCCCTAACAGTTCCGGGGCCAGCCGCGATGTGACAAAAATAGCCGTCGGGCCGTCCGCCCCACCGATGATTCCGATGGCCCCCGACTGCGGGCCGGTAAATCCAAGAAGTATCGCGCCGATAAAGGTTGTAAAAATTCCGAGCTGCGCCGCGGCACCCAACAAAAAACTTTTCGGGTTAGCAATCAGCGGGCCGAAGTCGGTCATTGCGCCAATTCCAAGGAAAATCAAAGGCGGATAAATACCGAGCTTTACGCCCTGATACAGGTAGTAAAACAGACCGCCGACTTTAGTTACCTGATAATAGGTTTGTCCGTTTAACAGCACCGTGGGGTAATTCCCCGCCATGCCGCCATGAGCCTTCATATAATCGGAGACAAGCTGCATGGTTGTTTCCGGAGGAGTCGTAATGCCGGGAAACAAATTCACAAGAAGCATGCCAAATGCAATCGGAAGTAAAAGAAGGGGTTCAAACTCTTTTTTAATCGCCAGATAAATCAGTGCGCAGGCAATGATAATCATAACATAATTGCGCGGGTCATTGCCGATAAAACCGGATGATTGCACAATTCCTACAATTGATTTCACAAATTCACTGAATATGTTCATTAAACAATTCCGCCTTTCCCGATTTTAGCAAAAGCAAATTCAAATTCCACTTCGCGTTTCTAGTTTAAAAAGGACGCGTATTTTCCAGAAGACCGGCCGTGGCCCACGCAGAACGGGCCGGCTGTGCAGTACGGCGAATACTTGTAATTTTGGCGCCTTCCATTCCGNNAAATCGCAGCGACAACCTCTTCTGAAATTCCATCACTTGCCGTTTTTTCCACAGTCGGGCTGACTGGTTGAATCATTTGCACCGCCGTGGGAACTTCCACTTTGTTTGGAATGCCGTTTTTGGGCAGAAAACTCTTCACCGCAGCGCTGTAACCCTTAATGAGGTAAGTCAATAAGACCAACATTACAAATACGATAACAAGTCCCGCCAATAATACGGTAATAGAAAGCTGTACCTCCTGTTCAAAGCCCATTTTCATTTCCCCTTTTCTTTCAACACATTTCGGTTCCTGCAAAAACAGGACAGATTCCGGTTCTTCATGGCATGTTACAAATTGGAAATTCATCCTGTTCGTTTATATATTAACAAACTGTAAAGTTAGGTTTATTATAACCGATAAAGGCATTAAATTCAATTTATTTTTAGACATTTTTGTTTTTTATTGAATATTGTACCACTTTAATTTATAATAGGAACATATCGTGCAAAGCCTGCATAGCGGGAGGCAAACTGTAAATGATGACAAACGAAGAATTTCGGCATTCCTTTAAAGTGTCGGTTCATAACAGCCTTGGTCTGGCAGTTTACAGCTGCGGAGTGCAGCGCTGCGGTTCCCATCACTCGTGGGGGCCCGCCGTGCGCGATCATTATTTAATACACTACATTACGTCGGGTCACGGCGTATTTTCCTGCGGCGGAAAAAATTATCCGCTTTCCGCAGGCGACGGTTTTTTGGTCGTTCCGTCCCTTGTGGCTTCTTATATTGCAGATGAAAACGACCCTTGGGAATACTGCTGGGTTGGCTTTAACGGAAGCGACGCCAAGCGCCTGATGAGCCAGACCGGTCTTTTAGCCCTTGGCCCCGTTTTTCATTACGAGAAAGACAGCCGTTTTCAGGATCTGCTGAAAAACATCTGCAGTTCTTCCGGTTCCGGCCCCAGCGCGGAAGCCAAAATGGAGTCGGGCCTTCTGCTTTTTCTGGCGGAGCTGATGGAGCAATTCGGTACCCATGCGGCCGAGCATACCAGTGGGTACGAATATGTACAGAAAGCAATCAAGTTTATCGATTACAACTATTCAAGCAGTATTGACATTAACGATGTGGCGGCAAGCGCCGGAATCAGCCGCAGTCATTTATACCGGCTTTTTATGCAGCATATTTCAATGCCGCCAAACGAATACCTTATGCGCTACCGCATCAGCAAAAGTGCCGAACTGCTGGAAAATAATAATCTTTCAGTCGGTGAAGTCGCATATTCCACCGGCTTTTCCGACCAATTGTATTTTTCCCGTGTATTTAAAAAATATATGGGTACCCCCCCAAGCCGATACACGGGCTCCGGGCAAAAGGAGGACATGAAATGAGCGAGGCAACCGATCAAATTGCCGAATGGGCAAAAAGCATAAAGGATTACAACGCAGTCGATTGGGACAGGCTGCCGGAAATTTATCTGTATATGGATCAGGTGCTGACCTATATGGATAAGCAGCTCTGCCTGTTCGAACGCAACAACAATTCCCTGCTGACTTCGAGCATGATAAACAACTATGTAAAGGACGGCGTTCTGCCGCGCCCCGAACAAAAAAAATATTCCCGCGAGCATTTGGCGCTTCTTATGGTGATTTGCATGCTGAAGCAGGTTCTTTCCATTCAGGACATTTCGTGGCTAATTAAAACCCTTCTGAAAGACGCTTCTCAAAACGAAATGTACGACCGCTTTTCTGCCGCCCAGTCCGCCGCCTTGCAGGGCGTGTGCGAGCGTGTGGAGGCCGCCGTTCCGCAGGGCGAAGCGGAGCTGAACCGATTGGCCATTGAACTATCGATTGAAGCCAACGCGCGCCGGACTGCGGCCGAGAGGATTCTCGGGGTTCTTTCTACCGCTGCAGAGCAGGAAAAGAACGAGAAAAAAGAGTGATTCATATTGCAGTTTCATATAAAAGGTATCGCTGTCCTGTACGAGTGACAGCGGTACCTTTTTCTTTATTTCTTTCTTTTCTTTTTCCTTTTTAGCCCCGCCAACCGTGCTGATATACCCGTTTCGGGAAGCCTCTTGGGAATTAAAATTAACCATAATGGGCTATCCGCATAATATGGAAAAGGAAAGCGAGGGATTTGCTATGTGCGGAATTGCAGGATTTTGCGATTACAATGATGATTTCAGCGACGAATCTTTATTCTGGGGCGCGCTGGCCAAACGGATGGGCGGCAAATTAAAGCACCGCGGCCCGGACGACAGCGGAATACATGTGTCCCCTCACGCGGCGCTTGCACACGCAAGACTGGCGGTCGTGGACATTCAGGGCGGAAAACAGCCGATGAGCGCAACCGTTGATGGGCGCGAATACACCATCGTTTATAACGGCGAGCTGTATAACACAGAAGAGCTGCGCAGTGAATTAAAAGCCCTGGGACATACGTTTCAAACCAAAAGCGATACCGAGGTTCTGCTGAAATGTTACATTCAGTACGGTTTTACCTGCGCCGAAAAGTTAAACGGGATTTTCGCTTTTGCGGTGGACGACCAAAGGCGGGGCTGCTGTTTTTTATGCCGGGACCGTTTTGGGGTAAAACCGCTGTTTTATTCCATTGAAAACGGGCGGCTGGTTTTTGCTTCGGAAATGAAGGCACTGTTCGAGTACCCGGGAATTAATCCCGTGATTGACCGACAGGGGCTTTGTGAAGTATTCGGAATCGGCCCGGCACGAACCGCCGGAGTCGGTGTTTTTAAAAACATTCAGGAGATAAGACCGGGATATTTTGCCGTTTACGACCGGGAAGGCTTTGAAACGGAGCCGTATTTCCAGTTAAAGAGCTATGAACACCCTGACAGCTACGAAGACACGGTGAAAAAGGTACGTTATTTACTGGAAGATACCGTTACCAGGCAGCTGGTGTCGGATGTGCCGCTGTGTACCCTGCTTTCCGGCGGGCTTGACTCCAGCATTATTACCGCGCTGGCAGCACGGAATTATCATAACTCCGGCCAGACTTTATCCACCTATTCGTTTGATTTCACAGGCAATGACAAATATTTCAAACCGACTGCTTTCCAGCCGGATGCCGACCGGCCCTGGGTGGAACGAATGTCGGACTTCTGCCAGACCAAACACACTTTTTTGGAATGTGACAACATCAGTTTAGCCGATAAACTGTATAATTCGGTGGAAGCGAAAGATTTGCCGGGAATGGCGGATGTTGACTCCTCTCTGCTGCACTTTTGCAGCCTCATCAAAAAAAATCACGTAGTGGGGTTAAGCGGTGAGTGCGCCGATGAAGTGTTTGGCGGTTATCCTTGGTTCCATAAAAAAGAAGCGTTTGAGGGGCACTGCTTCCCCTGGTCGCCGGACTTATCAATTCGAACGGGACTGTTAATTCCTGAAATTGCCGACGCTTTGCAAATTGAGGAATATGTCAATCAGCGATATGAGGAATCCATTGCCGAAGTACCGGTTTTGGAAGGAGAAAGCGCGCAGGAAAAGCGTCGCAGGGAAATTTCTTATCTTAACATCAACTGGTTTATGGCCACGTTGCTTGACCGTAAAGACCGCTCCAGCATGGCAAGCGGGCTGGAAGTACGTGTGCCGTACGCTGACCACCGACTTGTGCAGTATGTGTTTAACACACCGTGGACATTTAAATGCCATGACGGTGTGGTAAAAGGGCTGCTGCGCGATGCGGCAAAGCCGTGGCTGCCGGAAGATGTGCTGTGGCGCAAAAAAAGCCCATACCCAAAAACACATAACCCCGCCTATGAATTGCTTATTAAACAGCGCCTGAAAAGCATAATGGCAGATACAAACGAGCCGATTCACACACTGGTTGACAAAAAAGCAATTGAAGGACTGCTCAATGAAAAATCCGATTACGGCAAACCGTGGTTTGGGCAGTTGATGGCAGGGCCGCAGTTAATGGCATATTTGTTGCAGATTAATTACTGGTTGAAAAAGTACGACATTGCCATCGATTTGTAAAGAATCATACTCGAAATAGCGCAGGGGCTTTCCCACCCGGCTTTTGACCGGATGAAGAAAGCCCCTGTTTCTTTGGGGCGGCCTGCGGCTTAGCAAAAATAAGGGGAAATATTATAGATTCGTCATAAAGAAACATTTTATGCTAAAAAATAAAATTTTTAAACAAAATATTACATAAAAGAATAAAATGTGATATAATTACTTCAATTATTACAATATAGAATTTAAAACCAAAGGAAGACAGATGAAGGAGGATAAACCAATGACACAGGAAGAAATCAAAAAGCTCGATAAGAAGATCAATACGATTAAAGAGCCCTTCAGCACCGGCTTTCCTACCTTACGGAAAGTTTTTACGGAAATGGCGGAAAAAAAGGCGATCAACGAATTCGACATTCTGCGGGAATACTGCGACTGGAAGTATAAAAGATAAAGGCGCACATCACAGGATGTGTGCCTTTATTCTGAAACAAGCTTCCGTAATAAACCCGATTATTCAATCATACTTTCGTACTTTTGTTTAATCCAATGAATCATATCCGTACGGCCCTCGTCGTCCAGTGAAAATTCCCCCTGATCCACAATTTCACTGACCGAAAAGCAGCCGGGGCCATACCATACCATAGCCTGAATTAAATTTCCTTTTGTCTCCATTTTATAACGAAATTCTTTGGCGTCCCTGTCACTGAAATCATTTACGCTGCCGGTGTATTCTCCCCCGTTCTGAAAATACAGCAGGCCCGGAATCAGACTTTGTTCAAACCAATCGACTTCTTTCATTCCTTTGCCACCTCATAGAAATACCCCGGTTTTACCGGGGTTAATTTTTAACAGCAGAGACCCGGTCACTGATAAGAACGTTCCGTGCAGTTAAGGGCCGTCGCTTCCGATATTCGTGCAAAATTTGCATTTATTCGTTCTGACTTTTGACAAGCAGCCCCACTACAATGAGCGGGTTTTCCACGCGGTATACTGCCGCATCAATTCAGCAATGGTGTTTCCGTTTGCCTCCGCCGTTTCTCTCATGGTCGAATAAACTGCAAGGAACCCCGTTCCCCATGGATCCTGAACGCAGCGCAGTCGCTTGTCCAGCTTTTTTATTTCTTCCTGTGTCATTTTGCCGCCCCCAAAATGCTCATTTATTCTATAATATCACTTTAGACACGTTTCGACAACAAATATTAAAAAATGCAAGGCAATAATAATGAAGCTTGCTGATCACTGGTTACCCCCTTTACAGCCGCGGCCTATGTTACTGGCAAAGCCCTGTTTTTCCGGCTGCTTTTCAAAACGCCCGGTGTTATTTTACACGTATTACAGGGCTTCTCACGCCCTGTCCCCTTCTTACCAAAACCCTTCCCATTTCATGGCAGCTGCTTATGCTGCTTTGAACCACAATCAGAGGGAGGTAAGGTTCAGCCTGTACCGCGCTACAAATAAACAACCCCATGGTCAAAAGGCCATGGGGTTGTTTTTATTGCAGGTATTTGAATCTAATTTTTAGTCCCTTTTCTTATCGTATCTCTTAACGCTGCCGCCTCTTCAGCCAGCCGCTGAATTTCATCAAAACGTTTTTCTTTTAACAGTTTTTCCGGAACAATCCAGCTTCCGCCGCAGGCTACCACATTTTTTAGCATAAGATAATCTTTAACATTTGACGGGCTGATACCGCCGGTCGGCATGAAGCTCATGCCGGAATAAGGGCCGGCAAGGGCTTTCAGCATTGCTACGCCGCCTACTACCTCGGCGGGAAACAGCTTTACCGTAGTTAACCCTTCGCGCATGCAGGCCTCCACCTCGGTGGGTGTTGCACAGCCTGGAATGATTGGAACACCCTGCTTTACACACCAGCGCACCAATTCAAGATTGGTACCGGGGCTTACGATTGCTTTTGCACCCGCGTCAACGGCTCGTTTGGCAGTTTCTACGTTAAGCACTGTACCTGCACAAACGCAGAGCTCCGGAGCACTTTTCGAAATAGCGCGGATAGAATCTTCCGCCGCGTTGCTGCGAAACGTAATTTCTGCCGCGGGCAGTCCGCCGGCCTGCAAAGCCATGGCAAGCGGTACCGCATTTTCGGCTGTATCAATTTTAATTACCGGAATAATGCCAACCTGATTTAATTCAGTCATAAATTGATTCATATTGTTTTCCCTCTTACTCTTCAGATTCCTGTTGATTTTCTTTCATAAAGCGCTCCAGTTCCTCCCGGGAAGGAAGCCCCTCGTTATCGCCTGCGCTCATAACCTGAATTGTGCCAATCGCGTTACCGCGCCGTACCGCTTCTTCAAGCGGCAGGTCTTCCATTACCGCACTGATCACGCCGGCCGCAAACCCGTCACCCGCACCGACCGTATCTACAATTTCCTTCGCGGGGTACGTCGGGGAACGGAACCCGCCCTCTTTTGTAGCAGCGTAAGCCCCTTTGGCTCCGGTTTTTACAATTACCGCTTTTGCCCCGCGTGACAGATAAAATGCAGCAATTTTTTCAGGGTCATCGGTTCCGCACAGAATTTTCCCCTCTTTGCAGCCGGGCAGTACATAATCAGCAAAACCGGCAAGAAGATTCAGTTCATTTACCATTGTCTTCGTATCCGGCCATAGCTGCGGGCGAAGATTCGGGTCGAAAAACACGGTCATGCCGGCTTTTCTGGCGCGTTCCATCAGATAATAGGTTGCATCCAGAGCAGACTGCGACAAGGGGGGAAGAATTCCGGTAATATGCAGGTAACCGTAATCGGACAGGTCAAGCTTATTCAAATCGCTTACCGATATGGTGGAAGCAGCCGAATCCTTTCGAAAATAAAAAATGTCAGGATCTCCTCGGCTTGTTTTGCCCTTGAGCATAAACCCGGTTTTATGGTCGTCGCAATAGGTAATCAGCGACGTATCGATTCCGTTTCGATTCATCGTATTTACAATTCGTTTTCCAAACGGATCGTTGCCCAGCTTTGTTATATAGCCAACCGAATGCCCCAGCCGTGAAAGGCCGACCGCAACGTTAAACTCGGCACCGGCCACCTGTGCCGAAAACAGGTTGACGTCTTCAAGCCGGGCTTCTTCCTGTGCAATAAAAAGCCCCATTGGCTCGCCGACCAAAAGAAGTTTCTTTTCCATCGTGTTACCTCCTATAAAACGAGAAATTGCTCTACGTTAAATCATTTTTCAGTTCGGGTTCGGGCAGAAAAAAGTCCAGCAGCTCGGTATTGATCCGTTCGCCTAGCCGCTGTATACCGCCGCTCAAATGGTTCCGAATCAGCGATTGTACTTCTCCCGAACGCTTTTCATGGATAAGATGAAACAGTGCTTCGTGCTCTTTGATAATTTCATTCAGGTTCTGCATGGCGGTAATGTCGAGCATGCGGAACCTGGTGTAATTGACCTGCGATCTCTGAATCATTGCCCAAAGCTTTTCACGCTTTGTTGCCTTAAACCATACCTCATGAAACTGAGAATCCAGTTCATAAAATCGATCCATTTCCAGATTCTCTTCTTTTGACAGAACGATTTGCTTACGAATAATATAGCGCAGCTTTTCCTCCACAATAGGAGTGCAAAGTTCAATAAAATCCCGAATTACGGCGCTTTCGACTTCTATTCTCATGTAAATCATCTGTTGAATGTCATCGTAATCCAGCAGTGTAACATAAGAACCCTTGTACGGAACCACTTCCACCAACCCCGCATTTTTCAGGCGCTGTAAAACAGAGCGCACCGGAGTACGGGAAACCGAAAATCGCTCGCAAAGCTCGTTTTCACTGATGGATTGGCCCGGCTTCAACACCAGATTGATAATTTCTGATTCTAGGCAGCGGTAAATATACTCACTGCTGTTAATCTGAACGCTTCCCATGGCAGAAACATCCTCCTGTTCTTTCTGTATTCAGAGTATCACATTGTATTCAATAAGACAATTTGGATACAAGCAAAATTATTCTGACTCTATTTTGTGCAATTTTACCTTACACTAGAAAAACTTTGAATAAATCTAAATTTGATGTGCCATGTAGATTGGGAAGTTCTAAGATTTATATCTTTCTATTTCTATTAGTTTGATATATACTTAAATTACCAAATAAAGCTAAGGCTATAGTTCCATTTTAATCAATAGGGTATTTGCTATAGGAAAGGGAGAGGATGACGATGAACGACCGGCAGCTGAAGTACATTTTAACCATTATGGAAGAGGGCAATATTACCTCTGCCGCGCAGAAGCTTTACATCAGCCAACCTTCCCTCAGTTCTCTGCTTGCCCATGTGGAAGAGGAACTGGGCGCGAAGATATTTAACCGTGATGTCTCACCGATGGCGCTCACTTATGCGGGAGAATATTACGCAGACGCCGCAAAAGATATTTTAAGCACCCTGCGCGACCTGCAGAACAAAATCAATGACATACAGGACTATCGGAAAGGCAGGCTGCTGGTCGGATGCAGTCCGCAGCTTTCTTCTCTTCTTCTGCCGTCCATTCTGCCCAAATTCATGGAAGAAAACCCCGGCATTCAGATTAAGCTATTTGAAGAAACCAATTCCGATTTGGAAAAGCTGCTGATTTCCGGAAACCTCGATTTGGCAATAAACACCACCAGAATTGAAAACAAGGTACTGGAAACCGTCAGCCTGTACAATGAAGAAATTCTGCTGCTGACACCGGAATCTTTTTCTCCGGCTACCGTTACACAAGCGGAGGGGCACAGCTTCCCTTTGATCGATATTTCCTGCATGGAAGGCAAACCCTTTGTTTTGTTTAAAACCGGACGTTTTCTCCGGAAAATTTCCGATCAGATTTTCAGCGACTTCGGCATTACCCCCAATATGATTTTGGAAACAAGCAACTGGGAAACCTGTTACCGCATGGTTGAAGAAGGGCTGGCCTTTACGATCCTCCCCTATTCCCCGCTGAAAAGAGGGCCTGAAAATGACCATGTAAACCGCTACAGCATTGATGGAAATTACTTCCGCAACGTAACCATATGTTACCATAAAAACAGCTATCATCCCAAAATTATGGAAAAATTTATCGATGTGACCCGAACGGTTCTAAAGGAATCCCCTTTGGATAATCTGAATTGACTGCAATAGCCCCCTAACAGGCCGGCGCCATTTTTACGGCGCTGGCCTGTTTTTTGTAACCCTACATGTTTCTGACTCAAACAACCGTCTTCCAACATAGGGTTTTATATATAGACGGCATAGTGTTAATAGTATTGTCATTATAATTTCAGCTGATATATACTAAAAAACAAAGAGGTACTGAAAGAATTTATTTTAATCGTCTGAAAGGAAGAGGAGGGAACAACAGCGAATATTCAGACCCGGTGTGTCCCATTCCGGTACGATAATGCCGTTAATTGCTTGCGTGCTTATCGGTATTACCAAAATGTATCCAGTATCCGATATTAAAATGAAGGGTTTATTAAGCGGAAATTGAAACGTGAGAGGAGTTAAAAATATGCAAGAAAACGCTACTGCCCCCGCATTCGATGTGGAAGAATCCGGCAATGTAAAATTACGTTTCGGTGAAAAAATTTCATATTCCCTGGGGGGTTTAGCCGAAAATATTACGCTTACCACCACAAACACATTCATGCTTTTCTTTTATACCGACATTTTCGGGATAAGCGCGGCAATTGTCGGCACCATGATGCTGGTTTCCAAAGTATTAGACATCTTAATTTCCATCGCATTCGGCTATTTGTTTGACAGAACCAAATCCCGCTTCGGCAGCGCTCGGGCTTGGATTTTGTGGTTCACGCCGCTGAACGCCATTGCCCTGGTTTTGGCATTTTTCGTTCCGTCCTTTGGTCCCATAGGAAAAATTATATACGCCTTTGTTACATACAACCTGCTTTTGTCTGTCTCTTACAGTGCGATTCACCTGTCCTACGGCGTTTTAAACAGCCGCATGACCCGTGACCAGCTGCAGCGGTCCGATATGTCGGTTTTCAGAACGATTGCGGTTGCGGTATCAAACACAGTCATCACTTTAATCACCTTAAAAATTGTGAAATTCTTCGGGAATACAGCCGCTTCCTGGACGCTGACGATGGTGCTTTATGCGGTTGTGGCAATTCTTCTTTTTGGTGTCACGTTTTTATTTACCAAAGAACGGGTCGCCGCAACTCCGCTGGAGAACAAAACGAAATCAGGAAAACATGCGTCATTTCTGGGTGACGTTGGAAACACATTTAAAAACAAATATGCTTTATTGGCCACGCTTCTGACTACCGTAAACGCAATTATGATGGGCATGCAGGCAGTTTTTATCTATTACTGTACCTATACGTTAAAAAATGCGGATTTGCTTGGTTTAAGAAATCTTGCCGGAGGAATTGCCGCCATTCTTATCATGGTAATGCTCCATCCGTTTGTCAAAAAATTCGGAAAACGAAACGTATCGTTTATCGGAACGATTATTCAGACAATCGGACTTCTTATGATCCTTATCAACCCCTCGAGTATTCCGCTCTCAATTGTTGCCGCAGTGGTTTATTCCATTGGGTTCTCAACGTTTGCCGGCTTAAAATACGCAATTGTATCAGATTCTGTAGAATATGGCGAATGGAAGCTGGGAATTCGGAACGAGGGAATGATTTTCAGCGTGATTGGCATTGCGCTGAAATTGGGAACCGGAATCGGTACGGCTATAACCGGCGGTCTGCTGGCGCTGAGCAATTATGTTCCCTCCGCAGCGACGGAACCCGCCAGCACAATGACGGCTATTCTTTGGCTGATGGCAATTCTTCCTGCTGTGTGCAGCATTATTCAGGCAATTCTTTTGTGGGTGTATAAACTGGATAAACAGTATCCCACCATTATAAAGGAAATTGCAGCGAGAAAAGCCTCCGCATAACAGGCATAAACCCAACAGCCATGCACTCTGTTATACCGGCAGCGCTTAGTTTGCATCATAGTGATAGCTTTAACCCCATTGGAGTTATAATTATAATAGTATTTTACTTATTCCTCAACAAGACATATACTTTATAAAAAAGCAGAAAGGGTGTAGGTAACTAGAATGAAAACATGCAGAATTCTAATGCCGATTGGCGGCCTTGGAGCAGGCATAGAGGAAGATACTTTTGAAAACGGCATGTCAATGAAACCGGATGCCATTGCGGCAGATGCAGGGTCAACCGACTCCGGCCCCGCATACCTTGCCAACGCAATGACCAAATATTCCAGAGGAACAATCAAACATGACCTGAAATTGATGGTATGTGCCGGGAAAAAAGCGGGAATTCCGGTTTTAATCGGAAGCTGCGGTACCTGCGGTGCGGATGCTCAGGTTGATTCCTACGCGGAGATTGTGGAAGAAATTTACCGGGAGGAGGGCCTTTCCGGTAAGATAGCAAAGATTTACACCGAACAGTCCGCAGATGTATTGGAACGGAAGTGGGACGAAGGAAAAATCCACGCGCTGCCCAATGCCCCTGAAATTACAAGAGATACCTTTGCAGCCTGTGAACATATTGTTGCGGCTATGGGTGCGGAACCTTTTATCAACGCCGTCCAAAACGGTGCCGACGTTGTTCTGGGGGGCCGTGCCACCGATACGGGAATCATTTCTGCCATGCCGCTGATGATGGGCTGCATGGAAGGCGCCGCATGGCACGGCGCAAAGACGGTGGAATGCGGCTCACAGTGTACGGACAAAGAAGAAGGCATGGGTGCCTTCCTGATTGTTGACGAAGAAGGATTTGAAGTTTGCCCGATTAACCCGGAAGCACACTGCACGCCTTATACGGTTGCTGCTCATCTTCTTTATGAAAACGTGAATCCTTTCCGTCTGACAGAGCCTTCCGGCTCATTTATTACGGACGAAGCGGTTTACACGCAAAAAGACGAAAGAACAGTGCGCGTTACGGGCTCTAAATTTGAGCATGCAAAGCAGTATACACTCAAGCTGGAAGGTGCGTCCTTCGCGGGGTATCAAACGATTGCTCTTGTCGGAATCGCCGACCGTAAAGTTACGGCCGACCCCGAAAGATGGATTCGCAACCTGAGCAAACGGGCTCACGATTTGCTGCTGAAAAGCGGAATCAAGGATGAGGATTATTCTTTCAATTTCAAGGCGTACGGCTATAACGCCGTTCTTGCGGGACCTGTTCCCGAAGGAACCCCCGCCCCGCGGGAAATCGGCATGCTGCTGACCGTAACAGCCGTAACGCAGGAACTGGCCGACCAGATTGCCAAAGCCTTCAATCCCGGCCTGCTGCACTTCCCGGCAGACCCCAACTCCATACTCCCCAGCTTTGCATTCCCCTTCTCGCCCGTACAGACTTCCAGAGGAAAAGTTGCTGAGTTCAGACTGAACCATGTTGTGGATGTAGACGATCCTATGGAGCTTTTACGGATCGTATATGCCGACATCGGCGAGAATTAAGGAAAGCAGGTGAATCGTATGGAAACTGTGAAAGATGTAGCGAAATATGTGCGCTCAAAGAACGCCGGTCCTTTTTGGGTTACCCTTGAAATTTTCTGTGACACCAAAGAAGCGTATGATAGAATTAAGAATTCCCCTAACATCAACACCCATAAAATTTCAGAATTGTATGGCGTAGAAGAAAAGCTGGTTCAGGAATTCTATTTGGAAAACATTATGGTTATCAAATACTCTTACCCGCGCCCGCTGCCGGAAGGGCATAAATATGAAAATGATATGCATTCCGGCCAACAGTATATCTTTTTAGCAGACACCGAAGTGTAAATCGGCCATCTGCTCTCCTTCCCTAAAAACAGCAGTTTCCCGTTCGGCCTTTTCCAAGAAGAGGGCTGAACGGAAAGCATAACAGGAACCTCCATTGTCAAGTTGCGATCAGGAACGGACAATAGGGGTTCCTTTCTTTTTTAAGAACTGAGCCCGAATTTTAAAGTGCGTTTGCGGTGCAAAAGCGCTGAGAAAAAAGTTCTTTTTTCTCAATATAAAGCATTCTTTTACCGCCGGTGCAATCAAAAAAAACAATAAAACAGCCCGGCTTATTCGAATCCCCAATACAGATTTACTTTCCCCTATCCGGTTGTTATAATAGGGGCATTATTGAAAAGGAGGAGTTTATATGGCGGATTATCGGGAAATGTGGGAAAATTTGGGGATGAATTTAGAGCGGCACGATGAACTGTGTGCCGTGTTGCCGGCAGCCTTCGGGGACGTGTATCTGACGCAGAAAGACAGACCGGAGGGAATGGCGTTTTACGACTTCGTGGTATCTGAAATTCACGGTGTACGCCCGGCGGAACTGGTTGAGTTCCAGAAGAAGGGCGGCAAGGTTTTCGGAACTTTTTGCATTTTTGTTCCGGATGAGGTAATTTTCGCGGCAGACGCGATTGCTACCGGACTTTGCGGCGGTTCGGAATTTTGGGTAGCCGACGGAGAAAAGGTATTGCCCGCGGACATGTGCCCGCTTATCAAAGCATCCGTAGGGGCCAGAGTAGGCAAAACCTGTCCCTTTTTCCGCATTGCGGACATGTACATCGGCGAAACCACCTGCGATGGCAAGAAAAAGGCCTGGGAAATTCTGAGCGAGGACGTACCTGTTACCGTTATGGATATGCCTCAAATGAAACGCCCCCAGGACATGGCTAAGTGGGAGGGCGAAATTCGGAACCTGATTCATGTTGTAGAGGAATTCACCGGAAACCAAGTAACGCCGGAAAAACTGGGCAATGCAATTCGCCTAATTAACAATAAACGCCGGGCGCTTGCCAGGGTATTTGAAGCACGGAAAGCAAACCCGGTTCCAATCAGCGGCAAAGACGCCCTGCTTATGATGCAGATTGCTTTTTATGACGACCCCACCCGCTGCGCCGAAATGGCCAACAAACTGGCCGACGAACTGGAGCAGCGCATTAAAGAAGGCCACGGCGTGTTCCCGGAGGGGACAAAGCGCATTCTGGTTTCCGGTACGCCAATGGCAATTCCGAACTGGAAGCTGCACCACGTAATCGAAACATCCGGCGCTGCCGTAGTCTGCGAAGAAATGTGCACAGGCACCCGTTATTTCGAAAATCTGGTAGACGAAAGTCAAACCACTTTGGACGGGCAGATTCACGCTCTGGCGGAACGTTACATGAAAAACAACTGTGCCTGCTTTACGCCGAACAAAGGCCGTATCGATGACATACTGCGTCTGGCGGAAGAATACCACGTAGACGGCGTTGTCGATGTAAACCTGAAATTCTGTACGCTTTATGCTACCGAAGGCCGTGACGTGGAACGCGCTTTGAAAGAGAAAGGCATTCCTGTGCTTGGAATCGAAACAGACTATTCCGACGATGCCGCACAGCTTCGCACCCGCATGGGCGCTTTTATAGAGATGTTGGGCTGATGCCGAATCCAATTCAGGATTGGTATGTCCTCTTTCACAACCACACGGAAGGTATGGCGTTATACCAGTACATCCGAAAGCAGGGCGTAACGGTAAAAATCTCTCCCACTCCGCGCGCGGCCTCTGTTTGCTGCGGTATGTCCCTGCTGGTTGAGGAAAACGAGCGGGAAGCGGTAGAGGCCTGTCTTAGGGAAAGCGGACTTGCCTATGACAGGTTCCTTTCTCTTCCGAGACAAATTGATGCGAAAAGGGACAGGTTTGTGTAATGGATTATATTGGAATTGACATCGGATCCACNNCGTACGAGGCGGACATACGATGCATTTTGTATTACCCACGGGCTGGGACTGTCGGCAGGCAGCCCAAAACGCGCGGGAAAAACTGGCTGCGGCCGGGGTGCTGGTCGGGAACGGCTTCAGCGTAACGGTTGCAACAGGATACGGTCGAGACGCAGTGGATTACGCAGACCGTCGGATTACCGAAATTTCCTGTCATGCCGTCGGCGTGGCGGAAACAGTTCCGGACGGTATGGTTTTGGACATAGGCGGACAGGACACCAAAGCGATTTTTCTGAAAGACGGTACAGTGGCAGATTTTCGGATGAACGACAAATGTGCCGCCGGCACCGGCAAGTTCATCGAGATAATGGCAGCCAGACTGGGCTGCGACATTGACGGACTCTTTGCTTTGGCCGAACGCGGAACGCCGATTCCCATCAGTTCCCTTTGCACTGTATTTGCCGAAACAGAAGTCATTAACTATATTGGCGCCGGAAAACCGCGGGAAGATATTGCCGCGGGC
>DFRY01000062.1 GCA_002378845.1 Ruminococcaceae bacterium UBA3451 | reverse complement strand
TCCCATATAAGCCGACAAATCGGGGTCTGCGGAAATATTGGTGATACGCCAAAAATCTCCTTCGCGTGCAACAAGCAGCACCGCCTTGTAATCGGCATACGGCCCTTGTGATGTATCGGTAGAAACGGCCAGCTGAATGGCATACTGATCCGCCCCAATCGTCTGTATGTTTGTTATTTTATAGCCCGACACCCAGGGACTGGACACCCCGGTAACCCAATTAGGATAATTTTTATCCAACTGCCTTGCATACTCCTGTTTCAAACTCGCATTCATTGCGGAATACTGTAATGCCCCGCTTCTTGCTTCCAACCCATTTGCCCAAACCACCGCGGCATCCTCCGGGGAACACACGCCAACCTGATCCATCGCCTCCACGAAAAGCCGGCTTTTGACCTCGTAGTTATCAACCTGCGCCATTACCGCCGCAACGCTGCCGGATTGCCAGTCTAAAAGATACCGTACCCCTACGAACAGCGCGGCAAAGGACAAACAAAAGCCAACTGCTATCAGGATAGTCCGTCTTGCCTGTTCGGATAATAACAACCTCAAACCTTCCCACTCCCCATCCAATAATTCGTTACAGTGTATGATGTGAACCGAAAAATCAGAAACACTTTTTTTATTAGATTGAAATTCCTGCAAATTTTCTTTTAATATTCAAATTATCTTCATTTTAACTTCACATAATTTCGCTATACTTTAATCATTCCAAACAAAGACAAAAAATGAACTGCCAAGTTTATTGGCCCTGACGGAATACCGAACCAATAAGCTGGCAGACTAATTACAAGCTCCTCGACTGAGGATTTATTATATACTCTTTTTCATATTTTCTTCCCAAAAACCGTCCTGAACTCAGGGCGGTTTTTCCGTTACCCGGAATATATGTTACCCGCCGAGAGTAACATCCTGGCTCTGGTACCAATTCAGCGCCTGATACAGATGCTCCGGCCTGTAATCGGGCCACAGCGCGTCAATTACGTAAAAATCAGCATAGATAGATTGAACCGGAAGAAAGCCGCTGAGCCTTCTGCGCCCTCCCCACCGGATAATTAAATCGATTCGGGAAATGTCGGAGGAAGCAATGCAATTCGAAAAGCCCGGGTTTTCTTTTTCGGGCAGCTTTTGAAACGATCGGCATAAATCCCAATCCCAACCGTAATTTACTAAAAAATTTACGTTAATGAGCCCTTTGCCAATATGCACGCGCTGCGTAAACGGAAGAAGTTCCCTGGGGAACATGGGGGACTCTGTATTTCCTACAATCAGAAGATTTGCGTCCTGTTCCGCCAACTGCATGACAGAGTCTACACAGGCCTTCTGAAACGCTTTGGTTTGTACCGCGGGGCGTTTGGTATTGTCTTGTGTAAAACCGTAAAAGGTGATTTCCTTGATTCCCAGCTGAACACACTCCTGATAAAGCTGAAACCCCGGGCGGATTCCGTAATCGTAGCCATCCTGTTTGTTCATACCGTTGTGCTGTGCCCACCTTCGGTTGCCGTCGGGAATGATTCCGATGTGCTGCGGGAGGCGTTGGAATTTCTGCATTTCTTTACCTTCTCCTCTTCTTTACCCGTTACTTCTCTTACCGTTCCGATACCTGCAAGTCCTGAAAAGTTAGTATTCCAAATTCTTCATATTTTAAACAAATAATTGCCCCCGGTACCGCTGTGGGGCATTCCCAGCTGGCATAGTCGGGTATTACAACAAAAGAGCCATTCTCTAACGGAGAATGGCTCTTTCTGAATTTATGCAGTTGGAAAGGATTACGCTTTTACTTTTCGGTTTCCTAAGTTTTTCTGCGTAAAACTGGACACAAACCGATAATAGGCTTTTCGCGGGAGCAAGTTTAAGGTGTGAATCAACATTTTCGCTTTCGCCCCCGGAACACATACCACCTTGTTTTTCTTTAAATCATTCAGGGATAAATCCACCACTTCTTCCGCGGACATCCAGTGGATTGGCCCGTGGTCCGTCTGCCTGCTGCGGTCAATTCCAAGCTTGTCGTGAAAATCCGAATGAGTAAACCCCGGGCATACTGCCATTGCCTTTACGCCGGTTCCCATCAGGTCAAGATACAGCCCCTCGGTAAATATTTTAAGAAAGGACTTTACGCCGGAATAAGCTGCGTTTTTCGGCATGATGAGAAAGGCGCTTTCCGATGAAACGTTAATGACGGTTCCACTGTGCCGCTGAATCATTTGGGGCAATATCGAACGGACTAATTCCATCGGTGCCAGAACGTTTACATTTGCCATTTGTTCCGTTACGGCCAAATCACAGTCCTGGTACAGGCAGTTTGTTCCGAAGCCGGCGTTGTTGACCAGTATTTCCACGGTTCTGCCCTGCACTTGTTCAATAACCTTCTGAATTCCTTCTTTTTCGGAAAGCTCTGCCAAAACGACATCCACATTCACTTTCGCTTCCTTACTAAGCTGTTCCGCAAACGCCTCGATTTTTTCTTTCCGTCTTCCGGTAATAATCAAATCGTACCCCTGCTGCGCAAACCGTTTTGCGTATGCAGCACCGATCCCACTGGTTGCCCCTGTAATCACCGCTGTTTTATTTTGCATTATCCACGCCGTCTTTCACTGAATTTTCAATATTATCCGAAAGTATTTGAAGCAGTCGGATGAGTTCCATTCGCTCCTTTGCGGTATCGTAGGAACCAAGCACCCGTTCCCATAGAATTTCTTCGCTTTTTTTATGTNNTATGTTCCGCCTGCGCCAACTGCCCGTCGGAGGTAAGCTCCAAACCGAAGGAACGCCTGTCCCTTTGGCTGATGGTGCGTTTCAGCAAACCGCGTTTTTCCAGCCGGTCGATGGCGCTGGTCAGCGTACTGGCCGGCACCCCAAGAATTTCGATAATCTCTTTCAAAATGACGTCCGGCTTTTTGTCCACAATACTCAGTATACTGATTTCAATTGTAGAAGCGCCCTCCAATTTATCCTTCCAAAGTTCTTCGCTGGTTTTCTGCATACCCTTGACCAGCTTGTGCCACACGCTGTCCAGCGCCCGGATTTCCTCCGGACCGATGTTTTCTTTCATTCTGTCGCCTCATTTATTACGATAATCGTATTATATTATATTTGTATTATAAAAGTTATGGTAATAAATGTCAACCCTTGAAATAAAAAATATACCCGACGATTTAATCATCGGGTATATCGAACGTTATTTTAAATAATCGCATTTTTGCACCGGAATGAAATCAACCTTGCTTTGCAGCCAGGCGGACTCCCATATCGAAAGCGTTTTTTAAATCGACCGGGAATTGTTCCGCTTTTACCTGCGCTTTATGTGCTTCGTCAAACATGGAAGCATCGTATTTGGAGTAGTCGTCGAACTGATAGGTATCGTTGGAAATTACAATTTCGGATGTTCCGCCGAACCGCTGCAAAATCTCACGGTAATGTTCAAATACAAATTCATAATTGTATTGCTGCATCAGATCCTCGGGAACATTCATTGTGTAAATAAACCCTGAAGTGAGCTTCCCCTGAAAAACAGTACGGTGATCCTTTTCATAAGCAATATTTGAAAACAGGAAACGCTCCAAAAACGAAAGCATTTCCCCGGTAAGGTTGCCAAAATATATGGGGGAACCCAGCAGCAGCGCGTCGCAGTCCAGAATTCGCTCCAGCACGTCTGTCAGGTTGTCTTTAATGGCACAGTGCCCGATAAAAGGGGAATTCTTTCGCTTGCAGGCAAAGCAGCTGGTGCAGCCCTGGTAATTCAAATCATACAAATGCACCAATTCGGTTTCCGCACCGGCAGATTCCGCACCTTCCAGTGCCTTTCGCAGCAAAGCAGCGGTATTCCAGCTTTTTCTGGGGCTTCCGTTAATTGCAATCACTTTCATAAAAATCATCCTTTTCTATTTTTTAATCAAAACCGATTTATATTCTTAATTACAGTTCAGCGATCCGGCCAAACGATATGATATATTCCTAATCAGCGGAAATCGCCATGTCGTAACAGCCCCATTTTTCCTCATGAAACGGGAAATGTTCTTTTACATACCGTTCCTCTTGAAAGCCGCAGGTTTGATAACAATGATGTGCCGTTGGGTTGCAATCAAACACCTTTAACGTAGCCCTTTTTACCTTTAATATTTCAAATGCATATTTTATCGCAAGATTTACCATCTCTTTACCGTACCCACGGCCCCGAAACGCGGGGTCAATTACCACAAACCCGAAATGGATGCTTTGCTTTTCATAGTCGGCTGCCCGCATGCAAATATGTCCCACAGGGCGCCCGGTTTCATCCAGAGCGGTAAAAATCCAGCCTGTTTCCTCACGGTTCATGTTTTCCTGATACTCCCGCAGCTGTTGTTCGGTAAGCGGATATGTAAAACGGTTTGCGCACCACATGGTAAAAAGGCGCTCCTCGTTTACCCACTGAATTACATAGTCGGCGTCACTTGATTTATACGGACGTAATCGGATCATAGTTGCTCCTTTCCCTATCAGTCGTTCAAAAACCGGCAGATTAAACCGTTCACTGCCTCCGGCTGATCCTGATTTGCGTTGTGCCCCGCATTCGGAATAAAATGCAGTTGGCAATTCGGGTCGCTTTGGGCCCACGGCTCGGCGATTTTGCGAATGTTGCCCAACTTGTCGTCCGCACCGCAAAGCAGCAATACAGGCTGAGGGCATACATAGTTTGTGTCTTCGTGAAGACACCCCGTTAATTCCATCATAATATCGATAAAAGTTTCTTTGTCTAATTGTTCAAAACAGCTGCGCACGTATTGGCGTACACTTTCCCTATTTCCGCACGCGTCCGCACTTTGACGGATTATTGTTTTCCACGGATAACAATGGAATAAAAAGCGGGAGCTTTTCAGCGTGTATTTTTCCAGGGAAGTTAATTTCCCTGTGTTTTTTGTGCAATCGATCAGAACCAGTTTCTCTGCCATAGCCGGGTCATAATAGGCGATTTCCTGCGCCAGATTCCCGCCCATGGACTGCCCGATAAATACAGCCTTTGGAACAGAATAAAGCATGAACAGCTTTTTGCAGTCGAAGATTAAATCGGAAAAACGGAATTTCTGCCCTTTTTCCAATTTTGACAGCCCGTGACCGCGGGCGTCCCATGCGATAATATGNNCGTCCAATGCATTGAACTGCGATTCAAACATCTTATGGTCAACCCCGGCACCATGAAAAAAGAAAATCCACCGGTCGCCCGTGCCTTTTCGGTACCAGTAATGAATTTCACAGTTTAAATTCCGAAACGTAAGATGCTGCTGTTGCTCATATTTTAAACCTCATAGAAGCAAACGTATTTGCGGCTTCTGACTACTTTTTCTTAATTGATAACAAACACACTTCTTATAATAGCACTGTTTTCGGTAAACTCAATACTAACATTTTGGTTTCGTTAAAACGCAACGAGATTCATGTAAAAGGAAACATGCACATAAATTTCCGTCCGGTAAAAAAGCTGTAAAAAATGTTCAGCCCCGCAAACAAAATTCGTTTGTAGGGCTGTTTTCCTTAATTTTATTTTTTCATGCATGACAGCGCCGCGCCCATTGCGGTGGCAAACGCGGCATTTTCCGGGACAATAAATTCGACGCCGGTAAGGCGGTTCAGCGAAGAAAATACAGTTTGTGCCCGTGGGAGCTCAGTTAACGAGCCCGTAACAACTACCGTTTTAATCGCGTCGTTCCGGCAGGCGAAAACCGCCATCATACCCACAGTTTCAAAAATCGTATTTACAAATCCCAGGGTGATATCTTCCTTTAAAGCTTCGCTCGACACTTTTCCGAAATTAGCGGATGTGGTATCTGGCGGCAGCGTATCGAAAACACGGTCGCTGACATCGCTGATTTTCAAATCTACTTTGGAAAGGTCGCCTTTTTCCGCCAGATTTACAATGGTGTCAAAATGATTTACTCCGTAAAAATACTGGCACAGGCCGGCCAGCATGCCACCGCCGACACCGGTTCCTCCAATATGTGTAAAGCTTTGGCCTTCCGCACGTACGAAAGCAGTTCCCGTACCCATGCTGACCACGATTGCCTTATCTTTTTTCGAGGCTGCAAGGCCGCCCAGGGCGATGGAAACAAACTCATCCTCATGTTTTGTAGGGACGCCGAAGATGTTTCCTTTTATTTTGGTAGAACCAACGCCTGTTACAACAATTTGGCTTATCTCTTCCAATGCAATACGCCGGTCAGCCGAAAATCGACCCACTGCTCCGTAAGCGGAGGTAGTCTGATCGTCCGCTTTCACCTGGAGCGCACCTAGGAATTCGTCATTACGGTACCCTGCGATTTTTGTCATTGAACTTCCAATATCGATTCCCAAAATAATGCTCATATTTTTACTCCGATTCTTTTTGGATTGTTTTCTACTTTGTAAAGATTTTTCCGGTATTACGTATCCCGCCGGTTACACCCCAGGATACCATAAAGAAAAAGCTTCGACAGTTCAATTTCCCTTATTTTCATTTCCTCCGCGGAACCGGGAACGGCATGTATCGATTTTAATGCTTCGATAAAATCCATAATGGTCGCGGTCGATATGGAGCTGTCAATAGCACCTTCCCGCTTACCCAACTCTGCAAATTCGCGAAATATTTCCATCTTCTGCCGATGCGTGCTTTCCGTAAACAAATTCAGCAAAACTTTATCATTCAGTGCCTTTGTGGAGAAATAATCATACAGTGACTCATACGCGCCGATGTTGCAAAGCTCAAACGCCTTTAACAGCTTTTCTTTAAAGTCCATTTTAACTGTAAGCAAAGCTCGTGTTTTTTGAAGTGTTTCCTGCATGAGAAGATTTGTACATTCCCGGACCAGTGCTTCTTTACTGCAAAAATAATTATAAATAGAAACCTGCGAAACATTTGCACGGGCGGCAATTTCTTTAATGCTGACCGCAACAAAGCCTTTTTCTTTAAAAAGCTCCAGTGCCGCGTTGATAATCGCCTTTTTCTTTTCCTGCGTTCTTATTTCATACTTCGTCATTTGAACACCCCCAAACGTACCAATCTTACAATATACTAAGTATAGCATATCAAGTCAAATTATGAAATATCTATGTACATATTTCAAAACCGATTGACAGGAAAGGATGTACTGTTTATAATAGTTTTGAAATATAAATTATATAATTTCAAAACTTGTGGAAAGGATAAACTTATGAGCGCAATAAATAAAGCTTGCCAATGGTATGCAAAGTAATCGTATAAAGGTAATCGAACATATTACATAATAAGGTAGGGAGTACTTATGAAAATTCTGTATTTCACATCAACAGGCAATTGCTTATATGTAGCAAAACAGATTGGCGGAGAACTTTTATCCATACCACAGCTAAAAAAGGACGGCATATACCAAATCAATGATGACGCGGTTGGCATCGTGTTTCCGTGCTACGGATTTGATGTGCCGAGGCCGGTTCGACAGTACCTGGAAAAAGTGAGCATTTCCGCAAATTTTGTGTTTACCATAATGACTTATGGCAAATTTTCCATGGCCGGTCTTTACAGAATGGAAGAGCTTTTAAAAAAGCGCGGAGTTACAGTGGATTATTCCAACCAGATTCTTATGGTAGATAATTATTTGCCAAACTTCGATATGACAAATCAAATGGAAATTAAAAAGGACTCCGACATCAATTCTGCAATTTCCGTGGTAGCAAGTGACATTAAAGCCCAAAAGCACAGCCTGCTCCACAAAGGAGCAGTGAAGCGTATGATTTCAGAACTGTCGTCTTCTTACACATCTTCCCCAAAAGGTGCGGCGATGATGAACCATTCCGATGAGAAATTCGTTGTTAATAATTCCTGTACGGAATGCGGCATTTGCATAAACGTTTGCCCTATGGCGAATATAAAAGGAACCGGCAAGCCAGAATTCCAACATCAATGTGAATTTTGCCTTGCCTGCATTCACCAGTGCCCTCAGAATGCGATTCATTTAAAGGGCGAACAAAGTGCAGTGCGATTTAGAAACAGCCACATTAAGCTTCCCGAGATTATAGCGGCCAATCATCAAAAATAAAGGCTTATTTCTCCTTAACATCAGCGGCATAGGCTATACCCAATGAGGTTGGCCTGTGCCTTTATCTTTTGTACATATACTTTAAAATAAGCATAGATAAATATAAAAAAAGAACATCCAAATGGATGTTCTTTCGTTTATGTTGGCGCCTTCCTATTGTCCCGGGCCGTTGCCAGCCAAGTATCTTCGGCACTAGTGAGCTTAACTTCCGTGTTCGGGATGGGAACGGGTGGACCCTCACCGTCATCAGTACCAACTATATATTTATCACATTGCTGTGTAAATAACCTATTTACTTTTCAAACTTAAGAAATTTGGTGACCCGTGGGAGAATCGAACTCCCGTTATCGGCGTGAGAGGCCGGTGTCTTAACCGCTTGACCAACGGGCCACATATCGCACTTTTCGCCAGATGCAGAGGTCAGAGGCCACTGACCCCCGTTCTGACTTCTTTTTGGTGCACCATCAGGGACTCGAACCCGGGACACCCTGATTAAGAGTCAGGTGCTCTACCAACTGAGCTAATGGTGCAGCTCCGCGGTCTTTTCCCGCCGTTACCATCAGTGTTCACTAAATCAAAATTGCGTTAGCAATTTAAATGTCTTTCGCAAGAAAGGCAATGTGTTCCGATAGGAACACA
>DFRY01000069.1 GCA_002378845.1 Ruminococcaceae bacterium UBA3451 | reverse complement strand
GCAGAAGGCTGCGCCCGCGCCTGCATTTCCCTCGCACGCCGAATTGCGTCCTGCTGCAGACGCTCCATATCATAATTTAAATTATCAGCCATGTTTTACACCTCAGAATAAACCGCCGAGCAGATTATTGCCTTTCAGAAGCGGCATAATCCGCATCAGCTGTAACAGTTTTATGGCTTCATCGAGCTTCTTCTGCCGCTCTGAACCCAGCATGGGGCGCAAAGCATGAAGCAGCCTTGTACTGTCGTCCTCCTGGCGAACAGAGGAGAGAAGAGGCGCGATTTTCATAATCGTCTGCAGCATATCACCGTCAACACCGGGCGTGGATTCTTTTTGCTCCGGCTGCGGCGCGGGAGGCTGCGGGTTGTTGGCCGCACCGCCCAAAAGCCCGGCAATCTGCGGGTTCGAAGCCAGGTTGCTTAAAAGACCCGCAAGCTGGGCGTTCGAAGGTGCGCTGCCGGAGTTTCCGGCCGACTGCTGGCCAGATGAATTGCTGCCCAGAAGCCCGACCAGGTTCTTGATTTGATCAAGAGCGCCGGGGCTGTTCAGCATATCGCCGAGTTTCGAAGCAAGGTCATCCATTATTTTCCTCCCTTAAATTTGTGCATAAGCTGCTGTGCTTCCGGCGTGCTTAAAATTTTCTCTGTTGCGCTTTTATCGGCTAGAATACCCTCCAGCTTTTTGCGGTCTTCTTCGCTCAGCTGGCCCAACAGACTGTTCAGAAGCTGCCTTTGTTCTTCATTGTTTGGCATACTATCACCCCGTATCATTGTATGATACGGGGCAGGAATATATAACTTTTCCGGCGTCGGAATCCCTTTTCTGAAAGGGGGAATGAAGCCGGGAACAATCTTTAAAACGAAGCGAAAAGTCACCGGTGTTTCCCGTGCGAACCCGGGCTTTGCTATAACAGTATATTTACGCACGGAGAAACGGTGAATTTTAAGAACTATGCGGATATTGGTGGTTTCAGACACACATAAGGACGAGTATTCCCTGCGCAAGGCAATTTTGGAACAGCCCAAAGCGGAGGTCGTAATTCATTTGGGCGACGGGGAAGACGAAGCACAGTCTATGAAAGAAAGCTTCCCTGAAAAAATGTTTCTGATGGTGCGCGGCAACTGCGACTGGGAATCCACGCTGCCCGCCGTCGGCGAAATTACGCTGGCCGGAAAGCGAATTTTTTACACGCACGGGTATTCCTATAACGTGAAATACGGATTGAGCGAGGTGATTTCCGCCGCGCGCAGTCACAAAGCGGATATTCTGCTGTTCGGGCACACGCACCAGGCCATTTGCGATTTCGAGGACGGCCTGCATATTATGAATCCGGGCAGTTTGTTCGGTTCAAACGGAACCTACGGAATCATCGATATTACCGACGCGGGAATCGTGACAAACCTGATAAAAATATAATTGACACGGGTTGCAACTAATGATACTCTTGAATTTATAAAAAGGATCGACTGAAAGGAAAGTGGAAAGCATGACCGAATATGAGAGATGGCTCGGCATGGAGCTTGACGACCCCGATTTAACCGAAGAACTGAACCGAATTCAGGGAAATTCCGAAGAAATCAACGATAGATTTTACCGTAATCTGGAATTTGGTACGGGCGGCCTGCGCGGCGTAATTGGTGCCGGCACCAACCGTATGAACGTTTACACGGTGCGCAAGGCAACACAGGGCCTTGCCAATTACCTGAAAAAACACGGCGGAAAATCCGTCGCTATTGCATACGACAGCCGCATTAAGTCCGATGTGTTTGCGAAACAGAGCGCGGCGGTGCTCGCGGCAAACGGCATTCAGGCGCACATTTATCCGTGGCTTTCCCCAACGCCTACCCTTTCTTACGCAGTGCGTTACCTGAAGTGCGACGCGGGTATCTGTATTACTGCCAGCCATAATCCGGCAAAATACAACGGATACAAGGCGTACGGCAGCGACGGCTGCCAAATTACCCTGGAAATGGCGGACGAGGTGCTTTCCGAAATTAATCATCTCGATATTTTTCATGACGTAAAGAAAATGGATTTTGACGAAGGCGTAAAGCAGGGGCTGATTAATCCTATTGAAGATAAAGTCATTGATTCGTTCCTCGACGAAGTCATGAAACAGAGTGTGCTGCAGGGGGACTGCACCGGCCTGAAGGTGGTTTATACGCCGCTGAACGGTACCGGGCGCGTCTGCGTGACTCGCATTCTCGACCGCATCGGCGTAAAAGACGTTACCGTGGTGCCCGAACAGGAATTTCCGGACGGCAACTTCCCGACCTGCCCGTTCCCGAACCCGGAAATTAAAGAAGCCCTGCAAAAGGGACTGGATTTGTGCGCAAAGCTACAGCCCGACCTGCTGCTGGCGACCGACCCGGACTGCGACCGTTGCGGAATCGCGGTGAACCAGAACGGCGAATTTGTATTGATGAGCGGAAACGAAGTTGGCGTGCTGCTGCTTGACTTCATCGCCCGCAGTCGGATTCAGCGCGGCGACCTGCCGAAAAACCCGGTCGCGGTTTCCACAATTGTAAGCACCGACATGACCGAACCGGTCGCGAAGGAATATGGAATTCAGTTGGTAAAGGTTTTGACCGGCTTTAAATACATCGGTGATCAAATCGCCCTGCTGGAAGAAAAAGGAGAAGAAGACCGTTACATCTTCGGCTTTGAAGAAAGCTACGGCTATCTGTCCGGCGGCTATGTGCGCGACAAAGACGCGGTGGACGCAAGCATGCTGATATGCCAGATGGCGTACGATTACAAGCAAAAGGGCATGACTCTGGTCGATGCCATGAAGGCGCTTTACGAAAAGCACGGGTATTACCGCAACGACCTGATGAACTTCGGATTCGAAGGCGAAGACGGAATGATTAAAATGAATTCCATTATGGATTCTCTGCGCAAAAACGCGCCTGCCGCAATCGCAGGGTTTAAGGTAATCGGCTGGAGCGACTACGATACTTCCCGCCGTTATGACGGCAGCGAAGAAAGAGAAATCACGCTGCCGAAGTCCAACGTATTGGAATACCGTTTGGAAAACGGAAATAAGCTGATTGTTCGCCCAAGCGGCACCGAGCCGAAAATTAAGATTTACCTTTCCGGCAAGGGAGCAACGCAGGAGGCCTCTGAAAAAATCATCGAAGCCCTCCGCGCCGATGTTCCGCAGCTGCTGGGGATTTGACGATTACTTCCTGCCTTAATTCGTCAATGAAGACGAGAAGGTAGCTGATATATCCTTGTTGAATGGGGATNNGGGATTTAAAATCCCCCTTGCGCGTTCTTTGCTGACTTTCGAACAAGATCGAAAGTCAGTGCCCGTCCGGCATGAGGACAAAGATAAGTTTATCACCAAGATATGTCTAGCCGAGAATGATGTTCCTCGTTAGTGACTATAAAATTTACTAAAGCAAATAGAGACTTGCTGATTAACAGTTTTTATCCTATTCTGTTTTCGGGAGGGATTATCATGCTGAAACGGTTTATTGACTGCAGTTTACACGATTGTGAAGCAATGAGCAAAGCAGAGCTGTTAACGTCTATCGCACTGAGCGAGGGGCGTGTGCTGGCCTGTGAAACCATCGGCGCAGTTCAGCCGATGCTCGGCAATATTACCAATGCGGAATTTGCTGCCGGCATGGGCGCCGACCTGCTGATTCTAAACATGTTCGACGTAAACGAGCCGCAGGTAATTGGTTTGCCGAAGGTTGCGAAAAGCGAAACCATCCGCGAGCTGAAACGCTTGACTGGGCGGGTCATCGGGGTAAATCTGGAACCGGCCGACCCCGGCTTTTCCGCCGATTCCGACGACGAAACCTGGAGCCTGACCAACGGGCGGCAGGCAACGCTGCAAAATGCAAAGGCCGTTTACGCTATGGGTGCGGATATGATTGTGCTGACCGGGAACCCCGGCATCGGGGTGCAGAACCGCGCGATCATTGAGTCGCTGAAGGCAATATCGGCGGAACTTGGCGATAAAATGATTCTGACCGCGGGTAAAATGCACGCGTCCGGTTTGCTGAAAGAAGCGGGGCAAAATCTGATTACCCGGGAAGACATCAAAGCGTTTGTCGATGCAGGGGCGGATATTATTCTTATGCCTGCACCGGGTACGGTTCCGGGCATTACCATGGAATATATCCGCGAGCTGGTCGCGTACGCGCACAGCCTTGGCGCGCTGACGCTCACCACAATCGGCACATCCCAGGAGGGCGCCGACCGCGAAACCATCCGCCAGATTGCGCTGATGTGCAAAATGGCCGGTACCGACATGCACCATTTGGGCGACGCAGGCTACATCGGCATGGCCCTGCCCGAAAACATTACGGCATACTCCGTTGCAATCAAAGGGGTGCGGCACACGTACCGCAGAATGGTGCGTTCCATCAATCGATAAAAAAAATAAAGAATATTTTAAAAAAGTGTTGACATAATAATAAGTCCGTGCTATTATATATACAGTTATACAGCACAGAACAATCGGAGTTCGCGCGATATATTTGAATTAGCGCCATGCATGTGCATACTATCAATGCTGATAGTAAGGTCTGTATATTCAGGGGGTTAGGGAATTATCCTTAACCTCTTTTTTTGCGCCCAAATATTCGCAATTTGAATAATAATCTTAAAATAGATTGAAATATTGTGTTTATTATTTTAAAATTGACATAGATAGAAGAATGATAACCCCGCGAACCCTTTGACCGGTAACATATAATTTGGACAAAGGAGCGATTGTTAATGACGCAAAATCTGTTTACGGAATCGGGGCCGGTGCTCCGTAGCGACGGCAGCCCGGTGGCAGGCTACTCCACCAAAGAAGTTCTGCGTTATGACAGTACCGCTATCAAGGCTCTGCCGTGGCGAATTAAGGAGTGGGACTTTTACCAGGTGTCGGACGGGGAAAAGTGCCTTCAGTTTACGTTGGGGCACGCGTCCTACATCGGTCAACTGGGGATTATGTTGTTCAATTTTAAAACACAGAAGAAAATTGCCGCAATTTCAAAGTTGATTCCCTTGCCGTTTGGCTCCATGCATCTTCCCGCAAGCGCAGAACAAAACGGTACGCTGTCGTGCCGCCGCGGCGGAATGGAGATGCGGTTTACAGTGAACGGGCCGGAGCGCCAACTGTACTGTCATTGCGGGGACTTTGAAGCGGACATTCGGCTGGTACGGCAAAACGACAGCGCGGTGGTCATTAACATTCCGTTCAATCAAAAGCCGACGCAGTTTTATTACAACCATAAAATCAACTGTATGACGGCGGAGGGCAGCGCAAAGTGCGGCGGAAAAGAATACCGGTTCCACCCGTCGGATTCTTTTGGGCTGCTTGACTGGGGGCGCGGCGTATGGCCGTTTTCCAACGAGTGGTACTGGAGTAACGGCACCGGCTTGGTAGACGGAAAAATGTTTGGGTTTAATTTAGGCTGCGGGTTCGGAAATACTACCGCGGCGACGGAAAACATGCTTTTTTACGGGAATACAGCGCACAAGCTGGGAAATATAAAAATTACTCATGAAACGGATTTTATGCGCCCGTGGCGCCTTGCAGACGAAGAAGGTCGCCTCGATTTCACCATGACGCCCCTTTATGACCGCACCACGCGGGACAAAGTGCTGTTCATCAACAATTGCTGCCACCAGGTATTCGGGCTGTTTTACGGTACTGCCGTGCTGGATGACCGTTCAGTTTTGAAAGTTGACGGTCTGCCCGCTTTTGCGGAGCACGCGGTCAATAACTGGTGATACATACGAAGTTAAAATACATGGTAGGGATCGCCGCCCTCGGCGATCTGCATACGGAATACGATGAATTCGAAAGGTTGCTGTAGGCAGCGATCCTTACGGCATGAAAAGCATAAATAACAATGAATGTTAGTTAGAAAACCGTCAATGAAAATCAAATCGATATTTGACATAGCCGGGTTTACTTAGGGATACCTCGGGGGTTGCAAGGGGGATTTTGTGGAACCCTCCCGCTGGGATTTAAAATCCCCCTTGCGCGTACTTTGCCTACTTTCGGACAAGACCGAAAGTAGGTGCCCGTCCGGCATGAGGACAAACGAATTTAATCTATATCTTGCGGGTAGCTATATTTCATTAAGTTTGATGTAGGAATTCCGCCATTGCGTCTAAAAACAAAAGGAACTCCGCGAACGAAGTTCCTCATCCATATTACGAATTCATTTTACTGCGGATTTTCTCTTCCGCGCGGTGGAGCTGCTCTGAAAAAAAATCTTTGTCCAGTTCGTGAAAGGTTCTGCACGGCGCGGGAACGGCAGGCAGCGGTGCAAGCTGTTTTTCCAGTACAATTAAATCATGCCATTTGTCAAATTTAAATCCTGTGCTGTGGTAAATTCCCACCTGGCGGTAACCGCGGCTTGCGTGGAAGCCTTCGCTTACCGGATTAGGGTGCGTAATGAGCGCGTACAGGTTCAGGTACCCCTGCTCGCGCAAAATATTTTCCAGGCAGTTGTAAAGCGCCGAAGCGATGCCAAGCCGATGGAATTCGGAGGAAAGGTAAACGCTCATTTCCGCGTCCCATTGGAACGCGGCGCGTGTTTTAAAGTGCGAAGCGTAAGCGTACCCTGCGGGTTTGCCGTCAATTTCGCACACAAGCCATGGAAAATCATGGGTGGTAACCTGAATACGGCTTGCAAACTCCTCCACAGGGGGAACAACATACTCAAATGTAATGGCGGTATCGTTTATGTACGGCGCATAAATTCCAATCAGGGCAGGCGCGTCGTTTTTATCGGCAATGCGAATACTGATTTCTTTCATCCTGACAGTCCTTTTTCTAATATTTTCTCCATTATAACATGATTCTGTGTCAAAACAAGAGGATGGCGTTTTGTTAGATTGAGAAAATATGACGATTCAACGGACTTCCTCTTTTTTTATACGGACTCTGTGGTATAATAAAATGAGACAAATTTTTCTGGGGAAAGCCGGTTTTGCGGCAAATACGGATGAGGTGTTTATATGGGTCACGGAGATTTTATATTAAAATTAAATTCGCGCTATAATTTGTTTACAAAAGCCGAGCGTAAAGTGGCGGATTATGTTTTGCAGAACCCGAAAAAGGTTTTGTTTATGTCGATTACAGATTTGGCGGATGCCTGCAACGTGGGGGACACCAGTGTGTTCCGTTTTTGCAAAACATTGCATCTGCAGGGGTATCAGGAGTTTAAAATGCAGCTTTCGCTCAGCATGGGCGCGGGCGGCGACGAAGACGACGACACTCAGCCCGCGGCAACCGGGCGAATTAATCAGACGGACACGCTTGACACCCTGACACAGAAGGTTCTTCAGACAAATCTGAGCGCACTGAATGAAACGTATGAGCTGATCAATTTGGACGATATTTCCAAAGCGGTGGATTACCTGATTGACGCCGGGCGAATCTACTTTTTCGGCGTCGGTTCTTCCCTGGTCACGGCAATGGATGCAATGAATAAGTTCCTGCGCATTACCGCCGACGTTTGCTGCGTAGCCGATTCACACATGCAGGCCATGGCGGCGTCCTTGATGGCACCGGAAGACGTGGCAGTGATTATTTCCTATTCCGGTTCGACCAAAGATTCCATACAGGTGGCGCAGGCGGCGAAAAAAGCGGGCGCGAAAATCATCACCATTACACGGTTTGCCAAGTCTCCGCTCACGTCCCGTTCCGACTTAACCATGCTTTGCGGTTCCAACGAAGGCCCGCTGCAGGGCGGCTCCACTTCCGCAAAGGTAAGCCAGCTTTTCCTGCTTGATTTGCTTTATATGGAATATTTCCGCCGCACATTTGAACGCAGCAACCTGAACAAGCAAAAAACCGCCGGTGCGGTTGTGGATAAACTGTATTAATCGCTCCCCCTGTACATTTGGTGTACAGGGGATCTTTTATCTTTAGCACGATTGTAAAACTACGGCGGCCTGAAAATACAGATTTAATCAGTTTGTCCTCATGCCGAACATATAGTACGCGCAAGGTATTCCCATCAGTCACTGCTATGTCAATCGCCTTTTTGGGTTTCATTGACGGTGCAGTTAACTGCTTATTGTAATCGTAGGGGTTGCCTCCACGGCAACACGAAAAATGCCGCCCGTTGAGGGCAACGGCCCCTACAAAAACAGGAAAGAGCTTGATTGTTCATCAAGCTCTTTATTTTTAATTCATTTTAAAATATACTTCCAACGGAAAGCAGCTTTTCCGGCAGGTCGGCGCGGTAGTCCGGCGCGTTGGGGTCAAGGCTGTTAATTACCACACCGTGGCAATTGTTGCCTGCGGTGGAGTGAATGTATCGGTTTGCGCCAAGGTACATGGCAACATGGCCGGGGAAAAACAGCAGGTCGCCTTCCTTTATCTGTTCAAAGGGAATTTCGTGCATGGCGAATTCCGGCAGCAGGTGCGCGTCGCGGCAGATGAGCACGCCGTTTAGAAGATACGCCATGGAGCACAGACCGCTGCAGTCAATTCCAAGGGGGCTTTTTCCGCCCCAGCGGTACTGGGTGCAAAGGTAGCTCCGCGCCGTTTCGGTAAGCGCCCTGCGCAGCGCAACCTCGTTTGCTTTGTCCCAAGAAGTTAAATATTCGCCCAAAAACGCGCCCCAGGTCCAGCCCTCGCGCCCGTCGCAGAAGCGAACCTTCTGCCAGCCGTTCTCCGCTTCGCCTGTGGGGCTCAGCAGCGCGCCGCGGGTGACTTCGCCCACGTAATGCCCCTGCACCTTTGGTGCGCCCAAAACGTCCGCGTGAGCCTGTAAAACTACTTTTTTCGGCGCGTCGTTCCATGCTTGAATCAACGATTCGTCAAAACAAAGGTGCTTTTCCTCCACCCAGCCTTCATAAAGGTAATGGGTGCGAATATGGTACCACACGCCGGCGTGTTCCAACACTTCCACCGTCATGCCGCAAAGAGCCTCGTCCACAATTTCCTTTTCGTTCGGCGGCGCTTCCATCAGGGGGGCGACGGCGGAAGTAATCAATCCGTATTTCATGTGTTGTTATTCCTGCCTGCAAAATTCGTAAACCGCTTTGGAAAGCCGTGCGATCAGCCGTTTGGCAACCGGGTTTTCTTCCGTGTCGGCAACGGCGTCCGTTATAAAGCAGCCGAAGAAATAGTTTCGGTCGGGCAGATAAAAAATACCCGTATCGTGATTCAAGTGATCCAGCCCGCCGGTTTTGTGCGCGAAGGTAATGTCAGGGTAACACAGGTAGCGCAGCGCCATGCTAAAGTCACGCTGGCGTTTCAAAATGTTCAGCGCAAGGTCGCAAAGCTCCGGCGTAAGGATAGCTTTATGGTACAATTTGGTGAACACAATAAGCTGATCTGCAGCACTGGTGTAATTGTTGTGCCCTGCTTTTATCGCATCCAAATCCAGCATTTTGCGCTCGAGAACAGTGGATTGCAGCCCAAGCGACTGGCTGTAAGCGTTAATCGCTTCCATCCCGAGGAAGCTAATTAAAATATTCGTGGCGGTGTTGTCGCTGTTAATGATCATCCAGGTGAGCATTTCTTCCAGCGGGCAGTCCTTTTGGCCGCAGTTAAACACCTCGGTGTCCTCCAGCACTTCCTGGCAGGGCACAGGAATGCGCTGTTCCAGCGTCAGCTTTCCTTTTTGCACCAGGTCAAGCGCCGCAAGAAGAATCAGTGTTTTTATGGTGCTGGCCGAAACAGCCTTGCGTTCTGCTCCAAAAGATAGAAGCGTTTTTTCATTGGTATAATCATAAACCAGAAGCGAAACGTTCGCTTCGGTATCTTTGATTTCGTTTTCCGCGTAATCCTGTAAATCGGTAAGATTCATAATCATCACTCCAATACGGTTATTTTACCTGAAATAGAATTCAATTCCATCTCTTTGCCCAGCGGAAGCGATATGGTCGGCAGGCTGTGGCCGCATGCCAGATTGAGAACGGCCGGTTTGTGCTCCGGCACAATCAGTTCTTCAAAAATCTGCTCCAGCGTCAGCGATTTTTCCGGGTTCTCCGCGGTGCAGTTCGTCCAATACCCCAGAAGGATTCCGGCGCAGTCGCGAAATTTGCCCGCGGCTTTTAATTGCAGAAGCATTCGGTCAATACGGTACGGTTCTTCGTCCACATCTTCCAAAAACAGAATTTTATCGCAGGTATCAATTTCGTAGGGCGTGCCAAGGGAAGAAGCGACCAGCGAAAGGTTGCCGCCGGTGAGAATGCCGTGTGCACAGCCGCCGACAAGGGTTTTTACCGGTTGATTCATGGGGTTAATAAGTTCGTGCAGCGGTTCGCCGAACAGCACGTGCTGTAGGGAATCGGCGGTGTATTCATCCACGCCGCCGTACAGTTCCGTGGCCGGCATGGGCGTATGGTAAGTGACAAAACCGCAGCGCTGGTTTATCATGATGTGCAGCGCGGTAATGTCGCTGTAACCGCTGAAAAATTTAGGGTGCCTGCGGATCAGGTCAAAGTCAATGCGGTCCATAATGCGCTGCGTGCCGTACCCGCCGCGAATGCAAAAAATTCCGTCAATGTCCGGGTCGGCAAATGCCGCGTTCACGTCGTCCGCACGCAGCTGGTCGCATCCTGCAAAATACCCGTGTGACCTGCGGCAGCTTTCATATACGACGGGCGTCAGCCCCAGTTCTTCCACCGAACGCACGGCAGGGCCGAATTTTTCCGGCGGAACGGGGCCAGCGGGCGCAATCAGCGCAACGCGCGCACCTTGAAATAACGGTTTTGGTGTAAGCATCATATCATTGCTCCAATAAATGACGGTACTCCTCGAGTTCAGGCTCATTGGCCAGAACAAAGTGGCCGGGTTCGATTTCGCACCAGGTCGGCTTGTTGACCGAATAATCGTGTTGGTCGGGGTCATACACAATCAGTTTTTTATTTTTTTCTGCAACCGGGTCGGGCAGCGGAATGGCGGAAAGCAGCGCGCGGGTGTAAGGATGAAGCGGGTGCGCAAACAGCTGTTCCGTTTCGGCAAGCTCAACCAGGCGGCCCTTGCGAATGACCGCAATGCGGTCAGATATAAACCGTACAACGGATAAATCATGCGCTACAAAAAGATAAGTTAATCCGCGCTTTTTTTGCAGCTGGGAAAGCAGGTTCAATACCTGCGCCCGAATGGAAACGTCAAGCGCACTGATGGGTTCGTCGGCAATAATGAATTCCGGCTGCATAATCAATGCCCGGGCAATGCCGATGCGCTGCCGCTGCCCGCCGGAAAATTCATGGGGAAACCGGCTTGCAAATTCGGGCAGCAGGCCCACGTCGGTCAGCACCTTTTCCACTTCGGCTTTGCGTTCGGTTTCCGTCAAATGCCTGCCGCGGTTGTAAAGCCCTTCGGAAATAATATAGTCCACCTTGGCGCGTTCGTTCAGGCTCGCCATGGGGTCCTGAAAAATCATCTGAATCTGGCGGGTCAGCCTTGCGTCGAGTTCTTTCGGAATTTTTCCGCTGATCGTTTGCCCTTTGTACCGGATTTCGCCCCCGGAAACGGGGTTAATGCGGATAACGGAGCGGCCGATGGTTGTTTTTCCGGAACCGGATTCACCCACAAGGCCGAAAGTCTCGCCTTTATAAATCTGAAAGCTGACGCCGTCTACGGCGACAAATTTATGTTTGCGTTCACCGAACGTAATTTGTAAATCCTTTACCTCAAGAAGCGGTTCTTTCTTATCAAAATCAGACATTGCCGCTCACCCCCTCGCGCAGTTGGCCGATAATTTCCGGCGGGTCAACCTTCGGGGCACGCGGGTCTAAAAGCCAGGTGCGTGCTTTGTGTGTTGGGCTGACGTCAAAATAGGGCGGGCGCTTTACAAAATCGATTTTCAGCGCACGCGGGTTGCGTGGGGCAAACGCGTCGCCCTGAATTTCGGTAAACAGGTTCGGCGGGGCGCCCTTGATGGAATACAGGTTTTCGCCCTTAATACCAAGCTGCGGCAGCGAAGACAGCAGCGCCCAGGTGTAAGGGTGGCGGGGGTTGTAAAACACTTCCTCGCATTTTCCCACTTCCACAATATCGCCCGCATACATAACCGCGATACGGTCGGCCACATTGGCGACCACGCCTAAGTCGTGAGTGATGTAAACCGTAGTCAGGTCGTATTTTGTCTTCAGGTCTTTTAGCAGGTTTAAAATCTGCGCCTGAATGGTTACGTCCAGTGCGGTAGTAGGTTCGTCACAGATGAGTATTTTCGGCTTGCAGGCAATGGCAATGGCAATGACTACGCGCTGCCGCATTCCGCCGGAAAATTCATGTGGGAACTGATTGATGCGGTTCGCCGCGTCGTGAATACCCACATCCTCCAGTATTTCAATTGCAGCGGCTTTTGCCTGTGCGCCGTGTAACCCCTGATGCAGCTCGATTGCTTCGCAGATTTGGAACCCGATGGTTTTCAGCGGGTTCAGGCTGGTCATCGGGTCCTGCAGCACCATAGCAATTTCTCTGCCGCGAAGGGCAAGCCAGTCTTTTTCGTTTTTCAGTTTCGATAAATCCTGCCCGTTGTATAAAATTTCGCCTTCGGTAATGGAACCGTTCGCGTCAAGCAGCCCCATGAAGGTTTTGACAAACACGGATTTTCCGGAGCCGGATTCCCCCACTATGGCAAGGCTTTCGCTTTTGTAAAGGTCAAGGGAAACGCCGCGGATCGCGTTCAGGATTTTGCCGCGAAGGTTGAATTTCACTTCCAGGTTCTTTACAGATAATATAACTTCCTGTTCCATAAATCAACCTCCTTAAATATGATTTTTCGGATCGGACGCGTCCGCAAACGCGTTGCCGATAATGTAGAACGAAATGGTGACGACAGAAAGCGCAATGGCCGGGAAAAATAACTGGTACCTCAGGTCGGCCGAGGTCATAAGAATGCGCCCCTCGTTAATCAGGTTCCCCAGCGACGGAATGCTGACCGGCAGCCCAAGACCAATGTAGGTAAGAAACACTTCGTTGCCAATTGCGGCCGGAATTGCCAGCGCCATGCGCATCATAATGACGGAAACAAGGTATGGCAGCAGGTTTTTTACCATAATGCGGTGGGTCGGCGTGCCAAGGCAGCGCGAGGCCAGATTGTAGTCGCGGTCGCGGATAATGATAATTTGATTGCGGATAAAACGCGCCATGTCAAGCCAGCCGGTCAGGCACATGGCAAACACCAGCGTGGAAACGCTGGGGCGCATAATGTAGGAAAACAGAATCAGAACCACGGTCTGCGGAATATTGTCAAGCACGTTGTAAATTTCAGTGAACAGGCGGTCCAGTTTGCGCACGTACCCCCATAACACGCCCATCAGAATGCCCAGAACCGCTTCGGTCAGGGCAACGGCAAAGCCGATGAGCAGGGAAGTGCGGGTGCCGCTCCAAACACGGCTCCACAAATCCTGACCGATGGAGTTGGTGCCGAACCAGAATTCTGCGTTGGGTACCTGATTGCGAATCTGCATGCCGCTTGCGTCGTTAACAATTTCCGTCGCAGAGCGCTGGCCGGGAAGAATGGGCTGAATAAAGGTAAACAGCAGCGTTACTCCAATGACAATAAGGAGCGCGACCGCCACTTTGTTTTTAAAGAAAACCTGGAACGTAGAGCGCCAGTACGAGTAGTTGGAATATCCGCTTCGTTCCGCCGCCGTTTCATCGAATTCGGCAAATTCAAACAGGTCGTCTTCCGGCATGTTCCGAAAGGAGTCGTTGATGCTGTTTTCGACCGAAGTAACTTTTTTATGTCGCAGAGCCACTATCTGGCACCTCCTTTTTTGGTAAAGCTGATGCGCGGATCCATCGCGTTCATCAGAATGTCGCCGAGCAGGAGGCCGATAATGCCGACTGCGGAGTAAATAAGGACAAGCCCCTGTACCATGTTGTTGTCCTGCCGCTGAATGACGTTAACCAGAAGGCCGCCCATTCCGGGCACGGAGTAAAGCGATTCTATGTAGATGGAACCGGCCACAGTGTAAAGAAGCGAAGTGGGCAGATACTGCACCATGGGAACAAATGCGTTGCGGAATACATGGTCCCTCATAATGGCTTTGTTGCTTACGCCCTTGGCGCGCGCCAGTTTAATGTAGTCTTTGTTCAGTTCATCCACCATGTAACGGCGCAGCCACATTGCGTAGTAGGCGATGTTCCCCAGCGACAGCGATATGGTCGGAAGAACCCAGCTGACCGGGTCGTTCAAGCTGAACAGGATGGGCAGCCCGAACCAGTCCGTACAGTAAAGCTGAACCAGCAGGTAATACACGGCGGCCGGTACCGCGGTGATAAACACAATGAAGGCGGTGCCGAATTTATCCCAGAATTTGCTTTTGCCGCGCGCCATCGCGGTGCCGAGCGGCAGGCCGAGAAGAAGCGCAATTGCCATGGAGGCAAGGCCCATACAAACGGAAACGGGCGCTTTATCGGCAATAATTTGAAGCACCGGTACGTTCGGGCGGTAAATCAATGAATTGCCAAGGCTGCCGTGAAAAAGCTGAATAAAAAAGTTTTTCAGCTGAACGGGAAGCGGATCGAGCAGTCCCATACTTTGCAGTGCGGTATGAATCTGGTTTTTATCCATCTTCTCAAAGTTTTGGAAGTAACCTTCAATCGGCATCAGTCTCATCAGCGAAAATACAATCGTAACAATGATGAGAAGCGTAAAAACAGACTGAAGCAGCCTTTTTGCAGCGTATTTTAACATGGCAATGCTCCTTTTTGGCAAATGATACGAATTGGCGCTGCGTTCAATGCCAATTCGTATCCCTTGCCTAGAAATTAAAATAGGAATCATGACTCCGCCCCTAATGAACGGAGTCATGATTCGAATATGACAGAATCGAGCTGTTAAATTTATTTTCTATTTTGCGGCTTTGGCAAGTGCTGCTTCGCGGTCGGTTCTCCATTGTTTTTCCGCGGCATAGTATTCGTCCATGCTCATCGGTTTCTCAAGCAGATGCTGCCCCTTATAACGGAGAATCGAAACACCGAACGGGGAATACTGCGAGTCAAATTCATTTCTTCTGGAAACCTGATACCCGTCGTTGGTCAGGCCGAACGGAATGACAAACGCGCTGTTAATCAGGAATGCTTCCGCTTTTGCAAACGCATTGTAACGTGCGCTTACATCGGTATTTTGCTCGATAGCGGCATTGTATAGGTTCGTGTAGGTTTTGTTTCCGTCCGCGTCGGTGTAGCCTTCTACTTTTTCCGGCCAGTTATAGGTACCGCCGCCCTCGCCGTTTGCGTTGTTCGGCTGGAACGGGTCGGAGTAAGTCTGCGGGTCGGCGTAGTCCGGGCCCCAGTTGCACTTCATCAGCGCGTATTTTCCGGGACGGCGCACAGCGGAAAGGAAGCCTGTGGACGGGCCTGCTTCCGGAATAATATCGATGTAATCTTTGCCGAGCAGGCTTTCAAGCTGCTGTTCGACAACCTGAGTTTCCTTATCCCAGTTGGTGGTGGATGGGTTGTAAGGCATTAAAATTTTAACGGGGAAGGTCACGCCCGCGGCAGTCAGTTCGGTTTTTGCCTGTGCGGCGTATTTCTTTGCTTCGTCCGCCTGGAACGAATCCCTGGAGGAGATTGCTTTCAGGTCGCCGACGTTGGTGTAATCCGTGCCGTTCAGGTCAACAAAATCCGGTGGAGTAATGGTATTCAGAATTCGTTTTTCCGGGCTGTTTGGTTCGGCGACGGCAATCGCTTTTACACGGTCAAGACCGTAAAACAGCGATTTACGGAAGTTTTCATTATTAACGGCTTTTTTCCAGTTGTCCGGCTCATATTGCGCGTCAAATTTCGGATCGAAGTTAAACGCGTAGAAGTAGGAATAGAAGGTGTTGCGGCTTGGGCTGACCAGGTTCTTCGTCTGATCGTTTTTGAGCCAGTCGTCAAAAATATTGGCGGAAATATAAGCCTGATCAATTTCACCGCGTTTGTACATTTCCGGCGCAAGCGTGTCGGTTTCTTTGTTGTAAGTTTCTGTAATCGAGTTAATGTAAACCTTGTCTTTATCCCAATATGTCGCATTCTTTGTGTAAACGTGGGAAACCTGCGGCTCAAAGGTGCTAAGAATATAGGAACCGTTGTAAAGGATGCTGGAATTGTCCGTTCCGAAATTCGTTCCTTTTTCTTTTACAAAGTCGCCGTTAACCGGCAGGAAGCAAACATAAACCAGCATGGAAAGGAAGTAGGAGGTCGGTTTTTTCAGGGTATAAACCAAAGTGCTGTCGTCCACTGCCTTTACGCCGACCTGTGAAAAGTCGGTGATCTTTTTATTGTAGTAATCCTCGGCGTTCGCCACCACGCTGTAAAACGAGTTGACGGTCTCGGATTTATTATCCGGATTTAAAATATACTGTGCGGCATCGACAAAGTCCTGCGCCTTTACATCGGCAACTTCTTTGCCGGTATTGTCCACCCATTTTACGCCTTTGCGCAGGTGGAATGTCCAGGTGAGCTGGTCTGCGCTGGTCTCCCATTTTTCCGCAAGGCCGGGCTGTACCACGCCGTATTTGTCGTATTCCACCAGACCGTCAATGCAGTTTGCGGCGACCCATTGGTCAATTTGGTTTCCGGTCACAAGGTAGTTCAGTGTGCTGAATTCCTGGGAATACAGTTTGCGGTAGGTTTCCGATGATGCCGCGGCTTTTTTGCCGCAGCCTACCAGTGTGCCGAGCAGCATCGCCGCGCACAAAAGCAGAGATAACAGCTTTTTCATAATTCATCCTCTTTTCTCAATCGTTTCTCAAAATGGTTCGTTGAAAAAGTAGGGCAGACACGCTGATTGCCCTGCTTTTAAAAAGCGTAAATAACTTTATTATTGGAACGCGGGTACGGTACGAATTCCGATGCCGGGCAAATCGTTCATAACAATCCGGTTTTCCAAAAATTCCGGGCCGCCTTCGAACGGGTCGGTTTTGCACAGCGACGGGCCGTCCAAGTCGGCACGGGTAATAATTCCTTTCGCCGCCGCAAGGTGAGCCGCCGCGCTGACCGCGAGCTTGCTTTCCAACATACAGCCGATCATACATTCCATACCGTAACTTTCGGCAATGGCGCAAATTTTCAGCGCGCCGTAAATGCCGCCGGTTTTCATCAGTTTAATGTTAATCAGATCCGCCGCGCGGGTGCGGATAATTTCCACCGCGTCTTCCGCCGAAAAAACGCTTTCGTCGGCCAAAATGGGGGTATAAACCGCCTTCGTCACCGCGCGCATGCCGTTCAGGTCGTGCGCTTTCACAGGCTGTTCGCACAGCTCAATGTCCAGTCCTTTGTCTTCCATAACGGAGATAATATGTATTGCTTCTTTGGCCGTCCAGCCCTGGTTTGCGTCCACGCGGATTTTCACGTCTTTGCCGACCGCCTGCCGAATTGCAGAAATGCGTTCAATGTCTTTTACGCCTTCCTTGCCGACCTTGGTTTTCAAAATGCGGTACCCGCGCTTCACAGCGGCCACACTGTCGCGCACCATTTCGTCGACCGGGTTTACGCTGATGGTAAGGTCTGTTTCAAATTCTTTGCGGTAGCCGCCCAAAAGCTGGTACAGCGGGGCGTTGAACCGCTTTCCGTACAAATCGTAAACAGCCATATCCACACAGGCTTTTGCACTGGTGTTTTTCTGAATACACCCATGCAGCCGTTCCATAATGCCGTCAATATTTTCAATGTCCATGCCCAGAATCGCCGGGCGGATAAAGTCGCGGATTGCGCAGCGAATCGAACCTTTTGTGTCGCCGGTAATCACAGCTGTGGGGGGCGCTTCGCCGTACCCCACTTCCCCCGTGTCCGCAGTGATTTTCACCACGATGTCCTCCACATTTTCCACGGTGCGCAAGGCGGTTTTAAAAGGGGTGGCAAGGGGGACAAAAATTTCTCCAACTTCAATTTCTTTTATTTTCATGCGTCTGCTCCTTCACTGAGCAAAATGCAACTTTGTCACATTTAAAATTCATAAAACCCTGTAATACAATGAATTATAGCACCGCAGAAAGATTTTGTAAAGGAAAAAATGCTCAATTATGACGGAAGTGCATCGACAAAATTCATTCCGCGTTTTCTCTAAAAACGCAGGGAACGCCCCAGCCGACCGTTTTCAACAACTCCGTTTTTCAGCGCAATTTCACCGCCGATCAGAACTGCCTCTATCCCGACCGGTGGGTTTACCGGGCTGTCATAGGTAGCGGTGTCCGCAATGGTTTCCGGGTCAAAAATGACAATATCTGCATCCGCTCCTGCACAAAGCCTACCTTTTTTGGTCAGCCCGAATTTCAGCGCGGGCTGGCCTGCCATTTTTGCAATTGCGTCGTCCAAACTGATTTTCCCGGTTCGAACGTAATTTTTCAAAAAACGCGGAAAGGTTCCGGCAGCGCGGGGGTGCCCCTGCCCGTTGTTTAAAAATCCGTCGGTAATTATTACAACGTTGGGGTGCAGCAGCGCCAAATCCACTTCTTCCGGTTTCATCACATGGCACACCGTAATGGTGTGGGGTGCTTCAATCCGCAGCTTGCGGAAGATTTCTTCTGTGCAGCGTTGGCCTTTGAATTCTCCGTCGCAAATTTCAATGCTGGAATAGTCAGTATCGTAGCGTTCCAGCCAGCCGTCGTCGTACGTTGTTTCGCCAATTTCCGTACTGAACGCGTAATACGGGTAGCAGTCGATGCCGATTTGCGCGCCGTTCAGAACGTATTCGTCCAGAATTTCCAGCGTTTCGCGCATTTGCCCAAACCCCGCCATGCTGCCAATGTGCNNGCGAAATTTCCGCCGGAATCCCAAGCTGATAGGCGGCCTCCGCAATTTCACGCGCCGCGTCGCACACGCCGGCGGCGTCTTCACGGATATGAGCGGAAATGGGCTTGTTTGTTTTTTTGCAAAGGGCGCATACCTGCAGCAGCTCGTGGAAAGAAGTTCCGGGCGTATACTTTACACCGAACGAAATGCCCATGCAGCCCGCGTTCAGTTCCTGTTCCAGTTCGGCTAGCATCCGGCTCATGACCGCACCGTCAATGGGGGCGTATTTATCGGTTCCGCCTGCACGCAGGCGCGCGTCCGTATGCCCGGCGAACAGACCTAAGTTTACCGGAATTCCGATCTGGTCAATTCGGTCAAGGTACTGGGAAGGCGATGCAAACGCATTGTTTCCGCAATTTCCGCCCAAAGCGGAAGTAACACCCATGTTCAGAAGCGCTAAAAACATGCTTTCGTCCAGCGTGCCGTCGGGGTTGGCACCGCCTTCATGCATGTGAACATCAATAAAACCGGGTGCGACGNNCTGACTTGGTCGGCGGCGGGAGTTCCGTCGGTGCAGAATGCGATGGTTCCGTCCTTTATATAAAGGTTGCGTTTTGCGTGTATTTTGCTGATGGGGTCAATCAACGTTCCGTTCTGGATTAATATGGTCATTCGCTCACCTGCATGTCGTAAAGCAGCTTGGTTCCGCGCTGAATCACACTTTCAAATTGCGGTACGTCCACTTCATTGGAGCAGAAGCAGGCGACAAACGGCTGGGGCGCGTACACAATGCCTACGTCGTGGGTAATGCCGCTGTCCTCGCCGGTTTTGTGTGCGATTTTTACCTGCCCTTTAAAATAGAACGGCATTTTTCCGTTCAGCCGCTGATTTTGCAGAATGTGCAGCATTTCTTGCGAGGCGCTTTCGGAAACAAGCGTGCCGCAGTACATTTTTTCCAGCAGCATGCCGATTTCCTCCGCGGTAATATAGTTTTCCCTGCCGCGCGCCGCTGCGGCGGAATCGAACAGCAGTCTGTTTACAGCGGTCGCGGTCAGCCCCAGCTGCCGCATACGGCTGTTTACGGCATCCATGCCAAACTTTCGAATCAGAATATTTGTCGCCGTATTGTCGCTCAGAATGATCATTAAGGTATAAAGATCCTCCAGTGTTACCTCTAACCCGGTGTGCATATAATTCAGTGCCCCGCAGGAGGGCAGCTTATCCTCTTCGCGAATGCGGTACGTTTCGCTGCGGTCGGCACAGCCCGCCTGCATTTGCGCAAATACTTCCGTCAGTACGGGAATTTTAATGACGCTTGCCGCCATAAGGGGAAGGTTGGCGTTATGCCCCCACTGTTCTCCGGTTATAAGATTTTTATAATAGAAACCGACTTTGCCCGGAATTTTGTCGAGCAGACCCAGAAGTTCCTCTTTCCTGTTTTTTGCCATTTATTTTGACACCTCAAACATTATTTTTTTCCTATTATAGACTGTTTTTTGCAACGGCACAAGCAAACGCGCCGCCGGGAAGGCGCCGCGAACAATGCAGGTGAACGCAGTTCACACCGAAAAAATGCCGGGAACCGTCGATATGAATAAGATTTCCGCAGAAATTTATCAAAATCAGCCAATAAATATCCACTTTCCCTGTTTGGTTTGGCGATTATAGTAAAGAAATTTTATAGAACACAAAAGAAAATCATATGGATTTTTCCATATGACAAGGATATACTATCCAATAGAAAATCGCAAACGGAACAGAATTTGTGCAATTGCACAAGAATAAATCGACGTTTGCAATAACAAAAGAAAGTAGGGGGATTTTTTCATGAAGAAAATTGTTGCATTGATTCTGGCCACAATGATGATGGCCTCCGCAGCAGTCGGCTGCTCCAACACATCGACAACTTCATCCGCAGCTCCGGCAGCAAGCAATGCTCCGGCAGAAAGCGCGGCAGTAAGCGAAGCAGGTCCCGCAGCGTCTGACGTTAGCGTTGGCGTATGTATCTACAAATTCGATGATACATTCATGACCGGCGTTCGTAACAACATGACCGAGCAGGCCAAAACACTGGGCGCAACGCTTGACATCGTGGACTCTCAGAACAAGCAGCCGACCCAGAACGAGCAGGTTGATACATTCATTACAAAGGGCGTAAACGCACTTGCAGTTAACCCGGTTGACCGTACTGCGGCAGCTCCGTTGGTTGACAAGGCAAAGGCAAAGAGCCTTCCGATCGTTTTCTTAAACCGTGAGCCGGAAGAAGACGTTATGAAGAGCTACGATAAAGTTTGGTACGTAGGCGCGAAGGCAGAAGAGTCCGGCACAATGTCCGGCCAGATCGTTGCTGACTACTTCAAAGCAAACAAAGACGCTGACAAAAACGGCGACGGCAAAATCCAGTACGTTATGTTACAGGGCGAGCCTGGCCATCAGGACGCTACACTCCGTACAGAGTACTCTGTAAAAGCAATTCAGGAAGCCGGCTTTGAGCCTGTCAAACTTGCTGCCGATACAGCAATGTGGGATAAAGTTAAAGCAACCGACCTGATGAACACCTTCATTTCTTCTCAGGGCCTTGACAAAATCGAAGCAGTCCTCGCAAACAACGACGACATGGCTTTGGGCGCAATCGAAGCTTTGAAAGCAAAGGGCTACAACACTGGCGACAAATCGAAGTACATTCCGGTTGTCGGCGTTGACGCTACCGCACCTGCTCTGGAAGCAATGGCAAACGGCTCCCTGCTCGGCACCGTTCTGAACGACGGCGAGAACCAGGGCAAAGCAACCGTTAACATTTCCGTCGCAGCAGCTCAGGGTAAAGAAATCAATAAGGACAACATCGGCTACGATGTAACAGACGGCAAATACGTTTGGATTCCTTATGTTAAAGTTACTCAGGACAATTACAAACAATTCCAGTCCTAATCGGATCTTGTAGCAATACCAGCTCTGTTATTTAGGGATAAGGATTCAGTGGGGAACGCGAAAGCAAGCGCTTTCCGTTCCCCGCTCACATTTTAGCAAAAAGGAGGATTGACAGTATGGGCGAATATGTGTTGGAAATGAACAATATTACAAAAGTTTTCCCTGGTGTTAAAGCTTTGGACAACGTCAGCCTCAAAGTTAAACCGGGCAGCGTTCATGCGCTTATGGGCGAGAACGGTGCCGGAAAGTCGACTCTGATGAAATGCCTTTTCGGTATTTATCAGGAAGACGGCGGAGAAATTATTCTCGACGGAAAGCAGGAAAATATTACGTCCTCAAAACAAGCCCTTGACCTTGGAGTTTCTATGATTCATCAGGAACTGCATCCAATCCGATTCAGACCGGTTATGGAAAATATCTGGCTCGGACGTTTCCCGATGAAGGGAATCGCGGTCGACAAAAAGACAATGATCCGCAAAACCAAGGAGTTATTCAAGGAGATTGACCTCGACATTAACCCGGAGGTACTGGCCGGAACGCTTTCCGCTTCCAACCTGCAGTTGGTTGAAATCGCAAAGGCGGTCAGTTATAATTCGAAAATAATTATTATGGATGAGCCGACATCGTCGTTAACGGACAATGAAACGGAGCATCTGTTTAAAATTATACGTCAGCTTCAAAGCAAGGGATGTGCCATCATTTACATATCCCACAAGATGGAGGAAATCCTGAAAATCGCCGACGAGGTTACCATCATGCGTGACGGTCAATACGTTGGTACCTGGCCTTCCGGCGAGCTGACGACAGACCTGATTATTAACCGTATGGTCGGCCGCGACCTGACAAACCGTTTCCCGCAAAAGAATTACACACCGGGCGACGAAGTGGTGCTGAAAGTATCCGATTTGTGTTCCCCGCTTCCGAAGTCGTTCCAGCATGTCAGCTTTGACCTGCATCGCGGTGAAATTCTGGGAATCGGCGGTCTGGTTGGCGCACAGCGAACCGAATTGGTGGAAGCGCTGTTCGGGCTGCGTGCCATTGAGTCCGGCGAAGTGGAAAAGAACGGCAAACCGTTTAAGGTGAAATCCGTTGCCGATGCGAAAAGCCACGGCATTGCGCTTTTAACCGAAGAGCGGCGCGCAAGCGGCGTATTTGGAATTCTTTCTGTTTTGGACAATACCGTTATTGCCAGCCAGAAAGATTTTGCAAAGAGCGGAGTACTTCAGCAGTCAAAACGGTTTAAGGCAGCGAAAGAAGCGAACCAGCAGCTGAATGTAAAAACCCCGACTCTGGAAACGTTAATGCAGAACCTTTCCGGCGGAAACCAGCAAAAGGTTTTGATCGCCCGCTGGCTGTTAACACATCCGGATATTCTGATTCTGGATGAACCGACCCGCGGTATTGATGTAGGCGCAAAATACGAAATATATACCATTATGCTTGACCTGATTAAACAGGGCAAATCAATTATTATGATTTCTTCCGAAATGCCCGAGCTTTTGGGTATGGCGGACCGCGTAATGGTTATGTGCGAAGGCAAGGTTTCCGGCATATTGAACCGTGAGGAAGCCAACCAGATTGAAGTAATGCGCCTGGCAACTAAATTTGTGAAATAAGATATTTAAAACAGAAAGTGAGGTAATGGGTATGACAAAAGAAGAAAAAATAATCCCACGCAAACAGTTTTCGCTTGTCTATATGATCTTCGGTGCAGTCGTCGCAGTGTTTGGTCTTCTTATGAAATTTACCTTTTATACGAAAAAAATGTATGACCTTCCCTGGTTCCTGTTCGGGGTCGGCCTAATCTTTGTAATTTACGGGCTGTTCCAAAGCTTTAATGCGGAACGAATTGGGAGCGACGTCATTATTTCTTCCAAAACCGCGAAAACATTTTTAACCAATAACGCGATTATGCTGGCTCTGCTGGTACTGGTCATTGTCATTATGTTTATTGAGCCGCGGTTTATGCAGCTGCAGGTTCTGCTTGATATTATGACGCAGTCGTCCACAAGACTGATTATCGCTTTGGGTATCTGCTTTACCCTTCTGATCGCGGGTACCGACCTGTCGGCAGGCCGCATGGTTGGTTTGGCAGCCGTTATTTCCACATCTATGATGCAGACGGCTACATACGGTAACCGTTTTTATCCGAATCTTCCCCAGATTTCTGTTATAATCCCGATTATTCTGGCGGTCATAGCCTGCCTTCTGTTCGGCGTTCTGAATGGATTTTTGGTAGCGAAATTTGACATGCACCCGTTTATCGCCACATTGGCGGTACAGGTTATTGTTTACGGCGCTTGTTCGCTGTATTTTGACCTGCCTCCGAACAACTCTCAGCCTATCGGCGGCATTCGCCCCGACTTTGCAGCGCTTGGCCAGACAAAGCTGTTCGGCTGGTGCTCCATCCTGATTCCGACCGCACTCATTATTTGTGCAATAATCTGGTTTGTGCTGAATAAAACCGTATTCGGCAAAAATGTTTATGCAATCGGCGGCAACCGCGAAGCGGCAGTCGTATCCGGCGTAAACGTATTTGTAACAATCATGGGCATTTTCATTCTCGCAGGCGGCCTGTACGGCATTGCCGGCGTACTTGAAGCAGCCAGAACAGCCGGTGCAACCAATAACTACGGCAACGGCTACGAACTCGATGCCATCGCGGCCTGCGTGGTCGGCGGCGTTTCGCTCAACGGCGGTATCGGTAAAATCGGCGGTATTGTCAGCGGCGTTCTGATTTTCACCGTCATCCAGTATGGCCTGCAGTTTATCAATGTCAGCCCGATGTGGCAGCAGATCATCAAAGGCATTATCATCGCAGTTGCTGTCGCAATCGATCTTTCCAAGTATAGAAGAAAATAATCCTTCGGTTCCGGCAGAAATGTGGTGATACTATGCGCAGGAATCAACTCCCCGAGGAAATGCGGAGGGAAAGAAAGCGCATCGCGTACCGCATCGGCGAGGAAACTTTAAAAAGGATTATTCTCGCATTAGTTGGTATTATTGTCGTTGTACTTGCATTATTTTTGCTAGCACATGATTAGCCTGCTCAATCTTTCATAATATTCCCTCCCGCACAGCCCGTGCAGCCATAACTGCATGGGCTGTTTTTCTGTTGTAGAACGGACATGCCTTCAAACGTCAATCGCACGGGAAATGCTTTTGACCGGCGCCGTTTGTAAAGGGAACCGGCCGTGTGGGGAACACCCCAGGCCGTGTGGCGGGCGACAGTTTTCAAGTGTGTTTTTACAAGTTTTATCGATTGCACTATACGGGGAATAATGCTACAATAAAAGAAATATGGGAAGTATGGAAAAGGTGAACGGAGGTTTTGAAATTGGCACTTTACCGCGTTCTGCTTGTGGACGACGAGGAGGAAATACGCGAAGGCATTATTCGGAAAATCGACTGGGAAGGCCTGGGCTACACCATTGTGGGTGACGCGGAAAACGGCCTGGAAGCCTTGGAAAAAGCCGAACATCTTCACCCGGACGTTGTCATGACGGACATTAAAATGCCGTTTATGGACGGGCTGGAGCTGGGGGAGAAGCTTCAGACCAGCATGCCCTCCACCAAACTGATTATTTTTTCCGGATTTGACGATTTTGAGTACGCGCAGAAGGCCATTAAGCTGAATGTGGCGGAATATGTGCTTAAGCCGATCAATTCCGCGGAACTGATTGAAACGCTGAAAAAGCTGAAGCTTCGGCTTGATCAGGAATTTGACGAAAAACGCGACGTGGAAATTCTGCGCCGTAATTATATGGACAGCCTCCCGGTTATGAGGGAACAGTTTTTGGTCGGCCTTTTGGAAGGCCGGGTTTCCAACGCCCGTTTGGCCGCACAGGCGGAACGGTTCGACATTAATTTAAACGCCGAAAGCTGGGCGGTCGCGCTGGTGCGCGCCGATGCGGCGCCGAAGGCGGATGCCGCCCTGAACGGGGAAGAGGAACTGATTCCAATTTCGCTGAAATGCACGGTGGATGAAATTTTGGGCAATTACTGTACGTTTACCGATTTTCTGTATTCCGACTGCGTTGTCATGATTGCGGAACTGGAACCGAAAAACGGCATTGTTGCGCTGATGAACGGCGTAAACGAAATCTGCAAGTCGGCGGAACGGGTGTTGGGCGTGCGGGTAACGGCCGGCGTGGGCACGGTTTGCTCCGTTTTGTCTGAAATACGCCATTCTTACCGCGAAGCGCAAAACGCATTGGATTACAGCGCCTCGCTGGGTGCGGGTAAGGCAATTTATATCGGCGACGTGGAGCCGGACCCCTCTGTCAAGCTGCAGTTCGACGAGCACGACGAGCGAGAAATTATCAACGCGATTAAAATGGGTTCGGAGGAAGAAATCCGCAATCGGATTACCGCGCTGTTCACGCGCTTTGAATCCATGCTTCTGCCGTTAAGCCAATACCAGATTTATTTAATGGAAATTATGACTTCCCTTTTGAAAGCGATCCGTTCCTATGAATTGGGCGCGGAAGAAATTTTCGGGGAAACATTTAATTATGTAACCACCATTGTTTCCTTTCATTCCCCCGCGGAAATGATGCACTGGTGTATTGAAAGCTGTTTAAAAATCAGCACGCTGATAAAGCGCGAGCGCGTGGATTCCACCAAACTGCTTGCACAGAACGCAAAACGGTATATATCGGAAAACTATCAGAATGCGGAGCTTTCCGTGGAAACACTCTGCTCGTTTTTGCATGTCAGCCCCGCCTATTTTTCCACCGTGTTCAAACGTGAAACCGGCATGAGCTTTGTGGCTTACCTGACGGAGGTACGCCTGCAGGAGGCGGTCAACCTTTTGAACTCGACGGATGATAAAACGTATGTCATTGCCGAAAAGGTAGGGTACACGGAACCGAATTATTTCAGCTATGTCTTTAAAAAGAAGTTCGGCGTTTCGCCGTCAAAATACAGGAACAATGCGTGACTTCACGCGGAATACAGCCGTTAAGAAGCTGAGGGGATTGCATGCACAACAGGATTAAAAGTACGATTGGCAATGCAACTCATTTTTTACAAAAACGGAGCCTGCAGTTCACCATCTCCATTACGTTTACAATTGTTGCGGTATTGGGAATGGTTGTGGTGGGGGTTTCTCTTTCTATGCGCTATATCAGTTCCACGGAAAAAATGGCCTCCGAGGACAACACCCGCATGGTCGACCAGGTTAATCTGAACCTGGATACATACTTGCGCAACATGCTGCGTATTTCCGATTCGATGTATTACCGCGTGATTAAAAACGCGGATTTGTCCACGGACGACATCAGCCACGACATGAGCCTGCTGTACGATACCAATCGGGACTTGCTGATCAGTATCGGCGTGTTTTCCAGCACCGGAAAAATTATTGCGGCCGAGCCGCTTTCGCAGCTGAAACCCACAGCGGGGGTTGCCAGTCAGGACTGGTTTATCAGCGCGATGCGCCGGATTGAAAACTGCCATTTTTCCACGCCGCATGTGCAAAACATGTTTGTTGACCCCGACAATAAGTACCGCTGGGTCGTTTCGCTGAGCCGTTCGGTTGAACTGACCAGCGCCGGTTCCATTGCCCACGGCGTTCTGCTGGTTGATATGAACTTCAGCGGTATTGAACAGATTTGCAAAAATGTAGACATGGGCGAATCGGGTTATATCTACCTGATTGACGGCAACGGGGAAATTATTTACCACCCGCGCCAGCAGCTGATTTATTCCAACCTGATTCATGAAAATAACGCGATTGCGGCAAAATACGACGACGGCAATCATCAGGAAGCGTTCGAAGGGCAGCAGCGGCTGATCACCGTCAAAACGGTGGGTTATACCGGCTGGAAAATTATTGCGGTCACCCCTACGCAGGATATTACCTCAAACCATTACCAGATGCAGATTTTTGCGCTGTTTTTTATCTTTTTTGCCGTGTTCCTTCTTATTTTTGTCAACATGTTCCTTTCTTCCCGCATTGCCAACCCAATTAAGGAACTGGAGCATGAGGTAAAGGATATTGAAAAAGGCAAACTGGATGATATTAAAATTTCCACAGCGGGTTCGTACGAAGTGCAGCATTTAAGCAAAACCATTCATTCCATGGTCACTCAGCTGCGTAAGCTGATGGACGACATTGTGCTGGAGCAGGAGTCCAAGCGGAAAAGCGAGCTGGACGCACTGCAGTCGCAGATTAACCCGCACTTCCTGTACAACACGCTGGATTCCATCATCTGGATGATTGAAAACGAACGTTACGACGGGGCGGTTACCATGGTTACCTCGCTGGCAAAGCTGTTCCGTATCAGCCTTTCCAAGGGAAAGAACATTATCTCTGTTGGGGATGAACTGGAGCATGTGCGCAACTATTTAACCATTCAGAAAATGCGGTATAAAAATAAATTCTGTTATGAAATAATATCTGAACCGGGCACGCTGGAGTGCGCGACGATTAAACTGATTGTACAGCCGCTGGTGGAAAACGCCATTTACCACGGCATGGAGTTTATGAGCGGCGACGGGGAAATTACCATTCGTTCCTATTTCAAAGACGGCGATTTGTACATTGATATTGCAGACAACGGTCTCGGCATGCCGCAGGAGCAGGCGGACGCACTGCTTTTGGAGGAAACCTCGCGCAAACGCGGGAAAGGTTCGGGCATCGGGCTGAAAAACGTACAGGAACGCATCCAGCTGTACTTTGGCCACGAATACGGGCTTGCCATTTACAGTGAACCGGACGAAGGCACCACCGCAAGAATTCACCTGCCGGCAAAACCCTATCAGGAAATTGGGGAAGGCGAAGGAGGCGGACTGAAATGACAAGGAAAAAAGTTCTTGTTTTCTTTTTGATTCTGCTTGTGTTTATCGTTTCCCTGCTTGTTCTGGACCGCGACCGGATTATGGAAAAGAAAAGCAACGATCCTTACGAAATATCGGTCATTACCCGCGGGCAGAACGCCGAAAGCTGGACGACTATAAAGCAGGGTATTGACCAGGCGGCAAAGGATCTAAACTGCGAAGTCAGCTTTGTTACGCTTTCCAGTGAAAACAACACGGATGAACAGGTTCTGCTGATGCAGCGGGAAATTTCTAACGGCGCCGCTGCAATTGTAATTGCGCCCGCAAATTCGGAAGATTTAAAGGAACCGATTGAAAAGGCCAGAAAAAGTCTTCCGGTTATTACCATGGAGTCCACGGTGGATTCGATTAAGGATTTACCTTATATATCGTGCGATAATTTCGCGCTGGGCAGCGAACTTGCCAAAAAGCTGATCAGCACCAATTCCACTGTGCGGAAAATCGTGATCCTGCGCAACAGCATGGATTGCAGCAACATTCATCAGCGGTATCAGGGCGTTACCGCCGTGCTGAATTCGACTTTAAACCGAGTGGAGTACTGGGATATTCCCGACGACCCTCAGGAAGCGTACGACACGGCAAAGGGAATGCTGCAGAACAGCAACGGCGCCACGTTTATTGCGCTGGACGGCGCAACGCTGGAAGCCGCGGCAAAGGCGGAGCACGACCTGCTGAAAACCGGCAGCAAGCAAGTCGAAATTTACGGAATTGGCCGAACCAATACCGTGGTGTCGTACCTGGAGGATAAAATCATCAACGCAATCGGCGTGGAAAACGAGTTTAATCTGGGGTACCTCAGCATTCAATCCGCCGTTAATCACATTAATAAAAGGGAAGATAATATTACAACGCAGATTAATTTTGCGATAGTTGACCAAGATAACATGTATAATTCCGACAATCAGCGATTGCTTTTCCCCTTTGTAAGGTAAAAAAGCCGGGGTCGGCTTCTCAATTTATATCAGGCGGCAGGCGGAATCCCGTGCAGGGCCGGCCGTTTTTCCGCAGTGGTTCGGCACGGAGAAAGGAAGATTTCATGTTAAAGCGATGGCTTCGAATGACAGCGGCTGTTTTGACTCCCGTCCTGCTGTTTGTCTCGCTTTGTTCCTGCGATCGGGCGGCGGGTGACGGAAAAGTGGAAACGATAAAAATTGGGGGGGCGGCTTACCGGAAGGACGACACGTTTGTGTCGAGCCTTTGTACCTATCTGGAGCAGATTGCAAAAAAAGAGGAAATCGAAAGCGGAAAAAAGATCGTGCTCAACATTGTGGACGGTCAGTCAAGCCAGTCGCTGCAAAACGACCAGGTGGACAGTTTTATTTCCCACAATTACGATGTAATCTGCGTGAATGAAGTGGACCGCACGGCCGCGGCGGTCATTGTAAATAAGGTAAAGGTGGCAAACATTCCTGTTATCTTTTTTAACCGGGAACCGGTGGAAGAGGACTTGAGCATGTGGGACCATGCCTATTATGTCGGCGCGGACGCGGCGCAGTCCGGCCGGCTGCAGGGTGAAATTGTGGTCAACGCGTGGAAAAACAATAAGGCTTTGGATAAAAACGGCGACGGCAAAATTCAGTATGTAATGCTGGAAGGCGAGCAGGAGCACCAGGACGCGCTTCTGCGCACCGAATATTCCGTAAAAGCGGTAACCAGCGCGGGCATTTATGTAGAAAAACTGGCCGATGACATTGCCAACTGGCAGCGTGCACAGGCTACCGCGAAAATGACCCAGTGGCTGGACAAATTCGGCTCACGCATCGAAGTGGTGTTCAGTAATAACGACGACATGGCGCTCGGCGCGATTGACGCAATCCGCGATAGCAAGCTCGAATCCAAACCCATTGTGGTGGGGATTGACGCAACGCAGCCGGGGCTGAAGGCAATCGGCGACGGCAGCATGTTCGGCACGGTATTCAACGACCCGAAGGCACAGGCGCAGGCGATTTTTGACCTTGCCTATTCTTACTCCACAGGCACAACACCCTCCGGCTCTATAAAAATGCAGAGCGGCCATTACGTGCGCATTCCCTATAAGGTGGTAACCAAAGACAATTACCAGGATATTATCGACTATTTGCGCTGAATACAAAAAATGCTCCGTGCCGAAAGGCACGGAGCATTTTCAATCCGATCAACCCTGGTTTTTAATGAAATTCCAGCTGTCCCTGCACATATCGTCCAGGGTGTAAGTGGCTTCCCACCCAAGTTCCTTTTTCGCTTTGGAAACATCGGCGTAGCATTCCGCAATATCGCCGGGTCTGCGCGGGCTGATTTTATAATTTACCGGTTTGCCGCTTGCTTTTTCAAACGCGTGAACCACGTCGAGCACGCTGCTGCCTTTGCCGGTGCCAAGGTTGTACGCCTGCGCGCCTTCCACGGAGTCCAGTTTTTCCAGCGCTTTCAGGTGGCCTTCCGCAAGGTCGCACACATGAATGTAATCGCGAACGCCGGTTCCGTCCGGGGTGGGGTAGTCGTCGCCGTACACGCTCAGGCATTCCAGCTTGCCGACTGCAACCTTCATAATGTAAGGCATCAGGTTGTTCGGAATTCCGTTCGGGTTTTCGCCAATCAATCCGCTCTGATGCGCCCCAATGGGGTTGAAGTAACGAAGCAGGGCGACTTTCCAGTCCTTTTCGGCAAAGCAAAGGTCCCTCAGAATATTTTCAATCATCAGTTTGGTAGTGCCGTACGGGTTTGTGGTGGAAAGCGGCATCTCCTCGTGGAATGGTGCGGTATTGTTCATGCCGTAAACCGTTGCGGAAGAACTGAATACCAGCTTTTTCACGTCGTGCTGCTTCATCAGTCTTAACAGATTAATGGTACCCACCAGATTGTTGTGGTAATATTCCAGCGGCTTGCCGACAGATTCACCGACGGCTTTCAGTCCGGCAAAATGAATGACGGCGTCGATTTTATTTTCTTCAAGAATCTTTCCGAAGCCCTCGTAATCCAGCATGTCGCATTCGTACACAGGGAAGGTTTTTCCAGTGAGCTTTTCAACAATGTTCAGTACTTCAGGGGAAGAATTGCAGTAATTGTCCATTACAATGATATCGTATCCGCTGTTTAAAAGCGCAATGCAGGTATGGGAGCCAATATAGCCCGCACCGCCGGTAACCAATACTTTCATCATGTATTCTCCTTATAACGTTTGTATGCCGCACGAAGTTCCTCGGAAGTATCTTCGGGGCAGGTTGGGTTGCAGCTGGCCCATGCGCCGGTTTCGCTGGAAGCGTTGAATTTCTGTTTGTCGGCGCTTCGCATCGGCGGGAAGAATTCAATGTGGAAATGGAAATCCTTTGAATAATCGCCGGAGTTGACCGGGGCGTTGTGCATGCACATCATGTACGGGAACCGGAAGCCGAACAGGCTGTCAAGCATTCCGACTGTGTCGCGGATGGTAAGGCCAAGGGATTCTTTTTCCGCTTCGGTAAAGTCCGTCATGTAAGGAACATGCCGGTTCGACATAATGTACACCCCATAAGGATATTCACTGTAGAACGGGAGGAATACCGTAAAATGCTCATTCTTAAAGATGATGCGGCGGTCTTCTTCCAGCTCGTTTTTCAGCATATCACAGAACAGGCAGGCTTGCTTCTCTTCATAATACTCTTTTGCAGAGCCGGTTTCAAGTTCCAGCTTTTTCGGCAGGAACGAGTAGCCATAAATTTGGCCGTGGGGGTGCGGCATGGTAACGCCCACCATTTCGCCGCGGTTTTCAAAAATAAATACGTATTTTATCTTTTCGTCGGAACGGATTACCTGGAACCGCTCGCACCAAAGGTCGACCAGTTTTTTCATATGGGAATCGGAAAGCTCCGGCAGGGTGACAGTGTGGCCTGGGGAATACAGAATGACTTCGCACTTGCCGTAGCTGGGTTTTACCTTGAAAAAGTCGTTCGCAACGTCGTCCGGTTCGGGCGGGTTCATTGAAAGCGCCGGAAAGTCGTTGTCGTACTCCATTACTTCATATTCGGGAACATTGCCAAAGCTAGGGCAGAACGGGCAGTAGTCCTTGGGCATCTGCGGGCGGCCCTGCCGGTGCGAAGCAATCATAATCCAATCTTTAATTAACGGGTGCCATCTTAATTCAGCCAATTTTTTTCGTCCTCCTGTTATATCATACGAATTCCGCCGACCGGGCGGATGGAAAGGGTATGGCAGCTGCCTTTGCCGAGTGCCGCTTCGATTTCGCGGATAAATTCGGCAAGGTAATCCACCGGAACAAACGTCTGTACCGTTCCGGCAAAGCCGCCTCCGTGTACGCGGTATGCGCCGCCTACTTTGTCAAGCAGCCGTTGGCACAGCGCCAACGTGAGGGAAACGCCCTGTTCCTGTACATGTGAAGGAGAAAACACGTTCTGTAAATACATGTAGGAGGAACGGCCGCTTTCCACGATCAGCTTTTTAAACTCGTCAAAATTGTTTGCTTTCAGTGCGGCGACTTCATCCAAAACCCTTGCGTTGTCGCCGAAGAAGTGCATTGCGCGCAGAATACCGCGGTCGCCCACTTTTTCACGCACCTTAGCAATATTTTCATAAAAAGTTTTTTCATCCACTTCGGAAAGAACCTCTTTCCCGAAAATAGCCGCAACCTGTTTCATTTCCGCCGGAATGGCCGCATAGTCGGGGGTCAGGTCGGCGTGACTGCCCGCCGTGTCGATAATACAGAGCGCGTAGCCGCAGTTTTTAAAGTCGAAATCAATGCGCTCCACCTGCGGGTGTTCGGCGTCGCCGAAGTCAATGGTGGTGAAGCCGCCCACTGAGCTTGCCGCCTGGTCCATCAGGCCGCAGGGTTTGCCGAAGTACACGTTTTCCGCATATTGACCAATCTGCGCAATTTTCAGCGCGCTTTCTTTTCCGTCGCAGAACAGGCCGTTCACTATGGTGCCCACCAGCACTTCAAATGCCGCCGAAGAGGAAAGCCCCGAGCCGGAAAGCACGTTGGAAGTGGTATAGGCGTCGAAGCCGCCCATTTGATAGCCCAGTTCGGTGAATTTGGCCAGAATCCCGCGGATAAGCGAAAGCGACGTGTTGCGTTCGCCCGGTTTCACGGCAAGGTCGGCCGCATCCAGCGTGTCCATGGGGTAGCCTTCGGATTTTATGTTTACTTTGTTCTTATCATTTTTTGCGACCACCGCAATTACGTCAAGGTTAACGCTTGCCGCAAGCACGCGCCCGCGCTGATGGTCGGTGTGGTTTCCGCCCACTTCCGTTCTTCCCGGTGCGCTGAAAATACCAATTTCCCGGTCGGTGCCGTACAGTGCTTCAAAGGCTTCCACCGCACGGAGCAGCCGGGTGCGGTAATGCGCCAGCTTTTCCGGGCCGCAGACATAAAGCGACATAAAGTTCTCATCATATTTACCCTGTGACAGAAGTTCTTTTACTTTTGCAGACAACATTTCAATTGCCTCCCCTTTATCATTTACAACTTACGAAATTCGGTGTACTTTGTAATAGTCAATTTCAGCGTGAGCGGTTGGCGCGGCCGCCGAAAATCAACCTGTTTCTGGTTTCATTTTATTCCCAAATATATTGAAGCGCAAGCAAGAAATGTTTCATTTTTATAGACGGATGTTGCATGTGCGCAAAGCAGCGCTGCCGGGGGGCCAGAAGAAATTTTCAGAAATATTTTTTCCTGCTGCAATCCGGCGGCAGTTTCATTCGTATTACATTTGTAGGGGGCGAAAGGATTGAATACATCATTAGACGTCAATGATCGAATTCAGGAAAGCCTGAATCAATACTCCGACATGGTAGTCCGCATCGCGTTTCAAAATCTGAAAAGTATGGCCGACGCAGAAGATGTGGCACAGGAAGTATTCCTGAAGCTTTTGACTTCCTGCCCGGCTTTTGAAAGCGAGGCTCATGAAAAAGCATGGGTCATACGCGTAACCGTAAATCTTTGCAGGGATTATCAACGATCTGCGTGGTTTCGGAAACGAGCCGCACTGGAAGATAGTATTCCTCAAAACGAGAAAAACAACGAGGTTTTAGACGCTGTGATGCGTTTGCCGGTCAAATTCCGAAACGTAATTTATCTGCATTATTATGAGGATATGAGCGTGGCTCAAATTGCGGAGATTTTACGGCAAAAAGAGAATACGGTTGCCTCATGGCTGCACCGCGCCCGCGGGCAGTTGAGGGAATCGCTGGCAGGAGGTTTCGACAATGAATAAATCAAATGTGGAAAAATATATTTCTCAAATTAGCGAAGTGAAAGCAACGGAAAATTTTCAGCGGGAAACGGCGCGCTGGCTGAACAACCAATTAGGCGCCGCCCCGAAGAAGAACCGCCGTATGCTGAAATTTGTTGCAGTGCCGGCGCTGGCAGTGGTTTTGGTCTGCGCGCTGCTGTTCAGCAATGTATTTGCACCGATTAATACCGTAAAGGCGTCTGAAAACCTGATGCAGGGTATTACCCCGAACAAAATGAGTTTCGAAACTACGGTCGGCGACAGTTTTGTCGCTTCTATGGCGGATTTTTCCGTTAAGCTGTTTCAGAAAACGGTGAAAAAAGACGCCAACTCGTTAGTTTCTCCGCTTTCCGTTTCCCTCGCGCTCGGAATGACCGCAAACGGAGCAACGGGCAATACGCTGACCCAGTTCCAGAATGTGCTGGGTGGCGGATTGGAGTTAAGCGAGCTGAACCGGAATTATTATGACTTAGCGAAAAGTCTGGTACCGGAAAAGGACAGCAAAATTCAAATCGGCAATTCCATTTGGTACCGCAGCACCGGACTTAACGTAAAAAAAGATTTTTTGCAGCGCAATGCCGATTTTTTCGGCGCGGGCGCATTCCAGCTTGATTTTGACAAGCCGGATACCGCCGGCAAAATGAACGACTGGGTCAAAGAGCACACGGACGGAAAAATCGATAAAATGGTGGATTCCATTGACGCGAACACAATGATGTACCTGATAAATACCCTGTATTTTGAGGATGAGTGGCAAAAGCAATATGATTCCAGCACCAACGGCAAGTTTACCGCGCCGGACGGTACGGTTTCCGTACCCTTTATGAAATCCACGGAACAGTATCTCCACGACGATAACGCACAGGGCATGCTGAAGCATTTTAAGGATTCCCGCTATGCTTTTGCGGCGGTACTGCCGAACGAGGGCACCGCATTGGAGGATTATATCGGGAATTTAACCGGCGAACAATTTTTAAGTTTGGTAAAATCTGCCGACGGCACAGCGGATTGCTCGCTGCCGAAATTCAAATACGAATTTCAGGTCGATTTGAACGACCCGCTGAAAGCGTTGGGCATTACAGACGCGTTCGATGCCCAGAAAGCTGATTTCAGCAACATGGGCACCACATCCCTGGGAAAACTGTTTGTCAGCGACGTACTGCATAAAACATTTATTCAGGTAGACGAAGCGGGCGCAAAGGCCGGCGCAGCGACCGAAGTGCAAATGTCTGTTACCAGCATGCCGGTCGATGTAAAAAATATCGATTTTAACCGCCCGTTCCTTTACGCGATTATTGACATGCAGACCGGTCTGCCGATTTTCCTTGGCACGGTGAACAATCCCGCAAAATAAAGGGTTGCATAAATCCCTTTCAGGGAAGGAAATATAAAAAAGCGGCAGGGAATTCCCTGCCGCTTCCCTGTTGACTTCCAACGTGATTGTGCTATAATAGTAAAGCTATATACCCGCCCGTGGCGAAGCTGGATATCGCAGCAGATTCCGATTCTGAAGGCCGGGGGTTCAAATCCCTCCGGGCGGGCCAAAGATTA
>DFRY01000037.1 GCA_002378845.1 Ruminococcaceae bacterium UBA3451 | reverse complement strand
CGGCATTTCCAACACCGTCATAGAGGCATACTCTTCCACGAAAGGAGTTGCCAATGTAGCCGTGCTGAAAAATGGGAATGTCAAAGCAACCGGTTTAAAACCCGGATTGACTTACATTATGATTGACGTGTACGACAGCAAAAACAAATTTCTTACTCATGCGTCAATTCGACTGACCGTACAGAACGGCGTAAAAGAAAACGGTAATTCTGCCAGGCAGTACGGAATATTCTAAGGCGTTAAATTTTCAAAGGGCTGATTTATTGTAAACGATAAATCCAGCCCTTATGTTTNNTGTTTAGATTAATTCGTAATTTCAAGTTCGCATAAGACCAGCAAACTGTGTTTGGAAAGTGAAAACGAATTTCGCATAATGTTACACTCTGCGAGGGGAGCCAGGATTAATTATTTATGATTCACCGGAAGTGCTGGCTAACCAGGGAACCTGTGTTGGGCATGGAAGATCACGTGGCCAGTATAGGCTGTTAATCATACTCCACGCTTTGCATGGGGTTATGGTTTGCCTTCATATTTTAATAAGAAAGAGCATTTGGAAATCATAATAAATCCCACTGATATTAATTCAGTGGGATTTATTTTTTATCGGCGAGCAAAAAGAGGGGGCAGCATCCCTTTCTAATATCCCATCTTTTTACACTGGTCTGTCACCGCGAACCAACGCAGGACAAGACAGTACAAGTACAATTAAAAACAATACAACTTAATAAATTTATTTTGTAAATAAAAAAATTTATATTGACAAGTAAATACAAGAGCTGTATATTGTAGATATAAATTATAACATTTATCCACTAAATTATGATATATCCGTACATTTATACGGTTTATCAAATAAGTTATATATCATAACATGTAAGGAGCGAAAAAAATGAAAAGGTTCAAAAGGTTATTGGCAGCGTGTGTATGTGTCTGCATGGTTTTCTCAATGGCAGCTTGCAGCACAACTCCGCCTGCAGCAGCGACGGCCGGTTCACAGGGATCTGCCGCACCTGCAACGTCTAACGGGAAAAAGGTCGGCGTGGCAATGCCGACAAAGTCCTCCGAACGTTGGATTCGTGACGGAAACAACATGAAAGATCAGCTTGAAAAACTGGGTTACACGGTTGACCTCCAATACGCGGAAGACGATGTTCAGGCACAGGTTTCACAGATTGAAAACATGATTACCGGCGGGGCGAATTGCCTGGTAATTGCTTCAATCGACTCAAGTGCCCTTGTAAATGTACTGGCCGAAGCGAAGAAAAACAACATACCTGTTATTNNCGCGTCGGCACTTTAATTGCGAATTACATAGTTGACAAAATGGGATTAAAAGACGGCAAAGGTCCATTCAATATTGAACTGTTTGCCGGTTCGCCGGATGATAATAACGCTCACTTCCTCAACACAGGCGCTATGGAAGTTCTTCAGCCTTATGTCGACAGCGGAAAATTAAAGGTTGTTTCCGGTCAGACCGATTTTGACAAAATCTGCACTCTTCGCTGGTCACAGGAAACTGCCCAGAAGAGAATGGAAGACGTTTTGTCCGGCTATTACAGTACGGGCAAAGATGTTGATATTGTTTTAAGTCCGTTTGACGGAATTTCCTACGGTATTGCGGCTGCTTTGGAAGGCGCGGGTTATAAAGTCGGCACAAAATGGCCGGTCATTACTGGTCAGGATGCAGAAACAATGGCCATTAAGAATATTAAGTCCGGAAAACAGACAATGACCGTGTTTAAAGACACAAGAATTCTTGCCTCAAAATGCGTTACCATGGTTCAGGCAGTTATGGAAGGAAAGCAGCCGGAAATCAACGATACCAAATCCTACAACAACGGCAAATTGGTTGTCCCGTCCTATCTGTGCACTCCTGTTGCAAGCGATAAAGACAACATCCAAAAAGAATTAATCGATTCAGGCTACTATAAAGAATCCGATATCTCATGATCTAACATGATGGCTAAATATTTGAGCGGCAGTATTTTTACTGTCGCTCAAGTACTTAATATCACGAGAGCGAGGCTAAAAAATGTCTGATATAATCTTGGAAATGAAGCATATTACAAAGGAATTTTCCGGAGTAAAAGCACTGGACGACGTCAATTTAACCGTTCAGCGTGGTGAAATCCATGCGCTCTGCGGTGAAAACGGAGCAGGAAAATCTACTTTAATGAATATTTTGTCCGGGGTGTACCCTTACGGTGAATATTCGGGTGACATTCTTTATGACGAAAAAGAATGCAGGTTTCACGATATTAGGGAAAGCGAAAAAAAAGGCATTGTCATTATCCATCAGGAACTTGCGTTAAGTCCGTACCTGTCTATTGCCGAAAATGTTTTCCTCGGCAATGAAATCACAAGGGGACGCAATGTAATTAACTGGGGCAGTACGCAGCAAAGGGCGTCTGAAATTCTTAACAAAGTCGGATTGTCCGAAGAAAATATCAACATTCCTGTAAACAAACTTAGCATCGGGAAGCAGCAGCTTGTGGAAATTGCAAAGGCGCTGGCGAAAAAAGTGGAGCTGCTTATTTTAGACGAACCGACCGCATCGTTAAACGATGAAGACAGTAAAAAACTGCTTAATATTATCATGGATTTGAAAAATCGCGGTATAACCTGCATTCTAATATCGCACAAGCTGAATGAACTTAGTCAGGTGGCAGACAGCATTACGGTAATACGCGACGGGCGCACCATTGAGACTCTGAAAAAAGGGAAGGATGAGCTCAATGAAGATCGTATCATCAAAGGTATGGTAGGCCGCGAACTGACCAACCGCTATCCGCCGCGGGAAAGTAATGTCGGTGAGACAGCGTTTGAGGTGAAAGACTGGACCGTGCATCATCCCGACGATTCGGAACGAGTGATTATCAGCAATGTGTCTTTCCATGTTAACAAAGGCGAGGTTGTTGGGTTTGCGGGCCTGATGGGCGCCGGGCGCACGGAGCTTGCCATGAGTATTTTCGGAAAATCTTACGGCAGCAAAATTACCGGCGAAATTTATAAAGACGGAAAACAGCTCGATTTGCGCAGCGTTCAGGATGCGATTGACAACGGCATTGCATACGCTTCGGAAGACCGAAAAGATTACGGTTTGGTTTTGATTAATGATATTCGCTGGAATATGTCGCTGTCCAGCCTGATCGGAAGGTTCTCAAAATATAACGTAATCAATAAGAATGAAGAAATTATCGCTGCCGAGGAATATCGGAAGAAGCTTAATATTAAAGCCAATTCGATTCAGCAGATCGTGGGTTCTCTTTCCGGCGGCAATCAGCAGAAGGTCGTTCTTTCAAAGTGGATTCTTTCCGAACCGGATGTGCTCATACTGGACGAACCGACGCGCGGTATTGACGTAGGGGCGAAATACGAGATTTACGAAATTATCAACGAATTGGCGAAAGAAGGAAAAGCCGTTATCGTAATTTCTTCTGAAATGCCAGAACTGTTAGGCGTTTGCGACCGAATCTATGTTTTGAACCAGGGTGAAATTGCCGGCGAGCTGGAAAGAAGCGAATTTTCACAGGAAGACATTATGAAAATGATAATTTCACACACCAGGAAGGAGAAAGAAGCGATATGAGCACAGCGTCAGCAGCGAAGAAAAAGTCAGGCGGTATCAATGCTAAACAATATGGAATGCTTATCGCACTGATTGTAATTTATTTTATATTCACTCTCTTGTCGGGCGGCAAAAATGTAAGCCCAATGAATATTAACAACCTGTTTATGCAAAACAGCTACGTTGTTATTCTTGCAGTGGGCATGCTTCTATGCGTACTAACCGGAAACGTGGATTTGTCCGTTGGCTCCGTAGTTGCTTTTACGGGCGCCGCCAGCGCCATTATGGTACTGGACTTACATATTCCAATCTTAATCGCATTTCTGTTGATTTTGCTTTCCGGCATATTAGTCGGAATGTGGCAGGGGTTCTTTATTGCTTATCTGAATGTTCCGGCCTTTGTCGTAACGCTGGCCAACATGCTAATCTTTCGCGGCCTTACCCTTGTTATATTGGGCGGTCAGACAAAGGGGCCGCTGCCGGCTGACTATGTGCAGGTGGGCGCAGGGTATTTGCCCGAAGCGTACTTATATTTTGGTGCACAAAAGGTAGAAATGGTCTCGATTATAACGGGTGTGGTTGCATCCTTACTGGTTATTTACCTTGAAATCCGTTCGGTTAACAACAAAAAAACATACGGATTTGAAGTCCCGGCTCTTTGGCAGGAAATTTTGAAACTTGTGATTATTATCGCAATTATCAACTTCTTTACCGTGAAGCTTTCCATGTACAACGGTCTGCCTGTTGTGCTGGCTTTAATGCTGATTTTAATTATTATTTATACTTTCGTTACCAATAACACCGTACAAGGCCGTCAGATTTACGCTGTCGGCGGGAATGTAAAGGCGGCCAAACTTTCCGGTATTAAAACGAAACGCGTTATGTTCTGGATTTATGTCAGCATGGGGCTTATGAGTGCTTTAGCCGGTATTGTTCTTTCCGCAAGAAATGCATCCGCAACGCCAAAAGCGGGTGACGGCTTCGAACTGGATGCAATCGCATCCTGCTACATAGGCGGTGCGGCGGCACTTGGCGGAAGCGGCACGATTATCGGAGCAGTTGTCGGTGCTTTGATTATGGGCGTTCTGAACAATGGCATGTCACTGATTGGTTGGTCGGTCGATATTCAAAGGGTTGTCAAAGGACTTGTACTGCTTGGCGCAGTCACAGTTGACCTGCTTTCCAAGAAGAAAAGTACCTGACTTGCTTTGATGTGCTGTTCAAATTGTATTGACATGTCCATCAAGAATAAGTATGATACAAGTAAAAATGATACAAGAAAGGAACAGCACATCAATGGGAATTCCGAAATATATGGCGCTTGTTAACTGGATCAAAGAAAAAATTGAAAATAATGAATTAAAATACGGCGAAAAATTATACTCGGAAAATGAACTGAGCGCCATGTTTGACATGAGCCGACAAACGGTTCGACAGTCGCTTAATATTCTTGCGCAGGAAAAGTATGTTGAAAGCAGACGGGGTAGCGGTACCTATGTTACCTATTCCATTCGCGCAAAACATGAGCCGACCATGACAATCGGGGTAGTGACCACTTACGTTGGTGCTTACATTTTTCCTCAAATCATTCAGGGGATTGAAACAGTGCTCACACAGAACGGCTATTCAATGCAGCTTTCCTTTACCCATAATAAGGTGCAGAACGAAAGCAGGGCGCTTCGTTCCATGCTGGAAAAGGGCATTGACGGAATGATTATCGAGCCGACGCAGAGCGGGCTTCCCAATCCCAATATTGAGCTTTATCGCGAAATTCAGCGCCAGAACATTCCGGTTCTGCTCATCAACAGCTTCTACCCCGAAATTAAAATTCCCCATGTTTCGCTCAACGACCACAACACCGGAAGGCTGGCCACGGAACACTTAATTCGGGCCGGGCACCGGAACATTGCTGCGGTATTCAAATCAGACGATAATCAGGGGCACCTGCGCTATGCCGGCTACATGGAGGCGCTGCTCACAGCCGGGCTGGAAATCCACGACGAAAATGTATTATGGTATTCGACAGAGGATATTGCGGATTTTCCGCAGGAGTCGGAACAGCTTCTGCGCAGAGTTGCAGGGTGCACGGGAATTGTGTGCTATAATGACGAGCTTGCGCTGAAAGTCTATGATATTTTAAAAGCCGCGAATTATAGCATACCCGACGATATTTCTATGGTCAGTATTGATAATTCCGACCTGGCGGAACTTTGCGAAGTGCCGCTTACATCGGTAGCGCACCCCATGGCATTGCTTGGCGAAACCGCGGCTGTGAACCTGATTCACCTAATTAACGACAGGCATTTTAAGCCGACCTTTGAATTCGAACCAAGACTTGTGGAACGCAAGTCAGTTCATCCGTTAAATGATTGATTTTTTTAAAATTATTAAAATAACTTACTTCGTCTTTTACTCGAAAGTCCTGCTTTGAAAGGTGATTTTTGTTTAAAAGATCCGGTAAGTTAATAAAAGTTGTATGTACAAATTTGCAAAAGGGAGGTTATTTATGGCTAAATATGTAATTGGCGTCGACTATGGAACGCTTTCGGGGCGCGCCGTACTGGTCAATGCGGCAACTGGGGATGAACTTGCTTCCTCGGTGTACGACTACCCGCACGCGGTTTTGGACAGAACGCTGCCGGACGGAACCCCACTGGGGCAGGATTGGGCATTGCAGGATCCGCAGGACTACATTGATGTGCTGGCGCACACAATTCCGGCCGTGTTGAAGGAGTCCGGGGTTGAGAAGGATGACGTCATTGGGATTGGCACGGATTTTACCGCCTGCACGGTACTGCCGGTGAAAGCCGACGGCACCCCGCTGTGCGCCATGCCGGAGTACAAAGATCGCCCGCACGCGTATGCAAAGCTTTGGAGCCACCACGCCGCGCAGGACAAAGCCAACCGGTTGAACGAAATTGCGGCAAAGCGAGGCGAGCCGTGGCTGCAAAACTACGGAGGGAAGATTTCCTCCGAATGGGCGATTCCGAAAATCTGGCAGATTTTAGACGAGGATCCGGAAATTTACAGCGCGATGGATCGCTTTATTGAAGCGGCGGACTGGATTATCTGGCAGCTTTGCGGAAAAGAAACGCGCAATTCCTGCACTGCGGGCTACAAAGAGATATGGAACAAAAAAACCGGCTTTCCCTCCAATGATTTTTTCAAAGCGCTTGACCCGCGGCTGGAGCATGTGGTTGACGAAAAATTGTCGCGAAACATTGTGCCGCTGGGGGACAGAGCCGGAACGCTTACCGCCGAAGCTGCCAAGCTGACCGGACTGAAAGAGGGAATCGCCGTTGCCGTAGGCAATGTGGACGCACATGTTTGCGTTCCCGCGGTTGGAATTGACGGCCCCGGGAAAATGCTGGCGATTATGGGTACTTCAACCTGTCACATCATGATGGGCACGGAAGAACATCAGGTTCCCGGAATGTGCGGTGTGGTGGAAGACGGCGTTATGCCGGGCTACTTCGGTTACGAGGCGGGGCAGTCCTGTGTGGGCGACCATTTTGCGTGGTTTATTGACAATTGCCTTCCGGCTTCCTATTACGAAGAAGCAAAACGGCAGAATAAAAACATCCATCTGTTTCTGCGCGAAAAAGCGGAACGGCAAAAGCCGGGGCAAAGCGGACTGCTGGCATTGGACTGGTGGAACGGAAACCGCTCTGTTCTGGTAGACGTGGATTNNTGGATTTGACCGGCATGATGCTGGGCATGACGCTTCAGACGAAACCGGAAGAAATGTACCGTGCGCTGATTGAAGCAACCGCCTACGGCACGCGTATGATTATTGAAAATTACCGCGAACACGGCGTTCCGGTGGAGGAATTCTTCGCTTCCGGCGGCATTTCGCAGAAGGACCCCATGACCATGCAGATTTACGCCGACGTTATCAACATGCCGGTGAAGATTGCGGGTTCCATGCAGGGGCCTGCGCTTGGCTCCGCTATTTTTGCAGCGGTTGCGGCCGGGAAAAAGGACGGCGGTTACGAAGACGTATTTGAAGCCGCGCGGGCGATGGGAAAAGTCAAAAATAAAGTCTATTATCCTAATCCCGAAAACGCCGCAGTCTATGACAGCCTTTTTGCGGAATACTGCAAGCTGCACGATTATTTCGGCCGCGGTGCAAACGACGTGATGAAGCGTTTAAAAGAATACAAGAAAAAGTAAATACAACTTTCCTGTCCCATTTCCAAAGGGGATTTCTTTTAGGGGAATCCCCCTTGGAAAAGAAAATTAATAGGAGGAATTTATCATGACAGCATTAAAGAAATATGAGTTTTGGTTTCTTGTCGGCAGTCAGGATCTTTACGGCGAAGACGTTTTACATACCGTTGACCAGCACTCAAAAATTATGGTCGACAGTTTTAACAGTGATCCTGTCATTCCGTGTACGCTGGTTTTTAAACCGGTTGTCCGGAACTCTGACGAAATTTACAAAGTGATCATGGAAGCAAACAATGCCCCGGACTGTGCCGGAATCATTACGTGGATGCATACGTTCAGCCCCTCAAAAATGTGGATTCGCGGCTTCCACGCACTGCAAAAGCCACTGTTGCATATCAATACGCAGTTTAACCGCGACATTCCGTGGGACAGCATCGACATGGATTTTATGAATTTAAACCAGTCCGCCCACGGGGACCGGGAACACGGTTTTATTATTTCGAGAATGCGGCTGCAGCAAAAGGTAATTTCCGGTTACTGGAAAGAAGAAACCATGCGTTCCCGCATGAGCGCATGGATGCGTGCCGCTGTCGGCGCGTATGAAAGCCGCCGCCTTCGCGTATTACGAATCAGCGACAATATGCGTGAAGTCGCCGTCACCGAAGGCGATAAGGTGGAAGCGCACATCAAATTCGGCTGGCAGATTGACCACTACGGTGTGGAAGATATTATCAAGCTGGTGAATGCGGTTACCGAAGAAGAAATCGACGTACAAATGAAAGAGTATGCCGAGTACTACGACATGGACACCGACCGGATTGAATCGGTACGCTACCAGGCGCGCGAGGAAGTCGCCATTCGGAAATTTATGGAGCAGGAAAAATTCGGTGCGTTCCACACCAATTTTCAGGATTTGCAGCAGCTTCGCCAGCTGCCCGGGTTAGCAGCGCAGGATTTAATGCGGCAGGGGTACGGTTTTGCCGGGGAAGGCGATTGGAAAACCGCCGCGCTTTGCCGGATTATGAAATTAATGACCGCCGACTGTAAGGGCGGAACCGCGTTTATGGAAGATTATACTTACAATTTCGACCCGGATAACGGCATGAACATGGGCGCGCACATGTTGGAAGTATGCCCGTCCGTCGCCTGTGAAAGGCCGAAAATCAAAGTGATGCCGCTGGGCATCGGCGACCGGGAAGACCCGGCGCGGTTAACCTTTAAGGCCGCTTCCGGCCCCGCTGTTCTGGTAACTATAATTGACATGGGTGACCGGTTCCGCATGATTGCAAACGATGTTCTTTGTCAGGAACAAATACACGACATGCCAAACCTGCCGGTTGCCGCCGTACTTTGGAAGCCGCTGCCCAGTCTGGAAACTTCTGCGGAGGCATGGATTTACGCGGGCGGCGCGCACCATTCTGTGCTCAGCTATGCATTAACTGCGGAAGAAATGCGCGACTTCGCCGAAATTATGGACATTGAATTCATCCATATCGGAACAGACACCGACCTGAATCAGCTTCGCAAAGAGCTGAACTGGCCCGGCCTGATTTGGAAGCTGAAAAAATAAAATCTCCTTATTTCATACTCGGTCTGGTTCGTGCGGGGGAAGCATCCGATTCCCCCGTGCGAAAATTGTAAAGGAGGAATCACAATGTTAGAACAATTGAAAGAACAGGTTTGCAAAGCCAATCTGTTGCTGCCGCAACATAATCTTGTGATATTCACCTGGGGGAATGTTTCCGGAATCGACCGGAAAAGCGGTTTGTTTGTAATTAAACCGTCCGGTGTTCCGTACGATGAACTGACGCCGGAAAAGATGGTTGTGGTGAATTTGAGCGGAGAAAAGGTAGAGGGTGAATTAAACCCGTCCTCCGATACCCCGACACACTGCGAGTTATACAGCCGGTTTCCGAAAATCGGAGGAATTGTACATACTCACTCCCGCTGGGCGACAACCTGGGCGCAGGCCGGCCGCGATATTCCGGCTTACGGCACAACGCACGGCGACTATTTTTACGGCGGAATTCCCTGCACAAGGGCGATGACACCCGAAGAGATTTCCGGGGAATACGAAAAAGAAACCGGAAAAGTAATTGTCGAAACCTTCCTCAAACGCGACCCAAGCAGTATTCCTGCTGTACTGGTTCACTCACACGGGCCGTTCACATGGGGAAAAGACTGTTTTGAAGCGGTACACAATTCCGTTGTTTTAGAGGAAATAGCCGTAATGGCTTTAAACACCGAAGCAATTTCTCTTTCTCCGGTTAAAACCATGCAGAAAGAATTGCTGGATAAACACTTCCTGCGTAAACACGGCGCAAATGCTTATTACGGGCAAAAAGAAAACCGTGACTGATCCATTTAATTTTATCTGTTATAAATTGTCACCGTTCCTTTCAATGCGCTGCTGTGCAATGTGCTTTGGTGAAGCAACAAAGAAAAAGCCAAGAATTCGCTCTTTTAGGAGGGCGAATCCTTGGCTTTTTTCTTTTTTACCGTAAATTAGAACCTTTTTTAAATTTTCTAACCCAACAGGAAGGCAATTGCTATTTTTTTTGAAAAAACAGACAAACTATCTGGGAAGAGATGCCGTCCCGCAGGAATCTTGAATAAGGAGGAACTTCAATTGCAGTTCTTGTTGAAAAAAATGAACGATATTAATTCACCCTATTTACAGGTTGTTTCTCTAATCCTGTTTTCCGTACTCTGTCTTATTCTGTTAATACGGTATTATCGGCTGATTCATATTGGCCGAAAATTGGATTTTTCTTCGGCTTATGCCTTGCAGGAAGAAAACAAACCGAACCCGAACGATTGGGAAAAGCAAATGCTTGCTTTGGCGGAAAGCAACAGTCAGGTCAAACTGAACGGGTATAGCTTTGTTCTCAATCGTTATAATCAGGTGGCTTATAAAGAATTAAATAAAATCCGAAACAGCATTTCTGCCGTATCTGCCGATATTATTTCTCTAATTCCGGCAGCACGGTGGCTTTTTGACAATTTTCAAATGCTGTATCGTGAAATTAAAAAAGTGCGTACCTTGGGAACCGACTACGCCGTATTGCCGGTTCTAAAAAATAAGGAATACCGTGGATTTCCACGAATTTATGTTGTTGCAAAAAAGATGGTTTCGCTTTCCGGCGGGCATTTAAATGAAGAAAATATCTCTGTCATGCTAAAGGCATATCAGCAGAAGGTTTCGCTTACGGACAAGGAAATTTGGGTTTTGCCGGAATTGCTGGGCTTTTGCCTTTTGGAGGAAATCATAGCAATTGCGGATGAAATTCTTGATATGATCGATGTGAAGTCGAAGGCGGAAAAATTTATTCAGGAAAAATTACCCGACAATCAGGGGGATGCCGATATATCGGCATTGCTTTGTAAAATAGAGGATAACTACAGTTACTCGTTTCATTCCCATGTAATACATTTGCTGAAAAACATGTCCTTCGATGAAGCTTCTATTCAAAAATATCTGGAATATCATTTTGCCCCTCAGGAAAGGCCGGTAAAAACCTCCGGTGTAATTCTGGAGGAAGGGAAAATTGAGTCGTTTCTCGAAACAACAATTCGTACCCTAATTGTCAGCCTGCGGGACATGAATGAGGTGGATGAGGAAAAATTCTTCGAGGAATATTCCTGTCTGGAACGGATTTTATCACAGGATCCGGAAGGCGTCTATCAAAACATGGACCTGGAATCCAGGGGCATGTACCGTGGGGTAATCGTCAAATTATCTTTACGTTACCGGATTACAGAAGAAAAAATAGCCAAAGACTGCCTGGAACTGGCGGTTCAGGGCAGGGGTGATCTGCACTGCTCCCATCATGTGGGAGCATATCTTTTGGGTAAAGGGTATCCGGTGCTGAAAGCGAAAGTGTTGGGAAAGCCAATTCCCAAAGTCATAAAGAAAAAAGCGAATGTAAAAGGCTTTCTTTATTTTCTCACCCTGTTTCTCATCTTTCCGGGGCTGAGCGCCTGCCTGTTCTATTCTTTCCAAACCCTTGGCGGGTTGCAGGCCACCGGACGAAATGGAATTACCCTTCTTGCGGCATTGCCGCTTTTAATGGGAATTTCCATAGAAATTACAAATTTTATATTTACCAGAAGGATTACCGTCAAGAAAATTCCGTCCTTAAACTACCAAAATGAAATACCGGATGAAGCAAGAACCTTTGTGGTTATGCCGGTTATCGTTTCTTCACAGGAACAGGGGCTGGAATACATGAACCGCCTTCAAAAGCATTATCTGGCAAACCGGCAGCCGAATCTTTATTTTGCGCTGCTGGTTGATTTTGCGGATTCTCAGGAGCAGTCCATGCCCAAGGACGAAACGATTGAAAGCGTCCTATCCGCGCGTATGAAAGAACTGAATGAGCTTTATCCGTCGGAAGCCCAGCGTTTTTCTTTGTTCTTCCGATTTCGAAAATGGAACCAGTCGGAAAACTGTTACATGGGCTGGGAACGGAAGCGGGGAAAACTGGAAGAGTTTAACCGTATTTTAAATGGGGAGGAAAAGGAGAGTACTACTTTTTCTTCCATTTACAGCGATAACGAGCTTCTTACCACCTTCCGGTATGTTATTACGTTGGACGCAGATACCAACCTGATCCGTGACAACGCCGCAAAACTGGTCGGACTGATCAATCACCCTTTGAACAAGCCGGTTATGGATTCCGCCGGTCGGCAGGTGAAAGAGGGATATGTTATTATACAGCCTTCGGTTAGAAATCATATCGTTGGCAAATACGGCAGCCGGTTTACAAAAATCTTCTGCGGCGAATCGGGGCTTTCGCATTACGAAACCGTAATATCCGATATTTATCAGGATATTTTCGACGAAGGAATTTATACCGGGAAAGGCATTTATGACGTAAAAGCCTTCCAAACGGTGCTTCAAAATAAGGTACCGGAAAACCGGATTCTCAGCCACGACCTTTTTGAAAGCTGCTATGCCCGAAGGGCATTCGCCAGCACAGCCAAAATTATGGACACCTTTCCAAACAGTGTTTTATCTTTTACCAAAAGGGAACACCGCTGGCTGCGTGGGGACTGGCAGTTGCTGCCCTGGTTGTTTATGAAGAAAAGCAGGGCTAATTTATGTGCTTTGTCAAAGTGGAAAATTTTTGACAACCTGAGAAGAAGCCTGGTTCCTCTGAGTAAAACCCTGTTTCTTCTTTTCAGTCTGGCATGGGCACCGGCCGCGTATTATATTTGGTTTCCCCTTGTTTTTTTTAACGATCTGTTTGCTCTGGCGATTTTTCTGCTTTCAGTGGTTACCCAGAAGCTGATGCGGCCGAAACTCACTCTGGTTTATAAAAGCTTTTTAAAGGAACTGGCCGTAATGCTGGAAAGAGCGTTTCTGGAATTTACAATCACTCCTTACCGGGCATATATTGCAACCGATGCAATGGTTCGAACGTTATACCGGATTTTTATCAGCAAAAAAAATCTGCTTCGCTGGAATACGGCGGAAGCGGTGGACGCCTCCATTGTCAACACCAGAAAGGGATATTTCCTTACCATGTGGAGCTCGCTTCTACCGGCGGCTGCCGCGCTTGCGGTAATTTTATTTACGGGGCAGCGCAGTTTCGCAGGAATGCTTTTTGCCGCAATTTTTATTGCCGACTGGGGCTTTGCCTTTGAAATCGCATACCGAATCAGTCAGCCGGAAAACGAAATTCCCTCCAATGTGAAAACACAGGGCAGCGAACTGCTTCTGGACACCGCCCGCAGAACCTGGCTGTTTTTTAAAGAACTTTCCACAAAAGAAAATAACTGGCTTTGCCCGGACAATTTTCAGGTTTCTACGGTTGAAAAGGTCAGCGACAAAACCTCGCCGACCAATATTGGGCTTCAGTTTTTGGCAATGCTATCAGCCAGAGATTTGGGGTTTGAAACGCTGAGCTCAACCGTCGAAGCTGCGGAAAACCTGATGGAAACGGTTCAGAAAATGCTGAAATGGAAGGGGCATCTCTATAACTGGTATCACATTGAAACATTGGAGGTGCTTAATCCCGCCTATATATCAACGGTAGACAGCGGTAATTTCTGGGGGCACATGATCGCACTGAAAAATGGTCTGTTAGAGCAGCTGGACAAGCCGGTAAGCCCGGATGAGATGCTGACAGCACGAATCAGAACCCTATGCAGTAAAATAGACAGCATGCTGGCAAATGTGGATTTCCGATTTTTATTTGATGAGAAGAGAATGCTGTTTCATGTTGGTTATCATGCATCCTCCCATACGTTAGACGATGGCTGCTATGACCTGATGGCATCGGAATCATCCCTTACAAGTCTGCTTGCCGTGGCGATGGGAGAAGTACCATTAAAGCACTGGTATAAACTGGGAAGGCCGTTAACGGTAGTAAAGGGTATTCCATGTTTCGTATCCTGGAGCGGTACCATGTTTGAGTATCTGATGCCCAATCTTGTACTGAAGGAATATGAAGGCTCTGTCTATGAACAGACCTCTAAAGCAGCAGTGCTCCAGCAGATGAAGTATGCAAAAGAAGCAGAAATCCCCTGGGGAATATCAGAATCCCAATATTACCGTTTTGATTTAAATGCCAATTACCAGTATAAAGCATTCGGCGTTCCAAAGATAAGGCTTCAGCCGGTCCGCAAGGATTCTCTGGTAGTGGCACCTTATGCAACAATACTGGCACTGGATACAGCAGAAAAGGAATGTATCAGTAATTTAAAGAGGCTGAAAGAATTGGGTGCTTACGGTAAATATGGTTTCTATGAATCCATTGATTTTGATGTGCCCAGTTCCGTGGATTTAAAACCTTACTGCATTGTGAAATCCTATATGGCCCATCATCAGGGGATGAATCTGGCTGCAATTAATAATTACCTGAATGAAGGAATTTTGAAGGAACGGTTTCACGCGGAAATGATGATAAAAGCAACGGAAGTTCTGCTGGAAGAAAAACGCCAGTCTTATTTGATTTCCATTGCAAAACAGGGGTATACCATTAAAATCGGAAAACCACTTTTTACAGAAGACCGTTACAATAACCGGTATATCAATCATACCGGCTTAACCACACCCATTGTAAATTATGGGTCAAACGGGAAGTATCCTCTGATGATTACCTCAGACGGGGATGGGTTCAGTCAATATGAGGACCGCATGCTTTACCGCTGGAGATCCGATGTCTATGCCAATACAGGAAACTATATCTATATCAAGGACAAGAAGCAGGGAAAATACTGGAGTGCTGCCTATCACCCAACCCGGATCGAGCCGGAAGAGTATCAGGTGATTTTCAGCCCCCACCAGGCGGAATTTAAACGAAATGATGGGGACATTTCCACTCATATGATTGTCAGCCTGAATGCAGATCGCAATTTTGAGATTCGGAAAGTCACACTGACCAATCATGGAAATGAGGATAAGCAGCTGGAGGTGACCAGTTATATGGAAGTAGCAGACGATACTCATATGGCAGAAATCAGCCATCCGGCGTTTAATAAACTTTTTCTTGAAAGCGAGTATGTGAAGGAACAGAATATTTTCCTGGCGAAAAGACGTCAAAAGAATGAGTCCGACAATCCTTACGTCATGCATATGGTAAAAACCGATGAAAAACGGTGCAAAAAGGTTGAATTTGAAAATGACAGAAAACGGTTTATCGGCAGAAACAATACGTTGGAAAATCCGGATTGTGTAGTAAACAGCATTGCCTTTTTTAATGATCCTGGTTTTTGCAACGATCCCATCATGAGCATTCGGGTACAGATCTGTATTGGTGCAGGTGAATCAGCCAATTTGACTTTTATTACCGGTGTATGCAGCGGGAGAGAAGAGGCAGTAAAAATTGCAGAGGAATTAAATGTAAGTTACCGGATTGACGATCTTCTGGAGAAATTCCGGCTTCAAAGCAATTTGGAATTAAAGTACCTGGAGATTACCAAAACACAGCTCAACTCCTTTCAGGATATGATCAGTCCCATATTTTATCCTTGCGGTGTTTTCCGGGGACCTCATGAAAATATCCGGAGAAATTTTAAGAATCAGAGTTTCTTATGGAAATTCGGTATTTCCGGAGATAACCCCATTCTGCTTTTTGTAGTCCGGTCCATTGAAGAAGAGCGGATCATCAAGGATGTATTAAAGGCGTACGAATATTTAAGAGTAAATCTTGTGATGGTAGATCTGGTTATCCTGGTGGATTCCAAATATGGTTATCTTCAGGAGGTGGATCAGTTAATCAATGATCTGACCAGTTCTCTTCGTATCTATGATTCCGGAAGCGGTAAGACCAGCTTCTTTACCCTGCATACGTATGAGCTTCTGCCGGCAGAGATTGATTTACTGTATACGGTTGCCCGGGTGGTATTTTCAGAGAAAACAGGTATTTATTTTACAAAACGGAAAGAAAATCAATTGGAGCTGCTGGAGGAATATTAGGACTTATGGAGAATTATGAGTTTTTTAATGGCTTTGGAGGATTTGTCTGTGATGGCAGAGAATATGAAATTCTGCTGGACGGAAATAACAGGCCGCCGGCACCCTGGATTAATGTGATCTCAAACAAGGACTTTGGTTTCCAGATATCAGAGTCGGGGGCGGGCTTTACCTGGAGCATTAACAGCAGGGAAAATAAGCTTACACCCTGGTCCAACGATCCCGTAAGTGACCAGGCTTCTGAGGCAATCTATATTTTGGACGAAGTAACCGGCGAGGTAATGACCCCCGTGTCCCTTGGAAGGTCTGACCGGGGCATTTACCGCGTAAGGCATGGTTTTGGGTATAGCCGGTTTCTCCATGAGGAAGCGCTCATCGACCAGGAATTGACGGTTTTTACTCCTTTGGATGAGTCGTTAAAGCTTTGGAACCTTAATCTGACAAACCGTTCGGACAAAGTGAAATATTTAAGCTTAACTTATTATGTGGAATGGGTGATGGGCACGAACCGAGAGCATACCGCCCCTTATATCCTGACCACCTATGATAACGAGCACGAATGTCTTTCTGCAAAGAACATTTACACGATGAATTTTCAGAACGTCTATTCCTACCTGTTTTCCAGTGAAACGATTGCCGGTTACACCGGAAACCGGCAGGAATTTCTGGGGCCGAAGGGAAGTATTCGGGAACCGCGGGGAGCGGAAGTCAAGCTGTCCTGTAAGACAGGAGTATGCTATGACCCCTGCGGGGCAATTCAGGTGTCTGTTGCAATTCAGCCGCAGGAGAGTAAAACGGTGTTGTTCGGGCTTGGGCAGAGTACCGACCTGAACGAGATATACAATATCAAAAGCAAATACAGTGGCGCTGCGGCCGCCGAAAAAGAGCTTGACAGAGTGAAAACCCATTGGGATGCATTGTTGGGAACCGTTCAGGTGAAGACGAAGGACAGAGCAGTCGATATTCTGCTGAACGGCTGGCTGCTTTATCAAACGCTGTCCTGCCGCATTCAGGCAAGAGCAGGCTTTTATCAGTGCGGAGGAGCGTATGGGTACCGGGATCAGCTTCAGGATACCCTTTCGCTTCTCTTTGCGGATCCCGGTATTCTGCGCAGACAAATTCTGATTGCCTGCAGCAGGCAGTTTGAAGAAGGGGATGTCCAGCATTGGTGGCATCCCCCCATGGGAATCGGGGTAAGAACAAGAATATCCGATGATTTACTGTGGCTGCCCTACTGCACTGCCGCCTATATCCGAAGTACCGGCGATACCGCAATTTTAAAGGAATCGGTTCCGTACATCAAAGGCCCGGTTCTGACGGAGACTCAGCAGGATGTAATGTTTACCCCGGAAATATCCGAGCGTTCCGGAAGTGTGTATGAACATTGCAGGAAAGCCATTGACCGTACCGGGTTCGGGGAGCATGGGCTTCCTCTCATGGGGGGCGGCGACTGGAACGACGGGATGAATGAAGTTGGAATGCTCGGGAAAGGAGAAAGCGTTTGGCTGGCGTGGTTTTTTTATACCGTATTGGGCGACTTTATTCCCCTGTGCTTTCAGGAAGACGATGCAACCTATGGAAAAGAACTGGAACAAAAACGCGAAACCCTGCTGCAAAATATTGAAGAAAACGCATGGGATGGCGAGTGGTACCTTCGGGCTTTTTACGATGACGGTTCGAAGCTTGGTTCAAAGGAAAACGACGAGTGTAAAATTGATTCCATCAGTCAGTCGTGGAGCGTAATATCAAAAGGAGCAAAAACNNATATCAAAAATTATATTCCGGGAATACGGGAAAACGGCGGTCAGTACACCCATGCGGCGGTGTGGCTCGCAATTGCCGCGTCAATGCAGCAGGATTATAATATGGCGCAAACCCTTTTTACCATGCTGAACCCGATTTATGTTACACAAAACAGGAAGGAAGCGCTGCGGTACGAAAAGGAACCGTATGTAATGACAGCAGATATTTCCCTTAGCCCGCCCTATACGGGAAGAGGCGGCTGGAGCTGGTACACCGGTTCCGCGGGCTGGATGTATCAGGGGCTTTTAAACTGGTTTCTGGGTATTCGAAAAGAGGGGAACGAGCTGATCATTGACCCGGCGACTCCCGCAAGCTTCGGGGATTTTTCCGTTGAATACAAGTTCGGAACATCGCTCTATGAAATCAGGGTGGAAAGCAGAAGCAAAGGAATGCTGACAACGGAAGCAGTGACTGTGGATGATAAGTTAATTCAGGGGAACAGGGTATTGCTCATAGATGATGGGAAAAACCATCGGATTGTAGTCTAGGTTCCACTGAAGTTGAGGGCTCTGCTCAAACGGACACATGAAAAACAGCCGCCGAGAAATCGGCGGCTGTTTTGTAACGGGGTAGAATTAGTCTTCCGGCTTTTTGCGGCGGTATTTTATATCCCCAATCGCGCGGATGATTGAGGTCAGGATAAGCACACCCAATAAACTATTAATAAGTAACAGCGGCCCTTGAAGCAGCACAACGCCCACGTAAATGAGAAGAATGAGGAAAATGGTCTTATCAGCAAACCGGTAAATATGATAAAATAGGCTTTTTCTGGGTTGTATGGGAAGATAGTCACGTTCCATAAGGCCCGCATTGTCAATTTCGCCAATTGCAAACCAAAGCAACCAAAAAACGATTTTAATTTGCCAGTAGGTTTGGGGAATGGCCCAGGCAGCCAGAAGCAGTGGCAAAGATACAACGAAGAAAAAGCGTTCTACGAACGGGAATAAGAAATGTATCAGTTTACTGCGGAATTTTTCGAAATTCTCCATAAACGTTCAGTTCATCTCTCTTCTAAAACGGAAGAATGTTTTCCAAATATTGACTCTGGTCAGGGCGCCGGTTCGTCCGTCATTTTTATCGTTATTCGGTCAGTTTATTTTCAAAATACAATTTAAATTCTTGTTTGTCAATAAAAGTGACATAAATGATGCTGTTTTAAGGATCAATGAATTTTGTGCGGATTGCGATATTATGTAATGAGTTCCCTTTTCAATATGTTTAAGGCATAACCGGTTTCTATCTGTTTTATAAATTCCTTATTTTTTGCGCATGAACTACATGTTTATTACTGTCTGGTAATTTATAGTAATAGGGCGTTTTTTGTTTTCATCNNATTTCATTCTTTGAAAAGTTATATATAATTCAAGCAGGTGCACCTTTGACTTGAATTTGTAATTTAGCAGGGAGTATTTTGAATTCATGATTAGCCCATCAAAACAAAATGCGTATAAAAGAATAGGATTCGGATTAATTTTTATTATTTTATTGGTTGTTACTATGGTAGTCTCATGTTGGCTTCATGCGGAGAAAATAGGTGATTGGTATTTAAACAACCGGAAATCTCCTGAAAAATCGATTTATTGGTATGAGATAAGCTACAACAGAACAAAAAGCGATGAAGTACTTTTAAAATTAGGAACAAGTCTGGCATTATCGAGAAATTATTCGGAACAAATGGTTTATTATCCGAGAATCTTGTCCGATGATCGATTAGAAGAAAATCAACGCCTAATTTATGCAGAACGGTACATAGAAGCATTTTATTACATAAATGATTTTTCCGGTTTTAAGGAAGCATATCGTAAATACGCACCAGCCTTGACGAATAATTCCGCTGTGGTTTTGCCATTGCAGCTGATGATTCACAATGACTCTATTCCAGTGAATGATTTAAAGTGGGCGTTGGATTTCAGTAATGACCTTATAAAGGCGAATGACAACCTTTTCATTCAGTCAATTTTATACGATCAACAGTCCAATATATATGAACGGTTGGGTGAGGACACGCAAGCGGCTTTACTGACTGAAAAATCGAAACAAATAAAAGAACAGCTGTTAAAATGATAAAAGAGGGTGTATGATAAGCACGTTCCACAATGTGATTTTCAGTAGCCTGCAGAGTTGTTCCTTTTGGCATGGTGGTAATGGTATTTGAGACCTCTTTCTCGAAGAAGATTCCTTCCATATGGATCAGTTATTGAAAATACAAAACTCGAATAGGGAGTCTATCTGGATAAAGCTATAAGTAAAAATGAAAAATTCAGGAGATACCTTATATAATTTGTGAAAAAATTACTTGCCGGTCTTTTTCTGCAAAATTGGAGGTGCGGCAATGAAAATCATTATTTCCCCCGCGAAGAAAATGAATGTGGATTTGGACAATCTGCCGCCCAGCAGTTTGCCACTGTTTTTACCCGAAGCACAGGAGCTGCTAAGTGTTTTGCAGGGAATGGACTATGCGGCACTTCAGTCCCTTTGGTGCTGTAACGACTCCATTGCAAGGCTCAACTATGAACGCTTGCAGAATATGGACTTGCATCGGGATTTAACGCCGGCCATTCTGGCCTATGAAGGAATTCAGTATCGATATATGGCCCCCAGTGTGTTTGAGGACAGGCAGCTGGCATACATCAGCGAACATCTTCGCATCTTGTCCGGCTTTTACGGTTTGCTGCGCCCGTTCGACGGGGTAACACCCTACCGCCTGGAAATGCAGGCCAAACTGCCGGTCAATGGGGGCAAAAATCTTTATTCGTTCTGGGGCGACAAGCCGGCGCAGCGACTCTGTTCCGAGACGGATTTTATTTTAAATTTGGCATCCAAGGAGTACAGCAAGGCGGTTTTGCCTTATCTGTCGAAGTCGGTTTCTTTTCTTACCTGTACCTTCGGGGAATGGAAAGAAAACAAGGTGGTTGAAAAAGGAACCATATGCAAAATGGCCCGCGGCGAAATGGTGCGCTGGCTGGCGGAAAATGCGGTAACCAATCCCGAAACAATCAAAAGCTTTAACCGCCTGGGCTATACATATCATCACGGTCTTTCCACAGAAGACAATTTTGTGTTTATAAAAAAGGAGGAAACCAAACATGCTGCAAGCTGGTAGCAAAGCACCCGATTTTACCCTGTTTGACAAAGACGGGAACACCGTCTCCCTTTCTGATTTTCGCGGCAAAAAGGTAGTGCTCTATTTTTATCCCAAAGACAACACACCCGGCTGCACCCGGCAGGCCTGCGCTTTTGCCGGCGCATATGCGGCGTTTCAAAAGCAGAATATTGCGGTGATTGGCGTCAGCAAAGACAGTGTCGCTTCCCACCAGAAGTTTGCTGAAAAAAACAGCCTGCCATTTCTTCTGCTTTCCGACCCGGAGCTTCAGGCCATTCAAGCCTATGATGTATGGCAGGAAAAGAAGCTTTACGGCAAGGTGAGTATGGGAGTTGTTCGCTCTACTTATATTATTGATGAAAACGGCGTCATTGAAAAAGCAATGCCGAAGGTAAAGCCGGACACCAACGCAGCGGAAATTTTGGCGTATTTAAAAACCGAGTAACCAGATAACTTGTTTTGTCCCGAATACAAAAAACCGCAGGGTGAATTTACCCTGCGGTTTTTTAGATGAGTTACAGCAGCTGGCTTTGCCGGAGAAACAAATATCGCGGCCTTTAATATTATATAATGCTATTTAAAATGCTACCTTACCAAGGCGGCATTTTCATTCGATCAATTCAATTCCGGGGGCAGTAAGATGGTACGATTATTTGAAATACAGGCTCCCGGCCCCACCGGCCCGACCGGAGCGGCAGGCCCCACCGGGGTAACCGGACCGAATATTTCACAGGAAGGGTTTTCCGCATTTATTTCAAGCCGCTCTGTGTCTTCAAACACACAAATAAACAACTGGAACGTCAGTGCACCCTATTTTTCCGGCGGGAATTTTAATGCTTCTACCGGAGTTTATACGGTTCCTGCAACAGGCAGGTATTCCATTGAAGCAACAATCAGTTATGCCATCAGTTCGCCTATTTCATTATCGATTGGTTCAGATGTGAATCCGACTTTTGTTGTAAACCGATCGGCTCCAACCGCCACGGACTTAATTACCGGACTGGTTTCTATATTGAATGTTGCCGTCACTTTATTGACGCTCAGAACCATTTTGGGGAATAATACAATCACTTTGGCCGGTGAGGTGCAGCTGAACGCGGGGGATACCATCGCTTTGCAGTACAATGCGGACGGATTGGGAGTAACGCTGGTTTTACAGAATTTAGTGTGGTCCGTGTACCGGCTGACCTGAATTTTTGTATATAAAAATATCCCGCGGAATCCATTTCCGCGGATTGCTGTTTTACTGAAGATGTGGCTGTCAGGAGGCAAAACGGCGGACAAGTATCGGCTGTTCTGCCTGCAGCACATGCAGTGCGCCCTCATAACTTTCCATCCAGTACGGTCGGTCACTTTCGGTAAGCACCACCGGCATACGGCTGTGAATTTCAGATATGGACCGGTTTGCTTCCGTCGTCAGGATGACAAATCGCCGCTCTCCGTCGAATTCATTGTACAGCCCTGCCATGTATAAAGACTGGGTGCCCGGAAGATTGAAAAGGTACTTTTCCTTTTTCCCGGTATGCGTCCACTCGAAAAATCCGGTAGAGGGAATCATGCAGCGTTTCCACTCCAGACTTCTTCGGAACATCGGTTTTTCCGCAGCGGTTTCCGCCCGCGCGTTGATCAGAACACCTTTCGTATGGGCATTTGGAAAGCCCCATTTTGCCGCTTCGGGTGTTATTATTCCGTTCTTTTGAATTAGCACCGGTGCCCTGTCGGTCGGAAAGACCTCGCCTGTTTTGATTTCTCCGTTTATCTTACGCTGCACCTCATCGATAATATCGCGAATATCCGCCATTTCGGTATCGCTGAATAATACGTATCTTCCGCACATAACAATCACCCCGCATCTAGTTTATCACCTTTTGCTTCCACAAACCACTTATTTTCTTCCAGCCAAATGTATTTTTCATGCCCTTGAATCATGCAGGTATACCGTATTCCTGCGCCTCCTGCTTTTAAAGAGGCACAGGGGCGAACATCCACAATTTTATCAATTTGAAAAATAATCCCGTCGTCCCACCAAATAGCCAGGGGCGCAATTGTGCCGTCAGGATAGTACCGCACCACCATATCCACATATTTTTTATATACTTCACTCATTGCTGCTCCCCTTTAAAAATATCCTACCGGATGAATGGAATGGTCTTTCTTCGGGTCAAAGCCGGAAAGCTGCCGGTCGGCCAGCAAAACCGCAGGCTGTACACTGTAGTTTCCAAACCGGTTTTTCAGCCAGTCCACCGCACCGTCCAGGCGTTCCTTGCGCACCCGGCTTTTTTCATCCGAAAACAAGTCCATCTGTGTAACAATGGTATCGCTGACCAAATCGGTCACACTGATTCCGATGCTGCGAATGGGTTTGTACCAGCGATAGTGGCGCAGAAACAGGTTCATTCCTTCCTGTGCAATTTCGGAAGTGATGTTAGTATAATGCTTTATGGTGAATTGCCGTGTAAACGAGGACAATTCATTGTCGCGCACGCTGATGCAGACCGTGCGCGCTTTGAAGCCCTGTTCCCGCACGCGGCGGGCCACACTGTCGGCCAATACAAACAGAATGATTTTTACGTCCTCGTTATTCGTCAGATCCCGCGGCGTAGTGGTGGAGTTCCCAATGGATTTTATCGTTGGCTGGTTGTCAAATTTACCGACCGGGGTGGTGTCTAACCCGTTGGAAAAGCAATACAGCACGTCGCCCCACTTGCCGAAGAGGGAGTGCAGCATTTCTTCGGGGGTGTTGGCCAGTTCACCGATTGTGCGGATATAGCGGGAATTCAGCTTGCGCTGCGTGGCGCGGCCAACATAAAGCAAATCCCCCGCAGAAAGCGGCCAGACAATTTCTTTGAAATTATCCTTTGAAATCGGCGTAACCGCATCCGGTTTTTTGTAATCGCTGCCCAGCTTTGCAAATATCTTGTTCCAGGAAACGCCGATGGAAACAGTGATGCCCAGTTCATATTTGATCCGTGCACTGATTTCCTTTGCAATGGCCATTCCATTTCCTTTCACAGCGCTTCCGGTTACGTCCAGCCAACATTCATCCAGCCCGAACGGTTCTACCTGGTCGGTATAGTCCAAATAAATTTGCCGTGCCAGGCGGGAAAAACGCAGATATAAATTATAATTCGGCGGTACTATGACTAAATCGGGGCATTTTTGTTTTGCCTGCCAAAGGGCTTCTCCGGTTTGAATATGAAATTTTTTTGCAATTTGATTTTTTGCCAGAATAATTCCGTGGCGCTGTTCCACATCGCCGCCGACCGCCACCGGCTTTTCGCGAATTTCCGGCCGATGAAGGCATTCTACCGAAGCATAAAAGCTGTTGCAGTCACTGTGCAGTATGACCCGTTCCAATTCAATCACCTCGAACGCTTGTTCTACAATATTATATGCATGTTATTATAGAACATGCGTTCGAAATTATCAAAGGAAATTTCAGGAAATGACCGTATGCTGAAAAACCCGCGGGATTTTCTCCCACGGGTTTTGGCTGCCAAACTTCATATTGTTTCCGTGAATTGTGCGGATTAAATCGACGGGGAATCCGCGGGCAGGTTTCCTGCAACCGGGTCGAGGGAAACCTGATGAACCAGTTTTGTCTGCAGTAAAAAATTAGCGAAACGAAAATAGCGCATCGTTTTCTGATTCAGCTCTTCGTCCCCGTAAATTGCTAAAAATCCTTCAAATTCCTGCCGCTGGCTTTCCAGCTTGTCACCGCCTAAATCGTCGGGAAGCTTCCCGCCCGTGTATGGGATTAAATGCTTTTGGTAGGTTTTCCAGCTGGACGCGTCGAAGTCCTCCAAATTCCATTTGGTTTTCATGCGCTGTAAAAATTCGGCGTCGCGTTCCTTGGCAACCTGCATCGCATGGGACGGATTTTCAAAAGTACACAGCAGCGGGCTTTCTTTTCCGTTAATTACCGCGGCGTTTTTTATTACCACGGAGTCGAAAACCTGTACGTTGGGGCTGACAGCGGCTTTTGTATTTTTTGAAAGCAACGAAATCGGTTCCGTGGCGGTAATCCTTCCATGGGAACTTATGGCGAAAAAAGCTGTGACTGAAAGAACAAGAACCAGGGCGACGGCGCCCGGGACAAGAAATCTTTTTTTCATAAGAGCCTCCCGAAAAGCAAGATATTCCAAATCATATTTACATCATAGCAAAAAACAAAGAGGAAATCTATGGAAAAATATTCTAAAATCGTCTCATTGCGAAGAATGGCGGTACGGAAAAACAATTATGAAAAACATGCGGTGTTTGGAAAAAGCAGGGAAGAATTTAGAAAAATAATTACAAAATATATAATTTCGGTCACTTTACTTTATTTTATTAGATTATGTAGAAAAAGTATGGAAATTAAATATGCAAAAGGCGATAATAAATATAGGAGTAGTATACCCTGTTATGTGTTATGCGGGAACCGGGTATTTAAAGAGGGAGTATAGGCACACAGCAGTTCGGCTGAAGTCCCGAAGAAGGAGATTTCATATGAAAAAGAAAAGACGTACAAAAATTCGTACCACTCACGTTGCTTTTGCCGGGCGTACCAAACGCGCCGTCGGCAACGCCAAAATTTCAACAAAGCTATTGCTTGCATTTCTGACTTTGATCATTATTACAGGAATAACCGGAAGCGTGGGGGCGGTGGGAATGAACCGCATCAACGCCGCCGACCGCTCCCTGTACGACCAGCAGACAAAGCCGCTGGAATATATTTCGAAAATGATGGAAACCGTGCAGTCCATGTGCGTAGAGGCGCGAAACGCCATTATTTATTCCGGAAACAATACGAAGCTTGCAGAAATTCAGAAAAACATTGAAAACGACAATACGGTTTTCAAAGAGAACCAGAAAAAGTATCTGTCTGCTCTGAAGTCTTCACAGCAGTTGGAACTGGTGAATTCGGCGGGGAAAATGTACGACGAGCTCTTTTTTCCGTCGATAAAATATACTATTGAAAACGCCAGTCAGGGGAATATTATTCAGGCGAAAGCCGCGCTGCAAAGCGGCACGTTTTCCACCAATAAAATGATTGATACATACGATCAGTGTTTTGCGAACAGCAATCGGGACGCGCTGAACCAAAGCACCAACAACGGCAATCTTTATATGGCAATGTCGTTGGTTCTGATTGCCGTTTTGATTTTGGGCGTTCTTATTTCCATCTTTGTCGGGCTCACTATTTCAAAATCCATCAGTAAGCCGATGAAGGAGCTTGTCTTTGCGGCGGAACAGTTCTCGCAGGGCGATTTGAGTGCAACCATTACCTATCAGTCGAAAAATGAAATCGGAAAACTGGCCGATTCGCTCCGGGAAGTTTTTGCATCGCTGCAAAACATTGTGGCGGGAATTTCATCCACGCTTGTGCAAATCGCGGACCGGGATATTTCAATTGAAACACTGGAGGAGTACAAAGGGGATTTTGCCCCCATTTCCCATTCTATGAACACCATTTTGGACGNNCAAACTTCTGCGGAGCAGGTCAGCAACGGTTCCGGGCAGGTGTCCGGCGTGGCACAGGCACTGGCACAGGGCGCGACGGAGCAGGCGGGCACAATTGATTTGCTGTCCGAATCCATTAACGATGTTTCGCAAAAGGTACACGACAACACCGACCATGTTACTTTGGTGGCGGAAAATATTGACCGGACCGCACAGCAGGTAAAGGAAAGCAACGAGCAAATGAAGCAAATGCTGACCGCAATGAATGAAATTCACGAATCCTCCAACGAAATCAGCAAAATCATTAAGGTAATTGACAGCATTGCGTTTCAGACCAACATTCTGGCATTGAATGCGGCGGTAGAAGCGGCCAGAGCGGGGCAGGCCGGAAAGGGCTTTTCTGTTGTAGCAGATGAAGTGCGGAATCTTGCGGGAAAATCAGCGGACGCGGCAAAGCAGACGACGCAGTTGATTCAGAACTCAATTCAAAAAGTTGCGGACGGCTCGCAGATTGCCAACCATACGGCGAAAACACTGGAGGAAGTCGCAGCGCAGATTGAAAGCGTGGAAGACACCGCCCATATCATAAAGCAGGATTCCAACGCGCAGGCAGCTGCAATTGAAGAAATTACTCAGAAAATCGAGCAGGTGTCCGCCGTGGTTCAAACGAATTCTGCTACCGCGGAACAAAGTGCGGCCGCNNGTGTCTGCTCAGGCGGATATGCTGAAAAAAGAATTGACAAGGTTTAAGCTCCGATAAATATACTGCAGACCAAAACGCTCCGGCTTTTCGCCCGGAGCGTTTTTTTGCCGCATCTGCCGGGAGCCTTACTTTTTTACTGGAAAAAACTGTGTATAAAATTCTTGACAAATGGGCATATGCACATTATACTCTATATGTGCATATGCCCATTACGTGAATTTGTTACTGGGGGTGTAAAATGCCAAGAGGGTTTAAATGCCGAAGAGTATGCGCTTTGCCGGAAAACAGGGAATTTACCCCGCAAAATTCCTGCAAGGGAACCGTAATCCTGACCATTGAGGAACTCGAAACCGTACGGCTTTGCGATTTGGAAGGGCTTGACCAGGACGAAGCTTCGTCCAGTATGAATGTTTCCCGGGCGACCTTTCAAAGAACACTGTACGAGGCACGCAGGAAAATCGCCGAAGCGCTTTGCAACGGCAAGGCCATAAAAATCGAAGGCGGGAACTATGAACTGGCGCAGCATCCCTGCGGATGCCGCAGAAGATGCAGCAATTGCCGGTTCGAAAATCAAAATTCGAAGTGTTCGGAGTGATAGTATGGGCGAAAAAGAAAAAATAGCGGAAGAATTATTTTTTCAGGGGTTCAATTGCAGCCAGTCGGTTTTTGCGGCGTTTTCAGAAGAAGTTGGAATGGACCGCGAAAGCGCGCTAAAGCTGGCTTCGTCTTTTGGCGGCGGTATGGGGCGGCTCCGCGAAGTGTGCGGGGCGGTTTCCGCAATGTTTATGATTGCCGGGCTGAAAGACGGATACAGCGACCCGAAGGATGACGAGGCGAAGGCGGAGCATTACCGGCTGATTCAGCGGCTTGCCGAACAGTTTAAGGAAGAAAACGGTTCGATTATTTGCAGGGAGCTTCTCGGTCTGCCTTGTCAGGCGGACTCCCCAACACCGGAAGCTAGAACACGCGGTTATTACGAAAGACGGCCTTGCGCCGAACTTGTAAAAAGCGCGGCAAGAATAACAGAAGAATATTTGGAGGGAAAATCAGTATGATTATTGCAGTCACCACGCAGGAAGACCAGATTTTTCAGCATTTCGGCAAGTGCCCAACCTTTACGCTTTTCCATGCGGAAAACGGTTCGGTTCAAGGCAAAACGACGATTGACGCCAGCCAGAACGGCCATTCCGCACTGGCCGCCTTTTTAAAAGGTGCCGGCGCGGATGTTGTAAT
>DFRY01000056.1 GCA_002378845.1 Ruminococcaceae bacterium UBA3451 | reverse complement strand
CTGCTGCTGGCCGCCGGAAAGCCCGAGGGCCGATTTTTTCAGGCGATCCTTTACTTCGTCCCAAAGAGCGGCACTGCGAAGCGACTGCTCCACAATTTCATCCAGCTTCTGCTTGTTCTTTACCCCGTGAACGCGGGGGCCGTATGCAATATTGTCATACAGAGTCATCGGAAACGGGTTGGGCTTTTGGAAAACCATGCCCGCCCGCTTGCGCAGCAGAGTAACGTCGGTGCGGGGGTCGTAAATATCCTCCCCGTCAATAGAAACCAGACCGGTTATTTTGCAGTTTTCAACCATGTCGTTCATTCGGTTGAGGGTTTTCAGGCAGGTTGACTTACCGCAGCCGGACGGCCCGATAAACGCGGTGACCTGGTTCGCGGGAATCTCCATATTGACTCCCTTGAGCGCATGAAAATCGCCGTAGTACAAATTTAAATCCTGAATTGTAATTTTACTGTCCATATCATTATCCCTTCTTAAGTGTTCTGGATAGAAGCCCTGCCAGACGGTTGAGTAAAAACACTAAAATCAACAGCACCGCCGCCGTGGCGTAGGCAATATGCATGGCATCGGGGGACGCGGCTTCGCGCGCCGTTTGGTAAAGGTGCAGCGTCAGCGTGCGCCCGCTTGCGAAAATTTGCTGCCAAAATCCTTTCGGCATGTTATAGGAAAGGCCGGAGGTAAACAGCAGCGCGGCGCTTTCGCCGACAATGCGCCCCATGGCCAGAATTACGGCGGTCAGCACGCCGGGCATAGCGCAGGGAAGCACAATACCCATGACCACACGCAGTTTTCCGGCGCCGAGCGCCATAGCGCCTTCTTTATAGGAATCGGGTACGGCGAGAAGCGATTCTTCCGTAGTGCGGATAATGGTCGGAAGAATACAGATGGACATGGTAAGGCACCCTGCAAGAATGGAGGTCTGAAGCCGAAATAAAATGCAGAATACCGTGTATCCAAACAGACCGAAAATAATTGACGGAATACCGGAAAGCACTTCGGTGGTAAACCGAATCGTTTTAACAAGCCTGCCCTGTTTTGCATATTGGGTTAAGTAAATTGCGGAGGAAATGCCGATGGGAGCGGAAACCAAAAGCGTAATTACCACAATGTACATGGTGTTGATAATCATTGGCAGAATGCCCTTAAGATTATCTTTGGTTTCAGAGTAAGGCGTAGAAATAAAGCTCCATGAAATGAACGGCAGCCCGTTCACCATAATATAAATTATAATTCCGGCAAGCGTAACCACTGTAACCGCGGCCGCTGCGTTAATAAGGAACCTGAGCGCGGAATCCGCGGGGCGGCGCCTTTTCTGGTACAGGGAATTCAAAGCGTTATTTGACATCCATCTGCACCCCCCTCTTCGAAATGTAGGTGAAGCTGATATTAACAATCATGATAAAGACAAACAGCACCAGACCGATGGCGAAAAGCGCTTCCCTGTGCAGACCGGAGGCATAGCTCATTTCCATCGCGATTCCTGTGGTAAGCAGCCTTACCGTGCCAAGAAGCGACGGCATGTTCGCCACGTTTCCCGCTACCATAATAACCGCCATGGTTTCCCCAATGGCACGGCCCACACCCAGAATAACACCGGCAAGAATGCCGGAACGGGCTGCGGGAATACTCACTTTAAAAATCGTTGTGGTCTGGGTCGCACCAAGCGCGAGCGACGCTTCGCGGTAGGCGTTCGGCACCGCTTTCAGTGAAGTTTCGGTCACGCTGACAATCGTCGGCAAAACCATAATGGCCAGAATAATAATAGCCGCTAAAAGGCTGTCGCCAATGGTATTGCCCCGAAACGGCGGAAAGCTGCGAATGGCCGGTACAATGACCAGCATACCGAAAAAGCCGTAAACAACGGAGGGAATCCCCGCGAGCAGTTCAATAGCCGGATGTACCACCCGCGATATTTGGGGACGTGCGGTTTCCGCAAGAAATACCGCGGTCAGTATTCCAATCGGTACTCCAATCAAAATTGCGCCCGCTGTTCCGGCAACGGAGGAAAGAATCAGCGGCAAAATTCCGAAAGCCTGCGAATCCGCATTCCACTGTGTGCCGAACAGGAAGTTTCCCAAACCGATTTTTACAATGGCAGGGGCCCCCGCGGCAATAATATAAATTGTAATAAGTGCGACGGAACCGACGGAAACACACGAAAACACCAAGAAGATGGATTCCGCCAGTTTTTCAGTACCCCGTGTCCATAGTGCCAGAATGGAGCACAAAATGCCACCGACCAGCACATAAACGGAAGGCCAAAGGTACCCGACTGAAATTTTGCTGATATTCAGCTGCGTGACTGCTTCCTGAATACTGGAAGTCGTAATCAGAACGATTAACGGCGTAATGCCGGAAAGGACAAACGCCGCTCCCGAAAAAGCGGGCTTATTCAGAATAAGCAGAAGAATCCCCACAAGGGCCAGCAAAATTCCGGCAACTACGGCAATCCTTGTCAGCAGCGGAATAGTGACCAGTCCGTTCATTTCCGGGCCGCGAACACGCAGGCCGCGAACGGTTGCCAGCTGAAGTCCGCTTACCACATAAGTCGTGTCTTTGAATACAAATCTTATGTACGGAAGGAAAAAAGCAAGAACGGAAAGCAGGCCTAACACAACTGCCAGGCCTTTTTTCACGTTGTTTAATTTTTGTTCTTTTTGCGCGTGTGCCGCGCCAGTCATAGTTATGCTCATTTTACAGTTACCAAACCGGCCTTCTTAATCACATCCTGGCCTTCACCGGATTGAATGAAGTCAAACCATGCCTTCACTAGGTCGCTGTCGGTACCTTTTTTGTAAATTTCAATGAACGGTCTTTGTACCCGGTAGCTACCGTTCGATACAGTTTCCTCACTGGCTTTTACACCGTCCACATCGACCGCTTTGAATGCATCATTCAAAGAATCCAGAGAAACGTAGCCAATGGCACTTTTATCGCTGCTTACTTTGGTCACAACTTCGCCTGTAGAGGAAAGCTCCGCAGCATATTTGGCTTTTTTGGCGCAGTTAAACAGAGTTTCAAAACCATCACGGGTGCCGCTGGCCGCTTCTCTGCCAAGAACGGTAATTTTCTGATCATCGCCGCCAACATCTTTCCAGTTGGTAATTTCGCCGGTGAAAATTTTCGTAATCTGGTCACTGGTCAAATTAGATACTTTGTTTTCTTTGTTGACCCCAATCGCGATTCCGTCGATGGCAATCTGAACAATTTGATAATCCTCCGGCTTTTCTTCCGGTTTCATATCTCTGGAAAGGTCGCCGATGAGCGCGGTACCCGCGCTGACCGCTTTTGCCGCGTCACCGGAACCGGTGCCGCCCTTTTCCACGGTAACATTCGGATATTTTTCGGAAAATGCCTCGCCGAGCGCCTGGCATACCTTCGCCATGGAAGTGGAGCCGTTCAGCGTGAGCTTTCCGCTTAACTGTTCGTCCGCTGCTGAGGCGGCACCCTGAGAAGCCGCGCCCTGTGCAGAGTCCGGCGCATTCGATGTCGTACCTTCAATTTCCGAACTGCAGCCCGCAAAGGCCAGCACGGAAAACAGGACAGCCACGGATAAAAGAGTAGAAATTACTTTTTTCATCTGGTAAATCCCCCTGATATATTAAATTTCGTTTTTAAGTACATTAATATATTAGAAAATCAATGTTAAATCCATGTTAAACTTAGTTTAGATTGAACTTAAATAAATATACTTACCCTGTCCAAATGTAAAAAAATCCTTTCAAACCGCATTTTTAGTTAAAACAAATGGAAATCCAGGTTAAAATTATGTAAAATTATAAGAAAATTACTTTAGCAATAAAATCTCTATTGTGGAATTAAATTTTTAGCGTAAAATGGAAATAAAGCAATAAAAGAGGGAATTAAAATGCGTAAATGCATTGCCGCAATCTGCTTGCTTCTAATTTGTATTACGTCGGCTTGTTCCAATTCCGCAAAAGCGGAGAAAGTCCCAAAAACGGAAAGCGAAATTCGTACTATGGTATACCAGTCACTCAGTAAGAACGAAAAAGAAAGCATTTTTGATTGGGAAAACGCAAAAGTGGAAGAATACACAGCAGACTGGGATCATCGTATCAGTACCGCGAAAGAATCTTTGGACCTAAAAGGAATCGAAACTTACCGGGTTACTTTCCATATCGACGGTGAGGCTGCATTTGGACCTCTTACGGTATATATAGATAAAAACTCTTTNNTTCAGTTCCATTTTACCGGAAAGCTCCATGCGGTTCACGGTGAAATATTCGCAGGAAGCCAGCAACGTGCGGGTACAGTCCCCTGTTTTTTCCGGTTCGCCTTGCGGCTTGGCGGAACGCTGCGGGCGCTCCAGCTTTGTTACGTCCAGTGCTTTTGCAACATGAAGGTCACGCAGTTTTCCGTCCGCACCAAGTCTTCCGTAATCGTAAATACGGTAAGTGGTGTTGGAGTTCTGCTGAATTTCGGCAACCACAATGCCGGCGCCTATGGCGTGAAGCGTGCCGGAATCAATAAAGAAAACATCGCCCGGGTGAACTTCCACCTGATTCAGCACTTCAAGGAGCGTATTGTTTTCAATTCTTTCCTGAAATTCCGCTTTGGTAATCGGTTCCTTAAAACCGTAATAAAGACTGGCGCCCGGTTCGTTTTCAACAATATACCACATTTCGGTTTTGCCGTATTCGCCCTCATTTTTCAGCGCGTATTCATTATTGGGGTGTACCTGTACTGAAAGGCGGTCCTGTGCGTCGATAAGTTTCACCAGAATCGGGAATTGCTCAAACTGCGTGCAGTCTGTTCCAAGCACCTGCTTTCCCGCACGGTCAATATATTCTTTCAATGTAAGGCCATCATATTCGCCGCCCGTTATTACGGACAGGCCTTCCTTGTGGCAGGAAAGCATCCAGCTTTCAGCAAGTTTTTGCGCCGTGCTGTGCTGGTGATATTCTGTTTTCAGCTTTGTGCCGCCCCAAAGGTAATCCTTACAGGGTGCGGTTAATTTTAATGGTGTCATACATATTCACTCCTTAATCATTTACAATCATACTCCGCAGGGGAGAAAACCGCAAGTAAAATGTAACAATGTTCCGTATGAATAAACTCAGGCAATACTTCCGATTTCAGGTAATTTTAGAAAAATTGAAATTGCCTATTTACTTTAGCTCGCTAATGAGGTAAAATATAAAACATCAAGACAAACAAATAAGTGGGGTATTTATAATGAAAAAGTTAGTATCTATATTACTTGCGGCCGCAATTGCCGTGTCCTTTGCCTCCTGCGGTCTGGTCGCAAGCAGTACAACGGCCGCTTCTTCCGCGGCGGCAACCGACGATTCCTGGAATAAAGTTCAAAAAGCCGGAAAGCTTGTGCTTGGCCTTGACGACGCTTTCCCCCCGATGGGTTATGTTGACACCAAAACCGGTGAGCTGGTCGGTTTCGACATTGACCTTGCACAAGAAGCCTGCAAGCGTTTGGGCATTGANNAAACCCAGCCGATTGACTGGGACAACAAAACCGCCGAACTGAACAACGGAAACATTGACTGCCTGTGGAACGGCTTCAGCAAAACCGACGAGCGTGACAAAGAGTTTAACCTGAGCATTCCGTACATGAAGAACAATCAGATAATCCTGATTAAAACCGATGCTACATACAAAGGCCTTTCCGACCTGGCCGGAAAAACGGTCGGCGTTCAGTCCGACTCCTCCGCGGAATCCGCGCTGAACTCAAACGAAGCCTTCAAAAAGACGCTGAAATTCGTCGTACAAATCGACGATTATTCAAAAGCGGTTCTTGAACTGCAAAACGGCACCATCGACGCAATCGGCATTGACGAAGTGGTAGCCCGCTATTACCTGACAAACAACCCGGGTGCTTACAAGGTGCTGCAGGAAAGCGACGGCAAAGACTCTTCCCTCGCAAATGAAGATTATGTGGTTGGTTTCCGCAAAGCGGACAGCGAACTGAAAGCGAAAATTGATGGCGCACTGAAAGACATGGCTTCCGACGGAACTATGGCAAAAATTTCAACCAAATGGTTTGGCGAAGACGTTACAACCGTTGGAAAATAAGGGACTTTACGAACGAAATACACGGCACGGGGCTGGGCGGTGTCCGGCTCTGTGCCTTTGGCATTTAATAAACATGAATTTGGAGGTGCCGCGAACATGAATTATGAGGTGCTTTTGTCGCAGATGCTGCAGGCAACCATCATGTCGCTTCGCATATTTTTTATTACGTTGATTTTTTCACTGCCGCTAGGTTTACTGGTAGCCATGGGCCGTATGACCAAGGTAAAAATCATTAACCTGCCGGTACGTTTTTACATATTGATTATGCGCGGAACACCGCTGATGCTTCAGCTGCTGTTCATTTTCTACGGAATGAAGCCTATTTTCGGCATTCAACTTGACCGTATCCTTTCGGCCGAAGTCGCGTTCGTCCTGAATTACGCGGCGTATTTCGCCGAAATTTTTCGCGGCGGCATTGAAGGAATTCCGCGCGGACAGTACGAAGCGGCAAAAGTACTGGGATTTACCCGCAGGCAAACATTTTTCCGCATTGTTCTGCCACAGGTAATTAAACGCATTATTCCGCCCATGGGCAATGAATTCATTACGTTAGTGAAAGATACCTCCCTGTCACAGGTCATTGGGGTGGTGGAACTGCTGAAAGTCACCTCAAACTGGGTTTCCTCCGCCGTCAGCATGACGCCGTTTGCCATTGCGGCCGTATTCTACCTTGTTATGAACGGCATTGTGACACGCTGCTTTACCATAGCTGAAAACCGGCTAAGCTACTACCGTTAGGAGGAAGCAAATTGGATACGACGATTTTAAACGCGACAAATATAAAAAAGAGTTTTGACGGCACGGAAGTGCTGAAAGCAATTTCCGTTGAAGTAACAAAAGGCCAGGTGCTGGCAATTATCGGGCCGTCCGGTTCCGGTAAAAGCACCTTCTTGCGCTGCATTACACAACTGGAAACCGTGGATTCGGGTGAAATCAGCATTTGCGGCGACATGCTGGTTAAAAACAGTCCAAACGGAAAAGCCGTTTATTCCGACAAGGCGACCTGTGCAAAAATCGGTCTGCACATTGGGCTGGTATTTCAGAACTTTAATTTATTTCCGCATCTTTCTGTTTTACAAAATATTACGGAAGCACCTATCCGTGTTTTAAACAAAAGCAAAGAAGAAGCAGAATCAGCCGCCCGTGAGCTTTTACAAAAGATGGATTTATCCGGCAAAGCAGACGCATACCCTGACCAGCTTTCCGGCGGGCAGCAGCAGCGTGTATCCATTGCGCGCGCTCTGGCGATGAATCCGGATATTTTGTTTTTTGACGAACCGACCAGCGCGCTGGACCCGGAACTGACCGGTGAAATTCTGAAAGTCATTCGCGAGCTTGCCGCAGAACACATGACCATGGTAGTGGTTACACATGAAATGAAATTTGCCCGCGATGTGGCCGATTTCGTTGTTTTTATGGACAACGGCACCATTATTGAACAGGGTGCACCGGAGCAGCTGTTCGACAATACGCAAAACGAGCGCACCCGGGCATTTCTTTCCCGCTTTAACGAAGGATAAATTATTTATTTTTTCCATACAAAAGCCGCTGCCTTTTTCGGGGCAGCGGCTTTTTGCGTATCCGCTTTATAATCCGTAGGTATGGAACAGTGCCAGAAAATTGCCGTTTGTAATTTTGTTGGCCAAAAGCTGCCTGAACTTTACGGTTTTGGTCTTACCGCCCTGTTTCAGCACTCTCCAGTTCCTTTACGATTTCCGCCTGATTTTCCAGCAGATGTTCATATACATTTTCAAATATTGCAAGCCGGTCAACGGCTTCCCCCGAATACCCGTGCGGTTCATGCCGCAAAACGGCTTCTTCCACATAATACGAAGCGTTTTCCCGCGGTTTTGTCAGCCTTTCCATATGATTTCCCTCTCACTTAAGAATTCTTTACTCTGCCACAATATCGCGTTTGGAGAAAAACATCAAACCCAAGCTTACGAACACGGCAGCAGCCGCCAGCATGATAACAATGGGCAGAAACGTCACTTTTACGCCCGGGTAAACCCACGAAAACGGAGAGAGCGCAAAAACAGAATTACCAACCACCTTAATTTCCCACAGAAATTCCAGCAAAAGAAAAGCGCCGAACAGCCCCCAGCCGGCGGGTGCTGCTGCGCGGGGCGCGAGCCCGTAAAGAAGCACGGTTACGGAAGAAAGCAGCCATATCGCAGGCAAACGTTCCACGCAGGAAACGAAGTCGCCGATGCATAACCCAAACACAGTAAGTGCTAAGGCGCTTCCCGCAAAAGCAATCAGCAAATGCCCCGCGGCATACCGAATACGCGAACCCGCCCCGGACAACACCAGTTCTGCGCGGGTTAGGGACTCTTCTTCCCGAATCCGAAAGATGGTCAGCATAGTGTACGCGGTGAGTATCTGCGTCAGAATATAAGCCAGAATTGCAAGGAAGGCATGCCCCGCTCCGCCCATCGCTGCCGAAAGCTCCGGCAAAAATGCTGTACCGTCCAGCATTTTGTTAATGCTTGGCACCAACGAAGCAATGATCAGCCCCATTACGGCATAGGCCGCTGTCCACACAAACAGCGTTCCCCGCTGCAGTCGCCAGGCAAGCGCCAGCGGACTGCGAAAATTTGCGGTGGCCTTCAACTTGCCGCGCCGCTCCCGAATATAACTGCCGCCCAGGTCACGGCGTTCAGACAAAACAAAGGCAATGGTCGTAAGAAGCGCCACAGCCGGGAAAGCAAACGCAAACAGCAGGTAATTTTCCCCCGCATAGGGCCGAGCGTATGCACACCAGCCAAACGGAGTCCATAATAAAAGATTTTGATTGCCTACAACATTGGCAATCATTTGCCAAACAAAGAAAAAGGCAACCGCACCGAATGTAATGCCGCGCGCCAATCGTGCGTTGGGTGCAATCTGAGCTGAAATAGATGAAATTGCGGCAAAACAACAGCCGCATAATGCCGTTGCCAGCCCGGCGGTAAAGGAACCGTTTGCCGGGAATCCCGCTGCCAAAAAGCCCAACGCCATAGCAAAACCTCCAAGCAGATTCGCACCGAAACCCTTAACAAGCGCTGCCGCAAGCGGTGCCGTTGCTCCGACTGCCCCGGCACGGAGCAGTTCCAGTCTGCCCTGCTCCTCGTCTTTTCGCGTGCCGTTAATCAGTAATACCGCAGTGAGAATCGACGTAATGATTGTCGTCGAAATACGGATACGCCAAATCGCCGCCACGGCTATGGTGTTGGCCGCAATGTTTCCGAGCATTGCGTTTCCCTGATTTTCTGCAATGTATTTGGAAAGTTCCTGCGGCGTTTGCAGTACCGCCTGATTCGACGCCGCCGCGGCGTACGCAAACAGGAAAGGCAGAAAAACCAAAATTCCGGTAATCGCCTTGTTCTGGTGAAGCGACAGCCGGAGCAGCCTGCATGTTGCCGTATAAGCACCCTGCTTCACCGCACGTCACCTTCTTTGGCATAATAATGAAAAAACAAATCTTCCAGTTCAGGCGGAGCGCAGTGCAGGGAAACCGTTTCATACTCCGTCAGCTTTTTCAGAACCATGTTCAGGGCGGCAGCATCTACGCTGAAGCTTACCTTGTTTCCTTCACAGTGAAGCCCGTACACACCGGGAAGCTGAAATCCGCTGACCGGCCGCGCACACTCCGCGTTAACAATCAGCCGCGAAAATTGCTGCAGTTCACGCAGACTGCCTGTTTCCACAATGCGGCCATCCTTAATAATAGTCACACGGTCGCAAAGCTTTTCTACCTCGGCTAATATATGGCTGGAAAGAAACACAGTTTTGCCCTGTGCCGCCATTTCTTTTACACAGTCCTGAAATACCGATTCCATCAGCGGGTCCAAACCGGAGGTCGGCTCGTCAAAAATATACAGCTCCACGTCCGACACCAGTGCGGCAATAAGCGCTACCTTCTGTCGGTTGCCTTTGGAATAACTGCGGCATTTTTTGCCCGGGTCAAACTGAAACCGTTCAATCAGTTCGGCACGGCGTTTGCCATCTGTTTTACCGCGCATGCGCGAAAGAAGGTCAATCACTTCACCGCCGCTCAAATTGGGCCATGGATTGATTTCGCTGGGCACATAAGCAAGGCGCTTGTGCAGTTCCACACAATTCTGAAACGGGTCGCCGCCCAGCAGTTTCACCTGACCGCCGTCTTTTTTCAGCATGCCGAGCAAAATGCGTATGGTCGTCGACTTTCCCGCACCGTTCATTCCGATGAAGCCGTGCACCTCGCCCTGCTGTACCGTCAGGTCAATTCCGTGAAGCGCCTGCATTTTACCGTAAAACTTGGTCAACCCGCTGATTTCAATGACCGCCATAAAAACCCCTCCCTTATTTATAAAAACTTGTTCGGAAAAGCCGAATATACCGATCCAAATCATTTAAGTATCTGCCGTACTCGTTGTAATAATCCTCAGAAGATTTATCGGGGTTTGCTTCCTTTTGCGCATACCCCTCAATGGTAAATCGGATTACGCTGATTGCCGTGTCTACATCAACATCGTCCCGAAAGAGGGAACGGTCGATATTTCCGAACAGCCTTTGATACGCGTCGATGGTGAATTTTTCCCGCTGCTCCAGAATTTTGCCTTTGACCTCGTCACTGTCCGGAAACGACGCATACGCAATAAAGCTGAAAATCATAGGATGCTTTTGCATTAAATCCATTTTCAGCAGCGCAATCTGTTTCCAGCGCTCCAGAAAATCACGCTCGTCAAAGTTGATCAAGTCATAAAATTCCACGATAACCGTATGGAGCGCATATTCATACGCATATAGGAACAGCTCTTTTTTCGAACCGAAATAATGGAACAGAAGCCCTTTGGAGACCCCCGCCGTTTTTACAATGACATCGGTCGAGGTTTTTTCATATCCTTTGGTAAATTCAGCCATCGCCGCGTTCAAAATGCTGTTTTTCTTCGTATCCTCGGAAGAGAGATTCGCATTCTTTTCTTTTGCCATATCAAAGCCCCCATATAAATTGACTGTTTTAGTCAATCACATTATAATTTAATTGACCGATTTAGTCAATATCAAAAATTAAAATAATCTGCTTTTGCACAGCAAAACAGGAGCCGCGCAATTTTTCTGCGCGGCTCCTGTTTTTGGGAAACGAACTATTTAAAAAGTCAATTACTTGGAAATCGGTTCGGTGTGTTTTTTCAGCCATGCCAGCTCCCTGCCGGAAAGCGACGGGGAAAGCTTTTCGTAAACCAGCTTGTGGTAATTGTTCAGCCAGGTTACTTCATCCTCGGTTAACAGCTCGGTCAAAATTCCCGCGGTGTCAATGGGGAAATAAGTGACCGGTTCAAAATTCAGGAATTGGCCGTATTCATTGTTAACAAATTCGGTTACAAGCATAATGTTTTCGGTTCGAATTCCGTGTTTGCCTTCTTCATAAATACCTGGCTCGTTTGTAATTGTCATACCCTTTTTAAACGGAACCTTGCTGCTGATTCGCATATTCTGCGGGCCTTCGTGCACACCGCCGAACATGCCGACCCCGTGTCCTGTGCCGCAGCGGTAATCAATGCCGTACTTCCAAACATGCACACGGCTGAGAATGTCGATGTTGCCGCCGGTGCAGCCTTCCAGAAAGACCGCGGTCGCAAGACCGATATGCGCTTTCAGCACATAAGTGTAATGTTCTTTTTCTTCTTGAGTAAGCGGCCCAAGTACAAAGGTACGGGTAATATCTGTTGTACCTTCCTGGTACTGCCCGCCGGAATCAATGAGAAGGAATCCTTTTTTCTCCAATCGTGAGCATGCGTCCGGCTCCGGATGATAGTGCATCATGGCCGCGTTTGCCCCGTAAGCGGCAATGGTACCAAAGCTTTCGCCCATGTTGCCAGGCTGCTTTGCACGGCATTCTTTCAGCATGTCGCTCACCGTACATTCGGTTACAGATTCGCCGCGTTCCATTTTCTCTTCAAACTGTACGCAAAAGTCTACCAAAGCGCAGCCGTCCAATACATGCGCTTGCTTGATATTGCGAATTTCTGTTTCATTCTTTACGCCCTTCAAATTGGTTACCGTATCGGCACCCTCTTTGATGGTGATTCCGGAATTATCCTTTAAAATAGAATACAGATCGTAGTTAACGCTTGCCATATCGACCAGCATTGTTATTTTGGTATCGATCTGTTTCAGCTCGTTGTCAATTTCTTCGTATTCTTTTACGGTTACGCCATTTTCCTTTAAATACTCCAGTGTTTCGGGCAAAACACGCTTTGTGTTAATAAAAAGATACGCTGAGTCGGTAAAAACCGCAGCATAGGAAATGGCAAACGGATTGTATTCAATATCATCGGCGCGAATATTCATAAGCCATGCAACACAGTCAAGCCGCGCAAAAAGCTGGCCGTCGGCCTTCTGCTTTTTCAGCTCGGCGCGCACCTGCTCCAGCTTTTCGCTGCAGGTAAACCCGGCATATTTTACGTCGTGCACAAATACCTTTGAATCGGGTACCGGCGGGCGGTCGGGCCAAATTTCACCAATCAGGTCGACTGCTTTCATATTCAGCTTTTTCGCAGAGAACTTTTCGCGCATTTCCTGAACCGAACCGGCGGAAAGCAGCTTTCCGTCAAATCCGACGGTTTCGCCGTCTTTCAGCTTCTGATCCAGAAATTCAATATAAGTCGGAACGCCTTTCACCGCCATGCGGTAAAGCACGATTTCACTGCCTTCCAACTGATGCGCTGCCTGAATAAAATAACGGCCGTCTGTCCAAACGCCGCTATCGGTTTCGGTAACCACCAAAGTGCCTGCCGAACCGTTAAAACCGGAAAAATAGCTTCTTGCTTCCCAATGGGCCGGCAAATACTCGCTCATGTGTGGGTCGGAGGAGGGAATTATGCACGCCTGCACGCCGTTTTCCTTCATTTTTCCGCGCAGAGCCGCAAGCTTTTCGTTTACGCTGATCATATTTCATTGCTCCTTAGTATTGAATCGGTAAAAATAAATCCGTAAATATATTANNTATTATAAAAAGTATAGGCTTACCCGCACCGGTTGTCAAGAAAAGGTATGGAAAGCTTAACCAGATGCTTACCAGACCGACCAAAACCGTCCGATGCAGGTTCTGTGAAATAGAGTACTCTTCCTATACACTTTTATACTAAGGCAGCCGCTTCAACAGAAGCGGCTGCAAAAATCCATTTTTATATTTTATCTGATATGAAGCGGTACATAGTCGCGGTGTGATGAAATACTTTTGTACGCCGGACGAATGATTTTGCCCACATTGATCTGCTCTTCCAGCAAATGCGCGCTCCAACCCGCAATTCTGGCCATAGCGAATACGGGGGTAAACAGCTCCGGCGGCAGGCCGAGCATGTGGTAAACAAACCCGCTGTAGAAGTCGATGTTTGCACTGACGCCCTTGTAGGTTTTGCGTTCCTGACCGATAATCTCCGGTGCGAGTCGCTCTACCAAGGAATACAGCTTGTATTCTTTGGTCAAACCTTTTTCTTCGGAAAGGCTCTTAACGAATTTACGGAAAATATCGGCACGCGGGTCGGAAAGGGAATACACGGCATGGCCCATTCCGTAAATCAGGCCAGACTTGTCAAACGCCTGCTTGTTCAGCAGTTTTTTCAGGTACTCACCGACCTTTTCTTCGTCCTCCCAATCATCCACAGTCTTTTTCATATCTTCAAACATCATCATAACCTTAATGTTTGCTCCGCCGTGTTTCGGCCCCTTTAAAGAGCCCAGCGCGGCCGCAATGACAGAATAGGCGTCGGTACCGGACGAAGCTACCACATGCGTGGTAAAACTGGAATTATTTCCTCCGCCGTGCTCCGCGTGCAGAACAAGCGCCAGGTCAAGAATGCGGGCTTCCAGCGCGGAATATTTATTGTCAATTCGCAGCATGTACAGAATATTTTCCGCAACAGAAAGCTCCGGCTTCGGCGCATGGATAAAAAAGCTGTAGTTCCGGTCCATGTCATGCGCGTAAGCCTGGTACCCGTAAACCGCCAGCTGCGGGAATAACGCAATCATTTCAAGGCACTGGCGCAGCACGTTTGGCAGCGAAGTGTCGTTCGGCTTCTCGTCGTAGGCGTAAAGTGTAAGCACACTTCTGGCGAGTGTGTTCATCATGTCGAACGTAGGCGCTTTCATAATAATATCACGCACAAAATTCGTGGGAAGCGAACGGTATTTAGAAAGCAAAGTCTTAAAGCCCGCAAGCTGCTCCGGGGTGGGCAGTTCGCCGAATAAAAGCAAATACGTGGTCTCCTCAAATCCGAAACGATCTTCCGTAATAAACCCGCGTACAATATCTTTCACATTGATTCCGCGGTAGTACAGCTCGCCTTCACAGGGAACGCTTTTCCCGTCCACCTCTTTTGAGGAGATAATATCGGATATCTCGGTCAGTCCCGTCAGAACGCCCTTACCATTGATATCACGCAGGCCGCGCTTCACGTCGTATTTGGCGAATAAACTGGGGTCTATGGTGCTGTGGCTGGTACAAAGCTTTGTAAGCTCCATAATTTCCGGGGTGATTTTAAAGAAATCATCATTCGTACTTTTGGCCATGTTACATATCTCCTTTTTTGTTAATTATTCTGTTCCCTATTCGGGAATATCGGTCAGAATTCGGTTAATTACCTTTACAGCATCTTTAAACGCGCTGTAATCATCTTCGTTTAATCCCTGTATTTCTTTGATTACCGCTGCCGCAAACTTTTCACGGCCTTTTAAAATCCGCTTGTATGTGCTGTCAGAAAGGGAAATGAGCACCTTGCGCCGGTCCGCTGGGTCCGTGCTGCGCACAATGTGGCCGCCCTCGTACAGCTTTTCAATCATTCGGCTCATCTGCTGCGGCGGGGTATGCAGGCTGGCGGCCAGCCCGCCCATCGTAATCGGCCCGTCGGTACACAAAATACAAAGGGCGTTCAGCTGAAGGCTGGTAAACTCTCCTTTAAAATAATCCTCAAACGGCTTGGAAAGCTTTCGGTAAACAAAAAACATGAAATGGAATATATCTTCCTCTTTTGGCACAGGGCGATTCGTTTTCATTTGCACCACCTTGATATATTTTCCAAATTAGTAAACAATTGTTTAATATAAAGTATAACCGATAATTCCGTTTTATGTCAACCTTTTACCTGTGAACATAATGTGAATTTTAAATGTATAAATTATGCAAAAATCCCCAGCCTTCGCGATTGCAAGGTTGGGGATACATTGTATTTTATCCGATAAAATCGGTGTTTATTTTACTGTCTTTGACATATAAGATTAAGACAAAATGCCGTCGCGTGCTTCCAAATATTCATCGTAAGTGCACACGCGGTCAATTATTCCGTCGTCTGTAATTTCGATGATCCGGTTTGCAATGGTCTGTACAAACTGATGGTCATGGGATGCAAACAGAATAATTCCTTTAAAATCCGTCAAGCCGTTGTTCACCGCAGTAATGGATTCCAGGTCNNCCAGGTCAAGATGGTTGGTGGGCTGGTCCACTACCAGCACGTTGGCGCCGAACATCATCATGCGGGAAAGCATACACCGAACCTTTTCGCCGCCGGACAGCACGCTGACCGATTTTAACACATCGTCGCCTGAAAAAAGCATTTTACCAAGAAAGACGCGCAGGTAAGTTTCCGTGGTGTCCTTGGAATACTGCTCGAGCCATTTGAGAATGCTCAGGTCACAGCCGTTGAAAAACGCGGAGTTGTCCTGCGGAAAATACGACTGGCTGGTACTAACGCCCCATTTAAAGGTACCTTCGTCCGGTTCGATTTCTTCCATCAAAATTTTAAACAGCGTTGTATTGGCGATTTCATTGGAACCGACCAGTGCGATTTTGTCGCCTTTATTCATTCGGAAAGTCACATTATTCAGTACCTTTACCCCATCGACTGTTTTGGAAATCCCGTTGACCTCCAAAATATCCTTACCGGGTTCGCGGTCCATTGTAAAGCCGACAAACGGGTAACGGCGCGAGGAAGCAGGCATTTCTTCCACCGTAATTTTATCGAGCAGCTTCTTGCGCGAGGTAGCCTGTTTGGACTTTGATTTATTGGCGGAAAAGCGCTGAATAAAGTTCTGCAGCTCTTTAATCTTATCCTCCGCTTTTTTATTCTGGTCGCGCATTATACGCTGCATCAGCTGGCTGGACTCATACCAGAAGTCATAGTTACCCACATAAAGCTTAATTTTATTAAAGTCAATATCGACAATATGCGTACAAACGTTATTCAGAAAGTGACGGTCATGGGAAACCACAATTACCGTTCCAATGTAATCCATTAAAAAGGTTTCCAGCCAAGCAATGGATTTATTGTCAAGGTCATTGGTCGGTTCATCCAGCAGAATAATGTCAGGCTGGCCGAACAGAGCGCGCGCCAGCAGAACCTTCACTTTTTCCGCGCCGGTCAGGGAGTTCATCAGCGAATACAAAATACCGGAATCTACGCCCAGCCCCTGCAGCAGGCGGCCCGCTTCCGTTTCTGATTCCCATCCGTTCAGTTCGGCAAATTCGGCTTCCAAATCCGCGGCAAGAATTCCGTCTTCATCGGAAAAATCCTCTTTTGCATACAGCGCGTCTTTCTGCTTCATGACTTCGTACAGACGGGGATTACCCATAATAATGGTATCAAGAACGGTATATTCGTCAAAAGCATGGTGATCCTGCTTTAAAACGGACATACGCAGCTTTGGGTCAATGGAAATTTCACCTTTGGTTGGCTCCAGCTCACCGGAAAGCAGTTTTAAAAAAGTGGATTTCCCGGCGCCGTTGGCTCCGATCACGCCGTAGCAGTTGCCGGCAGTGAAAAGAAGATTGACATGTGAAAACAAATTCTGGCCGTCAAAACCCAGGCCAAGATCGGATACAGTGATCATAGTTCCTCCAAGTTTCTTAAATAATCATACTAACTTACTCTATATTGTAACATAAACCAAATAGAAATAAAAATGGCGAAAGCCATGAAGTAAAAGCAGCTATGCTTGTTATTTTTGATGAACAATGCTATAATAATAAGAATACAAACGGCACATCATGCTTTTTAGGGGGTTTTACAGTGAAAATTCAGGAGTCCGGCGAAAACTACCTGGAAACCATTTTAATTCTGCAGTCAAAAAACGGATACGTCCGCTCCATTGACGTTGCAAACGAGCTTGAATTTACAAAAGCAAGCGTCAGCCGTGCCATGAGCATTTTAAAAGAAGCCGGCTACATAACCATGGAACAAAACGGAAACCTTGTTCTTACGGAAACCGGCCGCAAAAAAGCCGAGGCGGTTTATGAACGCCACACTTTAATTGCCCAATTCCCTGAAATGACGCTTGGCGTCGACCATGAAATTGCGGCTCAGGATTCCTGCCGTATTGAGCATATCATCAGTGAGGAAAGTTTTGAACGCATTAAAGAATTCATTCAGATTAATAAATAACCAATAACATTCTGCCCCTTTCGGAGCAGTCTGTTTGGGAAAGAGGTTTCAGATGAAATATATCAGCGCCGTGTGCCCGCACTGCGGTAAGGAACTGCAGCTGCCGGAGGACGCCCAAAACATCGTGTGTATGTACTGCGCCCAGCCCATTGATGTACAAACTTTGCGGAACGACCCCGCCAAAGCGGAGGAATACGACCGGCTGATGCAGGAAGCGGAATCCCTTTTAAATGATGAAATTTTCAGCCGCAGAATCCCGCTGAAAAATCTGAAGCAAAGCACTTACCCTACTGATTTTGAAAGCTATTCTGNNATTCTGCTTTAATTCTTCCCGCGCTGAAAGCTTACAGTCTGGCCGCCACCGACAACGACGACGCGGCAAATCACTTTGCCGATGTTCTTTTAAACCGCTTTACCACACAGTATGAAAAGGAAGGGATTAAAAAAGAAACCGATCCCCGCTTTTTTGACTGCCGCTATATGCTTGTATCGTTCACCATTCCCGCAATTCTGGAACTGCACACGCCCGCTGCCGAAGCGCTGGCCGATACTTTTCTGGAAAAGTGGAACAAGCTGTACCCGAAAAATCCGCTTGGAAAGTCCACGTTTGAAGCGATTAACGGCGGGTTTAAAAAGAGGTTCTGCTTTATTACCACCGCGGTTTGCTCTTCGCTGGGCAAAGACGACGATTGTGCGGAGCTGAACGCGTTTCGTAAATTCCGCGACGAATGGTTTGCCGAAACACCGGAGGGCCGTGCCAAAATTAACGAATATTATCTGTTTGCTCCTATGATTGTCAGTGCGATTGACCGCTGTGCGGAAAGCAAAACGGTTTACCGCCAAATTTGGGACCGTCACCTGACCCCTTGCCTGAAGATGATTGAATCCGGTAAACAGGAAGAATGTGCAAAGCAGTACGAGACAATGATTCTGGAACTGGAACGCAAGTGGCTTTCCTGATTTCAGCTTTCATCTGAATAAACGAATTAGCCGGTTTTGTCCTTACGGGCAAAACCGGTTTGTATTTATTTTATTATTTTGCATCGTCCCAGCGAATTTCTTCGGTGCTGCCCTTCTTGCCGGCCTCATCCATCAGCTTTAGCATTTCAAATGCACTTCGGAAATGCTGTGTTACATTTTGTTCCACCCAGGTGATGGTTCCCTGCCAGCTGGCATTCTGCCGATATTGTACATTGACAATGAATGTGTTTTTTTCATCCTGTATTATATTTGCATTGTTAAAATTATTGTCGTCCATTTCGTCCTCCGCCTTTCGATAAACGGGTATATTTTTTCTGTTAAAAAAGCTTCGTGCTTCAAACGCCGCCTGCGGACTTCCTAACGTGTTAAACAGGTCTTCCATTCCGCTCAGCATTTGAAACTCGTTGCTGAAGGAAAATGACTTCTTGTAATGTTCGCTGTAAACACGGCCTTTCATTGTCTTATCCGGTACGGCATCCAGCCGAATGGTGCACCGTGATGGGAATGAATCCGTATTTTGTTTGGATTGCTGCATCTTGATTCCCCCTTCATTTGATTCCATTATACCTTACTTTAGTCACATGTGAGTCACAAAACGTATTTTTATGATAAACTTATGACAATAAAAAAGTGCGTCCCAAAACCGGGACGCACTTTTCAGATTCAAATTTTTAATTTTGCCGGCCATTGTAACTCAACTGTGCTGGAAGAGGAAGCGATAAGAGAAGGAAAAATCAGCAGAACGGATTCTCACCCTTATAAAGCATGGAAGAAGGCTGATTAAAGGAAATATCCTCAATGCCAAGGTAATCAAACAAGGTGTACAACGCCTTTCCTACATGGCCGAACGCGACCGCACCGTGGTGAGGATACCGCTTCGCAATGAGCACATGGCGGTAAAAACGCTTCATTTCCGGAATTGCAAAAATACCGATTCCGCCGAAGGAACGGGTTGCCACCGGCAGCACTTCACCTTGTGCGATGTAAGCGTGCAGCGTAGTGTCCGCCGCGCTTTGCAGACGGAAGAAAGTAATTTCACCCGGTGCGATGTCGCCTTCCAACGTGCCCCTTGTAAAGTCCGGAGTGCCGCCGTTTTCGAGCAGACGGTTCTGAATAAGCTGGTATTTTACCGCGCCCTTGGAAAGCTTGCAAAACGGCGTATTGCCGCAGTGAAAGCCCATGAAAGTATCCTGCAGGGTATAGTCGTATTTCCCTTTAATCTCCTGTTCGTACATGTCGGCAGGAACGGAATTGTTAATATCGAGCAGTGTGACCGCTTCTCCGGTAATGCAGGCGCCAAGGTACTCGCTCAGTGCGCCGTAAATGTCCACTTCACACGCCACCGGAATCCCTCTGGAAGCAAGGCGGCTGTTCACATAGCAGGGTTCAAACCCGAATTCCTTCGGGAATGCCGGCCAGCATTTATCCGCAAAGGCAACGTATTCCTTCGCGCCCCTGTTCTGTTCCGCCCAGTCAAGCAAAGTCAGTTCAAACTGCGCCATTCTTGGCAGCAGGTCGGGGTATTGGTTGCCTAAACCAAGTTCATCCGCCATATCTTTTGCAATTTCCGCAATTCTGGAATCGTTTGCATGTGCGCGGTAAGAGACCAGAAGATCCAGCTCAGAATTTTCCTGTACCTCCACGCCAAGATCATACAGAGCCTTGATAGGCGCGTTGCAAGCAAAGAAATCCTGCGGGCGGGGGCCGAAGGTAATGATCTTAAGGGAATTCAAACCGATAATTGCACGTGCGACCGGTACAAAGTCGGCCATCATGTCGGCAATGTCGTCTGCGGTGCCGACCGGGTATTCCGGAATTACCGCCTTCAGCTTGCGCAAACCGAGGTTATAGGAACAGTTCAGCATCCCGCAGTACGCATCGCCGCGGCCGTTGATCAAATCGTCTCCGGTTTCTTCCGCTGCGGCAACATACATGACCGGGCCGCTGAATTCTTTGGCAATAAGCGTTTCGGGTGTTTCCGGGCCAAAATTGCCAAGGAAAACCACAAGCGCGTTGCACTGTGCCTCTTTTACCTCCGCAACCGCTTTCAGCATATCCTGCTCATTTTCCACCGTGGTCAGGCACTCATAAATTGAGCCGCCTTTCTTCGCGTAGCTTTCCACAATTGCTTTTCTTCTCTTCTCAGAAAGAGAAATGATAAAGCAGTCGCGGCTGACCGAGATGATACCGAGTTTTACGGTAGGGATATTGTTTTTCATAATTTATTTCCTCCGATACAGAATGTTCTTAGTAGCTCCATTTCAGAGCACCGTAATACCTGACATATTTTTGGTACAATGCCTCGTAAACCGGGACGTTTGCTTCAATGGGAAGCGTTTCACTTTCCGGCTTGATCAGCGGAACCGTTTCGGCGAGATCCTGCCATACCCCACCGGTCACACCTGCCACGAGCGCCGCACCAAAAGAACCGCCCTCCGCACTGCCGAACACCGTTCGGACGGGGAGGTTGAATACGTCTGCGAAAATCTGACGCCAGATTTTGCTGGCCGCTCCGCCGCCTGCCAAAACAATTTCGTTCGGCTTCACGTCCGGGTTTACGCTCATCATCAGGTCGTACACCTGTTTCAATGAATACGCAACCCCCTCCATCACGGCACGGGCGAAATGGCCTTTTCCGTGCCGGAAGGTAACGCCCAGAAACGCACCTGTCGCCGCGGGATCGTTAATCGGAGCACGCTCGCCAATCAGATACGGCAGGAAGACTAAGCCTTCCGAGCCCGCTTCTGCCGCCAGCGCCTCCTGATCTAACAGGTAAAAGGCGCTTTTCCCAATTTCTTTGCCCTGATAAGTTTCCATGTCGCCGAATGTATTGCGAAACCATTGGTACGAACCCGCCGCGGAAAGGGTGACACCCATTGCGTGATAAGTGCCCGGCGCATTGTTGCAGGAAACCTGAAGCAACCCGTTCGGGTTATTCATATACGCCGGAAGCCCCATGGCGACAACACCGCTGGTTCCAAGGGTGATTCCTACCCTGCCCGGCTTAATCAGGCCAAGGCCGGTTGTGGAAATGACCGCGTCCCCGCCGCCGCCGGATATAACCGTTCCTTCCGGAATTCCGGTCAGTGCTGCGGCTTCCCGGCTTACTCTGCCCGCCGCCTCGGTGGATTCGACCACCGGGGGAAACAGTTCCGGATTCAGTCCGATTTTTTCCATTAGTTCCGTCGACCATTTGCGTTCTTTTACATCAAACAATCCGGTTCCCGATGCGTCGGAAACCTCCGTGAAGAACTCCCCAGAAAGCTTAAAGCGGATAAAGTCCTTCGGATTGAGTATTATCTTAGTTTTCCGGTAATTTTCCGGTTCAATTTCTTTCATCCACAGAATTTTACCACCGGTAAACCCGGTGAGCATGCGGTTGTTGGTATAACCCAAAAGGCAATCCAACCCGCCGGCCAGCTCGGTAATTTCATTGCACTGACTTTCGGTGCGCTGGTCGTTCCATAAAATTGCATTTCGTACTACGTTGTTTTCCCTGTCCAACGGAACCATTCCGTGCATTTGCCCGGAAAGCCCGATGGCACACACTTTCTTGGCGTCCAGTTTGCCAAGCACCTTTCGAATTCCCGCCACAACGCCCTGCCACCAGTCCTCCGGATTCTGTTCCGACCAACCGGGTTTTGGTGCGTACAGGGGGTATTCTTCAACCGCGGTGTCCACAATTTGACCGCTTTCATCCAGCACAAGCACTTTGCATCCGCTTGTACCAATGTCCAGACCTAAAATATAATTTGAGTCCATATTATCCCTCCACCGAAACATTTTCCCCGACTAAACCGACAAATGCGCCCTGGTCGCCCAAATCAGTATCGGGGTGCGCAATCAGCCATTTGTTTTTTGCAAAAAGCAGACGATCCTCAAGTGCATCCTGCGTTGTATCCAGCGGCTGATTTGTGCCGCGGGGAAGAGCAACCACACAGCGGAAGCCACTGTCGCTGGCACTGCAAGGCGCATAATGCAGCGTGGTGGCATACACCTCCACCATTGTGCCCATGGGAACAAAAAAGGCTTCAATCCGCGAAGTATCATAGGTATAATTGTTTGGATCAATATCCTGCTGGCACCCGAGAAGCAGAATCAGGTCGGTCCCCGCCACATTGACTTCAGATGACCGATGATATTCCACCGCATTCAGCAATACATTTTTTCCGTTGCAATAGCCCAGTTCCATAGGAAGGCCGCCGAATTCCCGATTCTGCAGTTCGCAAAAAATTGCCAGCGATTCCAGCTTCGGTTCCGCCGGAACATAAGCAACTTCCTCGGTCAAAGGAGTTTCCTGCATCGTTTTAATTAATTCGGTGCAGTCATATCCTTTTACCACTCTTCCGTATTTACGGAAATTCTCATCATTCACGTTGTAAATTTTCATTTCACTCATTCCTTAAGTTATAATTTTTTAATCGGCACTTACCATTCCTGTCGGAGGGGCTCCAGGGGGGTGAGCTTCCCCTTTGCACAAGCGCTCAGGGGAAGCCCTTTCATTGATGAAAACGTATATTGAAAGAGAAGGAAATGGTATATTCAGTTCATCTTTCAGACTTTTGCCCCGCGTTTTTTAGAAACGACATCGAATACCACAGCAATCAAAAGAACCAAGCCTTTAATTGTCATGGTAATATCGCTGCCAACACCCATAATGGACATACCGTTATTCAAAACGCCCATAACCAGGGCACCGATTACCGCGCCCACAATGGTACCGACGCCGCCGGTTGCCGAGGCACCGCCGATAAAGCAGGCCGCGATTGCATCCAGTTCAAAGTTAGTACCTGCCGTCGGGGTAGCCGCCTGCAGGCGGGAGGTAAATACCACGCCAGCCAGCGCAGAAAGAACAGACATGTTAATAAAAACAAGGAACAACACCTTGTTGGTATTAATACCGGAAAGAATTGCCGCTTTTTCATTGCCGCCCATCGCGTACAGGTATCTGCCGGGAACGGTTTTGCTGGTAAAGAACGAATACACAATTACAAGGAACAGCATAAAAACCAGCAGTACCGAAATGCCCTTGTAACGGGCGAGCCATATGGAACACAGTGCAATAACGCCCACCACGATAACGATTTGCAGAATGAACAGCACCGGGGAGGATACTTCAAAGCCGTGCTTCCGGCGTCCGATTCTTTTATTAATCGCCGAATATATGTAGATTAAGGAAGCGACAGCACCCAGAACAATTGCAGTTACATTAAACCCTGCTTTTCCCATATTGGGAAGGTACCCGGAGCTGATAAAATTGAAATCTGCCGGGAACGGGGAAATTGTCATTCCGTTCAGAACCTTTAAGGTAAGACCGCGAAAAATCAACATTCCTGCCAAAGTAACGATAAAAGCGGGAATTCTCATGTAAGCAATCCAAAAGCCCTGCCAAATTCCAATTACTACGCCAACCAGAAGGGCGATTAAAATAGATAGCCACACGTTCATCCCTTTGACCACGACCATTTCGCCGATTGACGCACCAATAAAAGCCACGATAGAACCGACGCTCAGGTCGATGCTTCCGCTGCTTAAAATACAAAGCAGCATACCGACGGCAAGAACAATTACGTAACTGTTCTGCATAATCAGGTTCGTAACATTCTGCGGTGTTAAAAGAATCCCTTTGGTCAGAACCTGAAACAATGCCATAATAACAACCAAAGCAATCAACATGCTGAATTGCCTTATGTTGATGGAATTTTGAGACTTCCTATTTAAAATCTTATCCATACCATTAAGCTCCTATCCTGTTATTTCTCATGATACACTGCATGACACTTTCAGGGTTTGCTTCCGTCCGGTTCAGCTCGCCAACGATTTTACCCTCGTTCATTACATAAACGCGGTCGCTCACGCCCAAAACCTCCGGCAGCTCCGAAGAAATCATAATGACGCATTTTCCCTGCGCAGCAAGCTGATTAATAATCGTATAGATTTCATATTTCGCGCCGACATCTATTCCTCTGGTCGGCTCATCCAGAATCAGCACATCCGGTTCTGTCAGAACCCATTTGCTCAAAACCACCTTCTGCTGATTCCCGCCCGAGAGGTTCCCTGCTCTCTGAAAGATACTGGAGCACTTCATGCCCAGCTGCTTGCGGGATTCATCGGCTGTTCTGTTTTCAACTTCCTCATCAATAACTAAATAGTTGCTAACCTTTGCCATATTAGAAAGCGTAATGTTATGGCGAATGTCGTCAATCAGAATTAATCCCGCCGATTTTCTGTCTTCCGTAACATAGGCAATCTTATTGTTGATTGCGTCCCGTACCGTTTTGGTGTCGATTTCCTTTCCGTCCTTTAAAATTTGCCCCTGTATGTTGCTGCCGTACAGCCTTCCGAAAATGCTCATGGCAAGCTCTGTTCGGCCGGCACCCATCAAACCTGCTATGCCGACCACTTCGCCCCTGCGCACATTCAGATTTACGTTGTCCAGGCGTTTTTTCCCGGCAATTACCGGGTCATCGACCGACCAATTTTTCACTTCAAAGGCGACTTCCCCAATTGGGCATTCCCTTTGCGGGAAACGGTCCGTCATATCACGGCCGACCATTCCTTTAATGATTCGGTTTTCACTGATTTCATCCTGCCCTTTTACCAGTGTTTCAATGGTGGAACCGTCACGGATGACTGTAATTTCATCCGCTACTTTTGCAATTTCACTTAGTTTGTGTGAAATAATAATCGATGTGATCCCTTTTTCTTTCAGATCAAGCATCAGATTAAGAAGATTCTCTGAATCGGATTCGTTCAAAGAAGCAGTCGGTTCATCCAATATTAATAACTTGGAATCTTTGGAGAGTGCTTTTGCAATTTCAACCAATTGCTGTTTCCCAACGCTGATGTCTTTAATGAGCGTATTGGGATTTTCGTTCAGCCCAACACGTTCTAGCATGTTTTTCGCGTTGTTATAGGTTAAGTCCCAGTCAACGAATCCATGTGACGCGCATTCGTTTCCCAAAAACATATTTTCGGCGATTGAAAGATACGGAATTAACGCCAGTTCCTGATGAATAATTGCAATACCCTTTAACTCGCTGTCTTTGATATTTTTAAACTCACAGACATTTCCTTCAAATATAATATTTCCGGAATAAGTACCGTGAGGATAAACACCACTCAAAACGTTCATAAGCGTTGATTTACCCGCACCGTTTTCACCGACCAGTGCGTGGATGGAACCCTTTTCCACCTTCAAATTCACGTTATTTAACGCTTTCACCCCGGGAAATTCTTTAATAATGTTTTCCATCTCTAAAATATACTCCGCCACAAACAGCCCCCCTTTTTGGCAGAAATAGTTGGAAAGCGACTTCTTATTTTTTAATCAAGCCGGACATTTTACTGCCCGGCTTGAAATGCAATGAGACAGAAATTAACCTTTTAAGTCCGCTTCGGTGTAATAACCGGAGTCGAGCAGCATTTGCTTGTAGTTGTCCTTCGTGACGGCAACCGGGTCGCAGAGGAAGGAAGGAACTACTTTTACGCCGTTATTGTATGTTTTGGTGTCGTTGACTTCAGCTTCTTTGCCCTGCAGCAAGGAATCCACCATACCGACCACTTTGTCCGCCAATGTTCTGGTGTCTTTAAAAATAGACATGGCCTGTTCGTCGTTAATCATGGAAACGACGTTCGGTTTGTCGCAGTCCTGACCGGTAAGGATCGGGAACGGTTTGTCGGTGCCGTTATAGCCAATGTTCTTTAAAGCTGCCACAATACCGATTGCGAGTGAATCGTTCGGGGAAAGGATCGCGTCAAGCTTTGTTTTGCCGTCGGAATAGTTTGCAGTAAGAAGGTTATCCATTCTGGCCTGTGCCGTTTCGGATTTCCAGGCTGTGATTGCACATTTTGCGAAATCTGTTTGGCCGCTCTTAACAACCAGTTTGCCGCTGGTGATGTAGGGCTTCAGAACGTCCATTGCGCCGTTGTAGAAGAAGGTTGCGTTGTTGTCGTCCGGAGAACCGGCGAAAATTTCAATATTGAAGGGACCTTTGCCGTCTTTCAGGCCAAGCTTATCCTCAAGGAACTGGCCCTGCATTGTGCCGACCTTGTAGTTGTCGAAGGTTGCGTAATAGTCCACGTTGCCGGTCTTCATGATCAGGCGGTCATAAGCAATCACTTTAATCCCGTTATCTGCAGCCTGCTGCAGAGCATCGGTCAGGGAGGAACCGTCAATTGCGGCGATAACCAGAACCTTAACGCCCTTTGTGATCATGTTTTCAACCTGAGAAACCTGAGTGTTAACATCATTTTCTGCATATTGGAGTTCTACCTGATAGCCTTTTGCTTCCAGTGCCTTCTTCATATTGTCTCCGTCCTGATTCCAGCGCTGAAGGGACTTCGTAGGCATTGCAACGCCAACCAGCTGGCCGCCGGATGCTGCTGCCTCACTGTTCGGTGCTACAGATGCCGCTGCCTGGGATTCCGGTGCTGCGGATGGTGTTCCCGTCGTTGCGGCTGAACCGCATCCGAAAGTAGAAACCATCATGACAGCTGCAAGAACAAGTGCCAATAACTTTTTCATGATAATACAACTCCTGTTTATTTATTTTATCCACTGAAAATCAGTGGATAATGAGACACCTGACTCTAAACATTCTGCATTATTCTAGATATTCTGCTTTATTTTGATCACGTTATTGGTATAAAGAGCTTCGCCCTTCGGAATGACTCCCTCCAAAAAATAATTGAACATCAGCTTAATTGCCTGGTACCCCTGCTCAAAAGGCTCCTGACAAATTGTTGCGTCGATGGTTCCGTTCAAAATTGCCTTTTTCGTCGCCGGAATATCATCGAAGCAGACAAGATGAATTTTTTTTGCCAACCCGAGTTCTTCCACTGCCCTGCAGACACCCGCCACACCGGCAGCCGTTATGTAAATACTGTTGATTTCCGGATGCTGCGTCAAGGACTCCTTCGTATAACGATACGCGGTTTCGTCATCGTCCTGGCTTTCCACCACATCAACAATACCAATCTCCATTTTGTTGTCTTTCGCTTCTTTGCAAAAGCCGTGAATACGCTGATTATGCCCCTGCATTTTAACGGAACCGGTAACAATAAGTGTTTTCCCTTTTTCCTTTAAAATCATAGACATCATTCCGGCAGCCGCTTTGCCGCCCTTAATGTAATTGCTACCCACATAGAACAGGCGGGAAGTTCCCCTTACGTCGGAATTGATGGTAGCAACCGGAATTCCGGCGGCAATCAGTTCATTGATTTTGTTGGTAATTACAGGAACATCCACCGTAGTCAGGCACAGAGCGTCGACTCCCCGGTCAACCAGACTTTGAATCGTACTGAGGTGCGTTTCCACATCGTACCCTTTCAGCAGAACCAGATCCAGCGACAGCCCGTAATCGGACAATTCCTTTTCGGCAGCTTTCAGCCCGGCAATCACATCGTTAAAAAACTGGTTATCCACACTGGGAAGAAGGCAGCCGATTTTAATCGGCTTTTTCCTTGCCGCCAGCGCTTTCCCCGCACGGTTCGGTTTATAGCCCAAGTCCAGTGCGATTTTCTGCACACGAAGCTCCACTTCACGGTTTACGCCGCCACGGTTGTTCAGCACACGATCGACTGTTCCCCTTGATACATTTGCCAGTTTCGCAATGTCTTTTATTGTTACCGCCATGTGTTTCTCTCTTTCCGTGCTCGGGCACGAATCCTTTAAAAAATTAGACAAGCCCTTTAAACCACCAAAGCTTGCCCATCCAAATCGTGCATGAAAAGAAAATAATAGTCCGCCTTAATCTGCCGCGTTACCCTTTTCTATTTCTGCCTTTTTTTATTTTTCCACTTCTGTGCCCGAGCACATCTGATGGCTAAAGTATAGCGACGGCAAAAACGGTTGTCAATACTTTTCTTTTTTTTCTCCACTTTCACATTATGGTTTGTTACTTTTTATTATGTTTGTATAGTTTTTTAACTAAATTTTTCCGTGCATTGTGCTGATTCTGATTTGTTTTTACTATACGCAAAAGAACAATGCACAAAAAAGAAGGGACAAAGTTACGCAGATAGATTCGTTTTCATTCCATATTTTGAAAATTTATTCACTTTCCGGGCACAGCCTTGGACTTGCAACACACAAAGAGGGATGGCATATACTGGCTAAAAGGGGTGATTGCGATGTTTGGTGCAGCGCTGGGTTTTCTTGTTTCGGGTTTACTTTTTTTTATTCTGCATGTTACCGGTTCGGGTTCGTTTCCCCGTCCGTTGACCGCGCAGGAAGAAAAAGATTGCCTGGAACGGTTTAAAAACGGCGACATATCCGCCAGAAATGAGCTGATAGAGCACAATCTTCGGCTTGTTGCACACATCATAAAAAAGTATTATGCAAATTCAAACGATCAGGATGACCTGATCTCCATCGGAACCATCGGGCTGATAAAAGCGGTAAATACGTTCGACAGCAGTAAGGGAATCCGCCTTTCCAGCTACGCGGCAAGATGTATTGAAAATGAAGTGCTCATGTTCTTCCGTTCCTCTAAAAAAAGTGCACAGGATATTTCAATGAACGAACCAATTGACACAGACAAGGACGGCAACGCGCTGACCCTGATGGACGTTATGGCAACGGAAGACAATATTTTGGAAAACCTCGACTGCAAAATTAAATCGGAACAGTTAAAACGTTACCTTTATGAAGTGCTTTCCCCCCGGGAGCGAAAGATCATTGAGCTGCGGTACGGGCTGACCGGGCTGAATCCTCTAACCCAGCGGGAAGTGGCACAGAAGCTTGGAATTTCGCGTTCCTATGTTTCAAGAATTGAAAAGAAGTCGCTCGGAGCATTATATAAACGGTTCACAAAATAACAAATTAGTTTACATATCATACCCCGAAACAAAAAGTATACAAAAAGGCCGGGCCGCGCTAAAAAGCACGGTCCGGTCTTTTTTAGGACGGAAGCAGCGAGGTTCCGCATTCCTGTCCCACTATATCAATATGTTTCCAACTTATGTAAAATCAACACTGTGCTTTAAAATCGCGGATCATCGCGGTTAAAGCAGGCTTGTCCTCATGCAGCTTCAAAATTGTGCTGCCAATAAACGCCGCGTCGGCTCCGGCTTCCCTTACCATGCCGGCGTCCTTCGGGGTATGAACGCCAACACCGCAGTAAATCGGATTTTTCAGTCCCTTTTCACGCAGGTAACGGATGCAGTCCTTCAGTTCCGGGTAAGCCGGATTAGCCTGGCCCGGCGCCGGAACCGCCTGCAGGTACACGAAGCCGTTCGACTTCAGCGCATATTCCACTTCCTGCTCCATCAGCTGAAACTGCACGTAACAGCTTACGCGAAGACCGTTTTCAATCATTCGGTTTTTAATAGTTTCGTCTTTCAAACCAACCAGAATGATGTCCGTATAATCATTTTCCAAGCAGAAGTCAATGAACTTCTTTTCTCCGATTTCTTCAACGGTGTTTTCATATACCATCAGGATAAATTTTGTGGTTGGCAATAGTTTTTTTGCCTGTACCATACCGTCCATGTATTTGTCAAAATCATCGCATGCTTTCAGCGCTTCGGCCATACGGTTTGCGATGTACTCGCTTTCCAAGAAAGGATTCCGTGAAGGGAAGTCAATTTCAATGATGTCGCAGCCGGCTTCCACATATGTTTTTGCCATTTCAATGCTGTCTGAAATGGTCGGATACCCGTTGGAAAGATAGCAGATTAAGTCCATATTATTTCTCCGTTCGTCCTGTTAAGTTTTTATGCCGATTACTATTTTACTTTTATGCTTTATATACTTTCTGGAAAAGTTCCGCAAGCTGCTCTTTGGTGGGAATAATCGGATTTGTTTTCGTGCAACCGTCCGCCAAGGCAGCCGGTGCCATTTCGCTGATTTTCGCCATATAGGCAGCTTCGTCCGGAATTATTTCCTTCATGCAGGACGGAATGCCGACTTTGCGGTTCAGTTCCCGAATAATCTCGCACAGGTCGCTGCCGCCCAAATCTTTTGCCAGTTTATCATAAACCGCTTTTGCAGTCGGGTCGGCACTGTTGAACTGAATGATATAAGGCAGAAGAATTGCGTCCGCAAGGCCGTGGGCTACATGGAAGTAACCGCCCAACGTATGCGCCATGGAGTGCACAATGCCCAGTGAAACATTCGTAAATGCAAGGCCCGCTGTCATAGAGGCATTCAGCATTATTTCGCGCGCTTCCATATCGGCTCCGTTTTCGTAAGCCTTGGGCAGATTATTCACAATATCGATTACCGATGCGTGAGCGAGAATATTAGCCAAGTAATTGGCGCGATTGGAAGCAAGGGCTTCCAACGCATGGGTAAGCGCGTCCATTCCGGTTTCCGCGGTGATGTGCGGGGGCATAGTAGCGGTGACTTCCGGGTCGCAGATTGCGATGTCCGGCATCATTTCCATGTTGCCAATGCCGTGCTTCATGCCGGTTTCATCGTCGGAAATTACGACGGAACGGGAAACTTCGCTTGCCGTTCCGCTGGTGGAAGGAATGCACAGGAAACGCGCCTTTTCCCTCAGCTTCGGGAACGGTTTTGCGGTGAGCACTTCGTTCAGCGTGGTAAGCTCGGGGTGCTCGTAATAAACCCACATAGTTTTTGCCGCGTCCATAACGGAACCGCCGCCCAGTGCGACGATCAGGTCCGGGCCGAACTCTTTCATTTTTTCCGCGCCTTTTTTCACCGTTGCGAAGCAAGGGTCAGGCTCTACTCCGTTAAAAACCGCGGTTTCTGCGCCGGACTGTGCGAAGTAATCTTCCACCTTTTGCAGAATGCCGCTGCGTTCCATGCTTTTTCCGCCGATGACGATTAATGCTTTCTTTGACGGAATGGACTTTATGTATTCCAGGCAGCCTTTCCCAAACATCAGCTCGCTGCCAGCCAGTTTCATTGGTCTCATCATAATTACATTTCTTCCTTTCGCTATAACCATCTATTTTATCTTAGATTTTTTTATTTTTGCAGTCCGCCCAATACTTCACGTACAAGCTCATATGAAATGGGGTTTGTGATTACGCCGTCCTTTTTCAGGCTGCTTCCGATAATGGCGCCGTCCGCAATGCTAAGCTGCTCGTTGATATTGTGTGCGTTAACTCCGCTGCCCGCAATTACCGGAATGCGAGCGATTTTTTTCACCTTCTGAATCATTTCAATCGGGGTTTCCATTCCGATTGCGGAGCCGGTGATAATAAGGCCGTCCGCGCCGCAGCCAATTGCAGCCTTAGCGGAGGCTTCTATGGTAACATGAGGCAGCAACATATTCGTGTGCTTTACCTGAATGTCCGCCAGAACCATAATGTTTTTTGCGTCCAGATTTTTTCTGGTCTGCATGCAAAGTCTTGCGCAGGGTTCGATAATACCGCCGTAAAACTCAACGGTGTCCACAAAAACGGGAACGCGGACAAAGTCACAGTCATTGATTTTCGCAATGGAAAGCGAAGCAACGCAATCGTTAAACGCCGCATCCACACCCACCGGAATATCCACCGCCTGCTTCACCAGCGCGGTCGCCGCGGAAAGAGCCGCAATTTGCGGAGTGTCAAGCAAAGCGGAAAACGGGTCGTCGCCCATGTTCTCAACAATAATTGCGTCTACGCCGGCTTTTTCCAGCGTAACCGCGTCCTGAACCGCCTGGCTTAAAATTTTATTGCAGTCACCGGCAAATCCTGCCGTACCGGGCAATGCCAGACAATGCACCATACCGATTACAAATTTTTTGTTGCAGGCGATCATTTCCCTAATATCCATAACATACCATCCTTTCAAAAGTAAAATTTAAATACAGACCGATTAATTACATTGTGTGTGACAGCGATAGATTCCTTCCAGTACGACACGGCAAAGCAGGTCTTCCGCGTCAACACGGTCCTGGCCTTTGAGCGTGTCCTTTAGATTTTCCAGCACGGTCGCCATGGTAACCACACAGGTTTTAACCCCCATTAAACGGCCGACCGTAAGCATACAGGCAGATTCCATGTCAATTCCCGTAACATGAAGCTTCTTCAAATCATCGTACGTTTTCTGCATGTTGATTCCGCTTTCCTTTGAAAATTTGGAATCGTGCATTTGGCTGTAAAAACCGTCCATCGTGCAGTTAACCCCGTTGAGGTAACGCTTGCCAAAGTCCAATACCGTACGGTTCATAACATTAACCAGGTCAATGTCCGCCACGGCGGGGTAGCTTTCTTCCACGTAGGTTTTGCTGGTGCTTTCGCGGCGCATAGCCGCAATAGGAATGATAAAATGCCCCAGCATATCGTCCTGCAGCGCCATAACGGTGCCCATGCGAACCGNNTCATGCCGGCCTCGTACATTTCCTCCATAGCAATGGCTGCCGAAGGCGCACCGATGCCGGTGGAGGTAACCGTAACTTTCACACCTTTATATGTGCCCGTGTACGTGTTGAATTCGCGCTGAAATGCAACATGCTGCGGGTCATCCAAATATTTTTTCAGAACTTCCACACGCCACGGGTCGCCGGAAAATATTACGTAAGGCGCTACCGTGGAGGTGTCCGCCCCCAAATACAAAGTTGGCATTGTTCTGTCTCCTTTAAATGCAATTCTTGAAATTTTCGAAGCGCCTGGTCAGTGCATCCAAAGCAGGCGCATTGGTACAGCAGCCTTCTTTTTCAATAATAAAAGAAGACAGCGTGCTGCCCATTCTGCAGCAGTCCGCCATGGTCATTCCTTTCAGGTACGCATACAAAAATCCCGCCATATATCCGTCACCGGAGCCGGTCGTATNNGCGGTAATACTTGCTGCCTTCCTTCCCGTAAGTCGTTACAATGATTTCTGCGCTGCTCAGGCGGAACAGTTCGGTAATCTCATTGAGCTGAAACAGCTTTTCAATGGTCTCGCGCTCCGCTTCGTTGGTAAAAATAATCTTGCTGTTCAGAAGAAGTTCCTTTAAAAACGGTTCGGGGAACGCGTCGAAATCGGACTTCATTCCAAACACAACCGGTACGTTGTGCGCTGTGCATTTGCGGAAAAATTCTTCGTTGTCGGGGCGTGACGCAACCGTTATAACACCAAGCCCGGCTTCTTCAAAAATTGCGTCGTCCAGCGGCTTTGAGTACCGGCCATCCATAGCGCCGGGATAAAAAATGGTGATGTGCTGGCCTTTGTTGTCCTGCACCAGGTAACACACCGACGTGGTTTCGCCCGTTACCACGGAAATTCCTTCGGTGGGAACGCCGCCGTTTTCCAAAAACGCTTGAAACCCGATTTTCTCATAATCCTCGCCCACGCGAAGAATCGGCATAGCGTTCATACCAAGCTTGCATAACGCATAAGCAATGTTGACGGAGCAGCCGCCGTAATAAATTTCGGAATTGGTTTTATTTTCGATCAGCGAAGTAAAACCGACGGCAGCGGGCGTTTTTATTTTCAGCATATGGTCTATGCTCACATATCCGCTTGTAATCAAGTCGTACTTTTTCATTACCATTCTCCGTTGTCCAGTTTTTCAAAAAATGTATTCATGTCAGTCACCGTGCCCAGATATTTCTGAATATCGGTAAGGTGCACCTCGTTAACCGTTTCTGAATTTGTCGCCACGCATTCGCGGATAACAATGGGATTGTAGTTTAGGTAAAATGCGTCCGTCACGGTAGCGCGAATGCAGCAATTTGTTTTGGTGCCCACAATTACAGTGTTTTTAATGTGATTTTCACGGAGCACAAGGTCCAGGTCCGTGCCGAAAAATCCGCTGTAACGGCGTTTACGGATTACATAATCCTTTTCATCCACCTTGAGCATGGGGTCGATTTCAATTCCGCTTGTTCCCTCCAGGCAGTTCGGGCGCATGGAACCGGCTTTTTCATCCGGCTTCCCCGCCCGGTTGCAATGCTGCAGAAAGATGACCAGCTTGCCCTTTTCGCGGCACTTTTCCAGCACCTGCGCAATTTTCGGAAGAATTTCGCGGTTTTGCGGATAATACACAAGCCCGTCCGGGTCTGTGAAATCCTTTACCATGTCCACAATAATAAGAGCGGTCTCATTCATTTTTAAAACCTCTTATCTTATTATTTTTGCGTTTTACAATCGAAACTGCCGTCAGTACGCAAACCATAATCACGTACGGAATTACGTCGAACAGCCCAGCAGCCGGACCCGCATAAATGCTGAGGTTCACAGACAACGCGCGTGCCAAACCGAACAGAATCGCGTACAGCGCAGATAAAATCGGGGAACCCTGCCCGCAGTAAATTGCAGCAATGGCAATGAACCCGCGGCCTGCGGTCATGTCGTTGGTAAACAAGCCAAGGCGTTCCGTCGAAAGGTTTGCTCCGGCAAGGCCGCAGCACAGCGCGCCAATGAGAACGGCAGCATACTTATAAAAATTGGTTTTCAGGCCAATGCTTTTCGCGGCGTCCTCGTTTTCACCGACCACACGGACATAAACGCCAAACCGGGTTTTGTACATCAGCACCCACATGACGAAAATGCCGAGAAAACTGATATAAGTAATTAGCGGGTGTCCGCTTAGAATCCGCCCGATTAACGGAATTTTTTCAATCAGCGGAATATGGATTTGAAAATCCGCCACATTTAAAAAGCTCAAGGTAATATTGGCGGTATTCATCCGCACCAGAACAAACCGGGCAATGGCGGAGGTCAGCAGGTTAATCGCCAAACCGACGATAATCACGTTGCCCTTGAACGTAACGCCCATTAGGGAGAAAATCAGTCCAAAAACCAGCGCCGAAACCATGGAAAGCAATATGCCAAGCGCAACATTGTGCGTAAGGAAAGCGGTCAGCGTGGAGGTAAAAGCACCAATCAGCATCATCCCTTCCAGCGCAATGTTCAGCACGTTTGCTTTGTAAGCAAAAATACCGCCCAGAACGCACAGGATAATAGGAGCACTGTGATAAACGGTATCGTATAAAATGTTGCCTAAAATATCCATCCTTATGCCTCCTTCTCGGCGGCGGTTTCCGCCTTGCCGTTTTTCTTTCCGAAGAGCTTTTCACGAATATTGGTGTGCTCATCCACAAACTTGACGGCCAGGAAAAGAATAATCAAGCCCTGAATGACCGAAACAATTTCCTTCGGAACGGAAGAATACAGGTTAATGTGGTCTGCACCGGTTTTCAGCGCGGCGTAAAATACGGCGGCAATCAGAATTCCCACCGGGGAATGGCCGCCCAGCAGCGCAATCAGCATGCCGTCCCATCCAAGGCCGGGGTTGCCGGAAAAGCTCAGCGTGTACTTGAACTGCTCGCTCATCATATAACCGGAGCCGGCCAACCCGGAAAGCGCGCCGCTGATTATCATAAGAATCAGTATCTTCCGGTGTACCTTCATGCCGGTTGCTTCCGCGAACTCCGGGTTTTTGCCGATTGCCGTAACTTCATAGCCCAGCTTGGACTTGTTCATTACGAAATACATGACAAGGAACGCGGCAACCGCGACGAAGAAAAAGAGGGTGATTCGGGAATTCCCAAGACGGGAAAACATCGCGTTGTCGTGGATGGTAGGAGTGCAGACGTAACCGGAACTGAGGTCGCGGAACACTCCGGTGGACAGGAACTCCAGCACCTTAATCATAGCGTAGTTCAGCATAAGGGTTACGACCATTTCGTTCACGTGGAAGTAAGCCTTTAAAATAGCCGGAACCAACGCGAATGCAATGCCGCACAAAACGCCGATGGCAAGGCAAATGAGCTTTGCCGCAACCGGATTCATGGTAGCCGGCAAATAAGCGCCCGCCACGCCGGAAAAAAACGCGCCCAGCAGCATTTGCCCTTCCACGCCCATGTTGAAAATATTGGCTTTAAACGTAATGGCAATGGCCAACCCGGTCAAAATGAGCGGCGAAGCGTAATGCAGTGTGTTCAGAAAGCCTTTTGTGGTAAACAGCGATTTCCCCAGCAGAATTCCGTATGTGTCGATTGGGTTTTCCCCAATAAAGACGATAATGATTCCGCCGATTACAAACGCCAATAAAACAGGCAGAATGGAGTTGAGGAGGCGTTTACCAAAATTTATGATTTTCATATGTATGCCCCTTTTGCCTTGTTAATTTTTGATACCGGCCATCAGCAGACCGATTGCGGAACTGCTGACCTCCCTTGGGGATATTTCGCCGATGATGCCGCCTTTGTACATTACGATAATCCGGTCGGACAGGCTCATTACCTCGGAAAGCTCGCTGGAAATCAACAGCACCGCGTTTCCTGCGTTGCGGAAATTCAAAATCTGATTATGAATGAATTCAATGGAGCCGATGTCGACGCCACGGGTTGGCTGGCAGGCAATCAAAAGCTTCGGATCACTGGAAAATTCCCTGGCTACAATGATTTTCTGCGCGTTTCCGCCCGAAAGCTGGCCGACGTTCCCGTTGATGTCGCCTACGCGGATGTCGAAATTCTGAATAAAGCGGTCGCGCTTTGCGGCCACATTTTTCTTTTTGTAAAAGCCGAGCCTACACACGTCGGCGGCCCCGTGGTAACCGGCGATGCAGTTTTCCCCAATGCTCATGGTATTGCAAAGCCCCTGAGCGTAACGGTCTTCGGGAATAATACCCAGACCGTCGCAGCGCAGCTCGTTCGGCCACTCGTTTGTAATGTCTTTGCCGTATATGGAAACCTTGCCGTTGGTCGTTTTCATCATGCCAGTCAGCACCTTTACCAGTTCCGACTGGCCGTTTCCCTCGACCCCGGCCACACCAAGAATTTCACCCTTATGTACCGTAAACGAGATGTTGTGCAGCACTTCTTTGCCGTAATCGTTAATAGTGCATACATCCTCAACACAGTAGGCAACTTCACCGGAAGCATCGGTATCCGCCGTATTCTGCACGGTGAGTACCACGTCTCTGCCCACCATCATCTGGGCAAGCTCTTCTTCCGATGTATCTTTAGTCAGCAGGTTTCCTACAACCTTCCCTTGCTTGATAACCGTTACGCTGTCGCTCAATTCCATTACTTCGCGCAGTTTATGTGTAATAACAATAATGGTTTTGCCCTGTGCACGCAGTTCTTTCAGGTTGACGAACAGCTCGTCCACCTCCTGCGGGGTGAGCACCGCGGTCGGTTCATCAAGAATCAGAATATCCACGTTGCGGTACAGCATTTTCAGAATTTCCACACGCTGCCGTCCGCCGACCGAGATATCCTCGATTTTGTCGGTAGGATTCAATTCAAATTTATATTTTTCGATTAATTTACGAACTTCTTCAATTTCCTTTTTACTGTCAATAAATGGGGATTTGGCCGATTTTTTCAATTCTGTGCCAAGAAGAATATTTTCATAAACGGTGAGACTGGGCACCAGCTTAAAATGCTGGTGCACCATTCCCAATCCGAGCGCAATTGCATCCACTGGACTGCCAATCGCAACTTCTTTGTCTTGAAGTAAAATTTTGCCGCTTGTGGGACGTAACAATCCATACAGCATATTCATCAAAGTGGATTTCCCCGCGCCATTCTCCCCAACAATACATTTAATTTCCTGCTTTTCCACTGAAATGCTAATGCTGTCATTTGCAGTGAAATCACCAAACTTTTTCGTTAAATCAATCGTTTGAATAATGCTCATTTCAATTCACGCCCCCTGCGTTATTTTAATTATTTAATGATTACGTTCGGGAAGGCAGAAGCGTCAAATTTTTCACCGGCCTGTGCATTTACCACTTTAATGTCCGAGCCGATTTTTCCTTTAATTTCGTTCAGCTTAGTCATAACTTCTTTCCACTTAGCCTGTGCTTCGGGAGTTTTTGCAATGTGCTTGCTGATTTCGGCAAGGTCTGAAATACCGGTTGCACCGGAAGCCAAGGAATAGGACTGCAGATTATTCATGCCAGCAAGTTTGCCGTTCATCAAAGCGTCGCAGATTGTCATAACCGGAACGTCGGTATTTTTCAGAACGCTGGTCAGAACGTAGCCCGGCTGTTCTGCGTCTTTGTTTGCGTCAACCTGAATTGCAAGTCTGCCGACTTCTTTTGCTTTGGAGGTAATGCCTTCGCCAACGCCGCCTGCAACGCCGTAAACGATGTTCGCGCCCTTGTCGTAATATGTACCGGCAACCGTGCTGCCCAAAGCGGAATCGGTAAAGCCTGCGTCATATTTTGCATAATAGTCGTACTTTACGTCAAGTTCTTTTGCCATGTAGTTTACACCGGCAACGTAGCCGTAGGAAAATACGGTAATACCGTTGGAATTTGTGCCGCCGATAAAGCCAAGTACGCGGCCGCCCTGGTCGGGATCTTTAAACTTGTAGCCATCGGTGCCAAAAAGAACTTTTGCATTTTCATTGACCAATACGCTCAGTGCGCCTGCAAGGAAAGAACCTTCGTGTACGTCGAACAGAACGGAGATTACGTTCTTATACTTGACGGAGCCGTCTTCTTTGACATTCGGGTTGTCGTTGAATACGACGAATGTGGTGTCAGGGTATTGTTCAGCAAGAGGCTTGGAACCGCCGACGCCTTTGATCAATGCGTCGAAGTCGTACTCAAGGCTGAAAATAACATTGTAGCCGTCATCGGCAAGTGCTTCCAAAGCAGCCGGAACACCGTTGGTGGGTTTGACAACCTTGTATTCAATGCCATATTTCTGCGCGGCCTGTTTTGCCCCGTTAACAGCAGCCTGATTGTAACCATTGTCGTTTTGGCCGGCGGCGTCACACACAATTGCAATCTTCTTGTCGCTCTTGGGCGCTGCTGCGGAAGAATCTGAGGCGGCAGCCGGAGTGCTTTCAGCGGTATCCGATTTGCTGCCGCAGCCGGTTAAGGCAGAGACACCGATCATTGCGGCCATTGCAAAACAGAGTACTTTTTTCAACGTTTTTTTCATTTCCATTCTCCTTTTAATATAGTAAGTTAAACTTCCACCAGAATAAAAAAAAACCGACCCATAAAATAAGAGGTGCAAAGCCAGTTGGCTAGTTCTGCAGGACAAAGCGGAAAAGAACGGAGGATAACGCCGTGTTGCCGGAAGTTGGCCGCTCGCTTTGCGGTTTTTATTTTATGAATAGGCTCTTAATCACTTGACTTGATTAATATAAAACTTGAATCTGTCTGTGCGGTAGCAGCACTTGAAATTTTCTACGGGAACTTCTTTGCCGTTTACTATACCATAGGTGACGCAGCCGAAAAGTAAAATCGGAATGCCCTCTTTTACATTGAGATATTCGGCAATTTCATCCGTTGCCAAAATCGCTTCGACGGAACGCTTAGCCTTTGTAATTTTCGTATCATACTGTTCTTCCAGTACTTCGTATAAAGAATCTTTCGAAAAATCGAACTTTTCAATTCCGGGAAACAACTTATACGGTAAATACGTTTCTGTATGGTTAATCGGTTCGTCATCTGCGTAATAAATTCTTTCCAACCGGAACACTTTATCGTTTTCTCCCAGTTCCAGAGTATGGCACCTTTTCCGGTCTGCCTGAATCACCGCCGCGGAAATGACTTTTCTGCCCGGCTTCATACCCAAATTGACAACGTCCTGCGTACAGCTGGTAATCGAAATCAAATCCTGACTGTACTCGTCCGATTTAACATAAGTGCCTTTGCCCTGTACCTTATACAGATACCCCTCATTCACCAGCTCGTCGATTGCCTTGCGCACAGTGATGCGGCTGACATCATACAATTCAATCAGTTCGCGTTCGCTCGGTATCATTTCATTTGCCTTAAACTCTTCCTGGTCAATTTTTTCAATTAATTTGCGCTTCAAAATAAAATACTTTGGCAGCATTGATTGCTCCATAAATCCACCTCCCTCATTATATCGTTATGTCGTCATAACCAGTTGGAACATAATCTCATTATAACCGCAATTCGACTTAAGTCAATATTCACAATGCACCGAAATTAAAATCACATTTTTGTGCAAAATTGTGATTATAGTCTAAAATAAGCCTATTTTGAGACATTCTATCCCGATTATTCCTCTTGCTTTATAATGCATATTCACAACGACATGCTGCAATATAACCTAAATTATTGCCTTAAACTATTAAAATTCTTAAAAAAACACTTAAAGCGGAAAAATACTTAAATCCTTTTTTGTGATTTTGACTGTGAACAATCTACAAAATTATATTGACAAAAGAATATGAATGGTTTATTATTTAACGCAATAAATTAATACGCCAAAAGCATTGAAGCAGAAGAGTACATGTTACCGCAGTTCAGAGAAGGGATGGCTGGTGAAAATCCCCACTGCAGGAATGTGGAAGGTAGCCGCGGAGCTGTGAATCGAACGCGCTTAGCGCAAGTAGTCTTCACCGGGAACCCGCCGTTAAAAGGGAACTGGTATCGGCACAACTTGCCCGTACCGGATAGAGTGCGCACAGAACCCTGTGCGAATTTAGGTGGTAACGCGAAGTACAAAGCCTTCGTCCTATTTAGGACGAAGGCTTTTTTATTTAATTTTACAGGAGGGTCGAATTTATGAAAACACAATTTGCAGACAGAATGCAGCATGTTCAAAAATCGTTTATCCGTGAAATTTTAAAGGTGACGTTGAACCCCGAGGTCATTTCCTTTGCGGGCGGGCTGCCGAACCCGGACTCTTTCCCGGTGGAAGAAATCAGCGCTGCCGCACAAAAAGTACTTTCACAGGACGGAAAAAACGCCATGCAGTACAGCACTACCGAAGGATACCTTCCGCTGCGACAAATGATTTCAGACCGCTATGTTCACCGCTTCGGCCTGCACATTTCACCGGATGAAATTTTAATTACAAACGGTTCCCAGCAGGCGCTTGACTTGCTGGGGAAGGTATTTCTCAACAAAGGAGATAACGTGGCAATAGAACGGCCGGGATATTTGGGCGCAATACAGGCTTTTTCGATTTTCGAGCCGGAGTTCCATTCGGTGCCGCTGAACGAGGACGGCGTTGATTTGGAGTTGCTCGAAACGGAACTGCAAAGCCACAGCCCAAAATTGTTCTACACCGTTCCCAATTTTCAAAACCCTTCGGGCCTGACGTATTCTTACGAGAACCGAAAAAAAACAGCGGAAATTTTATACCGACACAGCACCGTATTGATTGAAGACGATCCATACGGCGAATTGCGGTTTCTTGGTCAGAACGTACCCCCCGTAAAGGCTTTTTTGGGAGAAAATTCTGTTCTGCTAGGTTCCTTTTCCAAAATAGTTGCGCCCAGCATGCGACTGGGCTGGATTTGCGCGAACCGTGAAATAACGGAAAAGCTGATTACTGCAAAACAGGCCGCCGACCTTCACACCAACTTCTTTTCACAAAGAGTGGTAACGCAATACCTTACCGACAATGATTTAGATTTACACATTGGAAAAATAAAAACGATGTATAAGCTTCAGCGGGATTGTATGGTGGAAATGATTGAACGGTATTTCCCTGCGGAAGTGAAATATACCCAGCCCGAGGGCGGCATGTTCCTGTGGGTAACTTTGCCGAAACCAATGTCCTCAATTACCCTTTTTGAATCCGCATCCAAAGTTAATGTGGCTTTCGTTCCCGGCGACCCGTTTTATGTAAATGAAAACTATGTAAACACACTGCGGCTAAACTACACCAACTCGAATCCGACCGAAATCGAAGAAGGAATCAAACGCCTTGGCAGGGTGATTCGGGAAGAAATGGCGCATCTATAACCGAAGAATTGCACCGCTAAGATTTAAGAAAGGAAGATTATTATGCTGGATCAAATTTATGATGCGCATCAGACCGAAAAAACCATGCAGGAATTTTGGAAAAGTGAGCGGATTTATGAGTTCACCCCGGACGAAAGGGAGGTCTATTCCATTGATACCCCTCCCCCGACGGTCAGCGGCAGCCTTCATATCGGGCATATTTTTTCCTATACTCAGGCGGAAATCATCGCCCGCTTTCAGCGCATGCAGGGCAAAAATGTATTTTATCCCTTCGGGTTTGACGACAACGGTCTGCCGTCTGAACGGCTGGTGGAAAAAGAGCAAAAGCTGACCGCCTCTTCTCTGCCGCGCAGCGAATTCAACCGGCTGTGCCGCGAAACCACCGGAAAATATACAAATGAATTTCAATCTTTATGGGAGTCAATGGGGTTCAGCGTAGACTGGAATTTAAAGTACGAAACAATCGGCCCTCTTGCGCAGCAAATTTNNCTTCGGCTGGCTCAAAACGGAAAGGCATACCAAAAAGAAACGCCCGTTCTGTGGTGTACCAGCTGCCGCACTTCAATCGCGCAGGCAGAGCTGGACAGTGCAGAAAAAGACTCTACATTTAATACCATCCCGTTCCGGTGCGGAAACGAAATTTTGCCGGTTGCCACTACCCGTCCCGAACTTCTGTACGGCTGCGTTGCACTGTTTATTCACCCGGAAGACACGCATTACTGCGGTTTTATAGGGAAGACAGCCGCCGTTCCGCTGTACGATTTCGAAATTCCCATTCTGGCGAACGATACGGTATCGACCGAGAAGGGAACCGGAATCGTCATGTGCGCCACGTTTGGAGACACAGCGGACTTAGAATGGTATAATCGTTACAATCTGCCCTATAAAAAAATCGTGGAACCGGACGGACGAATCAGCGAAGGGGTACCTTTTCTTAGCGGGCTGAAAATAGCCGATGCGCGCGCCAAAATGCTCACTCTGTTGGAAGAAAAAGGGCTGCTGCTGAAAAGCGAAAAAATACGCCACGCCGTCGCGGTACACGAGCGCTGCGGAAAAGAAATTGAAATCATTCCTTCGCGTCAATGGTTCATTGACATTCTCTCGCAAAAAGAGCGTTTTCTTGCCGCCGCGGATGAAATCAACTGGTACCCGGCTTACATGAAAACACGCTACCTGCTGTGGGTGCAAAACCTGAAATGGGACTGGTGCATTTCACGGCAGCGGTACTTCGGTGTTCCGCTGCCGGTGTGGTACTGCAAAAAATGTGGGAAGCCGGTATTTGCATCGGAAAGCCAGCTTCCGGTAAATCCGCTTGAAGCCAAACCGGAAACGGCTTGCACCTGCGGATGCACAGAATTTGTTCCGGAAACGGCGGTCATGGACACCTGGGCGACCTCTTCCCTTTCCCCTTTTATCAATGCCCGCAGCGGGGAACCGGATGAACGACCCCTGACTCCTATGAGCATGCGCACACAGGCGCATGAAATTATTCGTACCTGGGCTTTTTACAGCATTGTCCGCAGCATTTACGAAACCGGTCAGGTTCCGTGGAAAGATATTATGATTTGCGGGTTTGTTCTGGCGAAAAAGGGAGAGAAAATCAGCAAATCAAAAGGAAACGGTTCCTTTTCCCCGAACGAGCTGGTCAAACAGTATTCGGCGGATATTTTGCGTTACTGGGCAGCCGGAGCCCATTTGGGCGCCGACACCATGTTTTCCCCGGAGGAATTAAAAATTCCAAGGCGCTTCCTCACAAAGCTTTGGAATGCAGCCAAATTCACGCTGACCCAACTGAAGGAATACGACGGAACAAAACCGGAGTATCTGCTTCCAGCGGATTGCTGGATTTTAGAACGCTGCCATGAAGTGCAGAACAAAGCACGGGAATCCCTGCTCCGGTATGAAATTGGAGACGCACGGCACGAAACCGACGACCTTTTCTGGAAAGATTTCTGCGACAACTATTTGGAACTGATTAAAGAACGGCTGTACAGTTCCCGCTGTGAAACGGAAAAGCAGTCGGTCTGCTATGCGCTTTACCATGCTTTTCTTACTGTTTTAAAGCTGTACGCCCCTGTGGTCCCGCATATTACCGAATGGATTTACCAGATCTATTACCGGGAACACGAAGGAACAAAATCCATTCACATTACTGTCTGGAACGAGCACCGAACCCCCGATGAAAGGTATCTTGCTTTTGGCGGCCTGTTAAAACTAATTCTTTTTGAAGTGCGAAAATACAAATCCGAGCAAAATTTATCCCTGAAAACCGAGCTGGAATCAATTCGAATTACTGTTCCGGAAAAGCTTCTGGAGCTGTTTTCTCAAACAGAAGCAGACATCAAAGCTTGCTGTGTGTGCAAAAAAGCGGAATTTACCGCAGATGACGCTTTTAGCATAGCAATATGCTAAGCCTGCCGTTTGAACCTTTCCCAATACGTTATACTATATATTTTATAGAGAGCAGAGCTTGCACTTATGTGTTTGCTCTGTTTTTCGTATTAAGGAACAGAAATTTCAAAATTATTCTTATTTTATTTTTTGCTTCATCATTGACATGCCGGTGTAAAAAACATATACTTTAACATTGGTTGGTATTTTAAATTTAACCGGAAATTAACTGAAAATTAACTTTAATTGCAAAATTTGTTTTTTCTTCTACTTTTTTGTCAAAAAAACATTTATGTAGAAAACAAAGCGTATTCTGCCGAAAGAAATGAAGCCAATGAATCCTAAATTTAATATGGCAGATTCAGCATTACTATTTATAACTGAGTATATCAGGAAAAGAGATGATAAAGAGACAAGCTTTGCTCTGTAAATTTGTATAATTCATAAAAATGCCATAAAGCAATTGAAGGGATTGTTTCCAAGAATGTTAAGTTTCACGCTTATTCTCGTAGTTCTACTCGCAGTCATTTTTGACTTTATCAACGGATTCCACGACACCGCCAACTCCATTGCGACATCCGTTGCAACAAAGGTATTGACCCCGCGTGTTGCCACCCTGATGTCGGCTACGCTCAACTTTGTCGGTGCGTTTGTCAGCGTAAATGTTGCAAACACCATCGAATCGGGTATCCTTAACGGCTCGCCCGAGCAATACATTATTGCTTCCGCTTTGTGCGGCGCGATTGTATGGAATCTGTTAACCTGGTATATTGCCCTGCCCAGCAGTTCTTCCCATGCGCTGATCGGCAGCCTGATCGGTTCGGCAATTGTAATGTCGGGCAGTCTGAAGGTCGTTAACTGGACCAATATTCTGGACAAAATCATTATTCCGCTGTTTACCTCTCCGTTCATCGGTTTTATTATCGGTTTTATCGTAATGAAGTTTTTATATTTTATGTTGGGCGCAATTTCGCGTAAAACCGTGAATAAGTGGTTTTCAAAACTGCAGATTCTCTCCGCCGCTTTGATGGCTTACTCCCACGGTAGCAACGACGCACAGAAAACCATGGGCATTATCACGCTGGCACTGGTAAGCGGCGGCGTAATCAAGGCAAGCGACGGCATTCCGTTTTTGGTCAAGCTGATTTGCGCCCTCGCAATGGCGCTCGGCACATCCCTGGGCGGATGGCGTATTATTAAGACGGTCGGCATCAACATGATTAAACTGGAGCCGGTCGAAGGTTTTGCGGCAGAAACATCAGCCGCTGCGGTAATTCAGGTTATGACCGCAATGGGCGCCCCGGTCAGCACAACGCACGTTATTTCCTCCTCCATTATGGGCGTAGGTTCCTCCAAGCGGTTTTCCGCAGTGAACTGGAAGACAGCCAAGGATATTGTCGTCACGTGGTTCATCACCATACCGGCAACCATGCTGCTCGGTGCGGGTTTCACATTCCTGTTCAAATTCTTCCTTCATTAATTCGCCTGCAACGCCGTATACGGATGTTTTGAATTATTTACATAGAGAATAGCTTTCAAGTTCTTATCTTCTCTGGCGGCCGTACAGGCGGCTTTAAACGCACTGCCAAAGGAACAAAGCACAATAAAAAGCAGGAGCTGACGGCTCCTGCTTTTTTTGCTGCATTATACTTCGAACATGATTTTATTCCAAAAATAAGGACAGCCCCCGGTATAAAAACGGGGGCTGTCCTGCTAATATGCCTTAAACGCTTTCCAGCATTTTAGGCTGTTCGAACTGGCTGTTATACAGACTTGCATAGAAACCGTTCTTCTGAATCAGTTCTTCATGGTTGCCCTGCTCCACAATATCCCCGTCGCGCATAACCAAAATCATGTCTGCGTCGCGAATGGTGGAAAGCCGGTGGGCAATAACGAAACTGGTACGGCCCTTCATCAGGTTATCCATTGCCTTTTGAATCAGGACTTCGGTACGGGTGTCGACGCTGCTGGTCGCTTCATCCAGAATCAAAATCTGCGGGTCTGCAAGAATGGCACGCGCAATCGTAAGAAGCTGTTTTTGTCCCTGGGACACATTGCTGGCCTCTTCATTCAAAACCATGTTATAGCCGTCGGGAAGCGTGCGAACAAAATGGTGCACCTGCGCCGCTTTGGCCGCCGCTATGACTTCTTCATCGGTCGCGTCCAGCTTACCGTAACGAATGTTATCTTTTATGCTGGCATTGTAAAGCCAGGTATCCTGCAGAACCATGCCGAACAGGGAACGCAGGTCGTTTCTTGCAAAGTCGCGGATGTCGTAGCCGTCTACAAGAATTGCGCCTTCGTTTACGTCATAGAACCGCATCAACAGCTTTACCATAGTGGTTTTGCCCGCGCCGGTCGGGCCGACGATCGCGACTTTCTGGCCGGGTTTAATGTTCGCGCTGAAATCCTTAATGATAATTTTATCCGGATTGTAGCCGAAATGTACGTGGGCAAACTGCACGCTGCCCTGAATATGCACATTCAGTTCGGTGTCCGGCTTATCGGTGGTATTCACCGTAATCGGCATTTTGCTTTCCGGAATTTCCTCCGGCTGTTCCAAAAATTCAAACACACGCTCCGCCGCGGCGGCAGTCTGCTGCAGAATATTGGAAATGTTGGCCACCTGCGAAATCGGTTGCGTGAACTGGCGCACATACTGAATAAACGCCTGAATGTCACCGACGGAAAGTCTTCCGTTTGCCGCAAGGTATCCGCCAAGAATACACACCGCAACATAACCGAGGTTGCCGATAAAATTCATGACCGGCATCATCAGGCCGGAANNTGAAAACAGAGTGCTGTTGTAGTCATTGAATACTTTTTTCGACTCTTCTTCGCCGTTAAACGCCTTTACCACAACATGGCTGGCATACATTTCCTCAATATGGCCGTTTACATGACCAAGGAAAGTCTGCTGTGCCATAAAGTGTTTTTGGGAATGTTTCACAATTACCATGATAAAGCCCATGGAAAGCGGGATAATGCACAGCGCAACCAGCGTCATCTGCCAGCTGATGGTGAACATCATAATCAGAATACCGATTAACGACGTAACCGAAGTGATAATTTGGGAAACGCTTTGGTTCAGGCTTTGGCTGATTGCGTCCACATCGTTTGTAATGTGGGAAAGCACTTCGCCGTTTGTGGTGGAATCGTAATATTTAAACGGAAGCCGTTGAATTTTCGCGGCGATATCGCGGCGAAGATTGTACGTCACCTTCATGGAAACGCCGGTCATCAGGTAACCCTGAATACAGCCGAACAGCGTGCTGATTAGGTAAATTGAAATAAGCCACAGCATAATAGAACCGATATAACCAAAATCGATTCCGCTGCCGCTTCCGCCGATTTGATTCAGAATCCCGTCAAAAATCGCATTGGTCGCCTGGCCGAGAATTTTCGGCCCCACAATGCTGAATATAGTGGATGCGACGGCAAACAGAGTTACCACCAGAATAGAAAATTTATATCTTCCTAAATACTGCATCAGTTTGCGGAAGGTTCCCTTAAAGTCTTTTGCCTTTTCTCCGGGGATCAGTGCTGCCCCCGGGCCGCCCCCACCCGGACCGCGCATTGGCATGGGACTGCCGTTCTTTTTTTCACTCATGCCAGTTCCTCCTTTGAAAGCTGCGACGAAGCAATTTCATAGTATGTGGGGCAATTTTGCAGAAGTTCTGCATGTGTGCCAATCCCTACTATTTTCCCTTCATCCAGTACAATAATCTGTTCCGCGCCCATAATTGTGCTGACGCGCTGCGCAACGATAAGAACCGTGCTGCCGCCGGTGTGCTGTTTGAGCGCATGGCGCAGTGTGGCGTCTGTTTTAAAGTCAAGGGCGGAAAAGCTGTCGTCAAAAATATAGATTGCCGGTTTTTTCACCAGCGCACGGGCAATGGAAAGGCGCTGCTTCTGCCCGCCGGAAACATTGGAGCCCGCCTGTGAAATTTCGGAGGCATACCCTTCCGGTTTCGCGTCAATAAACTCCGTTGCCTGCGCCACAGCCGCGGCTGTTTTTATGTCTTCTTCGGTTGCGTCTTTATCGCCGTAACGCAAATTGGACGCAATGGTGCCGGACAGCAGGACTCCCTTTTGCGGCACATAACCGATTTGATCCCTGAGTTCCTTTTGGGAAACGTTTTTCACATTTCTTCCGTTCACAAGCACTTCCCCTTCGGTTGCGTCGTAAAAGCGGGGAATCAGGTTAATCAGGGTTGATTTGCCGGAACCGGTCGAACCGATGAATGCGGTGGTCTGGCCGGGTTTGGCGGTAAAACTAATATGATTCAGAACATCTTCATCTGCACCGTGATAGCGGAAGCTGACGTTCTTAAACTCAACATATCCTGTTTTATCCGATCTGAATTTTTCCTCCTGCTTCGGGTCGTCAATAGACGGCTCTGTCGCGAGCACTTCTGCAATTCTTCCGGCAGAAACCGAGGCGCGGGGAATCATAATAAACATCATGGAAATCATAAGGAAACTCATGATAATCTGCATAGCGTACTGCATAAACGCGATCATATCGCCTACCTGCATGGAGGAGCTGGCAATTTGATGCGCACCGACCCAAACGATGAGAAGGGAAATTCCGTTCATAATCAGCATCATGGTCGGCATCATAAATGCGATGACGCGGCTAACAAACAGCGTGGTTCGGGTAAGATCCTGATTCGATTTGTCAAAGCGGTCTTCTTCGAACTTCTGCGTACCGAACGCCCGAATGACCATAAGGCCGTTCAGGTTTTCACGTGCTACCAGATTCAGCCGGTCGATCAGTTTCTGCACTACTTTAAACTTTGGCATGGCTACGGTGAACACAACCAAAATCAAGCCGGACAGCAGCACGCACGCAAGTACGATAACCCACCCCATGGAAAACGATTTGCTAAGCGCCATAATAATACCGCCAATGCCCAAAATAGGAGCATAGCAGATCATACGCACGCCCATAGTGAGCACCAGCTGCACCTGTGTTACGTCGTTGGTGGTTCGTGTGATTAAAGACGCCGTGGAATACTGGTCGAACTCGCGGTTTGAAAAGCTTTCTACTTTTGCGAAAATATCGCGGCGCAGGTTACGCGCAACGCCGGCGCTGATACGGGATGAGAAGAACCCGACCAGCACGGCGGCGGCACCGCCCGCAAGTGCAATCAGCAGCATCCAAAATCCCTTGTTTAAAATAAAGTTCGTCTGAATTCTGCCTAGGTCCATGCCAAGCTCTTTATAAAAGCTTTTCGTCATTGCGGTACCGCTTTGAATCAGCATGGTATCGGGGTTTTTTGCCGCGTCGCTGCGCGCCTGTTCAAACACGCTGGAGGGCAGTTTCTGCAGCATGGGCTGCATGGCGTACAGTTTTTCAAAATCTTCCTGTGAAATATCCGTATTGCCGGCAGACAATGTGTTTGAACTTTGACCGGACTGCTTGGAAACGGTTTTCATGGTATTAATAAACGTCCAAGCGGTTTCCCCAAAAGTTTTTCCAAGGCGGTCGGCCGTGGCACTGTCCACATCGGCACGCACATAAATATCTTCGGTTTTCAGCAACGGGTACCGGGCTGCGTAGCTGTCGTGCTCCGCACCGGTTGCGGAAGCGGAAACCAGAGTAACATTTTTCTCAATATCCGTTTTCTGCTCCGCTGTCATAAAGGTTTCCATAAAGGTAAGTCCTTTTGCGCTGATTGCCTCCGGGGCTGCATCCTGAATCCCGCTCTGCTGAATGCCGACATTTACAATTTCGGACATGATATTGGGTAAATTCAGGTCCGCCATTGCCTGCCCAAACAGCAGAGCAAACGAAAGCAGGACAGTCAGTGCGAAGGGCTTTAAATACCTCGCCAGTTTTGTCATGTTTTGATTCCTTTCCAAGGCCTTAGTTTTTAATTGATAAATTTCCGGGATAAAACTGTGTCCGCAAGAAAAAGCGCGGAAACTTACTGTACAGCAAAGTATATTAACGCGCCGTTCCACAGGAATTCAGCCCAAATTTTCAGACAAGGCCAACATAAAATAATTACTCGCCGCGTTCTCTCAAATCTTCCAGAATTCCATTTAATTTATCAAAAATCCGGACAAGTTCCGCGGTATCTTCCTGCCCGAGTTTTTCTACGATTTCTTCCATCAGGCGGCCGAACCGCTTTCCTGCCATATCCAGCTGTGCTTTGCCGTTATCCGTCAGTCTTACATAAACCACACGGCGGTCGCTTTTTGTCGTTACCCGCTCTATCATGTCTTTGTTTTCCAACGAATTCAACATTTGTGAAACGGCCGGCTTGCTCATTTCGGCTGCAATGCTCAAATCTGTAATTTTGGCACCGGGTTTTTCTTCGTCCATATGCCGAATCAAATGCGCAATTCGATTCAGCATAAAAAACTCGCCGCGGGAAATGTTGCCGAGCGGCGGATTCCATGTATGCGTTCGTTTCAGCCGATGCATCGCCTGTATTAACAGCTCTTTTTGTGATTGTTCCATCCCTTTATCCTCCCTGTCTATATCAAAAGTTCCAATAGTAAATAGTTAACGTCATGAATAATTATTATACATATGTTTTTTCAAAAGTCAAGGGAGCAAAATTTACCTTTACAGTTTGTTTACGATATATCCATATTTTTTCCATCGCGTTGCAATTTATCAATAAGGATTTCAAAACACCGGAATCTCTTTAGCAGAAAAAAGCCGCCCGCACAAGCCCGAACCGACGGAAAACTGCCGGTTTTCGGGCCGCTGCGAGCGGCGATTATTCAATTTCGAGTCGGTTTATTCCGCCTTTGTTTTTTCGAACTGCTCCACCGCGTCGGCGGCGGCTTCCAACCACGGAGCATTGGCAAGTTCGGCAAGACCAACGTCAAAGTTCTTCGCCATGTCGGAATCAAACGGGCATTTCCCCAGAACTTGCAGCTGGAATTTTCCCGCAATCTCTTCCACGTGGCTTTCCCCAAACACGTTAATGATTTTACCGCAGTCAGGGCACTTAACATAGCTCATATTTTCCACGATTCCGATAATCGGAACGTTCATCATCTGCGCCATGTTGACCGCCTTTGCAACAATCATGGAAACAAGCTCCTGCGGAGAAGTGACAATAATGATTCCGTCCAACGGAATGCTTTGGAACACGGTCAGCGGCACATCGCCGGTGCCCGGAGGCATATCTACAAATAAATAGTCCACGTCGTCCCAAATTACGTCTGTCCAGAACTGTTTCACCATATTGGCAATCATCGGGCCGCGCCAGACCACCGGGGCGCTCTCGTCGTCCAACAGCAGGTTAACAGACATTACGTCGATACCCGTGCTGGTACGGGACGGGATTATGCCAAGCTCGCTGCCCATTGCCTTTTCCTTCAGACCGAACGCCTTTGGAATGGACGGGCCGGTAATGTCCGCGTCCAGAATCGCGGTATGAAGCCCGCGGCGGTTTAAAAGGACGGACAGCATGGAAGTCACCATACTTTTCCCAACGCCGCCTTTGCCGCTGACTACGCCGATTACTTTCTTAATTTTGCTCATGGAATTCGGCTGTTCGATAAAATCAGCCGGATTTGATTCACGCGAGGGACAATTTTCTCCGCATGAGCTGCAGTCATGCGTGCAGTTTTCTTCACTCATAGTAAACTCCAAACTTCCTTTTCCATCTTAAAGCAGGCGGCTGAACCGCTGCAGAAATTGTTTTATGAATCTATTTTAAGATTATATACCAATTTTGTCAATTTTATTATTCAGAACTCCATTTTAATGCTGCGTAAGAACAGGTCGGAAAGCACGCGGTTGGGCTCTTTTCTTCCGTTGATTACCGCGTCTACCGCTTTGCAAATGGGAAGTTCCGTATTGTACTGCTCCCCAAGCTTAAGCAACGCGGTCGTGGTCGCAACGCCTTCCGCCAGTTCCCCGTAATTTTCACCGCGAACATAAGCCTCGCCGAACCTGCGATTGTGGCTGTACGGAGAAAATACCGTCGCTTCATAATCACCCAAATGGCTTAAACCGTACGCGGTAAGCTCGTTGCCCCCCATGGCGCGAATCAGCCGCGCAATTTCCCTTGTGCCGCGGGACATCAAAGCGCCTTTCAGTGCGGTTTTGTTCAGGCCGTCCAGCATACCGGCGGCAATACCGATCACATTTTTCGCGGCGGCGCCCACTTCATTGCCCAACAGGTCGGTACCATAATAAAAACGGATTAAATCACCCGCAAACGCCTTTACAAGGTATTCCTTTGTTTCCATACGGTCGCTGTCAATGACCATACAGTTGGGAATTCCCTGCGTAAAATTCTGCACATGCCCCGGCCCAACCCAAATGGCAACAGGCACCCCGGGCGCGTATTCCTCCACAATCTGCGTCAGCCGTTTTCCGGTATCCGCTTCAATCCCCTTCATGCAAAGAACAATAGTTTTCCCGCTAAGCGGCAGCTTTGAAAGCTGCTGCATGAGCGAACGCAGACTTTGTGCCCCAATGGAAAGAACAAGGATTTCCGCGGTATCCACCGCTTCCTGTAAATCGCTTGTCAAGCGAATGGAATCATCCAGAGTAATAAGACCGTTGCTGTGCTGCGCCTGCAGTACCGCCAGCTTTTCCGAGCCCTGCCTGCCGAAAAGCGTTACGCGGTGATTCAACAAATGAAGGTACCATGCCAAAAAGCTGCCCCATCTTCCGCAGCCAATTACGGAAAGGTTCATTCCATCACCTCTTTTTTAGTATTATACCACATTATATCAGACCAATGAAAAACGGACAAGTCAATTTCCCTGCCGCCCTTAATCTGATTTCTTCCCAGCTATTAAAATGCCAACGAGGATGGATGGACGGTGCCCGCCGCAAAAACAGGGATGCGAAAATCGCACCCCTGAAAAGACCGCTTAATTACTGCACCACATCCAGTTCAAACCAGAACACACTGCCCGTACCTTCCTGGCTCTGCACGCCGTATGCGCCGCCGTGCATATCTAAAATCGTTTTTACAATGGAAAGGCCCAGCCCCGTACCGATTTGCGCACGCTTATGCGCCTTATCCACCTTGTAATAACGGTCCCAAATATCCTTCAGTTTATCTTCGGGAATGCCCTCGCCCGTATCCCGAACTTCAACCCGAACCTTTCCGTCGCAAACAGTCTGCGAAATTGCCACCACCTTGTCGGCACCCGTGTAAGTAATTGCATTGTTCACCAAATTATAAACAACCTGCGATATTTTCAGTTCGTCTGCATTCACCACAACGTCTTCATCCGCACGGAACGTAATATTATAATCCGTCAATTTAGAATAGCGCTGCAAAATGGTACGGATACTTTCGGTCAAATCGAAGTCTGTTCTGGTAAACGGCTGCGTACCGGACTGCAGCTTGGAAATGTCTAACATATCGTTTACCAGAGTGGTCAGACGCGTGGCTTCATCTATAATAATCTGAATATTCTCCGGCGTGTTTTCCCCCGGCAAATCGCGCATGACTTCGCTGTACCCGGTGATCATGGTCAGCGGCGTGCGCAGGTCATGGGAAACATTCGCAATTAAATCACGGCGCAGCGATTCTGTCTTGGAAAGCTCAGTCGCCGCATAATTCAATGTATGACCCAGTTCGGAAATTTCCTGATACCCGGTTTCGTCAAACGTAACATTGTAATTCCCTGTGCCAAGCGCTTTTGCTGTAGAATTAATTTTGATAATCGGCTGAGAAATGTGCTTGCTGAGGAACAGTGCCAGAAACAATGCTAAAAACAGCATAATACCGGTAATATACAGAAGCTGCACCCGCAATGTATTTACTGTGGCGTCAACCGGAGAAATGGTGGAATTCAGCAGAATCAACAGCTTTGTTCCGTTCGCAGNNTTCCGGCTCACCGCCGCGGAGCGGCTGACTTCTGCCCGGCTGTGTTGTGGCAATCTGCAAACCGCTGTGCGGCAGCCGTTCAAAATAGGTGCCACCCTGCGCCTGTGTAATCGCAAAAACCTGTGCCAGCGCAGAAGAGGTAAGCCGTTGAATAATGCTGTTCGGCACCGCGTTTTCCAGGTAAATCCGACTGCCGTCCTCGTTGGAAACCAGAATGGAAATTTGGGTGTTTTGCGAAATATTCTGTATAGTGGTAAGAAAGTCATCGCTGTTTACATCCGCCGCAAGGCTTTCCGCCGAAGTTTTTATTTCCCTTATTTTAATGGATTTATAAAAGTCGTCGAGAAAAACGACCTGAAAGACCCACAGCAACACAAGTATAATTGCAGTAAAGGCCGCAAAGTAACCGAAAATCCGCCACTTTATGCTGACATGCTTAAGCTGACCTTTCTGTTTCAAAGCGGTACCCCACCCCTCTTAACGTGACAATGAACTTGCTGTATTCTTTCAGACTTTTGCGAAGCAGCTTAATATGGGTGTCGAGCGTACGGTCGTCGCCGTAAAAATCATAACCCCACACATTGGTAATCAGCTTTTCCCGTGTCAGTGCAATGTCCTTATTATTCACCAAATAGAATAACAGGTCATATTCCTTTGGGGAAAGTTCCGCCTTTTCTCCGTCCACCGTCACAATACGTCCGGTAAAATCTATCGTAAGCCCTTCAAAACGCACGATTTCCTTTTTTGCTTCGTCCCCCGGTGGATTGGACCGCTTTATGATTGCGTTAATCCGCATCATAAGCTCTTTGGGAGAAAACGGCTTTACGACGTAATCGTCAATTCCCAGCTCAAACCCATGAATTTTGTCATACTCTTCCCCGCGTGCGCTGAGCATCAGCACCGGGGTGGAAGAATACTTCCGAATTTCCTTTACGGCGGAAAAACCGTCCAGTTCCGGCATCATAACGTCCATGATAATAATATCGAAATCCTTCGGGCGGCTGCGGCATATTTGAATGGCTTCCATCCCGTCTTCCGCTTCGGTGATGGTATGTCCCTCAAATACGGCATATTTTTTAATCAGTTCCCGAATCATCTGCTCGTCATCCACAACTAAAATCTGGTACATACAGCTGCCCCCCTTGTCCATTGTACCTATTATACTACACTCCATAGTAAGGTACAATTGTGAAGTCTTTGTGATTGTTATGCGATTTTTCACGGAAACGGCGCCTAATAATATTCCCTGGCTGTGCAATGCATCTCTGTTTGTTCCATGTTTTTGATAACTTACAGTAAAAAGCCGCGCCAGAATAATCTGACGCGGCTCATTTTAATTTTGTGAAGCTACAGGATTAAAAATCAGTCAAACACACCGGTGGAAAGGTAACGCTCGCCGGTATCCGGAAGGAGTACGACAATCACCTTACCCTTATTTTCCGGGCGTTTAGCAAGCTGGGTTGCGGCAAAAGTAGCCGCGCCGGAAGAAATTCCAACCAGAAGTCCCTCGGTTTTCGCCAGGGTTTTTGTGGTGGCAAAAGCGTCTTCATTGGCTACGGTAATTACTTCATCTAAAATACCGGTATTGAGAATGTCCGGAATAAAGCCTGCGCCAATGCCCTGAATTTTGTGAGGGCCGGACTTGCCTTCGGAAATAACCGGGGAAGACGCCGGCTCGACGCCGACGATTTTTACATTCGGATTATTCTGCTTCAAAACCTCGCCCACACCGGTAATAGTACCGCCGGTGCCGATGCCGCCTACAAAAATATCCACCTTACCGTCGGTATCCCTTAAGATTTCCTGTGCAGTAGTTGCACGGTGAATCGCCGGGTTGGCCGGGTTTACAAACTGGCCGGGTATGTAGGAGTTCGGAATTTCTTTCGAAAGTTCTTCCGCCTTGGCGATTGCGCCCTTCATGCCCTTTGCGCCTTCGGTTAAAACCAGTTCCGCGCCCAGAGCGGCAACCAATCTGCGGCGCTCAATGCTCATAGTCTCCGGCATAGTAAGAATCAGGCGATACCCCTTCGCCGCTGCGACAAACGCAAGGCCAACGCCGGTGTTGCCGCTGGTCGGCTCGATTAATGTGGTATCTTTGTTAATTAATCCCCTGTCTTCGGCGTCCTTAATCAGCGCGTAGCCAACTCTGTCTTTTACAGAGGAAAGCGGGTTAAAATATTCCAGTTTGGCAACCACGGTCGCACCGAGGTCGTTGGTCTTTTCATAGTTCGAAAGCTCTAATAGCGGGGTGTTTCCAATCAGGTCGGTCAGGTTCTTTGCAATTGACATAATAATCACTCCTAAATAAATCATTCTTTTTGTAATGACTCTAACGTGTCATACTGTATTTGCTTATTTACACTAATTATAATCTTTTTACCATCGATTCACAACAACATCGGGAACTTTGACAACTGGTACTGCGGTACAGAACGGAAAAGCAGAAATTTTTTATTCTCATTTGCACGCCTCCATATCATATAATTCCTATCAAATTAGTAGTGTTTTGATTTGATGTTATTATATGCTCTCTAAATGACAAAGTCAATAGGAAATATCATATTTTTTATTGCCTGCAAAACATAAACATAGTATGATAAAAATACAAAGGATTTTACAACGTCAGCGCGTGAAGTCTGTTTCTGCCTGAACGTGACTGGCCTGAATAAAGGAGATACCAATGAAATTATCAACAAAAAGCCGTTATGCTGTGGAAGGATTGCTGTACCTTGCCGTTTACGGTACAGAGCGACCGCTCAGCGTAAAGGAAATTGCCGAGGGCACCGGTATTTCGGCAGCATATATGGAGCAAATTTTTTTCCTGCTAAAAAAGACCGGCCTGGTTTCTACCGTGCGCGGGGCCAAAGGCGGTTTCACATTGGGGCGCCCGGAAACGGGTGTGACTGTCAGCACGGTCATTCGTGCCATTGAAGGCAGCATAGTACCGGTAAAATGTGTGGACGACCTTTCGTCCTGTACCAGTAAGGTGCGCTCCGCCTGCCTGAGCCGCAAAGTGTGGATTCGAATCTCGGAGGCGATTCTGGATGCGGCAAACCGGCTTACTCTTGCAGAACTAAAAGAAAAATATCTTGCGGAAAACGGAGGAACCGAACATGAAAATATCAACTAAAGGCCGGTACGGACTGCGTGCTCTGATTGACCTGGCACTGAACAGCAGCGGAAACTGTGTTTCACTTGCCGACATTTCCGCAAGGCAGGATTTGTCGCTGAATTACCTGGAAAGCATTTTCGCGTATTTAAAGCGTTCCGGTCTGGTTTTGGGTGTAGCTGGCGCGCAGGGAGGATACATACTGAACCGCCCCGCCCGCGAAATCCGACTGTTAGACATTCTGACCGTGCTGGAAGGCGACATGTCGGTTTACGACACCATTGGCGAACAGACAAACTTCCGTAGCTTTTTAAACCGGAACGTGTGGGATGTAATTGACCGTAGCGTAAACGATGTGCTGACACAAACCACACTGGAAGACATTTTAGAGGAAATCGGCGCACAGCAGGCTTCCAATGACTGTTCCAACCTCTAAAACCTATTGAATGCGCTTGAAATTACTTACTGTATCCTATAAAATAAAAATGCAAGGATAAAAACACAGTCCGGTCGGTAGTCCGGGCACGGCGTACACCGTCAGTAACCTGCCTCCTAAGGTTGTCCGTTCCCTGCAGGATTTTATGTTAGGAGGAATTCCCATGGATGCAGCAGCGTCACTTACCGTTTATTTTGAGGAACCGTTTTGGGTGGGCGTATACGAACGCCGGTCCGGAACCCGGCTGGAAGCCTGCAAGGTTACATTTGGAGCAGAACCGAAGGATTATGAGGTTTATGATTTTTTCCTGAAGCACTGGAGTAATTTGCGTTTCAGCCCGCCGGTGGCAGACCATTCGGAACCCGCACCAAGACCAAACCCCAAACGCATGCAGCGTACCGTTCAAAGCCAACTGCTGGGGAACGGTGTGGGTACGAAGGCACAGCAGGCATTGAAACTGCAGCAAGAACAAAATTTATTGGAGCGTAAGGCTCTGCACCGCGCGCAAACAGAATTGGAAAAACAGCAAAGATTTGTTTTGCGGCAAAAAAAGAAAAAAGAAAAGCANNAGAAAAGCACAGGGGCAGATAAAATCTGCCCCTGCTCTGTTCAAATGGACATTATCTTTTGGGTTCCCTACATCCCGAGTAATAAAATTCACCTCATACGCATAAGCAATACAAATTAATTTTGGGCAATAAAACAAAAATAATAATTATTATTAAATTTATCTTGACTTTTCCTGAAGATGGATTATTATAGTAATAGAGAAAGCCAAAAAACAAAAATAAATAAATATTTTTAATGCAAACAAAGAATTTACAAAGGATGGTGTTTTTTATGGATCGTGCATTATTTTACCGTTGTGAGCGCTGCGGAAACATTGTAGCTCTGCTGAAATCGGGCGGCGGAACATTAAACTGCTGTGGTCAGGAGATGACCAAACTGGTTGCGAACTCGACTGACGCTGCTCAGGAAAAACATGTTCCAGTTGTAACAAGGGAAGGCGAAAAGCTGAAAGTAACCGTTGGTTCTGTCGCACACCCCATGACCGCGGAGCACTATATTGAGTGGATCGCACTGGTTACGGAAAACAAAATCGAAGTGGTACACTTAAAGCCCGGCATGGAACCAAAAGCCGAATTTACATATTTGGACGAGCGCGGCGAAGAACTTTACACAGGCGAAAACGACGAAGAAGTATTGAACTGCGAAGGTCAGCCGTGTAACTTCGTTCTGCATGAGAACCCTTCCAAATTCGTCGAGGTATATGCTTACTGCAATCTTCACGGTCTTTGGAAAACAGAGCTTTAAAGCTTAACATAAAACAGGCGCCGAAAAATTTCCGCCGCCTGACTTATTTATATAAATTAAACCTGCGCCTGTACCGCAGTAATTGCAACTACGCCCACAATATCTTTTGCGGAGCATCCTCTGGACAAATCGTTGACCGGTTTTGCAATTCCCTGCAGAATCGGGCCGAAAGCCTTTGCTTTTGCAAGCCGTTCTGTCAGCTTATAAGCAATATTGCCGCAGTTCAAATCCGGGAACACCAAAACGTTCGCCTGCCCTGCCACATTGCTGCCCTTTGCCTTTGACTGGCCAATGCTCGGTACCAAAGCCGCGTCTGCCTGCAGTTCGCCGTCCAGAAGTAAATCCGGCGCTTTCTGTTTCGCAAGCTGAGTTGCTTCAATGACTTTATCTACAATCGGATCTTTTCCGCTTCCATAGGAAGAGAATGACAGCATTCCTACTTTCGGTTCCGCGCCGACCAGGCTTTGGAACGATTTTGCAGATGCAATTGCAATTTCGGAAAGTTCGTCTGCATTCGGGTTACGGTTCAGACCGCAGTCCGCAAAAACAAACGTGCCGTTCTGACCATATTCGCAGTTCGGAACTACCATAACAAAAAAGCTGGAAGCAATTTTTACTCCGGGGGCAGTTTTAATTACCTGCAGTGCCGGACGAACCGTGTCAGCGGTAGAATGTGCCGCGCCGGATACCATTCCGTCGGCTTCCCCTTTTTTCACCATCATGACGGCCCAGAACACGTTGTCCTGCATAATTTCTTCCGCCTGCTCCATGGTGACACCCTTGGACTTTCTCAGCTCAAAAAATTCCTGTACATATTCCTGCCGTTTGGACGAGGTACGCGGATTGACAATGCGCGCTTTGGAAACATCCAAATCTCCGGCCAGTTTTTTGATTTCATCTTCATCGCCCACCAGAACAAGGTCAGCAATCTGCTGCTCCAAAATTTCTGCAGCGGCCTGAATGGTTCGAATATCGTTACTTTCGGGCAGTACAATCGTCTTTTTCTGGTTTTTTGCCCTAGCAATAATATCTTCAAGAAAATCCATGGTTATCTCTCCTTATTTTTTATAATCCTGAAGTAAGTGCTGTTTTCCTTTTTATTATAGCACCAACCCCATAATTATACAATTCTCTTGCATGTTTTTCTTCTAATTAATTCCGTTCTCAGCATTCCCGCATACTAAAGGAATATGAATTAAAGCAAACGAAACAGCCTTTTCCCATTTATGGAACAAGCGTGATTAAGTCACGGAAGAAACAATGAATTCGGAATATACTATAAAAAAAGAAATCAGGTGATATAAATGTTCAAAACATTATTCGGTCAGAAACTGTATGAAGAGATTTCAGCAAAGGAAGCCAAAGAACGGCTGGAATCTGACGAGAACATTCTTCTTCTGGACGTTAGAACGCCCGAAGAGTTCGCAGCCGCCCACATTCCGGGCAGTGTTTCGCTTCCCCTGAACCGGGTGGAATCCGGCATTTCCCAAGTCGCGCCCGACTTGAATACAGAAATCATTGTTTACTGCCTGAGCGGAGCAAGAGCCTCTACCGCCTGCAATTATCTTGCCTCACAGGGCTACACCAACGTAAGCACTATGGGCGGAATCCGTTCCTGGACTTACGGACTGGAACGGTAAGAAATGTAAACGAATAGAACATAAAACGAGAGGGACCGCTAAAAACGATCCCTCTGTTTTTATATATAGCTGTACTTGCAAGCAATTAAGTAACTACAACCTTAGTTCCCTTTGGAAGATTGTCATAAATCCATTTGGCATTCTCTAATTCAAGCCGAACGCAACCGTGCGAAGCTTTGGTACCCAGCTTTGCCGCTTCTTCCGGTTCAAATTTTTGATGTTCATCAAACGGAACGCTGTGGAATAAAAACGCGCCTTTAAACCGTGTCCAGTAATACGCGCCTTCCTGATACTGCTCGCTATAGAAAGACTGTCCGCGGTCCCCTACGGTGAAGGTACCAACAGGGGTGTCATCCCCGTCTTTTCCCGTAGAGCAAATATAATTTTGAACCACCTTATTATTTGCATCGTAAACGAAAACCATCTGTTCCGGAATACTTACCTTAACCCAAAGAGGTTTTTCCGCAGCTTTTAAGCTGATTTGATTTTCAATCTTACCTATAATCTCCGTCGATCCAGAATTTTCCTGCGACTTCGATGCAGGGGACTCCGACGACGCGGCACTGGATACAGTACTTGACTCAGCATTTGACACAGTGCTGGATACCGTGCTGGACACAGCGGACGAATCCGAGCTAACGGAAGAAGAACTCGGCGTCATTTGAATATTGGATGGAAAAGCCGAAAAAAAGTAAAAAGCGGCCGCACTTGCGCAAAGAACCAAACCCAAAAGTAAATTCTGGTTGCGTTTTCTTTTTGCCCGCTGCTTTTCAAGCTCCTTGTTGGGTAAATTTTGATTTCCCATTCGTGAATTCTCCTCTAATTTTTTTCGTTTCGCAACATATTTCATTTCCTGCGTTAACCCACGTTAAAACTTGGGCGATACTGCATCCGGCTGCCTCAAACACACAACGCAGCGCACACGGAACGGCAGTAAACACAGATTTATTGTTCAATTTCGAATTATAATAGCTTTTTTGTAACTTATATTTAAAAATTCGATAAAAAACATACTTTTTAAAAATTATAACTTATTTTTCGTCAGCACATATGAAGAACTTGTGAATAATTAAGTTATTTATCTTTGGAAATTTATTACTATTTCAAGCTTGTCCGCTTTTTGCTATTTACTGTTATTAAAATTTCTGGTTGTCATTTTGTTAAGAATATCATATGATAGAAATTATCGGTTGAAAAAATTGAGACAATTCGAAAGGCGTTCGGGTTTCGCTGTTAAACTGAGCAAAAGCAGGAAACCGGCAGTCGATCACGAATTAAATTACAGAAAACAAAGGAATGGAAAAACAGTGGAACAAAAGAGTACGGATTTTCAAAGTAAACGATGGCTGATTTTACTGATTACAGTGATGTCAACCTTTATGGCCACACTGGACAGCAGCATCGTGAACGTAGCGCTCCCCGACATGGCAAACGCATTAAATGTATCGACCGGTTTAATTACCTGGGTGGTTAACGCGTACCTGATTGTGGTTTCGGTTTGCATCCTGTTTTTTGGTAGGCTTGGTGATTTAAAGGGACAGGCAAAAATCTTTCGGCTTGGTTTAATCATTTTCACACTGGGTTCTTTTCTGTGCGGTGTAACACATACGCTGCCCCTGCTGCTTGCGGCACGTGCCGTACAGGCTGTGGGCGCGGCGGCGACCATGGCAAACAGCCAGGGCATTATCACCCGTACGTTTCCCCCGGAGGAGCGGGGCCGTGCGCTGGGCATTAACGGCGCCTCTGTCGCATTGGGTACATTGGTCGGCCCGGCACTGGGCAGTCTGATTATTTCCTATGCCAGCTGGGAGTACTTATTCTGGGTGAATGTCCCCATCGGTGTAATTGCATTGGCCGCAAATATAAAACTGTTTTCAAAATATGAAGAAAAAACGATAAAAGAAAAACTGGACATTGGGGGAACCGTTCTGTTTACTCTGGCAATTGCACCGCTGTTTATTGCGCTGGAATACGGCCAGATTATCGGTTACGAAAACGCCCTGATTATTGTGAGCTTTTTGGTAGCGGTAATCTCCTTTGTATTATTTCTTCGCCTGGAACAACGAATTCAGCCGCCGCTGCTGGATTTACAGCTTTTTAAAAACAAATGGTTTTCCATCAGTATTTTCTGCGCTTTTATTTCCTTCATCGCCATTTCCTGTTCGACGATTATTTTGCCCTTCTACTTGCAGAATGCGCTGCAAATGAGCGCCGGTACTGCCGGAATGTTTATGACGATTTATCCGGTTGTTCTTGCGCTGGCCGCGCCGGCAAGCGGGTACCTTTCCGATAAAATCGGTTCCGAGGGATTGACCTTAATCGGTTTATTGCTGACAAGCGGAGGGCTGAATTTGATGTCCACTCTGGGGGAACATCCCTCATTTTTCGTGATGGGCCTGTACATTGCAGTTATGTCGCTTGGCAACGGCTTATTCCAGTCGCCAAACAACTCACTGGTTATGTCAATGGTGCCGGAAAGAAAGCTTGGCGTGGGCGGAAGCGTGAACGCGCTGGTTCGAAACATGGGAATGGTGTTCGGCATTGCGATGTCGACTATGATTCTGTACGGTGCCATGAGCGCAAAACTGGGCTACCGCGTAACCGGATATGTACCGGGCAGAAACGATGTTTTCATTTTCGGAATTCGCCTGGCTTATATTGCCGCTGCTACCATCTGCCTGATTGGCGCCCTTGTTACCGCAATCCGTCTGTTTGGAAGAAAAGCGGAATTACAGAAAGAAATAGGTTAATGCCCGCCGGCAAAAGCCGACCGGAATTAACCGAAGTAAAACAAAAACGCAAGCAACCTAAAAACGGGTTACGGAAAAGGTATTTTCCGCACCCGTTTTATTTTTTGCAGCAAGTTACTCTGTTTACTGTTATTCGCATCTGCAGGCTGGACGTACGGCGCCGTCCTGAGCGTATGGAATCAGGAACACAGGAATTCCGCTGGAATACGGTGCAATATCATACTGCTGAAAATACACGGCCACCCCGTCCTGTGTTAAACAGAAATTGCAGGGATGAAACGTTGCTTCCACCAGCTGTTCATAGTTATCAAAATAGGCTCCCTGCGCGTTTTGTAACTGTTCTGCAATTTGTGCATTGATTTCCCCAAGAACAAATTTTTTATAGTCCGCCGTAAAAGGAAACAGCTGCTGCAGTGAAATGCGGCACCCTGTTTCCAAATTCCAGGTCTGCGAAGTGCGTACCGTATTGCCGTGTGCCCCGCCGGTAAACTGATATTCGTCAAAATACAGACTGACGAAACAATCCTGATTATACATTACTTCGTAAACCAGCAGCGCTTCATAGGCACGTACCGGGAATCCGTTTGCAACCGAATACTGATAATCCTGCACTGCGGACGGATAAAGCTTCGTTTCACAGTAGTTCTGGAATGCTGCAGCTTTATTCCGATAAAACCGATTCATCCGGCAAACGGAAGCCGAGTCATTCAGGGAACAGAACTGCGGGTAATTGATTTTGTAATGCAGCACCAGGGTGTCCCCATAATGCATTTCTTTTTCTATGCTGCAATTGTCAACCTGAACTGCCTGATTCATTAAAATCCCCCCATCGATGCAACATATGCTGCCGGAAAGAATTTTGACAACGAATTTCTATAAAGAATTAAACTTTTTCGAAAGAAAAGACTTGTTTTTTCAATCTTCCTAAATTAAAATTCCCGATTAAAAACATAAACAGTTCTGTTTTTTATTTTTCTTCGTTCCCTTTCCCTAACGGAAACAAGCCGGTTTCGGTATTTTTTACGGCCGCATATTATATACGGAAGGGGGTATATCAAATGCCAATTAGAATTTTCCCATGGTGGTGGTTCCCCGGCAGGCCAAGACCACCGGTTCCGCCTCCGCCAAGACCGCCCAGACCGCCAAGGCCCCCAAGGCCGCCGGTTCCGCTTCCGCCGAGGCCCCCAAGACCTCCGAGGCCACCGGTTCCGCCTCCGCCAAGACCGCCTATGCCGCCAAGGCCGCCCAGACCTCCATTCCCGCCTCCGCCGCCAAGACCGCTTTCCTCGAAAAATCCGGTCAAACCGCCAATTAAACCTTTGCCGCCAAGACAATATTAAACGCGACGCGGTTCGAAGCGAAGAACCTTCCAAACAGGTTCTTCGCTCTTTGGATTCAGTAACCTCACCGTTCTAAAAGGCATATTTTAATAGGGAATAACGTTCAAACGAACGGAGGTTTTTGAATTGCAAAAATTCTATACCGATTCCGAGAAAGACAGGTACCCGTTTTGGTTTACAAAAGCCGCAGCTGCCATAAACGCCAAAGAAATACCCTCTTTGTCTGAAACACAACTTCCCGCTTTTTCCTATCAAAACGGTACTTTCTTTCCGGATTTTTGCAGCGTAAAACATGTATAAATAAATGCCGCCTTTACCGGCGGCATTTTTTATTGAATTGAGAGATTGTTTTCCGCTTTTTCGCGTACAAATAGAAGCGGAGATGATTTTATGCGCACACGGATGCAAAGGTACCGGCTGTTATGGCTGGCAAGACGCTGGCCCCATGTGACGGCGGCAGTGACTCTTGTCGGCGTCAGCTTCCTTTTATTCCTTGTCATAAGCGGAATTTCTTACCTGTTTCCCGGCGGAAACGGCCGGGTTCAAAAAAATCCGACTGTTCAAATTCATGATTTCGTAAACCCCAAATTAAAAAACAATCTGGATTTGGTTAAATTCGCACAGTATGCACTGAATGATAAATGGGGGTATGTTTACGGCACTTACGGCCAGATTTTGGACCAGCCGCTGCTGGATTCCCGCGAGCAGGCTTACCCGGACGAGGTAACGCCGTACCTCGATTTCATACATAAAAACTGGGTAGGCGGGCATGTTACGGACTGCGCGGGATTAATCAAGGGTTACTGCTGGTTGGAACCGGATTCCGGAATAATCCGTTATAATACGAATCATATTCCCGACCTTTGCGCCGATGACATTTACAAATCCGCCGCTGAAAAGGGAGAAATCAACACCATGCCGAACACCCCGGGGCTGGCGGTATGGATGGACGGCCACATCGGCGTTTACATTGGAAACGGAAACGTAATTGAAGCAATGACCACCACACGGGGAGTCGTGCAAACCCAGCTGCAGGGAAGGGGATGGAAAGCATGGTTAAAAGTTCCCAACCTGACCTATTTTTAAAAATATCTTATTCTTACTTTAATAGATATTTGAAAAATTGGAAATACTTGTTTTTGAGTAATTGAGAAATGAATAAAATTGGTCACTGGACTGGAAAGAAGGATATGTTATGAAAGCAAGCATTGACAGAGACGGCTGCATCTCCTGCGGACTTTGCCCCGAAATCTGCCCCGAAGTATTCCGCATGGCCGACGACGGAAGAGCCGAAGCTTATCAGGAAGAAGTTCCGGCAGAAGCAGAGGATTCTGCGGTGGAAGCACAGGACGGATGCCCGGTTGCTGTTATCACTGTAGGATAGCACAAACCGAAAGAAGGGGGGGGGGGGGGGCCCCCCCCCCTTTTTTTTTTTTTCTTTTTTTNNCGCGCGCATTTCCTGACTGCTTGCAGAACTTTCCTCGCTGGTAGCGGAGTTTGTCTGTACCGCTTCGGTAATTTGATTGATTCCGCCGTTCACTTCTTCCAACGCAATTGACTGTTCTTTCGAAGCTTTGGCAATCTGCATTACCATGCTGTTCGACTTTTCAACGCTGTCCACAATTTCATTCAGCGCTTTTGCCGCATGATTTGCCTTGTTTGTACCAAGCTGTACCTTGTCTATCGTATCCTCAATTAACAGCGTCGTTTCTTTTGCGGCCTGCGCGCTTTTATTGGCAAGGCTGCGCACTTCGTCTGCAACCACGGCAAAACCTTTGCCCGCGGCACCCGCCCTGGCGGCCTCGACTGCCGCGTTCAGCGCAAGAATGTTGGTCTGGAACGAAATATCTTCAATTACTTTAATAATCTTGGAAATGTTTTCGCTTGCCGTGTTAATTTCACGCATAGAGCCGAGCATTTCCTGCATGTATCCGTTGCCCTTTTCCGCAATTTGCTTCGTTCCCTGCGTTATGCTGCTTGCCTGTTCCGCGTTTTCGGAGTTCTGGCCTGTTTTCATGGAAATATCGGTCAGTGTGGAAGAAAGTTCTTCAATCGCACCGGCCTGTTTCGTTGCATTTTCCGCCAGAAGTGAGGCCCCGTCTGAAACCTGTTCCGACGAATTGGCCACTTGTACGGCAGCAAGAGTAATGTTGGACAGTACGCTGTCCAAGGAGCCGGTAATGGTAACAAGGGAATCCTTTATCGGTTCAAAATCGCCTTCAAATTCCCCGTTAATTTGAACGACCATATTTCCATCGGAAATTTCTTTCAGTGTTTTTGTAATGTCGGTAATATAGCTGCGCAGGGATTCGACCGTTTTATTCAGCGACGTGGCAAGGATTCCGGTTTCGTCTTTTGCGCGAACCGCAACGGTGTCAGTCTGCAGGTCACCTTCCGCCAGAAGCTCCAGTCTGCGGCAAACCAGCGAAATGGGGTTTGCAATAGACTTTGCGGCCATTAACGAGGCAATAATACCGATAATAATACATAATATCGATGCGCCCAACAGTCCCGCAATGGTATACCACAGGGTAGAGGTCATTTCCGAAACCGGAGCAATTACGCCGTAAGACCAGCCGATTGTGTTTTTCAGCGGCGCATAATAACAATATCTTTCGCCGGTATCGTATGTATAGGTTTCTACGCCGGTTTTGCCGGCAACCATATTCTTATAAACGGCGGCCATTCCTGCATAAGCCGAGTTTTTCTTTGCTTCCTCAATAAAATTAGTAAAATTCGAAACCAATTCCGGGCGCTTATTCGCTATCATGGTTCCTGTATTGTCCAATATAAACAGGTTTCCGGTTTTGGCAACAGTAATATCTTTTACGATATTGCTGTACGCCTGAACATCCATAGTTGCCATAACCACGCCGACAAAGTTCCCGTTGGTGACCGGAGCACAGATAATAACGCAGGGGTTTTTATTAATGTCGTGTGTAGGCGGCGTAATGTAAGTAGTGCCAGCAATCGCTTTGCGAAAGTACTCCTGCTCCATAATATTTTTTCCGTTCAGTTCTTCCGTACTGCTAAGCACGTTTCCGGACATATCCACCAAACTTACGGTGTCATACCCCATGGCGTCCCTTTGCTTATTCATTTCGGCCAGCCAGTACGCCGAATCGTACTTCGGGTTGCCGATGGTTTCGGTTTTTGCAATGGATTCCACACTGACCTTCATTTTGTCCAGTGCGTTGTTAATGGCCACTTCCGCCATCATCCCCACGGAATGCATATCGTTCTGTACGTTTTCCGTAACGCTTTTTGTACTGGCAATAATCCCGATTACCAGATTCAGAACGGCGGTTAAACAGACGATTAAAGTAGTACTAACAATGAGCTTTGTTTTCAGTGACTTAAACCGGTTCATTCCTTCTCCTCTTTCCCCTAAGTTCATAATACTTGGTGTTATTGTGCGCAATATGCAATACTTGTTTTATCGACATAAATTCAAATAAATGTAGTATAATAAATTTACTTGTTTATATATAGATTCACGAATTAACTATAATTTTTTTACCTCAAATTGTTAATTTTCATCTTTTTGTGACTATTCACAAAGAAAAGAGTGAAACAAATACTAAACATGTATTTTCACAAAACTTAAGGCGGGAACTCCCAATGGAGTTCCCGCCTTCCAAGCTAGTTATTTAATTTTTTCAATCGAGAAACAGCGTAGTCCAACTTCACCATCCCCTAACTCTTAATCAACTTTACATTTACTGCTCGTATCATAATGGGTTCGTAGACAGATCTATTCAACTCAAGCATCTCCCTATTTTCAACATTAAACTTTCGCTTGTTGTGAAAATGCTTAATGGGTACCAATTCATTGAAGAATTATTTGCTGTACCCGTTTCTTATTATGGCACGTGTTTTTCTTATTATGCCTTGCCGCATATGTCAATATTTCCCTCAGATTACTGCATTCATACAGTGAAGAGGGATCGGCTCATACAGTCCGCCATGAGGTTCGCCGCCGCGTCCATATAGGCAAACGGATTGTTTTGGAAAAGATGCAGCGTATTGCTGCCGACCAGAACACGCACAATGGTGCGCCGGGTCAAATTGGTTTTTTCCTGTAAAAAAGAAAGGATATCGGGAAGCGTTTGAGCAAAGCTTTCTTTTTGCAGAACCTCCGTGTTTTCCGTGCGGATTTTCCAGTCGGAAAGGTCTAGCCGCCCTTTTTGATAAAGTATGCCGCCTAAATTCGCACTTAATTTTGCCTGAAATTCTTTTATACAATTTTGAACGAATTGTTCCGTATCAAAATAAACCGATTCTATACCGGAACTGCCCGGCTTTTCCTCGGTTCCTTTGCCTTTTGGCATTTGCGGTACAAAGAGCCTGTCCCCCGCATTCTTTACAAAAAAGCCGGAAGTCGGCAGCTCGTCCGCTGCAATTTCATTTTGCAGCGCGGCGGCGAACTCCTCATAGCTTTCGTTTGCCATAACCGTAAGCACATTAATATCGTTTCCCCGTACCCGGTCACCGTTTTGATTGACGCAAAGCCGCATTCCGCGCCCAATTTCCTGCCTTTTTTTAATGTTGGAACAGGTTTCATTTAACGTGCAAATTTGAAATACATTGGGGCTGTCCCAGCCTTCACGCAGAGCGGAGTGCGAAAAAATGAACCTAAGCTTTGTATCAAAGCTTAGCAGCCGTTCTTTCTCCCTCATAATCAAACCGTAAACGTCCTCATCCTCCGCGGTATTCCCAGCGGTATCTTTTAAACAGCCTTTCCGGTCCTGTGCAAAATAGCCGTTGTGAACCTCCGGTGCAATCGGACTGATCCCTTCCAAATTCAGCAGCGGTCGGAACTTCGGGTTCTGTATTAGTTTTTCATACTCTTCTTCAAAAATTATCGCGTAAATCCCTTTTTGTGGGTACCCTGCACTGTCATAATCACGGTAGTTGGAAACCCGATCGATAAAAAATAAGCTTAACACTTTAACGCCGATTGAATGCAAACGTAATTCCTTTTCCAAATGCTCCTGAACGGTTCGCCGAATCTGCAGCCGCTTTCGCTGCAAATCCGCACCGCCAACCGATTGCCCGCACGTTAAAATTTCTTCCCGATTGAAAAAGGTGACGGATTCCTCCCCCGGTTTACAGCAAATGGTTTCCACAACATAGCCGCTGTAACGGCTTAGGTTTGTCAGGCACCTGTCACCCAAACAATCGCCCGGCTTCACGGACAGAACCTTTCGCATAACCTGCTGCTTTCGGCGCACTTCGGCCTCTACCTGAGCGACAATCGAAGTTTTTGTATGTTCCGTTCCCAGTAATTTCAGAAAAACGCTGTCCGAAAACGCAGCGCGAAAACCGGCTACTTCAATCTGTTTGACCAAGCCAAGCTCAAACGCCTGTGCCGCACTCAGCTGGTACACAAGATGATGTTTTTCCCGGTGAGTAGCCGAATAACGCAGGATGCAAAGCGGTGCAAGCGAACGGATTGCTTCTTTTGCTTTAAGCGTATGATCCACCGACTGCGGCTCATCAATGATAACAATCGGTCGGGTTCCCCGAATCAGTTCCATCGGTTTTCTGCCGTTCAGCTTTTCGTTTGCACGGTGAATCAGATTGGCTTTCGATTCTTTTTCCGGGTCATGAAAGCTTTTTCGAAACGCGTCGATATTAATAATCATAATCTGGATGCCGTCGCCTGCGGCATAGCTGCGCACCTGTTCCAGCTTGCCGCTGTCATATACAAAGCTTTCGGCCGTTATATTGTAAAGCCCTTTGAAATGTGCCCGCGTCATCGTAAAAAATTTATGTACGCTTTCCTTTACAGCAATGCCGGGCACCACAATAATAAACTTGCTAAAGCCGTATTTTCGGTTCAATTCATAGATGGTACGAAGATAGACATACGTTTTACCCGTTCCGGTTTCCATTTCCACGTCAAAATTCAAATCCTCCTTACTCAGAACGGAGTCCTGCGAAAGACCGCCTCGAAACTGTACCGCCTGCAAATTGGCCAGCAGCTGTTCCTGCCCCAATGCAAGCCGGTTCGCACAAGGGCATGGTTCTTCGCCGTCTGAATAGTGCGGCACGGAAAAAGATACTTGCCCTGTTGCCTGTCCAAGAAACAAGTCGGTTACCGCCGAAACCGCTTCGTGCTGATAAGTTAAACTCGGATCGAACTTCAGCTTCAAATTAATTCACCGCCAAACATCGAGAGTCTGAAAATGACTTGAACTTTTACAGTGTTATGTATTCTGTAATGCCGCCGTGTCTAAGCAGCGCAATCGTGTTCATTCGGGCACTGTCGTCCGGAAATCCCCCATCATAAAACACCGCCCTCATCCCGCCTTCCGGCTGCCATTCCCGGTTCAGACGAACCATTTCAGCCGCTGCCTCCATCGGAATATGATCTTCCAGGCATACGCTCAGGGCGCCGTGAGCAGCGCAGTACAGTACACAGTCCGTACCGGGCACCGTTTTTTCTTCTACCGGTTCCGTAAGCGGAACCCCGTATTTCAGCATAATTTCATAAACTAAGTCCAGCTTTGTCCGACCCGATACAAAGCCCGACAGCAGATTATTCAAATTTTGTTCCGGCTGTACAGGGTCCGGGTTCCACTTTTTCAAGTTGGAGCCGGCAAGCTTCAGTACTTTAAACCCAACGTCCAAGTTTTCGGCCTGCCCGGATTTCCCAGCCTGATTCAGTTCGGAAATCAGCTTTTCCCCCGCACGCCGAATACGTTCTTTGCCGATTTCACAGATATTGGAGAACTCGGAGCTTTCCGCACCACCCGCCTTTCCCGTCGGTTCCGGCAGCTGAACCTGAATAAATTTCCGCGCGCCGCCGTCCTGCGCATTTTTAAGCAAAACCGCATGTGCAGTGGTTGCGGAGCCGGAAAAGAAGTCCAAAACAATAGAATCCTTTTCTGTCGCCATATTCAGAAACCGTTCAATCAGTTTGAGCGGTTTTTTTCCGTTTTTAAATGGAACCTCACCCTGCAGGTCCAGTCTGCCCCACGATATATCGCCCCAAAGAGTTCCCAAATTTTCCTGCTTATAAACAAATTTGCCCTCTTTTACCGCACTGTCCGACAGCCAGACCACAAGGGTTTTATTCCAAACATATTTGGTCGTGGGAATGCCTTTGTTCCGACCGGTTTTGGGAATGTATTCATAAGAAATAAGCGCACCGTCATCCGGAATCAGGCGATTCGCTTTTTGCAGCAGAGAAGTCTGCGCATTGGTTACCATAAAAATCCGGTCAAAATATTTATGATAAACCTGGTCTTCCGTCAGGCCTTCCGTTTTCATTTTCTCCGCCACGGTGGTAAACCAGTAATTCGTGTGGCGGTAAAGCGCCATTCCATCGCAATTACAAACCAATGTTTTTGTTCCAAAATCCTCTAAAATTCTGGTGTAATAAAAGCCTACGCCGTTGTCTTTGTGCTCTTTTATAAAATCGGAAATCCGTACTTTTTCCACTGGCTGAACCAGATTCATTTCGCTGCGCATTTTGGCATACATAAAAATATATTCGTTATTCTTTTTCAGCCTCTTGTCTTCCCCGCCGCCGCTTGCACCGGAACAAGCTTTCGTTTTCAGCGTAATCAGGTTGATATAATTTTCTTCCCCAAATACTTCGTTGCAGATTTTTTTCAGATTGTCAATTTCGTTGTCATCAATACTGATGAAAATAATCCCGTCGTCGGTAAGCAAATTTCGCGCAAGGCGAAGGCGTGGGTACATCATGTTCAGCCAGTTTGTATGGAAACGGCCGCTCGCTTCCGTATTGGTGCTCATTTTTGCCCCGCTGCCGTCCGTCTGCCCGGTCAGGGCAAGGTAATTTTCAAGGCTGTCGCGGTAATCGTCAGGATAAACAAAATCATTCCCGGTATTATAGGGCGGGTCAATGTAAATCATCTTCACTTTGCCGTGGTAAGCCTTTTGCAAAAGCTTAAGCACCTCGAGATTATCGCCTTCAAGGTAAAGATTTTGGGTGGTGCTCCAGTTTTTACTCTCCTGTGGGCAGGGGAGCAGCGTGCCGGAACCGGGCAACTGGGAAAGGCGCAGGGACTGTATTTTGCCGTGCCAGGTAAAGCTGTAACGGCCGCTCTCCTCCTCGGCATAATCCCCAACACTGCGCCGGAGCGCATGAAAGTCGATTTTCCCGTCATGGAACACCTCGGGAAAAATCCGCTTCACTTTTTCCGCATTTTCTTCAGCCAGATTCGGTGTTAGGCCGTTCATTTCCGTCTGAATCATTTCTGTGCGCCTCCCTCTTACTTCAGGTTCTCTGCACTGTTTTATTTTTCCATTATATTCCTTTTGGAAAAATTGTTCAATTGCAACCTGTTTTCCCGGTGCCCAATTTGCAAAAACAGCCCCGCCAAACCAGCGGGGCTGCCGTAACAATACCGCAGAAAAATTCACGCAACGACGTTGCCGTAAAGCTCGGTGAACGGATGGTCTTTGCAATCCTGCAGTAAATCCTTGTAAAAGTCGAGTGTGTCATTTATAGTACCCAAACCGTGTAAAATTTCATATTGAGAATAAAAGTCCGGGCTTTGCGTAAGTTCCCATATTCCCTTTTCCAGCTTAGGAACCAGGGAAGAGGCAAGCCCTACACTCTCCTGATTAATTATGGACCAGCCGCTGGACGCTGCAACCAAATCGCGTGTTTCCCACGGAATTGTATGGTTATCGCCCAGTGTAACCCACTGTCCCTCCTGCAGCTGCATCCTTAAAAATACATTATATTTCATAAGAAAATAAATCTCCTAAAACGTATTCGGCCCAAAAAAGCTGTTGGTCATAAAATCCCCTTTCATCTATATCTTTCGAAGAAAATTAGAAAAATTTAAGCGTTTTTGTAAAGAAAATTTAAATACATCGATTTATACAAAAAGAACCGCCTTATTTTGACTTTATCAGATAAGTCAGTTAAGGCGGCTTTTTTAACGTTGTATTTGCATTCGGGACTATTTATCCCATCCGTATTTTTTAATAAGGGCTTTGGTTTTTACTGCGTCGTCGGAAAGCATGTAAACACTTTGCGGAAGAGTGACCGTACCGTTGTAGTTGCCAAGCAGTTCCTGAAGCGCCTTGGTTGGGGTGATTTTCTCCTTACATTCAATCGAGATAATGTCAGGGTTCATCGTATAGTCGTTTTTATAAGGTGTTCGGTTAACCTGTCCGTTTAGATAATCCTGCTTCAATGCGTCAAGCAATTCTGCTTTTATCGATTCATCGGGTGCGATGGTAATATTTTTTTCCTTTCCAACATTTACATCAATGCTCTTGATCTGGTTTGGTTCAAGGTAAAACAATATACTGCTTGTTTTCATGTATTCGTCCATTTTTAAAACCTGGGTTGCCAGCGCGTCAAAGCTGCTTTTCTCTTCGCCGTTGTTGTCGCGGGTATAGGAATCGGAATAGACGCGCCGAATCACACCGCCATTTTTCAGGTGATAAACAATGGTGAAACCGGAATCGGACGATTTCTGCATACGGTACGGATACGCACTGCTGCGGTTGTCGTCGATCAGCACTTGGTGCAATTCCAATACTTTGTTAATATTTTCTTTTTCTTTCAGCGTTGGGGAAATGCTTCCGATTTTTCCGGAATAGTTCCCCTGATAAATATTGTAATCACTGTTATTAACATATTGGTAAGGCAAAGTGACGGAAACGCTCTCCACTTCATCCGCCTTCGGCAGCCGGGTATCGAACCCAAAGAACCCGGTTGCCAGCACCCCATAAAACACGACAAACAAAGCCACAAAAATTCCGTAATAAGAAAAGCTTCGCCTCATTTGCTTAAAGCCACGGGAATAAACCGCTTCCACCACAATGTGCGACGCCAAAGAACCGGCAATTACACCGATAAAGAAACTGAACGGACTGGTCGTCGACATTTGGAACAGAAGACCCATACCAAGTCCGGACACCGCAGTGACGATAAACCGGATGAGGATTTTGGGAATCGGAAAAGCGAAGCCACTTTCCGCACACTCGCTTTTCCGCTTTTTATAAAGGATTACAGCGGCTGCCAGCATAAGAACCGTTAAAATAATCCACCAAATAAAGAATCCGGTACCAATCCCGGCTAACCAGCCAAGAGAATCCGTTCTCCCACTAAGATTCGTAAAGTACGGCAGGAAAGCCGCCGCATACGGTGCAAATGCGGTCAGAAGTGTGGAGTCCGGTTCCAGGTTAATATTCAGCCCCGGCAGCAAAAAGCCCGCAAAGGCACAGGTAACCAATATAAGAAGTGGATAAGCAATGTTAATGGCAACGATTGAAATTACCATGTCGAACGTTGTCCCGGTACAGATTGCCATAAAAGCGGAAAAGGTCAGCGTTGCCGCGCTCATCAGCAGCAGCCATAATAGGCAACCCCCCACTGCAGAAAGAATGGTACCCACATCGATTCCGTATGAAATGCCGACAAAAAAAGCGATAAGATAGTTCAGCAGCGTCGGCGCGAAAATGACGGTCAACCCCGCACACCAGCGCCCCAGTAGCATGGGTGTACGCCCGACGGGGAGCGAATGGAACAGGTCGACACTGCGCTTTTGATGCAGGTAATTAAAGAGTAATACGGAAATGATCAGAACAAAAACAAGAACTAGTGGTGTCACCGCAAAACAGGACAACGCGTAAACATAGTTCGCAAAGGGAATAGACTGTATATTCAGCGAATTATACTCGGATGCATCCGGCGTGTTGGCCAATAAGACCATTAAAATAAGCGGAAGTGCCAAAAACATCAGCAATGCCAGCAGCGCCATTATGCCGCGATTCTTTTTCAGCGACCAAAGGTACGTTTCAACAAATTCCTTTTGCGCTCTATTTGAGTATGTTGTCAAGGTCATAACCGGCCACCTCCATTTCACTGATAAAGACTTCTTCCAAAGTCAACGGAAGGACTTCGGAAAAAATCGGGTTCATTGAATTGATTCTCGCCAGAATCTCTTCTTTACGCCCGCGCACCACCAAATTCACCAGCGAGCCGCGCATTTCCGTTTTAACAATGTCGAGCGGGGCAAACGCACTCATATCGGGCATGGGCTTAAAGACTGCCTGCACCTTATTGATACCGAGCTTAAGTTCATCCAGATCCCTCTCAAAAATTACGCCGCCTTTATGGAACAGGCCGATGTGGTCGCAAAAATCTTCCAGTTCACGCAGGTTGTGCGACGCAATGATAACGGTCATGCCGCGTTCTGCAACCTCACTGGAAACAATCCGCTTCAGCAGTTGGCGCATAACAGGGTCCAGTCCGTCAAAAATTTCATCCAACAACAGGTAGCTTGGCTGGGAGGCCAGTGCGCAAATTAATGCCGCCTGGCGCTGCATCCCTTTCGACATGTTTACAATTCGATCCTTTGAGCCGATAGGAAACAGCTTGCATAATTCTTCAAAGCGTTTTTTGCTCCAGTTGGGGTAAACGCGCGCATAAAAATCTGCCATATCCGTTAAAGTTGCCTGCGGAATAAAATACGGATAGTCCGAAATAAAAAAGAGCTTTGACTTTACCGCGGAATTTTCAAACGGAGCCAAACCGTCTACCAGTACTTCCCCGCCGTCCGGCGCATAAACACCGGCCAGCGTGCGCAGAAAGGTGGATTTTCCCGCTCCGTTTGAGCCAACCAGCCCGAACAGCGAACCGGCACCGATGGAAAAGGAGATTCCGTCCAACGCTGTTTTGGTGTCAAACTTTTTCGTCAGTTGTCTTGCCTCTATCATGGGTTATTCGTCCCTCCCGCTGTATTGATTATTGACATGCTCCATTGCTTCATCTTTCGGGATTCCGCAGTCTGCCGCCGCTTTTGCCGCTTCCTCCAACTTTTCCAAAGCAATTTCTCTTTGCTGTGAAAGCGCAGAGCCCCCTTGTGAAATGAAGGAGCCTTTCCCGGGAACAGATGAGATAATTCCGTCATGTTCCAGCATTTGGTACGCTTTCTGAACGGTATTGGGGTTTACGCCGAGCTCCTGCGCCAGCGCCCGAACGCTGGGCAAGGGTTCCCCTTCGTCCAACGCGCCAAGCGCGGCCATTCGGGTGATGGATTTGTAAAGCTGCTCGTAAATCGGCAGCCTGCTCTTGTAATCCAGCGTGAACATCAATTCGCATCACTGTCCTTACTGTATTAATTTGATTAGTACAGATAAAACATAACATTTAAAATGAGAATTGTCAATTATAATTACAAAAATGTAAAATTTATTTTTCTTTTATAGATCTTACTTATTTGAGTATTTTAAATCCTTCCGAACTGATACCAAAAAAACTGCCCCGAACCGCGGGCTTAACGCCTGCGGACGGAGCAGCAAAATACTATTTCTGCGAGTTCGGTTCCTGCGGAACTTCCGCCGTGGCCTTTTCAAACAAACGCGGCAGCAGGCCGACCTGCGTTAGAATTTGATACAAGAGAATCAGCAGGGAGAAATAAATTAAAATCCAAAAATTATTGGCAATCAGCGCAAAATAAATTGCCGCCAGCATGGTTAACGGATGAATGTTAATGGAGGAAGATATGATTTTCGGTTCAATAATCTGGCGAAGCGCCGTAATCAGCAGCCAACACACCAACAGCACAATCGTCCGGAAAAAGTCGCCGGCAAAAAGGTAGATAATCGCAAGCGGAATATAAATTGTGCCGGGGCCAAGTACCGGAAGAATGTCGGCAAAACCCGTCACAAGGCTTAGCACAAGAGGATACGGCACTCCCAGCGCAGTAAACACAATCAGCGTTTCCAAAAACGTAATAAAATAGATGAACAAATACGATGCGACGTATTTTCCGCTCATATTCGCGCCGTGCCGGGAAGCAGACCGTAAATTGGCCGCGGCATCCCGAGAAAACAGACCGGCCGCGTACCCTTTTATCGTTCCCATATCCTTTGAAAAGAAATAAGTAGAAAAAATCATTACAATCAGCATTGTAAAAATTGCGGGTAAAGAGGTTAAGAAACGCAGAGCACTGCTTAACACAGTTGTTGCAAGGCCCGCCCCGGACTGCGCAATGCTCAATATTTGATCTTTATTCTGCTGAATAAAGTTCGCATCGATTTTACTCAGGTAATCGCCCAGCTGATACAAAATAGAATTCACCGGCGCGGTCAGCTTGCCAAGGTCGGCGTTGGATATGTAATTAATCAGATTGCTGATTTCGTATATAAGCCAGTAACCCAGCAGAAACAGCAAACCGAACAGTACTGCAAACACAATCAGGGTAGAAAGTGCCGAAGCAAGGCCGGGCCTAAAATTCAGGTGCTTTTTCAGCGTGCGAATCAGCGGCTGCACCAGCATTGCCAGTAAAAATCCCGCCAGAAAAGGAAAAGTGTATTTTAAAGAAATAGAGAACAGATAAAATAACACGGTATAAGCCGCAATAAAAATGCCAAGCGGCTTTAATCGGATAATCTGTTGTCTGTCAAACAAATTAACGCCCCCTTGTGTTTCCTGATTTATGATAGTATGATTATGTATGCTTATTATAACCCAGGTAAACCAAAAAGGGAAGAAAAAAGAACGCTTCGCATAAATGCGAAGCGTTCTGCGGAACTCAAATTTATTTTTCTCTGCCGAGAAGCCAATCAACAGAAACGTTGAGGATATTAGCCAAAGCCGAAAGTTCAAAATCCGTAACATAACGAATCTGTCCTTCCAACTTTGATAAACCGGATGCATTCATGTCAACCCCATTGACCTGAAGCTGGGCCAGAAGTTCCTTCTGTTTCATACCTTGGTTTTTGCGCGCCATTTCAACTCGTGCACCAACCAAATTACGATTCCCTAGTGCCTGCTTGCGTAATCTCACCTAATTCATCTCCCCCGCGACATATTTGGTTCACATATTTCCTGCTCAATTTATTTTTTCCAACAAAGCCTTCCGTTAATTAACATAATTATGAAAATTTTTCGGAATTCATTGTCTTAACATAATATAGTATAATATCTTTTTGTGAAAAATACAATAAAAGCGTGAAAACTTTTCATGTTATTAAGCAATAACTTTTAAATCATTTATATTTTTACTAATAAACATATTTATTATTTGTTATTTTCCCATAATTTTGCTATAATATTCCCATAACAGTTTCATAATGAAAACGGAGGCACAAAATACGGAAAATTAACTGAAATTCAGCTCTCGGCAGAGCAGCTCTCAGTAGAGCTTAGGAATATTCTGCGGTTGCGAAACCATTGGACTCACAGATACCGTTCTATAATATGACGATTAGCAGAGTGGAAGTTACAGTAAATTTTAAAGATTAGTGGAGCTGACAAATCATGACAGAACAAAACAGTGTAAAAACAAATTTGACCATGTTAACTGACTTTTACGAAATCACCATGGCCAACGGCTATTTCACCAGCGGCTATCGGGATACAATCGTCTACTTTGACATGTTCTTTCGCCATGTGCCGGACGACGGCGGTTATGCGATTATGGCGGGAGTACAGCAGGTAGTCGACTATATTGAAAACCTGAATTTTACAGAACAGGATATTCAGTATTTGAGGGACTGCCATTTATTCAATGACAATTTCATCAATTATCTGAAAGACTTTCAGTTTACCTGCGATGTTTGGGCGGTACAGGAAGGAACCCCTATTTTCCCCGGCGAACCGATTGTAACGGTGCGCGGCCCGGTCATTCAGGCGCAACTGATTGAAACCATGGTTCTACTGTGCATTAACCATCAAAGCCTGATTGCTACAAAAGCGAACCGGATTGTCCGCGCTGCACAGGGCAGGGCGGTCATGGAATTCGGCTCCCGCCGCGCGCAGGGACCTGACGGAGCTGTCCTTGGGGCAAGAGCGGCCTACATCGGCGGCTGCTGCGGTACAGCATGCACCATTTGCGACCGTGATTTCGGCGTACCTGCGCTCGGTACTATGGCACACAGCTGGGTTCAGCTGTTCAGCAGCGAACTGGAAGCCTTCCGTGCTTATGCCAAAGAGTACCCCAACAGCTGCACACTCCTTGTCGACACGTACAATGTGCTCAAATCCGGCGTACCGAATGCAATTAAAATCTTTCAGGAAGAACTGCTTCCCCTCGGCTTCCGCCCCGCGGGAATTCGCATTGACAGCGGCGACATCACTTATCTTTCCCGAAAAGCGAGAAAAATGCTTGATGATGCAGGATTTGAAGATTGTAAAATTTGTGCATCAAATTCATTGGATGAATATATTATACGCGATATGCTGATGCAAGGTGCCTGTGTGGATACCTTCGGCGTTGGCGAACGGCTGATTACATCTTTCAGCGAACCGGTTTTCGGCGGGGTTTATAAGCTAAGTGCGGTCGAAGACAGCAACGGAACAATCACTCCCAAAATCAAAATCAGTGAAAACGTGGCAAAAATTACCACGCCGTGCTTTAAAAAACTTTGGCGTCTGTTTGACCGCGAAAGCGGGAAAGCCATTGCCGATGTAATTACTCTGCACAACGAAGTTATTGATGATACAAAACCGTATGAAATTTTTGACCCGGAGCACATTTGGAAACGGAAAACCATTACCAATTTCCGCGCGGTTGCATTACGGAAAAAATTGTTTGAAAACGGAAAAAGCCTGACTACACCGCGCGACTTGGAAGAAATTAAAAATTATTGTCAGCAGCAGGTGGACACGCTTTGGGACGAAGTCAAACGTTTTGAAAACCCGCATCAGTATTATGTGGATCTTTCGCAAAAGCTGTGGAATGAAAAGAACCGCCTGCTTTCCGAACATTCCTATTAATTTTGTCAAAACCGGTAAATTCAGGTTTGGGTTGACAGAAGTGCGGAATTCCGCTAAAATGAAACATGCGAGCAGACTGAGCAGCTGCGGACACAGTCCGAAAGGACGTGCCCGAGGAAAGTCCGAGCTCCACAGGGCAGAATAACGGCTAACGGCCGCCGGGGGCGACCCCAGGGAAAGTGCAACAGAGATATACCGCCGGAAACGGTAAGGGTGGAAAGGCGAGGTAAGAGCTCACCAGCGTGCGGGAGACCGCACGGCTCTGCAAACCCTATTCGGAGCAACACCGCAGAGGAACACATAGCGTCTGCCCGACGCGTTCCGAGAAGGTGGCATTGAGCCGCGATGGTAACATCCGGCCAAGATAGATGGCTGTTCACGACAGAACTCGGCTTACAGGTCTGGTCGTACCATAAACAGGAAAACCCGCTGAAACAGCGGGTTTTTTATTTTTCGAGACTGTATTTTACAAAAATAGTTACGCCCGGCACAGCCGGGGATTGCCGTATTATAATAAAGCAGGGTGTCCGTTCAAACGGACACCCTGCTGCTTTATATGTTTTCACTATGCTTTGATATTGGATATGATTTCACCGGCGTATGCTTTCATCGCCGCCAAATCCGAATCGGTAGGCATAAAGTTGACTTTAACGCCTTCTCCGATAAAATTATATTTCAGATGCTCAAGGCGCGATTTCATCATTGGAACCGCTTCGCCGCTCCATCCAAAAGAGCCGAACGCCCCTGCAGGCTTCTGTTTGGTATTGATTGCATCAATACTGGCTAGAACATCCCATATAATCTTCGGTGCATCACGGTTAATCGTGCACGAGCCAATCAGCAGAGCATCTGCTTCATTGGCCAGCTCGGCAACCTGTGCAAACGGCGTAAAAACAATATTCATAAACCTTACGTCCAGCTGATCGTTCTTTTTCAGTTCTTCCTGTGCGGCTTCTGCCAGCTTTGTTGTACAGCCATATGCAGAAGCGAAAAGTATCCCGACAATTTTCTTCTCATGAACAACCGGGGCGCTCCATTCACGGTAAAGATCCTGGAATTTTTTAATATTTGCGGTCAGACAAGGGCCATGGCTTGGACAAATCAATTCTACCGGTAAATCCTTGATTTTATCAAGGCCGGACAATACATATGGTTTGAATGGTGCGAAAATACCGTCGTAATAATACCGGAATTCACCCAGATATTTATCCTCGTAATGCACATTGGTATCAAGCATCGTCGGTTCGCAGAAGTGTGCTCCCAAAAAGTCGCAGGTAAAGAGTGTCTTCTCAGACGGCATCCAGGTAAACATGGAGTCCGGCCAATGAAGAAGGGGTGCTACAATAAACTCCAACTCTTTCCCGCCAAGGTCAAGCTTGTCCCCCTGCTTAACGGTAACGCACTGAAAATCCTCATTTGTAATGGCGGAAAGATACTTTTTTGCCGCCACAGTGCAATAGACGGTAATATTCGGGTTCACTGCCAGCAGCTTGGCAACGCTGCCTGAGTGATCCGGTTCAGTGTGGTTCATAATCAGATAGTCAATTTTAGTGACATCAATTATGCTTTGAATATTGCTTAGATATTCCTCAAAATACGGCTCATGAACCGTGTCGATTAATACATTCTTTTCGCCGGTAATGAGAAATGCATTGTAACTGGTGCCGTAACGTGACTCCATGATAATGTCGAACACGCGCAGCGACGGATTTAGAACGCCTACCGAATAGACATCCTTTTTAAGTTTGATTGCGCTCATTTAACGACAAACTTCCTTTGTAATAATTATTCTTCCGAAAACATATCCTTGCCTACGCCGCAAAGTGGGCAGGTCCAGCTGTCAGGAAGATCTTCAAATTTTGTGCCCGGAGCAATTCCGTTGTCGGGATCCCCCAGCTCAGGATCATATACGTATCCGCATGCATTGCAAACATATTTAGTCATAAAACACATTCTCCTTACAAAGATAAATTTGCATTAAGTATAAAATAGCGCAACCGATTTGTCAATCCAAATTCGTTTCATATTGAAAATCTTCTACAATTTCGCTTAAATTTGCTGGAAATACAGAACCATGTTGAAGTTTCTGCGCCAAGTACACTGCTTTTTCCAGATTACAAGAAACAATCTGTTCTGCTATTTCCGTGCAGGTTTCCTTAATTTCAATCCCGTAACCCGACTTATGGCTACCGTACACGTAATAATCCAGCCGCCTGCCAGGCAGTTCAATATTTCCTACGCATTTTTTCATCTTTTCCCTCCTCCTTATGTGAAAATAAACCACTCAAACCATTATTATCTTAATTCATATAAGGGGGATTTTCAAGACGGAAACTGTCGTTTCCCAGCAAAAATTATATTTGCGCAATATGTTATGGGTATTTATTGGGTTGACACATATATTGTGCCTAGAAATCCAGTATTTGCAGTCGCCGAAAGGCGAAAACCGTCGAAAAGGCACAAATTATCCCTAATAACGCCCCGCAAAGCACGTCGGAAGGGTAGTGCACGAAGAGAAATACCCGTGAAAATGCGATTAAAAAAGCCAGAATCAACGCCGGAATACCAAATTTACGGTTGATATGACAAAGAACGACAGCCGCTGAAAAGGAAGAACCCGCGTGACCCGAGGGAAACGAATAGCCCCTCGGCGGCGGAATCAGCAGCGCCACCCGGCCCGGGAATTCCGTAAAAGGACGCGGCCGCGCCACAATTGGTTTAATCACAAATTCCCCCAACGAATACGTGATCGCGAGGGTCACAAAAAGAAGAATACCGTACCGGCGGTATTTTTTTGTGGCAACAAGGCAAACCCCGATTATCAGCCAGACCGTGCCCGCATTCCCCATGCTTGTTATGATTGGGAAAAGAAAATCCGTAAAACCGTTATGAAAATTATTTTGAATGAAATTCAAAATCTGATAGTCCATCTTATGCCTCCTTTCTTGAATGCCGCAACAGCGGCCGATCTTTTCCATACCCTTTGACAAGGTGGATTTTCACATATCTTATATAAAATGGCCGTCACACCGGCAGCCGCCTGTTTCGTCATATTATTATACCATATTTTCCATGGGGTACGAATATATTTGACATAACAGGGGGTTGATAAGAGTGGATTGGCAAAGCCTTACGAAAGAAGAATGTGCAAGAAAACTGGGAACCGGTTTAAAAACCGGCCTGGCACCGCACGAAGCCGAAAGCCGGCAAAAAGAGCACGGCCGCAACGAACTGGCGCAGCCAAAAAAGAAAAGTATTATTGTTCGGTTTCTGGCTCAGTTCTCGGATTTTATGATTATAATCCTGCTGATTGCTGCCGGAATTTCGTTTGTTACCTCTTTTCTGCAGCACGACAACGACTATATTGACGCCATTATTATTCTTGTGATTGTAGTACTGAATGCAATTATCGGTCTTGTTCAGGAAAGCCGCGCCGAAAAGGCGATTGAAGCGCTTCAAAAGCTTTCCAGCCCGCACGCCCATGTCATTCGCGGCGGAGCGGAGTTTCTTGTGGATGCAACAGAACTGGTACCGGGCGATTTGGTTGTGCTGAACACCGGCGACCTGGTACCCGCCGACCTTCGTCTGACCGAGACAGTAAACCTGAAAGCGGAAGAAAGTGCACTGACCGGTGAAAGCCTTCCCGCCGACAAAAAGGCGGATCTTATCTGCCCGCCCGGCACGCCGCTGGGGGACCGGCACAATCTGCTTTTTTCCACCAGTTCCATTACGACCGGCCATGGCAAAGGAATTGTGATTGCAACGGGCATGAACACCCAAGTCGGTAAAATCGCGCATATGATTACAAATCAATCCGCACCGCAGACCCCGCTGCAGCGCAAACTGGCACAGACCGGCCGCTGGCTTGGAATCGGCGCGCTGGTCATTTGCTTTATTATTTTCATCATGGGTCTGTTCCAGCACATTCCGCCGCTGGAAATGTTCCTGATTTCCATTAGCCTGGCGGTTGCGGCAATTCCGGAGGGGCTGCCTGCCGTGGTCACCATTGTGCTGGCTATCGGAGTCAGACGGATGGCGGCAAAACGCGGCATTGTGCGTCGCATGCCCGCAGTGGAGACTTTGGGCAGCGCCAGTGTGATTTGTTCAGATAAAACAGGAACCCTGACGCAAAACCGCATGACCGTTATGGAACTACGCAATACAGGGGGAAAAATACAGATTCATTCCGCGGAAGGTCAGCGTCTTCTTGGTCTTGCCGCCCTGTGCTGCAACTGCACCGTCAGCGGAAAAACAGTACACGGCGACCCAACGGAAGCGGCCATTGTAACCGCTTCGACAACGGCAAAAAACGACCTTGACGCAAAATTCCCGCGAGTTCTGGAAATACCGTTTACCAGCGAACGAAAAATGATGACTACCGTACATAAGCTTGCCGGAGGAAAATATCGTATTATTTCCAAAGGAGCGCCGGATATTTTATTTACGCATTGCACCGGCGGAGCAGTAAAACAAAACGATGAAATGGCATCCCGCGCGCTGCGGGTGCTGGGTGTTGCCTATCGCGACGTTGACGTTCTTCCGAACGATGAAAAAAACATTGAAACGGGCCTTACCTTCTGCGGCCTGATCGGTATGATTGATCCGCCGCGCCCGCAGGCAAAAGCCGCCGTCGAACTATGCAAAAAGGCTGGCATCCGCCCCGTTATGATTACCGGCGATCATGCTGCCACGGCCGCGGCAATTGCCAAGGAGCTTGGAATTTTAACCGACGGAAGCCGTGTTATGACCGGTGCGGAGCTGGATAAAACCAGCCAGCCTGATTTGGAAAAACAAATTTACCGCTACACGGTATTCGCCCGGGTTTCCCCCGAACACAAGGTGCGCATTGTACGCGCCTTTCAATCCCACGGTGAAGTCGTCGCCATGACCGGCGACGGCGTAAACGACGCCCCTGCCCTGCGAGCCGCCGATATTGGCTGTGCAATGGGAATTTCGGGTACCGACGTGGCAAAAGCCGCTTCCGACATGATTCTGACAGACGATAACTTTGCCACCATAGTCGCTGCCGTGCGGGAAGGCAGGGGAATTTATGAAAACATTAAAAAGACGGTGCATTTTCTGCTCAGCTGCAATATCGGTGAAATTTTAACCGTATTTGTCAGCTTTCTGCTTCGTTTGCCAGACCCGTTGGTTGCTATACAGCTGCTGTGGGTCAACCTAGTTACCGATTCGCTGCCCGCCCTTGCCCTTGGAGTTGAACCGATTGACAACGACATTATGAACCGAAAGCCGGTAAAACCGCACGAAAGTATTTTTGGCGGAGGGATGGGCTACAACATTATTGTAGAGGGCTGTCTGATCGGCGCTCTTTCCCTGCTTGCGTACAGCATTGGCCGCGTCTGCTTCGATGTGGATCCGTCCTCACCATATATTGGTCGTACAATGGCATTTGCCGTGCTCAGCCTTTCCCAAATCGTTCATACGTTTAACATGCGGTCACCCCACTCCGTATTCAAAGCGGGGCTGTTTGCAAACCCCAGACTGGTACTGGCTGCAATTGCCTGTACCGCTCTTCAGTGTGCCGTCATTGTCATTCAGCCGCTTTCTGTAATTTTTAAAACAGCCGTATTAACCGGCACCCAATGGCTGGTTGTAGCACTGTTGTCGTTGGTACCGCTTCTGGTGGTCGAACTGGAAAAATCCGTTACCGACCGGATAAAAAACCGATAATATTTTGCTGCTCCACATATATAAAAAATTCAAAATGCCTGAATATATTCCCGTTTTTACGGACGGCGGCCTTTTACCGGGGCGCCGTCCCTGTTTTTAAACTGCAGATAAAAAAATTATAAAATTTTTATAAAATAAAGTTTGACAAATCATGTTAGCAATGGTAAACTAAATGCATAAGTTAGCAGTAGCTAATCATCAAAGTGCCAACAGGAGGGTTTATTATGCCGCTGACAATGGCAAATCTTGGGGAACAGTTTTCAATTAAGGAAGTTCACGGAAAAGACGAAACCAGAAGATTTTTAGCAAGCCTCGGATTTGTGGAAGGTGCGTTTGTCACCGTTGTTTCCGCACTGGGGGGGAATGTTATTTTGAATGTGAAAAATACCCGTGTCGCAATTGACCGCCGCATGGCAAGCAGGATTGTGGTTTAGCGGAACCATGGATTAGCAAATCGATAGATTCGCTAATCTATTGAAATAAATTGTTTGAGTGAGGTGCAGAAATGAAAACACTAAGTGAAATTAAGCCGGGTGAAACGGTAACCGTAACAAAGCTTGACGGCGAAGGCGCGGTGAAGCGCAGAATTATGGACATGGGCATTACCAAAGGGGTCAACATTTTCGTTCGTAAAGTAGCGCCGCTGGGCGACCCGGTCGAAATTCGCGTAAGGGGCTATGAACTGTCGCTGCGCAAGGATGATGCCGGTTTCATACTGGTCGAGTAAAGCAGAGATTCCCGCATGGGCTCTGCATTTTTTATGAATTACGGTTAGCATCCGCTAACGACAAGGAGGATTACAATGGCAATCAAAATAGCTCTGGCAGGCAATCCGAACTGCGGCAAAACAACCATGTTTAACGACTTAACCGGTTCTTCTCAATATGTGGGCAACTGGCCGGGCGTTACAGTGGAAAAAAATGCAGGCAAGCTCAAAGGGTTTAAAGACGTAACCGTAGTGGACCTTCCGGGCATTTACTCCCTTTCCCCTTACACACTGGAAGAAGTGGNNGCGAATACAAAAGCCACTCCAAAACATTTCTTTTCCGAAAAGCTGGAGGGAACTCTTTCTTCAGTTGAAGCTGCTGCCCAGCCCGTGCTGAACAATGAAAATGCACGTTGGTTTGCTGTCAAGCTGTTTGAACGGGATAAAGAGGTGCTTTCACAGTTAAAGCTTCCGGCAGATATTGCACAGAAAATTGAATCCATTACGGCAGACTGCGAGGAAGAATTTGACGACGATTCTGAAAGCATTATTACAAATGGAAGGTACGAATACATAGACGGAGTCATTCATACCTGCCTGCAGAAAAAGCCGCAAAAGCTCAGCACTTCCGATAAAATTGACCGCATTGTTACAAACCGATGGCTTGCTTTGCCGATTTTCGCCGTTATCATGACCTTAGTTTACTATATTTCGGTAACGACAGTCGGTCAGATTGCAACCGACTTTGTAAACGATACTTTATTTGGCGACTGGATTTCCAACGGCTTAACCAACTGGATGGCCTCGGTCAACGCGGCGGACTGGCTAGTCAGCCTGATTGTAAACGGCATTGTAGGCGGTGTAGGCACCGTGCTCGGCTTTGTACCGCAAATGCTGATTTTGTTCTTCTTCCTTTCCATACTGGAAGATTCCGGCTACATGGCGCGCGTTGCCTTCATCATGGACCGTATTTTCCGTAAATTCGGCCTTTCGGGAAAATCCTTTATTCCGATTTTAATCGGCAGCGGCTGCGGCGTGCCCGCAATTATGGCCAGCAGAACCATTGAAAACGTAAAAGACCGCAAAATGACCATTATGCTTACCACTTTTATTCCCTGCTCGGCAAAAACGGTTATCATGGCGATGATTATCTCCACTTTCTTCCCGAATGCCCCGTGGATGGCGCCGCTTATGTACCTGTTGGGCATCGTCGTAATCATCGTTTCGGGTATTATCCTGAAAAAGACGAAAGTGTTTTCCGGCGATCCTGCTCCGTTTGTTATGGAGCTGCCCGCTTACCATATTCCTGCCGCAAAAGGCGTTTTCATCCACATGTGGGAACGTTCCAAAGCATTCATTATTAAAGCCGGTACCGTTATTTTTATTGCAAGCGGTCTGGTTTGGTTCCTCTCTTCGTTCGGCTGGAACATGCAGCTGGTTGACGTAGACAACAGCATTTTGGCCACGATCGGCCATCTGTTTGCCTGGTTCTTTGCTCCGCTCGGTTTTGGCAGCTGGAAAGGCGCGGTTGCCACCATCAGCGCTCTTGCCGCAAAGGAAAACGCCATCAGTACCCTTGCCATTCTGAACGGGGTTTCCGACCCCGACAATACACAGGCGGTTGTCACCGGCATTTCCTCCATGTTTACCAGCATCGGCGCGTTCTCGTTCATGATATTCAATCTCTTCTGCCCGCCCTGCTTTGCCGCTATCGGTGCCACCAGCAGAGAAATGGGCGCAAGAAAATGGACTTTCTTCGCGCTGGGCTATCAAACCCTTGTCGGATATACTCTGGCGTTTATGAGCTATCAGTTAGGAAGTGTTTTGTTCCTTGGCCAAAGCTTTGGCGTTGGCGCTGCAATTGCAGCTGCTCTTCTACTTGTGATTATTTACCTGATTGTTCGCCCCGGTTCACGGCGGAACACCCCGCTCCGCCGCGCCGGAAGCGTAGGTTAATTCCCATAAATTTCATTTTCCAATCTAATTCATTCCCATTGAAAGGTTTACAGATTCATCTATTTTGCATGCGGTGTATCCCGCGAAAGAAGGTATTTTATGTTACAGTTTATTATTCAAAATGCTGCGACCATCATTATCAGTCTGGTACTTGCCATTCTGGTTGTGCTGGCTATCGTTTACCGCGTAAGAAAATACCGCAGAGGAGAACTCTGTGACTGTGGATGCTCCGGCTGCCCGCACAGCGCAGATTGCCACAAATAGAAGATGTAACACAAAAAGCCCCGCGAAAAGGCAGCAGCCTTTTTCGCGGGGCTTTTATTATAGGTGTACCTGTCGCATACGCGGAAAAAGCTGAAAACCACCGGTACCTTTTCCGGATGAAGAGAACCCCCGGCTATTATGGACTGAACCAGAGTTAACGGACAAAGAAAAGAAGGCCCTACCGCAGGATATTGAAAGATTACGCCGCCTGGCGCCGCTTTTCGAACGGTGTCAGGCACGTTTTCGTTTGTATGCGCTCATTGTTGTAGAAATCTATGTATTCGGCGATGAGTTGTCGGGCCTCATCAAAAGACTTTAGCTGATGTCTGTAAATGCACTCGGTTTTGAGAATAGAGAAGAAATTTTCAGCAAGCGCATTGTCATAGCAATTTCCACGTCTTGACATGGACGGAATAATGCCGTACTCTTTGGTTAGGTTAAAATATGCTTGTGATGTGTATTGAAACCCTTGGTCGCTGTGGAGGTGCAACTCCCCGGCGATCGTTTCTTTTTCCATAGCAAGCTTGATTGTATTTAAAACAAGATTTACCGTCTGTTCGGTTCCTGTTTTGTAAGCGACAATGCTGTTGTCAAAGAGATCGCGGATCATAGACAGATAAAGAACGCCTTGGGTTGTGTGTATATATGAAATGTCCGTTACCCACTTGGCGTTTGGTCTTTCAGCAACAAAGTTGCGATTCAACAGATTTTCATATTTGTGAAGCTGCTGCCCCATTTGCTTGTACTTCTTACGACGGCGTATTTCAGAGAGCAAGCCATATTTATTCATGATGCGGAGTATCGTTTTAGGGTTGAAGTGCAAAGATTTCTTACGCTCCAGCCAAATTTGAACTCGTCGGTAACCATACGTTTTACCACAGCTTTTCTGACACTCGGCTATGAATCCAGCCAGTTCTGCATTGCGTGGCAGCAATCCACGGCGCTTTACATAGTCGTAGTAGCCGCTTCGCGAAACTCCGAAGAATTTGCACATGATTTGAATCGGATATTTCTCTCTGCGGCAATAGATTACTTCATATTTTGTGACAGCTTTCACTTCCTTCCAGCGGCGTGAAGAAAATCCCGCAGCAACTCATTTTCCATTTTTAACCGCTTGTTCTCATATTTGTATTCTTGCAATGTGATGGCCGGCTTACGCCCTCGTCCCTTTGGCGGAAGTCCTGCTTCCTCTCGGGCTGTTGCTTTGTTGTATCGGTTAATCCAGCCTTTTATCTGAACTTTCTTTAATCCTAATTCATCCGCAATTTCACGTCGCGTTTTTCCTGCTGCCCTCATTGCCACAATTTTTGGTTCCAGTACTTTTATATTTGTCCAACTTCTCTTCATAAAAATTGCCTCCCATCGTAGCTTAATTATCCTACGATGGGAGGCTTTTTCGCAATGTCCGTTTTTATTGGTGCAGTTCATTAGGCCGGGGGGCAGAAATTGGTAATTCGTTTTTAAAGTTCCTCAAGATCCTTTTTGTTGTATAGACGGCCGCCCACATAAGTTGCGATTCCGCCGAACAAAATATTTGAATAATAGGTCAGGAAACGCCACAGAAGAATTGCCGGAAGAATTGCCGACTGGAAGAACATGCCGAAGAACAGGTAGAAGCTGCCCTCCGCCCCGCCGGAAGAACCCGGAAGCGGAACAAAAGCCGAAACCATGGCAACAAATACCTGCGCCGCAACCATAGTCGTAACCGGTGCGGTGTGCAGACCGAAACTGCGGTAAATACAGTACGGAACCAGACTGTTTATTGTAATTTGAATGACAGAAAACCCCATTGCCGTAAGATACAGCTTTGCGGAATTCCCCATCAGTTTGGAGGCATCATGGAACATTTCCAGCTGGCCGTGAACCTTTTCATAACGTTCTTTGGGGTGCCTGCAAAGCTTTGCTTTATGCAAAAATTGGATTACCGCCGTAACAATTCGATCTGTTGTGGTTTCACTGATCATAAACAAAAACACAAACGCAATAAAAACGCTGTTTGAAAGCAAACCGATAATGGTTACAAAGGAAAAGTTGCTGACGCTGGTTTGAAAAAAATGGAGCTTTGAAGCAACGGCAATCAGGGAATACAGAACCATAACAATTTGATAGGTAAGCGTTTTTACCGCTATGATGGAACCGGCCTTACCGGTGTCCATCCCCATTTTATGCATGGAATAAATCTGCATGGGCTGACCGCCGGTGGAAAACGGCGTGAGCGCACTGTATAAAAGCCCGATCATTCCGACGGAAAAAGATTGCCCGTAAGTCCACTCCGGGTAAAGATGGCGGCATAAAAGATGCAGCACAAATCCTTCCGAAATCCAGCAAAATGCAACCGACGCAATCGAAAGAAATACCCATCGCGGTTCCAGCTTATTCAACAGGTGCCAAAGGGTTGTGATGGCATCCGTTGAAAACATACAATATAACAAAACACCGATGGAGACCACCAGCGTAATTATAACCAACAGATTCTTTTTTAAATTTCCTTTCAGCTTAGCTACCATAACATCTCTCCATTACTCTCGATTAATCGGAACGCTTTTCCAAAGAAACGCACAAATCACAATTATATATTTTATACTATTTTGGAAAATTATACAAGTCGAATTTGTGCATGTAGAAAGCCGCCCCGCGCAGCCTGCCCCACAGCGATAAAGACGCATCATGTTACGACAGCACATATTCCTTTATTGCACGAATAACGCCGGATTCATTGTTGCTGGCTGCGACGAAATTTCCGTATGCACGCATATCGTCATTGGAATTTTCCATTACAAAGCTGTACTGAGCCCGTCCCAGCAGCTCAATATCATTATAAAAGTCGCCGAACGCCATGGTCTCCTCCGGGGAAATTCCAAGTTCATTCTGTATTTTTCCAAGAGCGACACCTTTGTTAATGCCCAAATTCATCACATCCATCCATACTTTACCGGAAATCTGAAGCGAAAGCGAATCGCCGAAACGCTTTTTCAAAAACGGATATGTATAAGAAGCGGGATCGTTCATGTCACAGATCGAAACCTTGAAAATATCATCCTCAACCGCCGCCAAATCATCCATCATGATGCGGTTGTTATAATAACTGCCGATTTCGAAATCAAATTCCGGTGTATATGATTTATGATACGTTGCATGTAAGCCGCACAGAACCAGTTGAACCCCGTTCAGCTGCCCGCATGCCTGAATCATAGGGCGGAACAGTTCGCGCGGTATGGTGTCAATTACAGCATCCCCGCCATGAACAACATAAGCACCGTTGTCACAAATATAGCCGATTTCATTTGAAGCCGAACCGAAATTTTCTTTCAGCGTGCTGTAGGATCGCCCGCTTGCCACCACAAACGAAATTCCCTTTTGTTTTAATCGCGGCAAAATTTTAAAAAATTCCTGTGGAATTTTCTTTTCATCGTTCAGCAGACTTCCGTCCATGTCAGACGCAATTAATCGAATCATACCATTCTCCCTAATGCAAAGTTACTGTTTTATTATACCACTGTTTTCACAATTTCTAAAGCAAAACGAAGGATTTCAACTTTAGAATCTGAAAAGGCTCAATGTCTGCCCTGTTTTCTCCCTGCTAAATTTCTGTTTTCTGTAAAAACTAAAAATGGAGGTGAAAAGTGCAAATGGATTTGTATTCGGATTTTTATCATCTTGTGGAACAGGATGGAGAATCGAAACGCTATTACGCGTCCCTTCCCGTTGAACTGAAACAGGCTATACGCAGCCACCCGGAGAATATTCGTACTTTCGACAGCCTGCACAACAGTGCGGAAAGCTTTTTTAACAGCAAAAAACAAGGCGGCTGATTGCCGCCCTTACATAAATCAATTCGGTTTTCCCTCTTTTTATTTTCTGTATATTTTTCAATAAGAAAATAATTTAAAGTTCGACAAAGAAACTTTGCGAAAATAGTACCTCTACGTCAAAAATTAAACGTTAATCCAATAACCGCCTATAATCCTTTTGCATAATATGTCTTGAGAAAAGCTCAATGCACATGAAAGGAGAAACACAATGGCAGAGGTAATGGTAAATATGGACGGCCAGGCCTGTGAACTGAACCCGTCGCCCCTTCCGGCGATGCCCGTAGTCGCAATGGCTTACGTACCGTTCCAACAATTTAATACAACCTATCCCCCTGAAAAAGGGCTGGAAGCAGGAACCATTTTCCCGGACCTTGACAAACCATTTCTGGGAGGTGGCCTAAGATGAGTGAGCAGGAAAGACTGATGCGCAGAATCAATGCTTACAATTTTGCAATGTGGGAACTTCACATTTATTTGGACACTCATCCCAATGATTGCAAAGCAGCGCAGCAGTTTGACGAATATCAGAAAACAGCAGCGGAGTTAACCGCTCAGTACGAGGCTGCATACGGGCCAATGCACGACGACCCGCACAATGCAAACCGCTGGGCATGGGTTTCCGGCCCGTGGCCATGGGAATCAAATGAGGAGGGGAAATAAGAATGTGGACTTATGAAAAACATCTGCAATTCCCTGTAAATATTAAAAATCCGAACCCGGCACTTGCAAAAATAATTATCGCACAGTACGGTGGGCCATATTCCGGAATGTGATGATTTGAAACAGACTAAAGATGCATGTTATAATAAAAAAAATAATTCTTAAATTACCGGAGGTATAACGAATGGTTAAAAACACAGGAAAAGTACGTATAATTACACTTCGAATTTTACTTATTCTTATCGGCGCCACGCTGTCGTCGATTGGGTTGGAAATTTTTTTGGTTCCAAATAACATTATCGACGGCGGTGTCGTCGGCATATCTATAATCACAAGCTATCTGACCGGACTTCCTTTAGGACTTTTCACCTTTGTATTAAACATTCCATTTTTAATGATCGGATATAAGCAAATAGGAAAATCGTTTGTACTGTCCACCGTATTTGCGGTGACCTGCCTGTCCGTCGGCGTTTCGGTTTTGCACCCCATTCCCGGGCTTACGCACGATATTTTTCTTGCCGCTGTATTTGGAGGTATGATAAAGGGGATTGGTGTCGGCCTGATTATCCGTGCCGGAGGTTCCCTTGACGGCACAGAAATTGTCGCGATTATTTTGGACAAGAAGATGAGCTTTTCCGTCGGTGAAATCGTGATGTTCTTTAATTTATTTATTTTAATCGGAGCGGGCTTTGTGTATGGCTGGGACAGAACCATGTATTCGCTGATTGCTTATTTTATCGCCTTTAAAGTGATTGATATTGTTGTGGAAGGCGTCGACGAATCCAAAGCGGTTATGATTGTTTCCGATCAGCACAAAGAAATTACGGACGCGATTTTATGCCGCCTTGGGCGCGGTGTTACCATACTGAACGGCCAGGGCGGATTTTCCAAGGCTCCTACAAACGTTATTTACGCGGTCATATCCCGCCTTGAGATTGCCAAAATGAAATCAATTGTGTTGGACTTTGACCCCAACGCGCTGGTTACCATAGGCAACGTAGAGGTTGCCGGGAAGAAATACAAAAAGAAGTCCATCCATTAATAATAATTTACATAAACTAAAACAGGGAACGGCAATTGCCGTTCCCTGTTTTTTACTACAATGATATACAAACGGTTTCACAGTTATGCAAAATCCGGCTCCAGCAGAAATGTTTGCTCCGCCTCGTTTTCTTCCACAAAAACCTCCGGTTCCTGCGGCGGCTCCGGTTCATCCGACTGCTCTTTTAATTTGAACCTCGCCACCAGTTCCTTCAGTGTTTGTGCCTGTCCCGACAGTTCTTCACTTGCAGCAGCGCTTTGTTCCGCCGTAGCGGAATTGGTCTGCACGACATTTGAAATTTGTTCCATACCAAGCATTACCTGCCCGACCGCATCGGACTGATGATTGGAAGCCTCCGATATTTGTTCGACGTCACTTGTTACTTCTTTCGCGTTTTCCACAACCTCAACGAGAGACTGGGCGGTTGTGTCCGCAATCTTAGTACCGTTTTCCACCTGCAGAAGTGAATTTTCAATTAGCAGGGTTGTGTCCTTTGCCGCCTTTGCGCTTTTGCTGGCCAAATTTCGTACTTCATCGGCAACAACTGCAAAGCCTTTGCCCGCAGCGCCCGCGCGCGCGGCTTCCACCGCCGCATTTAGTGCCAAAATGTTTGTTTGGAAGGCGATGTCCTCAATTGTTTTTATAATTTTTCCGATTTGACCGGAAGAATCGTTGATTTGAGCCATTGCATCCATCATTTGGTTCATATTGCGGTTGCTTTCCTCTAGTTTAGTACCCACCTGATTTACAAGCCGGCTTGCCTTCGAGGCATGCTCCGCATTACTTTTCACATGGTCGGAAATCTCAGTAATTGTGGCGGAAAGCTGTTCAATGGAGCTTGCCTGCTCCGTAGTCCCCTGTGCCAAGGCCTGCGCGCCGCCGGAAACCTGTTCGGAACCGCTCGCCACCTGTTCGGAAGCCTGATTAATTTGAGTCAGCGTATCGTTGAGTGAAGCGACAATATTTTCCACCGAACGCTGCAGTTCAATAAAGTCCCCTTTATATTCCGATGTTTGCGTAATACACAAATCGCCCTGTGCCATCTTTGCAAGATTCCAAGAAATATCGCTTATGTAGGACTTCATCGTTTCAATGGTTTTGGAAAAAGCCTGGGCCAACTGCCCGATTTCATTTTTCGAGTTATAACTGACCTGTACGCTTAAATCGCCTTCTGCCATTTTCTGAGCGGCAACCGCCATTTCCTGCACCGGTTTGCTGATGCCGCGTGCAATTCGGACGGCAAGAAAGAACGATATGAGAAATGTGACAAGAATAAGAATACAAATACCCAAGGTTGCCACGGTTCCCTGTGAAGTGAGGTCTGCCGCAATTTGATTTCCGACATTCGTCTTTTCACTGATCAGTGCGTTTGTGGTAGTACGGATGGAATCGGAAATTGGCATGACCTGGTCGGTTAAAAATGTTTTGGCTTCCGCGTTTTTGTTCTGCAGTGCAAGGGAAACAACCTGGTCGCGCACCGTCGCATATTTACTTAAATTATCTTTTAAACTATTGTAATAGCCGACTTCCTTTTCAGAAACCATCCTTTTTTTAATACTGGAAAAATATACGTCAATTTTCGAGTTCGACTGGTTTAAATCCGCCGAGTACGTAATTTTTTCGTCGACGTCAGTCGTATTGATTACGTCTCGCAAAATTGCACAGTTGCTGTTGAATTCCGTGTTAAAAATCCCGATATCTCCCTGAGAAAAGCCGTAATCTTTTAATGCACCGCCGTATGTGGAATTCATCGTTGTCATAATGCGAAGTCCCACAATACCCCCTACGCTGGAAATGATTGCAATTAAAAGAAAGGTAATCATTAACTTTTTGCCAATTTTCATATTCTTCAATTTTTATCATCCCTATTCAAATCATTTTCGAAATTCGCCTATGCAGGCTTACTGCATGTACTGCTATGACAGCTGCAGCCGGTTAGAATTTTGCGTAATACATCAGCCTCGGCACTTCCAACTACAATAAAAAGCTGTCGATACGACAGCTTTTTAATTCTGTTGGCACCGACTGGAACCAATCTATTTCATTTTAAAAGTTCTATTGATGACGCAAAAGCCAGCCGCGGCAATTAATCATCGATGCAGTCATCAATATAAGAGGATACCTTATACGGCACATCGCTTTGATGCTTGTCCAGACTGTCGCTCAGTTCTTTTTGAAGCAAGTCACAGTCCCCGGCCTTCAGGGCATTTAAATATTCCCGGTGTTCCGAAATCATATTTTTTGCTGCCTTTTCGTCACAAACATAGGTCAAACCGTAAATCAGCTTGTAAAATGCCAAATTATCCCACAGCATCTTTATGGAATCGCATATTCTCGTCATTTCACTGATATTATAAATTGCAAAATGGAATTCCCTATTATAAATATAAATCTGTTTGGCACTGGGTTGGGACTTTTGCATTTCAGCTTCTAACTTTAACTGGATTTTTTCGATGATTTCAATATCTTCCTGAGTAATCTTTTTACAGGTATAGTATGCTGCAACGGGTTCCAGCGCTTTCCGCATAATATAAATCTCGCGTACATCATTCTGTGTCAGCTTCACCACACGCGCACCGATATAAGGAATAGTTTCCACCAATCCCTGTTTTTTCAGTGTGGTGAGCGCTTCGCGCACCGGCATTCTGCTAACGCCAAGCTGCTGTGCAAGATCCTCCGTATTCAGCTTTTGACCCATATGTATTTTGCCGTCCATAATCCAGTCCATAAGCTGTTCCAAAACCTGGTCAGTTACCGTCAGATGCTGTATTTTTTTAGATTCCTTATCCATAACTATTAACTCCATTTGCATTAAAATCAAAAGGTATTTTTCCTATATAATACTATATTACAATATTATTTTTTTTGCAATTGCTTCTAGTAAAGCGACCTGAGCGGTTTCCTCAATCAACTCCGCGGTATGCTCCGCATTGATCGGATCCTTCGCCACCGCCACGACTCCGTGGTCTACCAGAATGAAAGCAGGAAGGTCCGGATGTTTGTCGTACGCATCCTTAATCATTGGAAAATACTCCGGTTTAACTACCGGTGCGGGCACATCAATCGCCGGGATGTCCGTTCCGATTTTCAGTTTAGAGTGCCAGGTCACCTGCGGCAAATCCTTGCGGGTAGAAGCCCAGCCGATGCAGTAAGGTGAATGACAGTGAATTACTGAGTTTACCTCCGGGCATAAACGGTATAGGTAGCCGTGCAGCAAGGCCTCTCGGGTCGGTTTTCCGGTACCCTCCACCAAATTCCCGTCAAAGTCCGTAATTACAAAGCCGTCCACAGTACTGTCCTCGAACGAACTGCCGCTGGCTTTTACAATCATAAGGTCTTTTCCCGGTACTCTTGCGCTGATATTCCCGCCGCTGCCGGTCTGAATTCCCCGGTGATACGCCCGTTTGGACGCCAAAACCATTTGTTCCTTTAAAAGCTGTAAATCTTCCATTTACCTTGCCCCTCTTTCTTTGTCTTTCCGGTTAAAAAACAAGGGAAATACCCGCCGGATAATATCATTAAAATTCTTTGCGTCCCAAGCGCTTCTTCCGATAAACAAACCGTCGATATGCGGCATTTGGATTAACCCTTTGGCGTTTTCATTATTGACGCTGCCGCCGTAAAGGGTGGGAATATCGCCGCCGACTTCTGTCCCAAACAGTTCCGTTAAGGTTTGCTTAATCACCGCATGTTTTTCATCGGCGTACTCTTTGCTGGCCGGCTTTCCGTTTACTCCGATTGCCCATACCGGTTCGTAAGCCACCCAAAGATTTTCCGCCTGCTTCGGCGTAACGCCGTGGAGACCGGCCTTCAGCTGAATGCGAAGAACTTCGTCCGAAATACCCAGTTCTTTTTGCTCCTCGGTTTCCCCAATGCAAAGCAGAGCGGTAAAACCGTGGTTCAATGCCGCAAGAACCTTTTTGTTTTCTTCCGAATCGGTTTCCCTAAGTACATGCCTGCGCTCCGAATGACCTATTTCTACAATCTTTACGCCGACTTCCTTCAGCATTAACGGTGAAATTTCACCCGTAAACTGGCCGCTGTCTTCCCAGCACATGTTCTGCGCGCCAAGATCGATTTGATTGGCGGGAACGCATTTTCGCGCGGCTTCCAGGGAAGTAAACGACGNNCTGTCGGAAGTAAGGGATTCCAGTTTGGTAAGAAAGTCAACCGTGTCAAAAATAGTCTTGTACATTTTTGTGTTTGTACCAAGATACAGCTTATCCAATCTTGCCATACTACTTCAGATTCTTCCTTTCTATGTCCAGTATTGCGTTCACCTTCGGGGTGGAGCTTCCGTCCTTAAAAGAGAGGTTGATCCATTCGCTGACTATTTTTTTCGCAAGTTCATGTCCAATGACACGCTCGCCCATGCAAAGCACATTGGCATTGTTGCTCAGCTTGGAACGTTCCGCGGAAAAATTGTCATGGCAGACTGCCGCACGGATTCCTTTGAATTTGTTAGCGGTAATGGACATGCCGATTCCGGTGCCGCAGACCAGAATTCCGTCCTTTTCATAATTGCTTTCAATGATTTTCTCGCAAACCCGCTCTGCAATATTGGGGTAATAGGTAGGGTCATCGGAAGAATCACAGCCCATGTTTTCCACCGTTACACCCTTGCTTTCCAAAAATTCAATCAGCATGTTTTTCATAGGAACTGCCGCGTTGTCGCACCCAATGACGATTGTTTTCATAAAATATACACTCCCTTATTGATTCCATAATTGGAACGCTGTTTTTAACCCTTCACAGCTTTCTGCCGCTGTCTGCAGGGAAATTCCGTTTGCCGTTGCCTGAACCGCCGTCATCGCGGTCTGCGCGCCAACAGTGGTGCCCATGGGGTGCCCCTGAATGGCTCCGCCGATTCCGATAATGATGTCGTTGCCCAGCTCTTTTTGCAAGATTTCCTGATTCAGCGGTGTTACTCCCCCGCCGACCGTGGTTACCAACGGGCGAATGCCGCCAAGTGAAAGATTCTGCGCCTGCACAGTCTGGTAAAAATCAAGCATTGCCGCCGTGTCCTGGCGGTTCGGGTACATTGTCATTACCGCGTGTGCGCCCGCCAGCCGTGGGATCAGCCCCAGAAATACCCGGTTTGTAATCCCTNNATCCCTCCGCGTGCCCAGCTCATGACGCCAACCCCGGCATAATGGGCCATAATAAACAGGTCTTTGCCGAATTCCTCGCAGATTTCAGCAAGCGAATCCATACCGCCGAACACAAAGTTAACCAGGCAGGCTTTCGCCCCCGCCTGTATGGCCGCTTTGGCATTATCGCGCATTTTCTTCGGAGATCCGGAAATATTCGGCATGTAAACCGTCCGTTTGCCGGTATGTTCATAGGCGCTTTCCGCCGCTTCGCTGTATGCCGCAATCCGTTTTGCAACATTGTTGTAGGACGGACTGCCCAAAAGCTCGTCGTCCTTAATCAGGTCAACCCCGCCGCAGGCGGACGCATAAAACAGTTTCGCGCCTTCCGTTGGGGAAAAACCCGTACACGGTTTAATCATGTTAAGTACAACCGGCCGGTCATATACGTTTGTCAGCTTTCTCAGCTCATGAATTCCCTGCGAAGGCCCGGGGAACGACGACAGGGCATTTCCGTAAAATTCCAGATCGATCAGCTTGGTCTGCAGCGCGGTTGAAACATCGTTGCCAACCAGCGCTGTCATCATCATGGTAAAGCTGCCCGCGAAATTCACCTGCGGAAACGCAACGCGCAGTACAAAGGTTTGCTCTTCCCCGCAGGAAACGGGGTACAGTGAAACAACCCTTCCCTGATAACGCTCGACCATATCGTCGGAAACACCCGGCACGGAAACCCAGGTTCCCACCGTTTGCCCCACCGCAAAATTGCCCGCTTTTTTCAATGCGCTTTCGCTGTCAACCCCAAACATTAAATAGGTTGCAACAATATAATCCCCAGCCAGATCCTCCGGCCGTCCATATGGATACTCTGCATATTTCATGAATAAATGCCCCCTAATAGGTCAAGCCTGCACTGAGCTTACCCTTTCTTTTCAGTTCGTCGATCATGGCGTGGGCAGCCCGTACACCCCAGTCCTCGTCGTTGAGGTTCCCCTCCAGATATTGAACCGTCACGTTTTTGCCGACATGCTCCGTAATTGCCCGAATCAGCGTATCATCCAAATCTTTATTAAAAAGCTTTTCACCCGGTCTTGTATCTTTTCGCATACCTTCTGTGGGAATAAGCAGCGTAACTCCCTGTAACGCCATATTTAAGCGCTCCGCAACAATTTCCCCGATTTTTTGTGCCTCGTCCGGTAAAATTTTAATGTGCGCATAAGTGGCGTTATGCATGTTATAAATCCGCTCATCCATCCGCGGGGGAAATTCTGTTTTTGCATAGTCAACAAAGTCCAGTCCGCCCGTAGACACTACCAGAGGAATTCCGGCACGGGCCGGTTTTACCAGGCGTTCCATTGCGCCGTAAGAAAACCCTCCGCCAAAAAATTCCGATACAATTTCGTGTGTGGTCAAGTCTAAAATACCATTAATAAACCCGTCTTCCGCCAGCTGTTCCATAACCGTACCGCCAACCCCTGTGGTGTGGAACCCAATTGCCTCCAGCCCACAGCGTTCCAGTTCACTAATGGCAGCACATGCGCCGGTATTGGTGATTCCCATAAGAGAAACCCCAACTACAACTTTGTCGCTTTTCTGAATCGGTTTTCCGCCGTATTTTACCATTCCCACACAGCAGGAACAGGCGTTGATTAAAATGGTTCGCGTAATAATGTTTTCCCCTGTAAAATCCGAGATGGACGGAATCAGAACAACATCCCTTGTGCCGACAAGCGGGCCAAATTCCTTTTTTCCGCATGCCACCGTTGTTGCCATTACCTTTGGAAAACCAATTGGCAGCAGCTGCATGGCGGCAGTCGCCACGGTGGTATTCTGAAGGCCGCCCGCGGCCATTATGCCGTCAATCTTTCCGGCAGCGTAAAGCTTTGCTACCGTAGCTTTAACCGCTTCCGTCATCAACTCCATCAGTTCACTCTTAGTGCGGTTTTTTACCTCATCCCAGTCAAAGCCGACGGAAGAAACCACTTCTTCTCTGGAAATATCGGCGCCGTAAGACGACCCGAAACCGATTGCCATATCGATTACCAGTACGCTTACCCCCGCGTTTTCCAAGAAATTACGCATGAATCCGACTTCTTTATATTTGGTGTCACAGCTTGCAATTACGGCAATTGTTTTCATATTGCTGCGGAAAATCTTTGTGCCGGATGAAATATGTGCGCGGAGACAGTAAATTCTGCCTCCGCCATCATATATTCTCAGGCGGCAGACTTCCGGTGCCTCCTTTGTTCCTATTTCGCCAAACCGATAACCGGTGTTTCCTTAATGCGATCCAGCATTGTTATGTCGTGGCAAAGCAATAAGTGGTCGGCGTCCTTTGCTCTTGCTTTTTGGTTTTCAATGCTCTTCCAGGATTCCACAATATTGTAGAACCGGCCGGGAGGTGTAATATTATAGTGCAGTTCCGGAACCGGATTCAGGTTGCCAAGGACAAATACGGAATCGCCGGCACAAATGTAGCTTGTACCGTCCGCACAGTCAATTTCAACCGACTGATGCCCAGGGGAATGACCGAAGGATTCAAATACCCTTACGCCGGGCATAATTTCCGTTTCGCCTTCCACTGTGTGCATTTTACGGCCCGCAAACGGGGAAACAATACCAAGTGCGGGGGCTTCATAAGATTTGTAATACAGCGGGATCGGATCATTTGCAAAATCCCATTCCCTTTTGTTTACAAACAGTTCCGCATTGGTGAATTTCTCCATGTAGAAAATGTGATCCCAGTGCAGATGGGTAAACACAACAATGTCGACATCGCTCGGTTTGTATCCGACGGTAGCGAGCATGCTTTCAATATCCTGACCGGGATCCTGCCAGGAACCCGGATGATGGTATTTGTTTGCACGTTCCGTGTCCGACATACCGGTATCTACCAAAAGCAGCTTGTCGCCGCCTTCTACAAGATAAGTAAACACAGGGAGAGATACTTTTTCATTGGCGTTCGGAATGTTCTTAAGATAAGGTGCCGCAGAAAAATGATAGTGGTACTGAAGCGGAACTGTTGGTACAAATCCCGTGTTCAGCGGTCTGATTGTTAAATTGGACATTAACATCTTCCTTTTCATTTTTTTTACAATATATAGTTAAGTTATATTGCATTCGTTATGTAATGGATTTTTCTTTTGCAAATCTTTTATAAGCGTCAAACAGAACCATTGCAATAATGACAAATCCTGCTACGATTGGCTGTGCATAAGAGGAAATACCCAACAGATTCATAATGTTTACAAGAACCGTCAGAATCAGCGCGCCGATAATGGTTCCGCTTATGCTGCCTTCGCCGCCAAGCATAGACGTTCCGCCTATGACAACGGCCGCCACTGTCTGAAGGCCGTAAGCGTCACCCATTGCGGTGTCTGCGGCGTTCAGTCTTGCTGTCATCAGCAAACCGGCAATTGCGGCGCATACGCTGCACATGACAAAGGTAAGGAACAGGGTACGCTTCACCGGCACCGCGGAATAACGCGCTGCGTCCGCATTGGAGCCGAGCGAATATACGTCGCGCCCAAAGGTGGTTTTCTGCAGCAGGACATATGCGATAGCCACAATAATAGCGGCAATTACAACCACAACCGGGAAAATGGCAACATAACCGGTACCAAACCAGGTAAACCCTTTTGGCAGATTATAAATAACCGCGCCGTTCATTACCATGATTGCCAAGCCGCTTGCAACCCAGTTGGTTGCGTAGGTTGCCACAAAGCTAGGAAGCTTAATGGTTCCTACCAGAAACCCGTTGAAGCAGCCAAAGATTACGCCCATTCCGATGCCGATTAAAAACACAACCGGAATCGGGAACTCCGCTTTCAGCAGCTGAGCACATAAGCAGCCAATTAATCCGGAGGTGGCACCGACCGAAAGATCGATTTCGCCTGTTAGAAGAACCGCTGTTAAACCCGTACTGAGAATCAGGAGGACGCTCGCCTGACGAAGAATGGTAATTACGTTGTCCAAAGACCTGAAATTGCTTGAAATCAGGGAACACAAAACAATAAGAGCACAAAGCCCGATAAAGCTGTAAAAAGAACTGGAGCTGCGGAATTCCTGTAATTTCTTATTCATATGCATTCCCCCAATTCCTCCCGTACCGCCGCGCACAGCTGTCCAGAATAATTGCGGCAAGCACGATGGAGCCGATGAGCGCATTCTGATAAAGCGNNACGCATAGGTTTTAATCAGACTTTTATTAATACTGATACCGGCAAGCGACAGAGCCTCCGCATTTCCTCCCAAACCGATGATGTTTGTTCCAAACTTTGTTCGGTACAGCATGACCCAGGTCACGCCGAACACGGCCGCCGCAATCCAAACCGGAAGCGGAAGGAACAAAAATTTTGTTTCCGAAACAAACAGAAAGACATAGCTGGAAAAATAAACCGATGCACCCGCAGTGATAAGCAAAGTAAATCCGTTCGTTATGTACTGCGTGCCCAAAGTTGCAATAAAAGGCGAAATTCTTCCGTTTCCAATTATTACTCCGTTCACAATTCCGATCATTGTGGTGGCGGCAATGGAAATTACCGCGCCTGCCAGCAACGGAACGCCGCTGTTGGCCATTAGAATCCAGATTACCGTGCAAAAATTGACCTGCGCACCCAGAGAAAGATCCACACCCTGGGTAAGAATGACCAATGTTTGCGCAAAGGCGAGAATCAGGATGGGAACAGACTGGATTAGAATGTTGGTAATATTGCTCCAGGCAAAATAATCCGGAATGGTAATGCTGAATATTACGACCAAAATCGCCAGCATCCACACAACAGGAGGCAGTTTTTGAATTGAGCTGAGTAATCCAGACTTATTCTTCATTCTTTCCACCTCCTACACCCAGCATCCATGAGCCGATCATATCCGCCGAGCTTTCCCCGCGGCTGGTTTCGCACCCGATAACGCCTTCATGCATAATGTAAATTCTGTCGCTCATGCCGATTACTTCGGGTAATTCGGATGAAATCATCAGAATTGCTTTTCCTTCCGCCGCCAGCTTATCCATCAGCGTATAAATTTCCATCTTCGCACCAACGTCAATTCCGCGCGTCGGTTCATCGAAAATCAGAATATCTGTTTCGGCGCTCAGCCACTTGGCCAACACCACTTTTTGCTGATTTCCGCCGGAAAGCTGTTTGCAAGCTTTCAGAACGCTGGGGGCCGCGACTCTCAGGTCGTTTTTATATCCCTCCGATATGTTATACATCCTGCTTTTGTTGACAAAGAAACCCGGAAAATACTTTTTCAGGCTGACTGCCATAATATTCCAAGCAATGGAATCTTTCAGCGCAAGCCCCTGTCTTTTTCGATCTTCCGGAACCAGGCCAACCCCTTTTTTCACCATCTGCACCGGGGACTTCGGCAATACTTCCTTCCCGTTGATAAGAACGGTACCGGATTTTATGGGATCAATGCCGAAAACCAAATTAATAAGTTCCGTTCTTCCGGCACCGACAAGCCCGGCCAAGCCGACTATTTCACCTTTATTTACGACAATATTGGCATTTTTAACTTTCCCGGCTTTGTCACAGAGGTTTCTGGTTTCAAGCGCCACGCCCGTATGAGGGTTGGGCGTGCGCTTGTAAACCTGCGAAATGTCACGGCCAACCATCATGTTGACCAGTTCTTCGTTGGAATGATCCTTAATTCCTACGGTTGCTATTTTTTTACCGTCCCTCATAACGGTAATGCGGTCACCGATCAGCGGAAATTCCTGCATACGGTGTGAAACATAGATAATGCCGATGCCTGCCGCCTTTAGCTTATGTATCTGCACAAACAGCGAATCCACTTCGCGCTGTGACAAAGTCGCGGTCGGTTCGTCGAACACGATGATTTTCGGGTGGAACGAAAGAGCCTTGGCAATTTCCACCATTTGCTGTTCCGCTACACTCAGCATTTTCACCGGAGACTTTACATTGATGTATTCGCAATTCAATGTTTTCAGCAGTTCGGCTGCTTCCTGTTCCATTCTTTTTCGATCAATCAGTCCAAATTTCGTCCGGTATTCACGATTGATAAAAATATTCTGGGCAACATTAAGCCAGGGAATAAGCGTAAACTCCTGATAAACTGCGACAATTCCTTTGGAAAGGGCGTCTTTGGTAGAGTTGAAATTCATTTGTTCGCCCTGAAAAGAAATGGTGCCTTCATCCTGTTTATAAGCACCCAGAATCACCTTTGCCAGGGTGCTTTTTCCCGCTCCGTTTTCGCCGACTAAGATATGTACTTCACCGGCATGCAAATCAAAATCGATATTATCCAGCGCCTTTACTCCCGGGAACTGTTTTGTAATACCGGTGGCGGTTAATATCGGATCGTTCATTTTCTCACTCCTTCGCATACAACATTGCCAAAATAATTATTTTACTTTCCACCATGCAGTGGTGTTCGAGTACTCATCGACATTGTCTTTGGTGATTAAAGGATTATCATTTTTAGACGGGAAAGGAACAAAATCCTTCGGAGGCTTTGTGCCGTCGTTCAGAAGCTGAACAAGATAAGTCGCCGCAAGGTAACCGGAACCGAACGGGTCGGTATTGTAGCTGACAACCATGTCGCCGCTGGCAATTGCCGCGCTTGCATCGGAGCTGCCGTCAAATCCGCCGACCGCAACATCGGTCATACCTGCGGATTTAAGCGCCTGAACTGCGCCCAGCGCACTTTCGTCGTTGCAGCCGATAACCGCATTGATGTCCTTGTACTTCTGCAGAAGGTTTTCCGTAACGTTCATGCCTTCAGTTCTTTTAAAGTTTGCTGTCTGAGAAGCCACAACTTTAATGTCGGGGTATTCTTTTAACGCTCTGTTAATGCCGGCAAGTCTTTCCTTTGCATTCTGGGCGCCCGCAGGGCCTTCCAGAATAATCATTTGGCCTTTGCCGTTGATTTTTTCAGCGATTTTCTTTGCTACTTCGTAACCGGTTTCTTCATAGTCAACGCCGGTTCTTAAGAAAGTCGGTTCCGCTGCCGGTGTACCGATGGTTACAACCGGAATATTCGCCTCTTTGGCTTTGCGGATGCCGGGCATGATTCCGTTGGAATCCACGCACTGAATAATAATGCCGTTTACTTTTTTCTGGATCATATCCTCAATGATTTTTACCTGCTCTTCCACACTGTCCTGTGTAGCGGGAGCCATAAGAACGGACTCAAAACCTTCGTCCGCACCGGCTTTTTTCACGCCCTGAAGCTGGCTGAGCATGTATGGGTTCGTAGAGTTTTTCACAATGCAGGCAATTTTGTATGTCTTTTGCGCTTTGACTGTAGTGGCAATCTGACTTCCAATTCCTGTGGTAGGCAATGTAACTGCGCTGGATGCGTCGCTTGCTGCAGGTGCGGCGGCCTGACTTTCGGCAGGAGCTGCTGTGCTGTTGGCTGCAGGTGCTTCGCTTTGAGGAGTTTGCTGAGGAGCTGAACATCCCGAGAACACTGAGAACGTAAGTGCTATCATGACCAATGCTGCTAATACCTTTTTCATTTTCTTCCTCCACTTTCATTTTAGGATATTGGATCCAAAATCATATCCTGGAATCAGTATAGCTCGAATACCGACTACTGTCAACATCTTTTTATCAAAAAGTTCCAAACTTTTTGTGCGACCAATACAAAACATCTCTCTTTAAATATAAGATACCGTTCGGAATACACAAAAAACAAACTGGAAAAACCGCAAAAAACTGCATTGCAATGCGGTCTCTTACGGTTTTAATTTTTTATATTTATCAAATTTTTGCCCTTTTTTCTATCTGCTTCCGGGTATAAAAACTTTTCCGTACAGCAATGAACTGCAAAAGGCTTAGACTACTTCCACATTCAAATTTGCAGCCCGATACTTTTCCACAAGGTCAGCGGGAGCGTTTTGATCGGTAATGATTCCATTCAGGTCTTCCTTCCCTGCAAAAGACGCGATAGAAACATTATCCAGCTTCGTATGGTCCAGTAAAGCGATGCGTGTTTTGGCCCGTTGGATCATCAGCTTTTTCAAATCGGCTTCATAAATATTAAAATCTGTCAGTCCCGCGTCCAGCGAAAAGCCCTGTGCCGAAACGAAAGCAATATCAATATTAATTTCGCTGAATAGGTCTTTTCCTAACAGTCCTTCCACTGACCCGGAATTTTTGGTAACGATGCCCCCCACCATGATAACCGTAATATTCGGCTTATCTTTTAGCGCCATCATCGTGTAAATTCCGTTTGTAATGACGGTGAGCCGTTCAAACTGGTCGAGAGAATTCGCCAATGCCAACGCTGTGGAACTGGCGTCCAGTATAATACACTGGCCGTTGTTAATATGCTTTAAAGCTGCCTGGCATATTTCTGCTTTTTCGGTACTGTTTTTACGTTCTCTGGAATGGAAGTTCACAATATTGCTGTCATTTTCCACTTCAACCAGAACCGCGCCGCCATGTATGCGGCGGAGCAGGCCTTCTTTTTCCAGCTTTAGCAAATCATTTCGTATTGTACAGGCGGATACTCCAAAGTGCTGACTCAACTCATCTGTGGTAACCCGTTTTTTATCTTGAATTAAAGAAAATATCTCATTGCTTCTTTCAAACGCTAAAATGTTAATCATCCTTTCACAGATTTTTCTGCTGTTTATTATTATATACTTGTTTTTGAAAAAGACAAGAAAAATCCCAAAGAATTATTTATCGTTTTCCATAAATGTGATAATAAACGATAATTAATTAATAAATATTTTTATAAAACGTTAACTAAATGATAAAATATACTTGAAAAACCCTAAAAGATAGCGTAATATTAAACTGCAAAGTTAAACAGACCCCAAAAACTGTTCAAATACGAACATATCGTATAATTTTATCCATACCGTTTCGCATACACCATACGAAGGGAATGATATTATGATAAAGTTGGGAGCAATCGCCGACTCCTTTTCCGGTGCGACGTCATTTGGAATGTCGCTTACAAAAGAAGGTGCGCGAACAGCAGTAATTTTCCGTGCGGCTTCCGTAATTGAAGAAAAAGCTCTGTGCAATTTCGATGCGGTCGCAGTCAGTGTGAATACAGAGTCCTCCTCAAAGGATGAAGCATTATACAATTACCGCACTGCGGCAAAAATTTTGAAAGATTCCGGTGTACATCAGCTCTCTTTCAAGCTTGGCCGAACCTACCAATGGGACATTGCTGCAAAAATCGACGCTATTCTGAATGTGCTTGGGGACGATTCCGTCGCAATTGTGGTTCTTCCTGAGTGCCACAAGAAAAAAACCGAATGGGCACCCGAACAGAATGCCGGGGTGGTTCGCATAATGTGCAAGGAGCCGGATAAAAAGCAGATAAAAGACGCGCTTATTAAAGCCCGAAACAATAAAAGCAGGGTTCTTATCTTGGATGTCACAGAGGAAGAGATGGAAAAAGCAGCCGAGGCGGTATCGGAGCTGGACTGGAACGTTCTGTTTGCTGATTCCGGCGTTTTTTCTGCCAAAGTGGCGCACCGAAAGGGTTGGTTCCCGAACACTGCTCCGATTTCAAAAGAAGCGGCTGTACCGAAAGAGGTTGGAACGGCACTCGTTCTGGACGGAAGCGCTTCCCCCGCCACACAAAGGCAGATGGAGGTTTTGTTTTCCCACAATGACGTCGACCATATAGCCGTAAATACCGGATTATTAACAAAGTCCGATGAAAATGCGGAATATGAAATTAAAAGAATTACAGATAGTGTTTCTGAAGCCATTCAATCAAACAGGCCGCCCCGCACGATGGTTGTGGACACCGTTCTGTGCGGAAAAATTCTTGATCTTCCGGCAGAAGATCACAAAAATCAGTTCCAAAACGGAACGTGTGCAAGCAACATTAAAAATTCCGTAGCGCGCATCGCCACACAAATCATTCAAGGCACCGCCGAAAAGCTGATTGGAATTTACATGACCGGCGACGAAACCATAACGGCAGTCTGCGGTCATTTAGGCGTGAATGCTATTGAGCTTTCAAATTCCATTTTACCGCAGGCGGCTGCAGGGCATTTGATCGGCACCGGTAAGGAACTGCCGATTATTTGGAATAAGGGGGGAATCGGGAACGAATATACTGCGGAAGACCTTGTGAACCATTTGTTTTTAACGGCTTCAAAAGGTCGTCCAGCTTAAATTAAAAGGAGATACATACATGGACAAAACGGAGAAGAAGAATTTGCAAATTCTGGCATGTAAGGTCAGAATGGGTGCAATCGAAGGCGTTTACAATGCGAAATCGGGACATCCGGGCGGAAGTCTTTCCGCGGCGGATCTTTTCACTTATCTGTATTTTAAAGAGATGAACGTGGATCCGAAGAATCCGAAGGACGAAAACAGGGATCGCTTTGTGCTTTCAAAGGGCCACTGTGCCCCGGGTCTTTACGCCGCATTGGCATTAAAGGGCTACTTCCCGATGGACGAGCTGAAAAAGCTGCGTCACATCGGCGCAATGCTGCAGGGTCATCCGGACATGAAAGGAACCCCCGGCATTGACATGAGTACCGGTTCGCTCGGCCAGGGTGTTTCCGCAGCGTGCGGCATGGCGGTTGCGGGTAAGCTGGACAAAAAAGACTACCGCGTGTACTCCATTCTTGGCGACGGTGAAATTGAAGAAGGCCAGGTATGGGAAGCGGCAATGTTCGCGGCGCACCATAAGCTGGACAATCTGTGCCTTGTGGTCGACAACAACGGTTTGCAGATTGACGGCCCGGTTAACGAAGTGGGCGGCCCGGAACCGATTGACGAAAAGTTCCGTTCCTTTGGCTTTGACGTACAGATCATCAGCGCACATGATTTTGACGAGATTGAAACAGCGTTTCAGCATGCTAGAACCGTAAAAGGCAAGCCGAGCGTAATCATCGCGAAATCCGTCAAGGGCAAAGACGTATCGTTTATGGAGAATAAAGTAAGCTGGCATGGCGCCGCCCCGAACGCAGAGCAGTACGAAATTGCAATGCAGGACTTGAATAAGGTGCTGTCCGGATTGGAGGCGGAATAACATGGCAGAGATGGTAAAAAAGGCAACCAGAGAAAGCTACGGTCAGGCACTGTCTGAATTGGCCGAAGAGTTCCCGCAGGTCGTCGTGCTGGACGCAGACCTTGCGGAAGCAACCAAAACCGGCATTTTTAAGAAGTCGAACCCCGACCGCTTCATTGACTGCGGAATTGCGGAATGCAACATGGTCGGCGTGTCAGCGGGGCTTGCAACATGCGGAAAGATTCCGTTTGCAACTTCTTTTGCTATGTTCTCCACCGGCCGTGCATACGAGCAAGTGCGCAACTCCGTCGGTTACCCGAAGCTGAACGTAAAAATCGTCGGTTCCCACGCCGGCATCTCCGTCGGCGAAGACGGCGCGTCCCACCAGTGCTGCGAGGACATTGCCCTGATGCGTACCATTCCGGGCATGGTTGTTCTGAACCCGGCCGACCACTACGAAATGCTTGCCGCGGTAAGAGCGGCAGCCGAACACCACGGCCCGGTTTATATCCGTCTTGGCCGTCTTGCGGTGGAAAGCTTTAATAATTCCGACGACTACAAGTTCGAGCTTGGCAAGGGTATTACCCTTCGCGACGGCAAAGACATTACCATTGTGGCGACCGGCCTGATGGTTTCCCGTGCGTTGGAAGCGGTCAAAACGCTTGCAGAGCAGGGCATTGACGCAAGACTCATTAACATCCACACCGTTAAGCCGATTGACCGTGAACTGATTTTAAAAGCGGCGAAGGAAACCGGCAAAATTATTACCGTGGAAGAGCACAACGTCATTGGCGGTCTTGGCGACGCGGTTTGCGGCGTTCTTTCCGAAGAATACCCGACTCCGGTTGTTAAAATCGGCGTAAACGACACCTACGGCCATTCCGGCCCGGCGCTCGACCTTTTGGACGAGTTCGGCCTGAACGCTTCTCACATTGTGGAAGTCACTAAGAAAGCACTTGGCAAATAAA